>SBBQ01000078.1 GCA_005239635.1 Uliginosibacterium gangwonense
CTGGCACAGCCCACTAGTACCATTGGCAAAGCAGCTAACACGCACAGCAAATGCCGTGGCTTAATCATGCTCAGCTGTTTGAAGTTGCGCTGAGTACGTGGTGACTGCGAATGAGACATACGCAAACGCGTTGTACGTAAATGAATAGTACGCAAATGAGTTGGCATAGCAGCTAGATTGGCAAAATGCGTTATGTCGCAAAGTATGTGTGTCGAACGGGCTTGCTTAGGTGACGTTCACGTTGTTTTACCCTAACTCTGTCACGCCGGCGCAGCAAAGGTTCCATCTCAAAACATTGCCACGCACCTTTTTACATATAGTTGTGGCCTAAAACGCCAGTCTAACGCGAGTTTAAGTATGAATAATCTGACGCCTATCAAGGTTGAGCTACTCGATTGGCAAAAAGCGCAGGCCCAAGCTGCAGCGATTCGGCGCGCTGTGTTTATTGAAGAGCAAAGCGTGCCCGAAGAGTTGGAGTGGGACGCAGACGACGCCACTTCGTTACATGCCCTGGCATGGGCCAACGGGCAAGCGGTTGCAACGGGCCGTTTATTACCAGACGGGCATATCGGACGCATGGCCGTGTTAAAGCCGCACAGAGGACACGGCGTAGGGCAGGCCGTGTTGCTGGCGCTAATGCACGCCGCGCACGAGCGAGGCCTAAATTGCTTGCGCCTACACGCACAAATTGATGCCGTAGGCTTTTACCAGCGGCAGGGTTTTGAAGTGCAGGGCGATGAATACCTTGAGGCGGGAATTCCGCATGTGAATATGGAGAAAAAAGCGCGTTAAACCTGATTAGCAAAAGATACGCAAGCAACAATTTTTGCCCACGCTTTTTTAGCCTGCCCCCACGCGCTTATTCAGACAACCCCGCCGCGCAGCGCGGACACAAACACGCTCGGTTGATTTGGTCTTTAGGTACTTTTGCCAATGCCTCGGGGCTAATACTTGCCGTTTTGCACCAGCAAGGCGTATCGAATGAACCCATGTTTGCTGGGCCGCATTGATTATTGCCGCCACATAGCGGGCAGATAACATTGGGGAGTGGGGCGGAGGGTGTGGAAGACATTCGATGGGTACAACTTGCGCAGCTTTTAAACAGATGTCTCAGTTTGCACAAGTTTCAAGAGTTCTAGCACCTGCAAATTTGGATCAATGGGTTGCCCAACACCTGCGGCTAAAGGATAGGGCGCAATGGAACCCGTTTGTTGGTAGCCACGGCGCTCATAGTAGGCCAAGAGTTCTGGCCTTGCAGAAAGCACTTGCATGATGAAGCCGTGCGCACCGTATCGAAACACCGCAACGCGTTCTGCTTCGGCAAGCAACGCCGAGCCCAGTCCCTTATTTTGCCAAGTAGGCAGTGTGGCCAACATGCCAATGCAACAATAGGGGAAAGCACGCTCAATATGAACGCAACCCACCAAGCTATCCTGATCGTAAGAAACAAGTACGCAGCCATTTTCACCTATCAACTGGCGCACTTGTTCAGCACGAATGCGCGGCCCAGAAACCAATCCTGATTCATGCGTCCATCCGCTGGCCTGTGTTTCGGGTCTATAAGCGTTATTCACTAAATCTGCGATTCGCTCTGCATCGCTATGACATGCTTCTTTAAACATCATGTGATGGTGTTGTGGAGAGTTGTGGACATCTAACGTCCGGTTGAGTGAATGGTTAGGCGTCACCATACGCAGCCAAGGTACATTTCGTCGAAGGTTTTTTTTGCAAGTTGCCGGTGATGTTCGCTGAGTCCAGAAGACAAGAAAGACCCAAAACCAGCAACCCTGAAGAACCAGTCGTCTCCGTCAATCGTTCGAGGATCGCGACACTCGGTGAAGAAGTTCCGCCGCGTCGCTGTACGAATCATCCAAGCCAGATCGACGTCCTCATCCGACATCGGATGAGGCACTGACTCGACACGCACCACTTTGGAAGAACCTTCAAGTGCACATTTCAAGAGATATGAGCAGTGATATGCGGCGTAGTCCGCAAGCTGGATTCCTAGTACGGCCTTGGAGTCACACCCTGACCTAAGTTCGATGGGATCGTTTGGGTGTGGTTCAGGCTCACCTGTAATACCTTGGTCGACGTATAGTGGCTGTGGCGCCGGCAGTCCATTGGTAATGACCATCGATCGAGCGGCAGCGACTGTGCCTGCAAGTAGAACCTGTCGCTCTGAAGTCGGAGCGATGTACACACCAAGTTTGCAATGATCTAGAACAATCTCTGATATCTCTCGCCGAAGCAGATGAAGTTCGGGTGAAGTGGCCATGCGGCCACCGCTCTTGTACTCGCTCTCTCCCGGGGTAAGCCTGGCCTTGCGCAATGCCGCAGCTATGTGTTCGTCGGGCGCATCCTTGCAGTAGACAAAGCCTACGCAGATGTAGCCGAGACTGTGTTGAATACTCTCATCAACGAAGAACATAGCCTGTGACGCCTAACGCCAAGTTAACCGGCAGAGCGGAGCCGGCTTGCAGTGGGGCGTAAAATTTTGCGCCGCATTTGCCACTTGAGAAGCGCGCAAAGCCCTCTGGCGGTAAGAATTGGCAGCACGAGGTAGAAAAACGACCCAGCATCGCCGCGAATAGGAGCCCCGGCTCTTTCTCCGGATACCATCCAAAAGGCGAATCGGGCAAGCCCACCGACGAAAGCAGTAGCGATTATGCCCGGGACCAACCACCCAATTCCAAGCTTCATACCACCTCGCTTGCGCATCACCAGCCAAACAATGGGGAAAAACAAAGTCGAAGCGGCGGACTGATTAGCTATGAATCCGAGAAACACTATGAACACGATTTTTTCCTTTAGGCGCCTAACGCCCAGGTTAACCGGCGCCGGAGCACGAAGTGCGGAGGGTACCGACATAGGCCATGAAAATGCCGAAGGCATGGCCTATGTTGGCGTCCGCGTTGAACCTACAGTTAGGCTGAGGCGCGAAGTGGAAGGGCGTTGTAGCTGAGATGGCCTGCATTTTCAGGTGTTGCACTTGCTACTTGAAACTAGGCTGGTGCGGGCACACATTGGCTACGAGTCAAAATCCATGTTTTCAGCTTGGGCTCCGGCGGGCACCCACGCGGGAGGATTCAGTGTCCAGGCAGCGGTCAGTTTGGCATGGCGAAAGAACTCTACTGGGAACTCCGCGACCATGACATTGGCTGCATGCAATGTGTGAAGTAGCTTAATGCATGCATAGATGCCAACAGCTGCTGAGTGATAGTCCGCGCCAAAGCCGCCGTGTGCAATGTTATTGCGAATTCTATTTAACCATTCAAGCGCCTTCTCCGCCTGAGGCCAAAGCTCAGTTGCAGTGCTTCCTGCCGTGATTTTTAGTAGCGGCCCCAAGTAAAGCTTGAGTCGGTTTTCTTTAATTCCCCGCAGCAGTGAATCTCTGTCCGCCTTTGCGTTCATGCCTTTGAGTTGAAGTAGGTTGTGCTGCATTTCTTGGACTAGGTCGTCCATGACCGAGAAGGCAATGATGAAGGCTTCCGAGTAGAAGCCATGTTCAAGTAACTCGTAACAGCGCAAATAACGTCTGGCGACGGGCAGTGTTTTAGTCGCGATGTGTGTTGCCGCCAGCGCGGTTGTACCGAACGGATCATGGGGGGATGCACCATGAGACTGAAAGCGATCACCTCTCCATCGGACGTTTAGGTTGCCAGAAGATGTTCCATCAATTGATGAGAAATAAAACAACGTGTCATGGATGCCGATGCTTCTGACGCCGCAGCTATCTATGTGCCCTACGCGGACCAACTTGTATGCTTGAAACAATTCATTGATTGCATCAAGTGCCTTATGGATGGTGAGGTGCCGATGGTAGCTCTGCGCTTTAAGATGCTTAGCATCCTCGCCTTTAACGTCTTCCCAGCTTATTGAGAAAACCGTGGATAGCCCAATTGGCAGACGCTCAGGGCCCATTCCGAGGTTTACAACCGATGGATAGGAAACCTCAACAGTGAATGGTCCTACCTCGTAAACACCATCCGCAATGGGTGCCTTGAGGCCAATTCCAACGGTGAATTGAATTACGCTCATACGGTACTCAATGAGAGCCTAACGGTTGAGCTCACCTGCGGGCGCCAGCCGGCGCAGCCGGCTGGCGAACGTCAGGTGGAGCGAAGGGTTAGGCGTCGCCACGCTCCTCCGCCAACGCAGCCTCATAGCTTGATCTTCCCGCAGGCAGACCAGTCGATGTACTGCTGGAGCGACGGCGCAACCCAAACCCTACTGTCGTCTTCGTGATTCCATGCGTAGATATCTGGCCTTCGAACTCGCCCATTGTTGACGGCGAAGGCGAACTGATCTCCGTTTCCTGCATCGGCGAAGAAGAGCAGGCTATCAAAGGACATATACAACTCGCCAAAGTCTGCGTTCGCGCGAAATGACGCGTTGTCTTCGACGATGCGTTCCAGCGGCCAGACTAGCCCCAGGCCGAACGGCCCATGAACCCCATTGGACTCGCAAAGCAGTTCGCGAAGCTCCGGTGGCAACTGGATTGACAGCCGATCGCAAGCTTCTTCAACTTGTTGCGCCAAGCAACCAGGGAAGAACTGATGCTCAGGCCAATGCTGCCGGACAATCTCTCTCCACACGATCAGTTCCCTCAATTCAGACGCCTAACGTCTGACATAAGGGGCGCGCTTTAGCGCGTCCCGCTTGATGGATTGGTTAGGAGTTTGCGCACTGAGTACCATATGGTGTGAGCGCCCCGAAGGGTTTTGCATCAGGATTGGCAGAGCGAATGGCGCTGGCTTCCTTGTGTTGGATTGAAGCCTCGGCTGTCTTTCCTGTTTTTTCCAAGGCGGTAGCATAACGTTCATAGGCATCGGCGACCCCCAGCGGGTAACGGCTTTGTAGCCCCTCTTTTTTCATTTCTGAAATTAGTTGAGCGAAGTAAATTGCGGCGGCTGTGTACTTGCCTTGCGTTTCGTTAAGAAGACCGAGTTCATATAGTGCCAAGTATGGTGACTGGCCAAGTTGCTCTTTCAGTTCTTTTGAACGTAACAAGTATTTTTCGGCATCTTCATATTTGCAAAGAACGCCGAGAGATCGCCCATATTCATAATTTACGACCGATTTTCCTTGAGAGTCAGCATCTCCAAGGTCCGCATTGACAACTGCCTGGGCAAATTGGCGCATGGAATTTTGCCAATCACCTCTGCTTTGAGCAACGTAGCCTGCTTGTGCATGATTTTCTGCGTTTTGAATATTTAATGCGCTAGCGCAGCCGGAAACGATAAATGCGGTGAGGATTGCAAGGACGAGAGATTTCATAACACTCCTAACTCAAAGTAGACGTCAATTTTGCAGGGTTTCGTGCCTGCGTGAGATCTATATTCCTGTGGGGCATGCCTGAAATCGTGCTTGCCAACAGCGATTCCCGTCTTGTTCTGTATGTATGCACAGTCATAAATATCCCGTTAAACCCTGCAAACCTGTGAGTAAGGCGCCACATTGTGGGTAACTTTATGCCAACAGCGAGGATAAGCAACACGAATGCTTATGTCGAGTGAATATGACTTTTGTCTGATGCTTGAATCGTGTTGCAGCCCAATACGAGTTTGTTCAAACAATACGAACAAACTCGATTGGAAAATGCGCTTAAAAGCGTGCGGAGGGTTTTGCCAATCGGCGCATTGGCAAAAGAGAGGCGGGGTGGGGCAGGTAGGTTTTATTCAGCGCCGCGAAAGCGTTCCATGTGTCGGGCTTGGCCTTCTTGCAGGTAGTCGTGCAGGCCGTGGCGCTGGGCATGGGCGCCCAGTTCAACTTCAAATTTACGTGGGTCGCTTACGTTTTCGTAAATTTCCATCCAGGTGGCGGGGTCGTCTAAACGGCGTCTAAAGCGGCCAGTTACGCCGGTGGCGGCGTGCAACGAGGCTTGCATGGAAACGAGTGAGGCGACAAATTCGGCGAGTCGAACGGTGTTAACGCGGTAGTAAATGAAGTAGTCGATGCGCACGATGTTTTGTTTTCTGCTGTTGTGGCGAGTGGGTGCGTTGTTGCTTGTGCTGTGCGAATGTCGATTTGAGAACGATCGATTAGGCGCTTTCTGCTTGGGTAATGGCGTAGGGCATGTTGGCAAATTGCAGCGCCGGGCCGTCGGGCTGGCCAACGGTGACGGTGCCGGCATCATGGCTGCTAATTTGCACAACGACGAGTAGGTCACTGCCGCCTTGCGGTGCAGGTGTGGCATCTACCACCGCACCGCAGGCTTGGTCTTCCGTGGCGGGGCTGTATAGCGGTGTGCCAGCAGCGGGTGCGTTGTCTTGCGCAAGGTGTGCAATAAACATGCGGCGTTTGAGTTTGCCGAGGTATTGCGTGCGCGCCACAATTTCTTGGCCGGGGTAGCAGCCTTTGGTAAAGCTCACCGCATCAATCAAGTCGTAATTGGCCATTTGCGGCACAAACTCTTCTTGCGTACCGGGTAGTACGTTGGGTACGCCCGCTTGCACATCAAGCCAACGCCAAGCATCGCTGCCAACGGGCACGGCCTGCGCACCGGTTAGCTTTTGCCAATAGTCAGCCACATTAGCTTGCGGTACACACAGCATGTAGCGGCCATTTTCAAGGCGCAGCACTTGTGCGGCTTCGGCCGTTGCGCACTTCATGTTTTGTTCTGGCACGGGTAGTCCAGCGGCCTGCAGCGCAGCCGTTAGGACTTGTGCGTCTGCCACATTGGCAAGGCCGATGCAGGCGAGTTCGCTGCTGGCATCGGTGAGCTTAACTTTGGAACGCAACACATACATGCTGAGTTTGCGTTGCAACGCTTCTTGCAGCGCAAGCGGAATTTGCAGCAGGTAGTCTGCGCCTTGCTTCCAAACCATAAAGTGCGCAAACAAGCGCCCTTTGGCTGTACAAAAACCGGCACGACGCACGGTGCCTTCTGGCCATTTTTTCATTTCGTGCGTCAGCAGGTTGTGCAAAAAAACCGCGGCGTCTTCACCTGCTACACGAATCAAACCCAGATGCGTAAGTGGCACGAGAGTGGTTTGTGCTGCGGCCAGCGCAATGGCTTGGCGAGCATCTTGATTGGCAAATGTAGTGGTGCCCGCTTCAATTTGGGCACCTTGAGATGTAAGCAGTTCAGCGAGCGTTTGCATGGGGCGTATTTTTGTCTGAAGACGAATATGGGCTGCGAGCGTGGTGAAGCGTGTGGCGAAGAGTTTGGCAATCAACCGGCAGATTAACAGGCGCTTTCTACTGCTATGCAGCATGCGATGTACAGGCAAGTCTGCGGTTGAAGCCTTCGCTTGAGGTTATTATACGGGGCGCAGCTGCTTGCGGCAGCGGCAAGATTGTTTTGCCCAACAACAATGCTGTGGCCTTGATACTGAATTTCCATGCGCCTAAAAACCCTTTTTCTGTTGTTGCTTGTGGTTGTTCTCGGAACAGGTGCCGGCGCCGCATGGTGGTGGCAGCAGCCCATAGATCTGGCTGCAACACCCGCTGAGTTCCGCATTGCCAATGGTTCGTCCGCAAAGTCTGCCGCGCTGCAAATGCGTGAGGCTGGTGTAAATGTGTCGCCCACTTTGTTTGCATGGGCGGCGCGAGCGTTAGGCCGTGCCGGGCAAATTAAGGCGGGGAGTTATGAGGTTGGGCAGGGCATTACACCGGCCTCTTTGCTCGATAAGCTCACTCGCGGCGATGTAAGCCAAAGCAGCTTAACCATTGTTGAAGGTTGGACCTTCCGCCAAATTCGTGCGGCATTGGCAAGCAACACCGAGCTAGAACACGACACACAAGGCCTGAGCGACGAAGAGGTATTGGCACAGCTGGGCAGCGAAAATAAAGCCGCCGAAGGCTTGTTTATGCCTGACACCTACCTCTTCGATAAGCACAGTAAAGAATCAGACGTGCTGCGCCGTGCCTACATGGCTATGCAAAAACAGCTCGATTTAGCCTGGGCTGGGCGTGATGAAAAGCTGCCCATACGCACGCCCTACGAAGCGCTGATTTTGGCCTCGTTAGTTGAAAAAGAAAGCGGAGTCGCCAGCGATCGCGCCATGATTGCCTCTGTTTTTGCCAATCGCCTACGCAAAGGCATGTTGCTGCAAACCGACCCTAGCGTGATTTATGGGTTGGGCGAACGCTTTGATGGCAACCTGCGTAAGCGCGATTTGCTGGCCGATACGCCCTACAACACCTACACTCGGGTTGGCTTGCCGCCCACACCCATTGCAGCCCCCGGGCGCGATGCCCTAGCGGCGGCACTCAACCCGCCCAGCTCCAATTATTTGTATTTCGTGGCGCGCGGCGATGGGAGTAGCGAGTTCTCAAGTGACTTAGCCGCGCATAATCGAGCTGTTGCCCGGTTTCAAAAACGCTAGACGCAGAAATTGAACGCTCAGCACTTAACGCCAATCAGTTAGCGCCAAACTCTCAGCACACATACCACACGTATTAGCAGCACAGCACATGAGCACAACATCCCAATCACCAGCCGAACAACGCGCTGATGCATGCAGCACCTCGGCCGGTGGCAGCGCCAAGCGAGGTCGATTTATTACCTTTGAAGGCATCGACGGCGCAGGCAAAAGCACGCAAATTAAGCACGTGATTGCTTGCTTGCGCGCCAACGGTAGAACGGTGGTAGAAAGCCGCGAGCCCGGCGGCACACCGCTGGGTGAGGCCTTGCGGGGCTTGTTGCTATCGCAAGCGATGCATCCTGACACCGAGGCCATGTTGATGTTTGCCGCACGACGCGAGCACATTGCACAGGTGATTGCGCCTGCACTTGAAGCTGGTAAGTGGGTGGTGTGCGACCGCTTTACCGATGCAAGTTACGCCTACCAAGGCGCGGGGCGCAGCATGCCTGCTACACGATTGGCAACATTAGAAACGTGGGTGCAGGGCGATTTGCAGCCGGATTTAACCATTGTGTTTGATTTGCCTGCAGCCGTTGCTGCGCAACGCATTAGTGCCAACCGTGCAGATAAGGATCGTTTCGAGCTTGAGCAAGAAAGTTTTTTTGAGCGCGTTCGCCAAGGCTACTTAGAACGGGTTAAACAAAACCCGGCTCGTTACTTGGTGGTTGATGCTCAGCAAGCGCCAGAATCTATTTCTAAGCAACTTGAAGAATACGTTTTAAGTACTGGATTTATAAGTGGTACCTGATTGGATTGCGCCCATCTGGGTCAAACTTATGTCGCAGCCAGAACGCCTGCCGCACGCCCTGTTGGTAACGGGGCCCATGGGCATTGGCAAACGTGTATTCGCGCAAGAACTCGCACGTAGGTTGTTGTGCGAACGCGCCACCGGCACCGCCTACGCGTGTGATCAGTGTGCGTCATGTACATGGTTTGCATCCGGCAATCATCCGGATTTTCGCTTCATTGCCCCTGAATCGGAGTTGCAGGCAGAGGCAGATGCAAGCGACAGCAAAAACGAGGGCGGAGATAAGGCATCAAGCCAAATTCGCATCGACCAAGTTCGCCCATTGGCAGACTTTATTAGCACGAGTTCGCATCGTCATGGCTGGCGCGTCGTGGTGTTGCAGCCGGCAGAGGGGATGAATCTCCATGCCGCAAATTCAATCTTGAAATTACTTGAAGAACCAACAAATAATACATTGTTTATTATGGTTTCAGATGAGCCTAACAAGCTCCTGCCAACCATCTTATCTCGCTGCAGAAAACTCGCTTTAAACAAGCCATCCTACGAGTCTGCCCGTGCATGGCTGCAACACCAAGCAGGTAAATCCGCAGACGCGTGCTTGCTCGATGCCAGCCTCGCTTTGTGTAGCGGCGCACCTTATTTGGCTGCTGAGTTGGCACAGGGGCAAGCCGCAGCTGTTTATGCTGAGTTTGTAAAACATCTCGCACAGGGTAGTGCCGCGCAAGATCCCATTAGCGTGGCGGAGAAGTGGTCTACCTGGTGCACAGGCCGTAAAAATGAACGCGCTACGCTTGAGCGTGTCGTACTCGTCGATTGGCTACAAAAATGGTTATCTGACGTACTAAGTCATCAATTTGGTGGTGCTGTGCGTTTCTTCCCTACGCAAACCGCTGCCATTGGCAAATTAGCAGGGCAGGCACGCACCGAGTCTTTACTGGCGTTGATGGATGACCTTGTGAGATTTCGTGCGGTAGCGCATCATCCGCTCAACTTACGACTGTTTTTTGACGATTTGTTATTACGATACCAACGCGCTGTGGCGGCACCTGCCCCAGCTCGATAGCACAAGAGGTATCGGCTCCGGCAACTCGGCAAACCCGAATTCACGGTGTTTAGCGTCACGATCTTAGAGAGAACGATCAAAGCGTCAACGATCACAGAGGCAACGATCAAACATGTCAGAACAGCTCAAAAATTCAATGACCGGTCTGCGCCCCAGCATGCTGTCGTTGAGCATCACCTCCAAGTCTGCGTTGTACGCCGCTTATATGCCGTTTCTCAAACGTGGCGGCATTTTTCTGCCCACCAACAAGCCTTACCAACTTGGTGATGAAGTGTTTTTGTTGTTGCAGCTGCTAGATGACCCGACCAAACAAGCTATTGCAGGCAAAGTGGTTTGGATCACCCCTGGGGGTGGCACCACAGGCAAGCAACAGGGCATCGGCATTGAGTTTGGTGAAGATGAAACCTCGCAGGCGCTGCGCAGCAAGATTGACACGATTGTCGGCCCTTATTTGGCGTCGCCACGCCCCACACACACGCTTTAAACTAGAGAAATCCCCGCATGTTGGTTGATTCACATTGCCACCTCGATTACCCGGGGCTGGCCGATCGTTTGCCTGAAGTCCTAAACAACATGAAGTCTGCCGGCGTAGGCTGCGCTTTGTGCGTAGGGGTTACGCTGGAAGACTTTCCAGCGGTACGCAATATCGCTGAACAGCACGACCACCTTTTTGCCAGTGTTGGCGTACACCCGGACAACACGGATTGCGCCGAACCCGATGTGGACACCCTTTGCCAATTGGCAACGCACCCCAAAGTGGTCGCCATCGGCGAAACCGGGCTTGATTACTACCGCTTGCAAGGTGACCTGGAGTGGCAAAGAAACCGCTTTCGCACTCACATTGCAGCAGCGCGTCAATGTGGCAAGCCGCTCATTATTCATACTCGCGCATCGTCTGAAGACACGATTCGCATCATGCGTGAAGAAAACGCAGGCGAAGCCGGTGGCGTGATGCATTGTTTCACGGAGTCGGCTGAAGTAGCGAAACATGCCTTGGATTTAGGCTTTTATATTTCCTTCTCCGGCATCATCACGTTTAAAAATGCTGCGGACCTGCGCGAGGTCGTCAAAATGGTGCCGCATGATCGGCTCCTCATCGAAACCGATTCACCGTATTTAGCGCCCGTTCCTTATCGCGGCAAGACCAACGAACCCGCTTATGTGGCGCATGTTGCCAACCTCGTTTCAGAATTAATAAATAAAGATATTCAATATGTTAAAGAAATAACATCAAGTAATTTCTTCAATCTATTTAAAGGAGCAGCAGCATGCAAAAACGCCTAATTGCATTGCTGCTCAGTGCAACTTTCAGTTTGAGTGCGCACGCCACGCTGGACGATATTTTTAAGGCAGCAGAGATCGGCGATGACATCGCCATGAACAGTTTGTTACACAAGGGCATGGACCCAAACAGCGCGATGCATGACGGCACCAATGTACTCATGATCGCCGCGCGTGAGGGCAAAGATAAAATCGTCAGCATGTTGCTACATGCACGCGCTCGCGTGCGAACCCGCAATTACGCCGGTGACACCGCCTTAATGCTGGCATCGTTTCGCGGTCACATGCCGGTTGTAAAAATGCTGGTAGAGGCGGGTGCTGAACTCAACACATCCGGCTGGACACCGCTAACCTATGCCATTTTTTCAGGCCAAACAGAAGTTGCTACCTACTTGTTGCAGAACGGGGCAGAAGCGAACCATGCCGGGGTAAATGGCATGACGCCATTGATGATTGCCGCCCGAAATGGTCACAAAGAATTAGTGAAATTGTTGCTCGATCACAAGGCAGATCCGGACGAGCAGGATGAAAGCGGAAAATCGGCTGTGCAGTGGGCGGAGAAGAGCAACAACTCTGAAATTGTGGACATGATTAACGCGGCACCACGTGTGGCGCGTCCTTTGCCAATTGCCCCGCAAGAAAATCTGAACGAACAACATCTCATCAATAACGAAGCTGCCGCTGCTACATCTACGAGTCCTGCTGTAGCAGCCCCGGCACCCAAGCCTAGCGCCCCAGCTATGCCTGCGCCAGTTGCGGCCCCCAACACAAATACGGCCACGTCCGCTCCGACTGCTGAGCCTGCAAATTTAGGCGCTACTGCGCCGGGTGCAGCGCAAAATAACACGACAACCAACAACGCTGCAGGAACGAGTAATCCAATACCCAATGCAGCAGCTCCTAGTGCACCTCAAGCCAATCCCACGGCCAAGCCTGCAGAACTACCCATAAAAGCGGTTTTGCCCGTCGCTAACACAAGCAAGGCGGCACCCCAAACTCCAGCCCCAGTTCCAGTTGGCGCACAGAGTGCAAATACCTCAACTACGCCGGCTTCTATACCGACACCTATGCCCATACCGGCGCCAAAGGCAGCAAATACGACAGCCACTCCAGTCGGAGCTACGGCTGCACCGTCATCATCGCTTGCTCCTGTAATTACCCCAGCTGCGCCAGCTAAGTCTGCTACCACCCCAATGGTTCCCGCCACTACGCCAGT
This sequence comes from Uliginosibacterium gangwonense, assembly GCA_005239635.1. Taxonomy (GTDB): domain Bacteria; phylum Pseudomonadota; class Gammaproteobacteria; order Burkholderiales; family Rhodocyclaceae; genus Uliginosibacterium_A; species Uliginosibacterium_A gangwonense_A. Next base: position 12,678 of record SBBQ01000078.1, read on the forward strand.
AACAAGCAACCCAGCCGTCAGTTCTGCGCCAAAAGAACCGACTAAAGCGGCAGTAAAACCGAATCCTGCTGAGGTTCAAAACGCGCCTACTGATGGCGCAACGACTAAACCCAGTCCAAAATAACTGATCGAGCATTGGCAAATTAAAAAGGCTGCCCTAGGCAGCCTTTTTATTTGTTTGAGGCTGTCATTGCTGACAGCCTAGGAACACGCTACATCTTGCTTAGATATAGGTCAGCTCACGTGACTTACCCCAGAACACACGGTAAGAGAACACGGTGTAAGCCATGATCGACGGCATAACCACAATGGCGCCAGCCAGTACGATCTTGAGCGCTTCAGTTGCTGAGGCCGCATCCCAAATGGTCAGCTTGTCCACCACAAGATAGGGGAACATGCTGTAACCCAGACCATAGAAGGCCAGTACGAAAATGCCCACGGTGCCTGCAAACGGCGCCCAACACAGGCGGTCATTCGGCAGCGGCATGACTTTCAGCAAGCGCTCCAGTGAAATGAAGATAGCCGTCGTAATTAACGGAATCGGTGCCAGCAGCACGATGTTCGGGAACGAGAACCACTTGTCGAACACGCGGGTACTTACCATCGGCGTTGCAGCTGAAATAATCAACACACCCAAGGCGGCCATGAGCAGCGCCCCGCGCATCCAAAACACTGCATGACGTTGCAGGCGATCTTCGGTTTTCATAATGAGCCAGCTTGCGCCCAACATGGTGTAGCCAGCGGCTAAGCCTAGTGCCACGAACAGCGAGAACACGATAGAGGCCAAGCTGGTGTCAAAACCTACAATGAACAGGCCTAACATCACCCCTTGAGACAGGGATGAGAGTAGGGAGCCGGCGAAGAACAGCGCATTCCAAATGGGCTTGTGGTCGTCGTGTGCCTTAACGCGGAAGTCGAAAGACACACCACGCAAGGTTAAGCCGATCAACATAAACGCCACCGGCAAGTACAGGGCACCCAGAATCATGCCGTGTGCCGCAGGAAACGCCACCAGCAGAATACCAACGCCCAAAACGAGCCAGGTTTCATTGGCATCCCAGAAGGGGCCGATGGAGTCAATCATCTTGTCTTTTTGCTCGTCGGTAGCCAACGGCAGCAAAATACCAACACCCAAGTCATAGCCATCTAGGATCACGTAGGCCAGCATGGCAATTGCCATGAGGCCCACAAATACTACCGGCAGCAAGGTTTCAAAGGTCAGTTCGGTCGGAATCATTGTGCTACTCCTGCTACAGCCGGGGTCTTCGGTGCGGGTGCACCGTCATTCTTGCGCGCCATGTGGAACAAAACAGTGATGTAGGCAGCAGCCAAAAGCACATACATCGTCAAATACATGAGCAGGGTAGTGACAATCATTGCGCTATGCGTGTCGGTAGCTGCTTCTGCGGTCGTTAATACGCCGTACACCAAGTAGGGTTGACGACCGACTTCGGTCACAATCCAACCCGCAACCGTTGCCAACCAACCAGAGAAAGTCATCGCAACCAAAAACTTGGCCACCCAGTTCGGAACTTCACCACGTCGTACCTTTACCACCGCAATCCATGACGCAAGCAGCATCAAGACACCAATGCCGACCATAATTCGAAATCCATAGAATACAGGCCGGACAGGTGGCGTCTTACCATCAAATGAACTCAAGCCCTTGAGTTCACCATCCCATTCATGTGTCAGGATGAGTGAAGCACCGTGAGGAATCTCAATTGCAAAGTCATTCTTCTGTGTTTTTTCGTTGGGTACGGCAAACAGAACCAATGGTGCGCCTTTCTCGGTGTGCCACACAGCTTCAATCGCTGCAATCTTAGCTGGCTGGTGCTCAAGCGCGACTAAACCATGGAAATCGCCTACCACAATTTGTGTTGGTGCCAACACAGCAGCTACCACGACGGCCGTGCGCATAGCTGCCATTACTGCGGCAGTTTTAATGCCAGACAACCAGCGGTAAGCAGAAATACCTGCGATCAGGAATGAAACAGTCAAGCCACTGGCGATCAACATGTGGGCCAAGCGCAAGGGCAGGGAAGGGCTAAACAGAATCGCCATCCAATCGGTTGCGAAGGCTTGTCCATTGCGCATTTCAAAGCCAACGGGGACTTGCATCCATGAGTTCAGCACCAAAATCCAGAACGCAGACAAGGTTGTACCGATTGCCACCATATACACGGACAAGGTGTGTATGCGGTCTGATACGCGGTTTTTGCCAAACAACATGATGCCGAGGAAGGTTGCTTCTAAGAAGAAGGCTGTCATCACTTCGTATGCCAGCAATGGGCCTGCAATGTTGCCCACTTTCATCATGAAGCCAGGCCAGTTCGTGCCGAACTGGAAGGACATGGTGATACCGCTCACCACGCCCATAGCAAAAGTTAGTGCGAATACCTTAACCCAGAAATAATAGGCATCGTGCCATTTCTGGTCACCTGTGCTGTTAAAGCGCAGTTTGAAAAACAATAGAAACCAGCACAACGCAATGGAAATACTGGGAAACAAGATATGAAAAGTTATGTTTGCCGCGAATTGCATACGCGACAAAGTAACTGGATCTGCAATTGAATCAAACACGTTGTGCTCCTGGTTTACTTACTCTTGCTACCGGCTATAACGGCAATCTTGTCCTTAACTTCAAGCAATTTTTTTACTCGAGAGCCAAGTTTCATGAGCTGCATGAGGGTTTTCGGTTCCATTTTCTGTACATCACTAAACCAACTCGTAAACAACTCAATAAATTCATACATTTCCTTCATGCGTTGTTGTGCAAATTTGTCGCCCGGCTCACTTGGTCGCTCCATCAATGCATCACGCAGCATGGTGAGGGTCGGGTCCACCTCGCGTTTGCGTCGCTCTTCAGCCAGTGTTGAAAAAATAGTCCACACATCGTCTGGCGCTGAAAAGTACTCACGGCGATCACCGGGTTGATGTTGCAATTTCACCAACCGCCACGCCTGCAACTCCTTCAAGCCCATACTGACATTTGAACGAGAAATCGAAAGTGCCTCGGCTATTTCCTCTGCATTCAATGGCTTATTTGAAACAAACAACAACGCATAAATCTGTCCAACGGTTCGGTTGATCCCCCATCGACTTCCCATTTCGCCAAAATGGGCTACAAACCTCGATGCGAGCGGCGTAATCGTCATTTTTCGGATCCCGTTGCGTCAGAACATGAGGGCGAGGAGACTACCATATTTCAGTAATTACTGAAATATCAAAACTATACTTGCTGCTTCCAAAGCTGATATGCCGGCACAACCGACTGCCATTTCAGCCCTAAATCCCTCTCTATTTATCTAACATCGGCTTAAATATTAGGTGGCTTTAAGCTATTTGGCAGTATTGTGCCTGCAGAAGCTGTGGCTGGGCAATCACGAAGCGCCGTTGTGCTTAAGCACACCAACTTTTAAGTCCGCAAACCAGTTAATAAAACGTTCTACGTCTTTCCCTTGGTACACAGAACCATGTTGAGGGCAGAGCATGTCAATTTGCATTTGGCTAGCTCGTTCACACCAATCATTTTTGGCCTCATTGGACCCCATCCAACGACGATGAAAACCCTCTGCTGCCTTAATATGGGTGTCAAAATCATTAACCACTACAATCGCATTAATGGACATAGTGTTCAGGCCGTATGAGAGCGCGAGAACATCTTTTATCGATTCGTTCAGCTGCACCAATGAACGAAACCTTTCGCTCATTGACCCTTGTTCTGATTCACCGGCTGACATGACTGACATGCGATGAGCTCCTGTTATCACAGGGCTTATCGACAGGGCGCAGCTTAAATACAGATAACCTAAAGGGGTATTTGACCTAGATCAGGCTACAACTCAATCAAATATACGTATAATGTATATTATGTAAACTAAAAATAACGGCTAAGTATGCGTTATTAAATTTTGGGGCGAAACACTTAATACAGAACTGCCCTCACTAGAAGTTAGCTGGGCAGTCTATTGAAATGACTTTGCCAATCTCTGGCAGCGGAAATGAAATTTTGCTCGCGTGGAGCATGAGTCGCAGCGCTAAGGAACGCGAACGTTCCGTGCCATATAGATCATCACCCAAGATTGGATGCCCAAGGTATTCCATGTGCACTCTGAGCTGATGTGATCGACCAGTAACGGGTTCAAGCAAAACTCGACTAATGTTTTGCTGAGTGTCTCGATCCGTTAATTGGTATCGCGTACAACTTGGGCGACCGGTCTCATGGTCAATCTTTTGTTTGGGTCGGTTGGGCCAATCCACAATCAGCGGTTGATTTACTTCACCTTGTTCATTGATTAGCAATCCATCCACCACTGCGATATAGCGCTTTTCAACTTTTCCTGCTTGAAACAGCATACTGAGTTCGCGCTGAAATTTTGGGCCACGCCCAAACATCACAATGCCAGAGGTTGCCAGATCCAGCCGATGCACCGTCATGGCATCTGGAAATTCTGTTTGAACACGAGTGAGTAAGCAGTCTGCGCGATCTGCACCGCGCCCAGGAACAGAGAGCAAACCGGCGGGCTTATTTACGATTACCACCTGCTTGCTCACATACAGCACATCCAAACCAATGAAGGGCGGCGGCGTGTAGATGAATTCGTACTGACCTTCAGTGTCAGATGAATACATTAGGAATCCAGTTTAGTGGCCCAGTTAGGAATCGGTAAAACATCAATCCCCTCTTCGAGCAGCTCGCGCGTTTCTTCAACAGAAGCTTGGCCGCGGATGGGAACGACCTCGCGTGCTTCTCGGTGCATTTCACGTGCGACCTTGGCAAACTGGTCGCCCACGTCTTGCGCGGCCATTACATCATTTTTGAATTGGGCCATTACTTGGCTGGCAGCTACCGGCGCACTGCCCTGCCCTGTTTTTTTGCGCGCACGCTGCTGTGTTTTCTCTGAAACGACAGAGGGTGCGCTCGGCATTTTTCGAACGACCTGACTCGCGCAGATGGGGCACGTTAGTTGGCCCGTGTCGATTTGAGATTGAAGCTGCTCATCATTTTTGAACCAGCCTTCGAAGCCGTGTTCATATTCGCAGCAGAGATTAATGACAATCATCGTGAATGATTCCGCTCTATTGATTTACGACATGGAGCGGTGATGTATTCACCAAGAAAGAAGATGGTGCCCGGAACCGGAATCGAACCGGTACGGCAGTTTCCCGCCGAGGGATTTTAAGCCACAACATGGGTTCTGCACCAGGCAAACTCTCGACTTGGATACAGCTTGCTGTAGCAGGTTTTCCGTAGAGCCAATACCTTGGATCATATGCCGGTGCGCGATGCAAACCGCCCCGGTTCTTTTTCGCTTGGCTCCTAGCCGGCTCCTGGAATCGGGGGACTCTAGGAGCGACAAATGGCAAAGATCAAGCTGACCAAAAGCGTTGTTGACGCGGCTCAGGCACAGACCTGCGACCTTGAACTCCGGGACACGATTGTTCCGGGCTTCTTGTGCAAGGTTACACCAAGTGGCCGCAAGGTATTCATGCTTCAGTACCGCACGAACTCCGGCGTGCGCCGCAAGCCGGCGCTGGGCCAGTTCGGCGAATTGACCGTCGAACAGGCGCGGTCGCTGGCGCAGGACTGGCTAGCCGAAATCCGGCGCGGCGGCGACCCTGGCCACGACAAGGCCGAGGCCCGGAAAGCGCCGACGGTCAAGGAACTGTGCAGCCGGTTCATGGAAGACCACTCCAAGCTGCACAACAAACCGAGTACGCAGGCCGGCTACCAGTACCAGATCGACAACTTTGTTATCCCGGCCTTTGGAACCAAAAAGGTCCACGAGGTTACCCGCCACGACATCACTGCGCTGATGAAGCGTATGGAGAAGTCACCCACGCAGGCCAACCGCGTGCTGTCGCTCGTTCGCAAGATGTTCAACCTGGCCGAACTGTGGGGCTACCGGCCTGACGGTTCCAATCCTTGCCGCCATGTACCCAAGTACCCGGAGAAAGGCTCGACCCGCCTCATCACCGACGAGCAGATGGCCAGCCTGTTCACCTATCTGGACAAGGCCGAGGCCGAGGGGCTGGAACATCCGATCTATTTGCTGGCCGTCCGGCTGCAATTCGAGTTCGCGGCCCGCATGTCGGAGATCCTGCTGTTGCAGTGGGACTGGCTCGACTTGCCCAATGGCCGGGTTGTCTGGCCGGACAGCAAGACGGGCGATATGTCCAAGCCGATGAGCGAGGAAGCCCGCCGGCTGCTGACGAACGCGCCTCGCTACGGTAATTCGCCCTATGTCTGCCCATCCATCCAGGATCACGACAAGGCACTTAGTCCCCATGCCTACTACTCGGCATGGCGCCGCATCCTCGATCGTGCCGGCGTGCCGAAGGTCGGCACTCACGGCATCCGCCACCGCTCGGCGACCGACATTGCCAATTCCGGCATCCCCGTCAAGGTCGGCATGGCGCTGACCGCGCATAAGACCGTGGCGATGTTCATGCGCTACGTCCACACCGAGGACGACCCGGTGCGTAAGGCAGCCGAGTTGGTAGCCAACCGGCGCAAGTCGGTCGTCGGCACGCGGCAAGAACCCAAAGAGGTGACCGCATGATCGGTGACCAGTGCCCCGGCATGTCGACCCTGATTGCCGTGTCGCCGTCACGCCAATCGGCTCGGCTGCCCTCCCCGCCCGCGCATCGCGCAGGGGACTGGAAAAGTATGCCCGTTACGGGTATACTTTGGAGGTCAAGATGACACGCATCCTCAAGCGAAAGGATTTTGCGCGGTGGCAGGCGGGCGAAAAGCTGTCCGATGCTGCCTTGTGCAAAGCGGTTCAGGAGATGGAAAGCGGTCTGATTGACGCGGACTTGGGTGGCTTCCTCTACAAGAAGCGAGTTGCCCGCCCAGGCGGCGGCAAGAGCGGCGGCTACCGCACGCTGCTGTCGGCCCGGATAGGCAGCCGCTACGTGTTCCTGCACGGGTTCCCCAAGAGCGACAAGGCGAACATCACGCAGGACGAGAAGAAGGCGCTGCAATTCGCCGGCAAGGTGTTCCTGGAACTGTCCGCCGAGGCCTTGTCGAAGGCTTTGCAGTCGGGCGTGTTATTGGAGGTGCATTGTGAGCAAGATCATTGAATCCCTGCGTGGCGACCTGGCTGCGCTCCACGAAGCGGGAGCGATCAGCAAGGTGACGATGCGCGAGTTCGACGCGATCTGCCCGCCGCCAGTGCGGGAGTTCAGCGCTGCCGACATCAAACACCTACGCGAAGCCTTGAAGTTCAGCCAGCCGGTGTTCGCTCTACATTTGCACACCACCGCTTCGACCGTGCGCAAGTGGGAGCAAGGCGACACCCATCCCACGGGGCCGGCGCTCAAGCTACTCAACGTCATCGCCGACAAGGGCCTGCAGGCCATCATCTGATGGCCTGATGAGGGAGACAGGCATTGGCGACGCGAATTGACCCTTTCAGCTCGCAGCATCTTGAAGCTGCGTGCCGCGTGCTCGCCGATACCGAGCGCGGCCTGAGTGGCACGCAGATCGAACGCCTGCTGCAAGAAATCGAGATTGCCGACACGTCACCCGGCATGACCAAGTGGAAGCGGTTGTTCAATGCGCTGGCCGGCGCACAGAACCAGCACCAGATCGGCAACCATCTCATCATGTTCATCAACCGTGCGATGAACCCGGTGAATTACGCTCGTGACCCAGCGACGTTCGCCTGGCGGCGTGACGAACTCAATGTCGTCCTTGCCTTCTCCGGTTTCTACGTGCGCGACGACGGCAAGGTCGCGCACGCCGACAAGGCCACGACGCTTGATGCCGCGCGCGCACGAGCTGGACGACTCAAGGCCGCGCTGGAAAGCCGCGTCGTCCACGCGGAAGTGCTGAACTATTGCCGCGCCGAGCTGCTGGATGAAAACTATTTCCATGCCGTGTTCGAGGCGACGAAAGGCGTTGCGGAGCGGATTCGCCTCCTGTCGGGTCTGAATGGCGATGGCGCTGACCTGGTAAACAAAGCGTTCGCGGGCCAGCAGCCCGTTCTCGCCTTGGGGCCACTCACCACCGAATCCGAAAAGAGCGAGCAGAAAGGCTTTGCTAACCTGCTGATCGGCCTGTTCGGCGCCGTGCGCAATCCGCTGGCCCATGCACCCAAGACAAATTGGCCAATGTCCGAACAGGACGCACTGGACATCCTGACGCTGGTATCGCTGATTCACCGCAAGCTGGATGGCACCATGAAATTAGCGGCCGTATCGCCATAAGGGAACGACAGGAATGGACGAGGCGATCGTTGTCTTCTCTCGAAAAGGGATTTTCCAGACCACGATTGCCGCACGCGACGTTCGCAGCCGGGAACATGCGCGCAAGCTGTGGCCCTTGGTGTCTCCCGGCGCATCACGGCAGATGGTGACATGGGTTAGCCCTTCCTTCGAGAGTGGGAAGTTGCGTCGGCGCTCCCATTTCCGGGTGCTTCCTGCCCAGCACACCTTCAACCCCAAAGCGCACTTCGACGATGAAGAGGCCAGCCGGTGGCGCGCCGTGCAGGAAAGCCCTGAACACCGGCGAGCGAAAGAACTTGTCGCGGCCGAACTCTCACGACGCCTGAATGCCGGGCTTGCAATGCCGTGGGCGTTCAAGGATGCGGATGCGTCGGACTATCCGCTGGAAGGCAACTTGTTGCTCGGCGCCGACCGGGTGGCAACCGAGCATCCCGTGGAGACGCCATTCGGCAGCAAGTTCCGGCTCGACGTTGCTGTGCTCGGCCCGCCGGTCCAGGCTGAGCCGATGGTGCTGGGCGGCGTTGAAATCGAACTCGGCCACGCATTCGACGGGCGCAAGGCGCTGATCGGGAAGTCGCTCGGATTTCCGCTGATCTCCATCGACATCACCGAGATGGCGCTGGACGAACTCACGCCCGAGTGGGCGCAGCAGGTATTGACCGCGACCACGCGGAGCCACGAGCAAGGACGCCGGCAGACCTACATCTATCTCCACGACCTGCTGTACCCCCTCTACGCGCAATTGCCGGCGTTTCTGGACGACGAGCAGCGCCATCAGTTCCTTGTGTTTGCCGACGATGAGACCCTGAACAAGTTGGTGCGCTGGATGAACCTGCTCGCCGAAAAGCTGGAGTACCCGAAGGGTACGGTCGCCGTTGCCTTGGTCAATGGCAAGAACGAACAGTCGCGCAAGATGCTGGAACGCGCGGGACAAGTCGTTGGCCCCGACTGGAGCGAGTTCAACGGCCAGCGATGCCTACGGCTGACCCTACCGCGTCCCAAAGGCCCTGCGGATCTTCAGGCCCATCGCTTCCACATGACGATGGCGCGCATCCTGCTGTCGCATACGGATGCGCTCGTTGGCTACAAGTATTGCAACGGCGTGGACAACAACCACCCCGAAGAAGACGTGTGGGTCGCGCATCGCTGGATCGCTGACCTAAAGACTCATACGCAGCATCGCGTATTGCCGAAGCGGCTGGCCGAACCGATCAACAGGCTGATCGCGGTGGTTTCGGACCTGCATCGCAATCACGCGGCTGCCAACCAAGAGGCGTGACCATCCCCTGTCGGAAGTCAGCCGATAGGCAAGCATTCCTGCGGAGTTACGCGCCTATTTGCAAAGAGCATTGAATCTCAGTCCGTAGTCGGTTTTGAGGCTCTTTTCCGCGGGGCCGAAGCAGGCAAAGACGGCAAGCACTCAAACAAGCGTTCTGCATAGACGAACCCCATCCGTCTGACCGCGCCCTGATCGAAATACAGCAGCCAAGCGGCAAGTAATGCCAGCGAAATGAGCAGTGTCAAGCCTGCGGCAAGCCCCGGATCGGCAAGGTGCACCGGGTCAAAATGGGGAGGAACTACCTGCAGAATCTTTGCAATCAGCAATCCGTAGACGATGCCCAGGAGGCACGACACGATACCTGCAGGCTTCATCGCCAGCATATTGCGGTGAAATCCATAGGCGATGTTCTCTTTCAGCAAGAGTTGCTTGTTGGAACGCGTGAGTTCGCGCAGCCGCTTTGTGGCGCCAACGTAGATGTCGTCTGCCTTGTCAGGACTTGCTGATTCTTCTTCTGCCGTTGGCATGGCGATGCCCAGCTTGGCCGTGATCGCCGTGTGGTAGCGCTGCTTGCTGACACCATCGAGAAACTTGTCGCGATGGCGTAACGCGATGGTTGTCGGCATACCGCCCCACTTTGCAACCAGGATCTCTTCAAGCTTCTTCCCGCGCCCGCGAGCTACGCTCGCAAGCGCATAAATGGCACCGCAGCCACCAAGCAAGCCGATCACGCCTGTAAGTACCGGGTGCTTTGCGCCGTAGACGCACAGCAAGGGAACGAGCAGCGGCAAAGCGACAAGAAGTCCTGGAATTACGCGCGCCTTGCGCTCGTAGGGGTCTTTGACCAGTTCAAAAATATTCGTCATAGGTGCTTAGCTTTGGGCCGATAAGGCATCAATATAGGGTTGAATTTCATCGCGGTTCTTCAAAGTGATCTGCTGCGCAAGAGGGTCAGGCGCTTCCTTGGTATGCAAACCCAAACGCCTCAGCGTGTAGTACAAAAACGCTTGGCGGCATGGAAGTTTGACCTGTCCGTGTTCCATTCCATAGTCCAACTCCAGGACTCGTTTCTTGGCAGCGGGCAAATCGGGGTGCGGTGCAAGCACCAGCGTCAAAACGGTTTGCCAGTGCGAATCCTGGCTGGCGTCCACTTGGCTCGCTTCGAAGCCGTCGATGCGCAGGATTCGGGCGAGGACGAAATCACTGAAGCGCTGGCGCTTGTGGCAAAACGCACGCATGTGCCAGCGAAAACCGTCATTGCCAAGGGCGTGGGGAGACAGCAGACGAACCGATTCGTCCATGGACGTCATGGACTGGTAGCTCACCCAAATGGCTTCCTGCTGCCGAATTGCTCGCACCACTGCTTCGACGGTCTGCTCATTGATCGTGCGCCAGGGGGACGGCGCCCAATCTGTCTCCGGTGCTGAGCCGATAAAGCTGGCCGTCGGTTCCACAATTCCCATCTTTGTGGCCAGTAGCTCCGCTAGATAGCGTTGCGCCGAACTACGTTGGTAAAGCGGGTGAAAACTCGATGCTGCCGTGTAAGTCTTGGAACTGCGGTCATAAGTTAGGTTGCTCGGGGCCAGCTCCGTGTACTTGGCAATGTCCAGTGACGCCTGGGGAACAGATATGCCGAAGTGCTCAGTGAGATCCATTCGATTGATGCGCCGCTCCCAGCGCAAACGGAAATCGATGAATTGAAGTCTGCTCTCCAACCCCCAACTTAGTCCTTTGGGCTCAGCAGGATCGGCGGCAGTGATAGGTGGCTCTTGCATCAGTTACGCCTAAAAAGTAGACGGATATAAAAAATAGTCGTACATTAACTATACGCGATCATCCTTCGGTCGTCTACCCGGAGCCCCCAATGCCCACAACCATCACGTTTTTTCCCGTCGACAACGGGGACATGACCCTCATCAAGTTCGGCGACCTCGACGCAACCACCCTGCTGATCGACGTAAACATCCGGCAAGACGCCGACGACCCTGGGAAGGACGTGCGCGACGTTGCCAAGGATCTGCGTGATCGGCTGAAGAAGGATGAGAACGGCAGGCCGTATGTCGATGCGTTCCTGCTGAGTCACCCAGACCAAGACCATTGCCGAGGCCTGACCCGACACTTCCACCTGGGGCCGTTGGACAAGTATCCGGATGACAAGAAGGACGACAAGGACAAGAAGATCGTGATCCGCGAGATGTGGTCGTCCCCGATCGTGTTTCGACGCGCCAGCAAGACGCACACCTTGAGCGATGACGCCAAGGCATTCAACACGGAGGCGCGTCGGCGCGTACAACTGAACCGCGACAAGAATTTCGTAGTCGGGAACGGCGACCGCATTCAGATCATGGGCGAAGACATCGACGGAAAAACTGATGATCTCACCTCGATTGTGCGGAAGGTGGACACGCGCTTCTCGACAATCAACGGCAAGAGTTCCGCATTCTTCTCCGCGTTTCTTTTGGCACCCCTGGATGCCCAGGACGACGAAGAAGAGGAAGAGTGCTTGGTCAAGAACCAGTCCAGCGTGATCCTGAACATCACATTGGCTGCTGACGCACAGACGCCGGATGGCGCGAAATTCCTTACTGGTGGCGATGCCGAGGTATTCATCTGGAACCGCCAGTGGCAGCGCCACAAGGCCGAAGCCGATGTGCTTGAATACGACATCATGCAGGCACCGCATCACTGTTCCTGGCATTCGCTGTCCTATGACAGTTGGTCCGACTACGGCGAAAAGGCCAAGCTCGATGCCGACGCCCGCAAGGCGCTTTCGCAGACCCGCGACGGCGCCGTCATCGTCGCCAGTTGCAAGCCGATCGCAGACGACGACAGCGATCCGCCCTGCATACGCGCAAAGCGTGAGTACGTAGCAATCGTGGACGAAGCAAAAGGCGAGTTCTACTGCACGGGCGAATATCCGAGCGAAAAATCCGTGGAGCCCCTCGTTTTCACCGTCACCGCTCAGGGTGTGCAGCCTCCCTCGAAGAAGGAAGCAGGATCGAAGGCCGCGGCCGTGATCACCTCCGCGCGCACTCCCATGCCGCACGGGGCATCATGACGGGCGCCATTGCAGACGCACTGCATCAACTTCAGCGGCATAGGGGCCTTGTCCGCGTTGGCGAGCCAAGGAAAAGTGGTGAATCGACGCAGATTGAAGTCGATGTTGCTGTTGAACTGCCGAGCAGGTCTCGGCGCAATGGCGTATCCGAGACCGGCGTGCGCTCGGTCGAGACATGCGTTCTGGTATTCGGCAGGGACTGGCCCCTGTCCGCACCCAAGCCATTCTTGCGTGCGGACTTCCCGCTCAACTTGCCGCACATTAACCCCCATCGCGAAGGCGAATTGGTCTCGCCTTGCCTGTTCGAGGGGTCGTTGGATGAGCTGTTGCATCGGTTTGGTCTGGACGCCATTGTCGATCAGCTAATCGTTTGGCTGCACAAGGCCGCAGCCGGGACATTGCTGGACCTTGAACAGGGATGGGAGCCGACGCGTCGAGACAGTTGTCCTTCGACCCTTGTATTCAGTGCCGAGAAGGTCGCGGCCGCCGCTCCCGCTGACGGCACGATTTTGATGGTTCCCGCAGGCTACGTGACGATTGATGGCGAGCTATACGCCATCATAAATGCCGAACTGACTGCTCAAGTCGATCCTGTGTTCTATCAGGAGGTTCACAACGACAAGTTGGGGAAATGGGGAAATGGCCATACCGCGGCCTTCATTGCGCGGGCTCCAATGACCGACGGCCACCCGCATGTGGTCGGCCACTATCAACCCGAGACGGTTGTCGATCTCGCGACGTTGCTTGATCGAGCAGCGGAACTCGGCGTCGATCGTGACGCTTTGGCTCAAGGCTTGGACGGCTACTACGGGCGTTCGATTCTGGATATGCAGCAAGACTCGCGTGGCTGGATGCATGGCTTGTATGCGATTGTGATTCTGACTGTTCAAAGACCAGCGTCGCTTGTGGGCTCACCTGGGAGAAGTATCGAGGTATTGCCCTACGTGGTGCGCTATGAACTCAACGCTCAATCGCTCCTGGAGCGAAACGCCACTGTTCACCCAGCTTTTCACGCACATGCGTTGTCTCCCGAACTGCTGGCAAGAACGTCCGGCATTCCATCAGCGGTCACATCGCAGCCGCTGGTCATGCTCGGCTGCGGAAGCGTGGGATCGAAAATCGCGATGCAACTGGGGCGAGCGGGTTTCGGCTCAATGACCTTCGTCGATAACGAGTCCATGTCGCCTCACAACGCGGCCCGGCATGCACTCATTGAGCGGGCATCGGTGCTGGTCCCACCTCGGAAGTCGGCGCTGATGAAGACGGCCTTTGAGTCGCTGTCGCATCTTCAATCGCGAGCGTTCGACACCGACGCAGTGACTCTCTTGGTCGATGCTGCGCAGTTTGCCGCAACCGTTCCGCAGGATGCGGCCCTCATCGTGGATGCGACGGCCTCACTTCAGGTGTTGGCCGCAGAAACACAATCAACGGCGCTGCACCAATCCCTTGCGCGGTTGGCACGGATCGTGATGTATGGCCAGGGGCGCTGTGTCGCGGTTTTGCTCGAAGGGCCTGGTCGCGCCGGTCGGGTTGACGACCTCACGGCATTCTTGTTCGAGTGCTGTCGGTTTGTGCCGGAACTGCGGGCGTCGATTGCCGGCGATACGTCTGAGCCGACGCGTATTTTTGCGGGCGACAACTGCCGTTCACTGACGATGCCAATGTCCGATGCCGTTGTTTCGCGTTCTGCTTCATTGGCTGGCCTGCAACTGGAACGCTGGCTTGTTGGCGGACTTCCGAAAGAGGCGACGCTTTGCGCCGGGGTCTCGGATGCCGAAGGCCTCGGCATGGCATGGACCAGCGCCAGCCTCGGCCCGACCACTGTGCTCGACGTAGCAGACGATGGTGGCTGGAACATTCGGATTCTGCACCCTGTCGTGCAAGCGATCCATGCTGATGCGCTGCACTGGGGCGCTTTGGAAACAGGCGGAGCCTTGGTCGGTCGCATCTCGTTTGAGAATCGAACCATCACCATTGCGGGCATCGTGGATGCGCCGCCTGACAGCATTCGGGAGGCCGCCCGCTTTATCCTCGGGACGAATGGACTTGTTCAAAATTTGCGCACGGCGAATGGAACCTCTTTGGGGTATTTGGCCTTCATCGGAACTTGGCACAGCCACCCGAAAGGCGGCGCACATTCGGGCATAGACCGAAATACATTGCGCAGTATTGCCGAGGATGCTGGCGGCCTTCCCGCTGTGTCGTTGGTATGGACTCCGACGGGACTCAGGTGTGCGGTGGATCGTTGGTAGAGGTAAAGCCGCCAGTACTTTATTGGCATAGAACGAGAGGAATGTATGGCCGACTACTTCGAGATCGATTTTCTTGGCGTCGAAACAGCGAAAAGCGGGGATGCGATCACGCTGCGCTATTCGGTGAATGGCACGGAGGGCGTGCACGTCGTTGACGGTGGGTATCTGGATACGGGAGACCAGATCGTCGAGCATCTGAAGACGTACTATGGAACAACAGTCATCGACCATGTGATCCTCACACACCCCGATCGCGATCACGCTAATGGGCTGCGAAAAGTCCTGGAGCAATGCACGGTCAAAAATCTTTGGATCAACAGGCCGTGGATCTATGCAGCTCAGTTGATTGATCGATTCGAGACCTATGAATCAGTTGAAGCACTGAGACGGAAATTGCGCTCCATCTACGATGCCACGGCAATTCTTGAGGATCTTGCGGTTGAGAAGGGAATTCCAATCCATGCCCCTCTTCAGGGGCAGAACATCGGTCCCTTCATGGTGATGGCACCCACACTAGATCGCTACTTCGACCTGATCGTGGACTCCGCGAAGACACCGGAAGCTGTTGAAGAAAGTGTTTTGGATAGCGCACTGAGCAGCATATTCCGGGCGGTGAAGGCCGCGACCGCCTACATCAAGTCCCTGTGGGGCGAGGAACATTTTCCGCCGGAGCCTACCAGTCGTGAAAATGAAATGAGTGTGGTCCAGTCGGCTGTTCTGAACGGTCATCGTGTCATGCTTACTGGCGATGCCGGGCGTGAAGCGCTGCAAGAGGTTATTGACTACGCGCCTTTTGCCGGACTCGCGTTGCCAGGCATTCGGTATTTCCAGGTGCCTCATCATGGTGGGCGGCACAATGTTTCGACTGAAATCCTGGATCAACTGGTCGGGCCACGATTGGACAGCATGCCGGACAAGCATACTTGGAACGCCATATGCAGCTCCGCCAAGGAGGATGAGGATCATCCTCGGAAGTCGGTGATTCGTGCTGTATTACACCGGGGTGGGCACTGGGCGGCAACCGAAAGCAAGAATCTCCGCATCGGGGCGGGCATTACCCGCGATGGCTGGGTATCAATTCCTCAAGCAGAGTACCCCGAAGAGCAAGAGAGTTGAGGGGGCGGTTTGAGCGTGACGTGCTGTTCATTGGCTTTCTGCCGCCAACGTTATGAGCGTCCCGGCGTTCCGCCGTCGGACTCGCGGGCTGCGCCCCGCGCCTCATGCCGAGTCGCGGCCATCCGGCTTTGATTCCTGACGCCCCCCGGCCCTGCGGGCCTGCGCTTGCCTAACTACCAGGTACTTGCAATCTATGCATGCGATTTCGCTCTCTGAGTTTCCAATTTCTGTGCTCGAACTCCATACATGGTCGTGGTGGCGAAGGTTTTGGAAACGACCGCCAGCGCTTGTACGGAAACGTTGTGAAGCTTGGTGTGAGCTATTGGGGTTCAGGGAGGCGGCAGGAAAAGGTGTGTGCTTCAACACTCCAAAATCAAAGATTTTTGATGACTCGCGCCGTCGATGGGACATCCTGGACAATCTTGACCGCAGCAACTTTGCTTTGCGGAGTCGCTTTCCGGTCTCAGCCTGGGGCGCTAAGGAGGCTTTCCAAAGTCCTCATGGATCGCTAGTGCAAGTGGCGATGGTGCCTGACTTTGAATGCGACGCAAGCGATATAGAGGGAATCTCCGCTAGTAAGTCGGCAGATATGCCACACGAAAGTGTGGACGTTTTTGGTGCCTACTATATTGATGAGCAGAATCGATTTGCTAGAAAAGGAAAGCCCCCGCTCAGACTGGATGATGCAAGCTTAAAAGAGCTTTGTTCTCATGGCGAGATCAGGCTACTGCACGGACGTGGCTCAGACACGTTTAGCGTGCGAGCTTGGGATGGCCGTTTGTTCATTGATAACAGTGGTGGTTCTCACCATCTCGCAGGTGCCGTGCATGTTGCCAAGCGCATTGGCGCGCGAATTCCCCTGGCCTCGAAACTCTATCTCTACCGGCTCAACCATTTGACTGTGCAATGGCTGCTCGATGGGTTTCATCTGCTATTGCTCCCCAAGGATTTGGCCGGGCAGATACTATGGTCTGTGAAGAGTTTGGTAGGTTCTGGTTCGAACATGGAGTTCCCACCTGTACTGGCCAAAGGCACGCTTTTGGCATTCCCTCGGGGTTCGCAAATCGCCGAGTGCGTGATGGCAGAACTATTGAGTCAGGGGCACCACGATTTGGGCAATGATTTGAGGGAGGCGCTGACTGCGCAACAGCGGTTCTTGGCTGAATCGACGACTCCATGGACAAAACTATTTTCATCTCCAACCTGCTGACGATGCGCTAAATGCGTGTGGTCACGTCGTTACCTATGGATTGAGAGTTTGAAGTTTCAGAGGAACGTAGCGACAGAAGAGCGTCCCGGCGTGCCGCCGTCGGGCTCGCGGGCGTTGCCCCATGCCTCGTGCCGAGTCATGGCCATGCGGCTTTGATCCCTGACGCCTCCGGCCTCTCTCTACGTTCTCGGCCTGCGCGCTGCGCTTGCCCATCCGTCGTCTCTGCGGGCGGGGGGTGGGCGGTTTTGCTGTTCCCTTCACCGTATCACGGCGTTCTCGCCGTCAAGGGCTGCGCGCGCTTTGCGCGCTTGCGTCCTGGCGGCCGTCGCTGCCCCCTGACTGCTTGCGCTGCGCCGTGCTGGAGCCGGTTCCGGGCAATTCCGCCCGAGCAACCGGAGCACGATCATGTCGCAACTTTCTCTATCTCTCGATTCCTCGCTGCTGGTGCGTGACGACCAGGGGCGTTATCTGCTGGCGACTGCTGACCAGATTCTGGAAGCAGCCCGGTACGTCATCGACCAGAAGACCCCGCGTGGGACGTTGTTCACGTCGCCGGCGCTGGTCAAGGACTACCTGCGCACCAAGCTGGCTAGCTTCGAGCATGAGGTCTTCGCTGCCTTGTTCCTCGACAGCCAGAACCGTCTGATCGAATACGTCGAGTTGTTCCGCGGCACCATCGACCAGACATCGGTCTATCCGCGCGAAGTCGTGAAAACGGCACTGCATCTCAATGCGGCGGCCGTGATCTTTTCGCACAATCATCCGAGCGGAAATTCCGAGCCGAGCCAGGCGGACAAGCTGCTGACTCAGCGCCTCAAGGAAGCCTTGGCGCTGGTGGACGTGCGCACACTGGATCACATCGTTGTCGGCGGCGAGGCCACAACGTCATTCGCCGAGCGTGGCCTGCTCTGAACCCAGGGGCTTCGGCCCTTTTTGCTGCGTCCGGCGGCGCAGCTCCGGCCCTCTCGGGCCTGCGCGTGCTGCGCACTTGCCGAAGGCAGGTGTGCGTCGGTGGTGGTGTGAGGCGGTCTTGCTGTTTCCTTCACCGTATCACGGCGTTCTCGCCGTCAAGGGCTGCGCGTGCCAGCACGCTTGCGGCCCTCTGGCCGTCCTTGACCCCTGACTGCTTGCGCTGCGCCGTGCTGGCGACGGTTCCGGGCAATTCCGCCCGAGCAACCGGAGATCGTCATGAACGACAAATCACACGTTTCCCTCGAACAGCATGTTTGCCTGGTCTGTGGCAAGGCGTTCGACACCGGCGCCATCCTGCTGGACAAGCGCCTTCGCGCGAGCATGGAGCGCCACACGGCGACGGGCTGGGGCCTGTGCGCCGAGCACCAGAAGCTGGCCGACGATGGTTTCGTCGCGCTGGTCGAATGCGACCCACAGCGCAGCGGCTCGCCGGGCGGCCGCCTGAAGCCCGAGCAGGCTTATCGCACGGGCCGGCTGGCGCATCTGAAGCGCCACGTGTTCGCCCAGATGTTCAACGTGCCGATCGAGGCCAACCAGCCTTGCGTCTTCGTCGAACCGGGCGTCATCGAGCAACTTGAGGCGATGGTGTCGGCGACGGCGAGCTAATCGCGCGCCAACAACCCGGCGCGTCGTCCTTTCGGGCGACGCGCCTTTCCTTTTGCCGCGCCCGATGTCGATGGCTTCGCGCCTGCGGTGCTGCGCGCTGCGCTTGCCTCCAGGGGACAGCCCTGCGGGCTATCCCCGCCGCGCGATGCTTGGCGCCCCTCGATACCGCCGAACCGGCTGCGCCGGCTCGGCCAGAAACCAGCAACTCCATCACAGAGCGGGCTTCCCGATGCCTGGGGCATCAGGCTTGTCCAGGGCGTGGTGCTCATCGAATCTTGAAGTCCGGGCGTCCCCGGCCAGGAAACACAGCCGGTCGCGCTGTCGTGCTGCGCATCGAGCCGCCTGCGGCGTCTCGCCCCATTCGGGCTTCCATCGTTCCCTCGCCCCGCTCGGCTGACGCCTCCGGCCCGGCTTCCAGATCCGGGCCTGCGCGCTTCGCTTGCCGTGCGGTCAGCACATCAAGGCGGCCGTTGCCTGTCCAGCCGTCTTCCTTCGCTCATCACCGTGTCCGCGACTGTAGCCCGCGGCCATGTGCCGTCAAGGCGCGCAGGGCCGTGTCCTCGGCTGCGCCTGCGGGCCGCACCAACCCTGCGCTTACCTCCTTGACGGCCCCCGTCCGCGCGCTCCTGACCGTCGCGGGCGATGAACTCAGGAAAGACGGTGGCAACGAGGCCAACCGGGTTCCTCGTGCCGACCGCACCGAACAGCCGAAAGGCGGGGCTCCGAATCTTGGAATCCGGTGTGCGGTGTGAACAGCAAACCTTTTTTGTCAGGAGAAAGACCATGCAACTCGCATCCCGTTTCGCTTCCCGTTCCCCGTCGCTGCGCAGCGATTCCCCGCTGTCCGATGACCAAATCCGCCGCGTGGCTCCTTCCATCTTCGCGGACGCCCCGCATGAGAGCCGTTCCGAGCGGTACAGCTACATCCCCACCGCCGCCGTGCTGACAGAACTGCGCAAGGAAGGTTTCCAGCCTTTCATGGTGACGCAGACCCGCGTGCGCGATGAAGGCAAGCGCGAGCACACGAAACACATGCTGCGCTTGCGCCACGCCAGCCAGATCAACGGCGCGGAAGCCAATGAAATCGTGCTGCTGAACTCGCACGACGGCACCAGCAGTTATCAGATGCTGGCCGGGATGTTCCGCTTCGTTTGCAGCAATGGCCTTGTCTGCGGCGACACCGTGGCCGATGTGCGCGTACCCCACAAAGGCGATGTGGCCGGGCTCGTCATCGAAGGCGCTTACCAAGTGTTGGGCGGCTTCGAGCAAGTGAAGGAATCGCGCGACCTGATGCGCGGCATCACGCTGGACGATAGCGAATCCGAAGTATTCGCCCGCGCCGCGCTGTCCCTCAAGTACGACGACCCGGACAAGCCCGCACCCATCACGGAATCGCAAATCCTGATGCCACGCCGGTTCGACGACCGCCGCCCCGACCTCTGGAGCGTGTTCAACCGCACGCAGGAGAACTTGACCAAGGGCGGATTGCATGGCCGCACCGCGAATGGCCGCAGGCAGAGCACGCGCCCGGTGCAGGGCATTGACCAAAACATCCGTCTGAACCGCGCCTTGTGGCTGCTGGCCGATGGCATGCGCGCCCTCAAAGCCTGAATTGTCTCCCTGCCGGAGGGGCGGTTTCCCCTCCATTCCTTGTTCCATTCGATTGGAGATACACCATGAACGCCGTTACCCAAACCGAAGCCCGCGCCATCACTTCCGCCGCCGTGCTGGAAGCCGCCGACCCGACCAAGAACCTGATTCTGGTTCCGCTGTCGCGGCTGGTGTTGCGCCCCACGGGCCGCAACGTGCGCAAGACCACGCGCATGTCCATTCCCGAGCTGGCCGCATCGATCCAGCGCGTGGGCCTGCTGCAAAACCTCATCGTGATTGCCGCCGCCGATGGCGAGCATTACGAAGTCGTGGCCGGTGGGCGCAGGCTGGCCGCGTTGAAGCTGCTGGCGAAGAAGCACCGCATTCCGAAGGAATGGGAGGTGCCTTGCCTGCTGGTGGCCGATGGCACGGCCCGCACCGCCAGCCTCACCGAGAACGTGCAGCGCGAAGCCATGCACCCGGCAGACCAGTTCGAGGCGTTCGCCGCGCTGGTGGCCGAGGGGCGCCCCATCGAAGACATTGCGGCGGATTTCAGCGTGACGCCGCTGGTGGTGCAGCGTCGCTTGAAGCTGGCGAACGTCTCGCCGCGCCTGATGGCTGACTATCGCGCCGATGCTGTCACGCTCGATCAGTTGATGGCCCTTTCCATCACCGACGACCACGCCGCGCAGGAAACCGCGTTCTATGATGCGCCGACGTGGCAGCGCCAACCGTCCGCGCTGCGCGAACGTCTCACCGAGCGCGAAATCGACGCCTACCGGCATCCGCTGGTGTGCTTTGTCGGGCTGGACGCCTACGAGCAGGCGGGCGGCGGTATTCGCCGCGACCTGTTCGCGGAAGGCGATGCAGGCGTGTATCTGACCGATGCCGCACTGCTGGAACGGCTGGCGCAAGACAAGCTGGCGGGCATCGCCGTCGAGGTACGCGGCGAAGGTTGGGCATGGGTGGATGCCACGCTCGGCGTGACCCATGCCGACCTGCACGCCTTCCAGCGTGCCCCGAGGGAGCGGCGCGAGCCGACCAAGCGCGAGGCGCAGCGCATCGAGAAGCTGCAAGCCAAGATGCAGGAGGTAGGCGAAGCCCTCGATGCCGCATTGGAGGCCGAGGCCGAGGACAAGGCCGACGCGCTGCAAGAGGAAGGCGAAGCCTTGGGCGAGCAGTTGCAGGTGCTGGAAGATGGCTTGCAGGACTACGGCGCGACCGTGAAGGCCGCCGCCGGTGCCATCGTCACCATCGACCGCAACGGCGAAGCCGTGATTCATCGCGGCCTGCTGCGCGAGGCCGAGGCCAAGGCGCTGCGCACGCTGGAACGGTTGCGGCAGGGTTTCGGCGGCGAAGACGCCGAACACGACGACGAAGGCAAGGATGCCGACGACGCGCCCAAGGCCGCGATCTCCGACCGGCTGGCGCAGCGCCTGAGCGCTCACCGCACCGCCGCGCTGCAAATCGAAGTCGCCCGGCATCCGCAAGTGGCGCTGGCCGCGCTGGTGCATGGCATGGTGCAGACCGTTCTTCAGGAACGCCACTACGGGAACGATCTACCGCTGGGCGTGCGCCTCACGGTGCAAGATCGGCTGGAAGGCATGGCCCCGGATTGGCCGGAATCTGCCGCCGCCGTGGCCCTGCGCGAACTGCAACAGGCATGGGGCAGCAAGCTGCCCGAGGACAGCGCCGAACTGTTCGCCGCGCTGCTGGCGATGGAGCAAGGCGAACTGGTCAGGCTGCTGGCCGTGTGCGTGGCTTCGACGGCGGACGTGGTGACCCCTCGTGCTGCGCCGAGTCAGCCCGGCGAAGAACTGGCGCACGCCGTGAGCCTCGACATGGCCGCGTGGTGGCAGCCGACCGCAGAAGGCTACTTCAAGCACGTCCCGAAGGCCGCAATTCTCCAAGCCGTGGGCGAGTACGCGCCGGAGCACGTCACGCGGCTGGCGAAGCTCAAGAAGGCTGACATTGCCAGCGAAGCCGAGCGGCTGGCCGATGGCACGGGCTGGATGCCTGCCATCTTCAAGGCCAAAGGCCCGGCAGTGCAGGAGGCCGCGAAGGAGGATGGTCCGGCGCAGGACGCCCCGAAGGATGCCGAGGCTGTGTCGGATGAATCCGCCGAGGCGCTGGCCGCTTGATCTGCGCCGAAGGCGAGCGCCCCGGCTTCGACCGGGGCGCTTCGCTTCAAAGGAGATATGCACATGCCCCGCAGCACCACCAGTCGCCCGCGCATGGCGGCGATCTATGCACCCGGCACGGTACGCGCCCGCCGCTGGCACGGCGATGGCGACGTGCGCGGCTACCGCCCACCCTCGGGCTGGACGGCCCGCGCCGACCTCACCGACATTCACCCCATCACTGGCCGCACCTTGCCCAGTGCCGTGTGGTGGCTCATCGAGACAAAGGAATGACCGCGATCAGCACCGCGCCCAGGCCGTTCTGCCCTTGGCGCGGTGGACGCAAAAATCCGGGCGCTGCAGTGGCCGCGCCCGGTCTCGAAGGCCAACAGCAAAATCAGAACGTCGCCGTCAGTGCGACGGCTCAGGTGGCGACGTTGAGGCAGCCGAGCATCCAGCCCGGCAAATGCAAGCGCGCGCAGTGCGCGGAATCATCCAACAGTTCGTGACCCATCGCCTGCATGGCTCGATGCTTGGGCTGTGCTGGTTCCAGCAAGCGCGTTTTCTCTATTCATCCTTGGAAGTCTGGAACGGCCTGGGCGTGTCGGCGCGGTGCGCCGCCGGGCTTTCGGCCGCGCACCGTGCCGCCTTTGCCGTCACGGCCATTCGGCTTCAATCCCTCACGCACCTTCGCGCCTGTGGCACTGCGCGCTTCGCTTGCCTCCAGGGGATCGGCGCAAGGCCCATCCCCGCCGCGCGCAGCTTGGCGCCCCTGTGAGAGTGCCGAACCGGCTTGCGCCGGATCGGCCAGATCAGCGCCCCGCCGGCAATGGGGAGGGCGTAGCAGATACGCCTTGGCTTGCTGCGGCAGGTTGCGCGAATACGTGCCGTCCTCGACGCTGCCGGTTCGTCTTCGCAACGTCACACGAGACGGTTCACGGACACGCAGCCCAGCCTCGCCATGGAGCTTCCACACCACCCCTCAAGCATTCCGCCACAGGATGCGGCAGGGGCGTTTGCGCTCACCGTTGGGGTGATGAACCTTGCCCGCATCACGGGGCAAGCCGATGAAGCCGCCCCAGCGGATATGCCGAGACCGCCCCGTCTCCTTGCGGTGCGATCGGCCCATGCGTCCTTGGCTTGTCGTGAATCCTGGCGGGGGCTCGGCTGCGCCTCGGGCTTCATGGCCGCAACCGTCCGGCGCAAACAATTTCCCCTGCGCTGCCACTATGTTCGGCGCATTCCTCGCGGGACAAATTCTTTGCGCCTTCCGGTCCTTCACTGCGTTTCGGCCGCAAGCGATGCAGCCCGCCCGTCCCCCGCCTGACGGATCACAACAAGGACGCGATGGGCGCGACCTTGGTTAACCCGCAAGGAGAAAACATCATGGCCACCATCGGCACCTTCACCGCAGACAAAGACGGTTTCACCGGCACGATCCGCACCCTGACGCTCAACGTCAAGGTCAAGCTCATCCCCAACGAAAAGGAAAGCGAGAACGCCCCCGACTTCCGCGTCCAGGCGGCAGGCGGCTACGACATCGGCGCGGCGTGGAAGAAAGTCAGCAAGGCCGAACGGCCCTACGTATCCGTGACCCTCGACGACCCCACATTCCCGGCGACGATCTATGCCCGCCTGATCGAGGAAGAGGACGGCACGCACAACCTGATCTGGTCGCGCAGCAAACCCCAGGCAGCCTGACGGCCGCCCAAACGCCCCGCCCGTTGCGGCGGGGCCTTGTGCTGCTCATTGCAGCACGACAACCGCTACGACCTGGCCGCCGCGAGCTGGCTCTCGGTTTCGGTCATCAACACGGCGGTACTACATCCGAGCGCGTTGGCGATCTTGAAGATGATCGCCAGCGTGGGCATATGCTCGCCTCGCTCGACCTTGCCCACGTGGGAACGCTCGATGCCGGCTAGATTCGCCAGTGACTCCTGTGCAATGCCGCGTTCCGCCCGCAGCGCGCGCACCGCCGCGCCGAAGGCCTGCGCCAACTCGGCATCGAAAGTGGTAACGCCGGCTGGTCGGCCAGGTTGAACGGGACGCTTCTGCATAGACAGCAGCGTCCCGTTTCGAGACAATTAAAACCACGTTATCTTTAACTCATCGACTGCGGTTTTGCCTGCTTCCGTGCTTTTACGGAAAACCGCACCTGCGGATTTCGACAGAACCGGGAAGCCGTATCCGTGCCTTCACTGACTTACGCAATTCCGCTTCTCCGTTTCCGTGCATGTGCGGATTCGATGGCTTGCGCTTCCGTGTTTGCGCACGAATGCGCACATCCGGTTCGGTGGTTCCACGCTTTCGCGGAAATGCGGGTTCGTGCATTCTCGGCTTCGTGGGGTTCCTGACCATGACCCAGCCACTCGCCACCGCCGACCAGCATGCGCAGCTGCTCGCCAACGGTGCAGCACGCGCCGCTGGCAGGATCTTCGACCCATTGCCCGTGGTGCGACTGTTCACGCCGGATGCGCACGCCACCTGGTTGCTGGCTGCACTCGACCCGGCCGATGGCGATACGGCCTGGGGCCTGATTGACCTCGGTATCGGTATGCCGGAGTTGGGAACGGTCAAGCTGTCCGATCTGGCGGCCATCGTCGGGCCGCGTCAGCAACCCATCCAACGCGACTTGTATTTCCGAGCATCGCGGCCGTTGTCGGAGTACGTCCGGCTGGCGCAGATCGACGGCTCGATTCCCGACTGATCGAGTCGCTGGCCGCGCTTCGTCGGCCATCCAGACACAGGCCGTTGCGGCGCATTGTGTCTTTCTCGGTCTGGTTTATGACGTTGGCAATCTGAATTGCCACTCTTGCGCCAAGGCGGTGCGTCCCTGACCGAAAGGGACATGATGCACCTCGCGACTTACGGCAGGATATCCGGTGCTGCGCCCCCATTCAGGACTGCGCAACCGTCGCATTCGGACGATCCACGTAAGCCTTCGGAGCCAATCAGTCTTGACACCGCTCGTTACAGCTTGAGTTTATCCCTTTGGTGGTAGCGCGTTGGGGGTTTTGATGACGTAGCTCCAACGTGCTGACGACCGTGGCGACGATCCCTGCCCAACAGGAGGTTGCGTCATGGCCGATCAAAGCGCCGAACCTTGGTATCCCACTGCCGCATATCTCTACGTGCTGCATCTGGATGACTTGGCACTGGCCTGGGAGTATTTGCGCCGCCATCCCGATTACCGCCGCGACTGGCTGCGCCGTCGCCGCAAACCGGACGCCGCCCACGGTTGGGGGCTGCGCATGCTGGAAGACCCGGCCTTGGATGCGCGCGACGTGCATCCCGCCTGGCTTCCCGGCCATCCCTGCGCAGCGCAGCTTCACCCGGACATTGACCCGCCACCGAATGCCGTCGCGTTCGAGTTGTGGCGCATTCCCGGTCACAAGCACCTGGTCTACGATGGCCGACGCCTGATGCTCGCCACACGCTGGCCCGGCTGCTGCCTGCGCCTGACGCTGGCGCCGAGCTTGGAGGATGGCATGGCCTACGTCTACGCCATCCGCGCGTGCGACATGCCTTGCGCGCGCCATTGCGTGCTCCGGGCCGAGCTGGACAAGCTGGCCGTGGCCCCCGAAGGCACGCCCGCAGCAGCGGCTCGGCCACGGCCTGCGCCGACTGCTCTGCAGGAGTTGCACTCCTTGCAGGCGCTCGATGCCACCTTGGCGGGGGCGTCCTTGCGCGAAGTCGCCGAGGGGCTATTCGGTACCGATGCAGTGGTCACTGGTTGGTACGCCGATGGCGGCTTGCGTTCCCGCGTGCGGCGCCTGGTACGACGCGGCTTGACGCTGATGCGCGGCGGCTATCGCCGCCTGGCTCGACTCCAATGATTTGAGCAGGGTCGTTTTGCCTTCCCTGCAAAACGACCCTCAACGGGACGCATCCCTTTCTTGAGACTGCCTCCATCTGGCCGCGCTGGTGCGGCCAGGCTGTCCTGAACGATGGAGGCTTACCCGATGCGACCCGCTCCCTTGCGGCCTGCTGCCGCACACGCCACGCAGCAGCAACCCGCTGCTGCTGCACAACCCCAACGCTACCTGACCAACGACGAGGCCGCCGAATACCTGCGCTTGTCGCCGCGCACGCTGGAGAAACAGCGCGTGATCGGCGGTGGCCCGCGTTTCCGCAAGTTCGGCCGTCGCGTCATGTACGCGGTGGCCGACCTCGACGTTTGGGCCGACCAGCGCAGCTTCGAAGCCACGTCCGATCCTGAATACGCCGAACACCACTCGGCCGATAGCCGTGCGCGCTGATCGGCGCTTCGCCGGTGGCCATCGCCATGTCCAGCCCGCCGCTGCCGTTCCGATCATCGGGGCAGCGATTGATGCAGGAGCGGGAACAGCTCGATCTGTTCCGCGCGCTGCCGGGCGACATGGCGCCGCGCGACAGTCAGGATTTGATGGCCTTTCCGTTCTTCTCGCTGGCGAAGTCGAAGCGCGTCCAGCCGATCGACTTCCGCGCCGGCGGCGTGACGATCCGCGTGGAGGGCACGCAGGAGCATGGCATCGCCACGATCTGGGATGCCGACATCCTGATCTGGGCGGCCAGCCAGATCGTGGAAGCGCGCGACGCGGGCATTCGCCCGTCGCGGCTCATGCGCGCCACTCCCTACGAGATCCTGCGCTTCATCGGGCGCGGTACGTCGCTGCGCGACTACCAGCGCCTCAAAGCGGCCTTGGATCGGCTGCAATCGACCACGGTGGCCACCTCCATCCGCGAGACGACCGGGCGGCGCCTGCATCGCTTCTCGTGGATCAACGAATGGAAGGAACTGGCCGACATCCGTGGCACGCCGCTGGGCATCGAGCTGATCCTGCCGGACTGGTTTTTTGTCGGCGTGATGGATGCTGCGTTGGTGCTGACCATCGACCCGGCGTATTTCAAGCTGACAGGTGGCATCGAACGCTGGCTGTACCGCCTGGTGCGCAAGCACGGCGGCAAGCAGCCAGGCGGCTGGCAGTTCGACTTCAAACACCTGCACCGCAAATCGGGCAGCACGGCGAAGCCCTACGACTTCGCCTGCGACCTGCGCGCGCTGGTGGCGCGGCAGTCGATGCCGGGCTACGTCCTGGGTATCGAGCGGATACCGGACGACGGAACCGAACTGCTGACTTTCCGGCCAGTGCTGCGGACGGCACGGGGATAACTCGGGGAGAAGCTGTGAATGGCCTCGTGCTATCAGGCGTGGCGGGTATCGTGCTATCGGGCGTGTCCCTATCGTGCTATCAGGCGTGCAAAACCGCCGAAAACCCAATGGCGGCGCGGGTTCTCGGTCTCTCTAACTTCCCTAACTTAAATTCTTTAACTAATAAAAACAGCGCGCCATTTCGGTGGATATACCCCAAACGGCACGGCGGGAAGCGTTTCGCACGGCGAATAAAACCTGGCTTTCCAGTACGGAGGACCAGGCCATGATCATCGCCTTGCTCAATCAGAAAGGCGGTGTGGGCAAGACCACGCTCGCCACACACATCGCTGGTGAGCTGGCCATGCGTGGCCTGCAAGTCGTTCTGCTGGACGCCGATCCGCAAGGCTCGGCGCTGGACTGGACGCAGCGGCGCGCCCAACAGGGCTTGCCGCGCTTGTTCAGCGCTGTAGGCCTCGCACGCGAGACACTGCACCAGGAAGCCCCAGAGCTGGCACGCAGGACCGATCACGTCGTCATTGACGGCCCACCGCGCATCGCCGCGCTGGCGCGCTCGGCGCTGCTGGCGGCCGAGCTTGTGCTGATCCCAGTGCAGCCCAGTCCCTACGATTTGTGGGCGTCCGCCGAGATGGTGGCGCTGATCCGCGAGGCGCAGGTATTTCGACCAGCACTACGCGCAGCCTTCGCCATCAATCGGCGCGTCAGCACGACCATCATTGGCCGCGAAGCACGCCAGGCATTGGCCAACCAGCCGCTGCCCGCGCTGCGTTCGGAAGTGCACCAGCGCATCGTCTTCGCCGACAGCGTGGCCGCTGGTCGGCTCGCCAGCGAGACGGCACCTGACAGCGCCGCCGCACTTGAGATCACCGCGCTGGTCGATGAACTGCTGCGGTGGCCGACATGACTGGAACAAGCAGCAAGCGCGTCGGCATCGGTGTACGGCCACCAGCGAACCCACACGCCGAGGCGTGGGTTCGCCAGGGCGAAGCCAATGACCTCCAGAAGGGCGACCTCTACACCGCACGCCTGACCCTCGACATCACACCCGCGATGCGCGCGCGCATCAAGGTGTCGGCCTTCACGCAGAGCGTGACAGTGGCCGAACTGCTGCGCGCGCTGCTGGAACGCGAGTTCCCGGAGGCATCCACGGAGAGAACACCGTGAACGCTCACGCCTTGCCAGCCACGGCTGCACCACCAGCTTCACTCGCTGAACTTGTCGGCCGAGCCGGCACCACACCACTGACCCGCGTTTCGCTGGCCTACATCGAGCAGCGCATCGACATCTATCTGCGCTTCGGCGAACCGACGCGCACCATCCGGCTTGACCACTGGCGTCGCGTCGCGATGTTCCAGCCCGGCGCATTGTTCTGCCGCATTCGCTGGCACGCCAACGACTACGGCACCGTGCGCTGGCAGCTCATGGTGATGCAGGCTTGCACGCCGCTGGACGCGGCGCAGCGCATCCCCGGCGTGCTGCCCGGTGCGCGCTTGCTGCTGCACGCCGAGGGGGAACCCGCCGTGCGCGCCGTGTTGGTGCAACTCGACGCCATCGAGGCGCAAGGCATCGCGCCCGCCGACGTGTCGCCCGCGTACTGGCACACGCTCGGCAATCGGCTCGCCTCACACTTACCGTTGCCAGCCTACACAACCGAACGGCACGCCGCCTGGCTGGCCGGGAGAGCGCTGTCATGACGACGCTTTCCACATCCGGCACCACGCCGCATTCTCGCTCGCTTGGGCGCGTTCGCATCATCGTGGCGACACTGGCCGCCATCGGCCTCGCTGCGCTGGCCTGGGTGTCTTTCCTTCCTGACCACATGCGGCCGCTGCCGCGCCTGACCTACAACCCATCCGACAGCGTAGCGGTCGGCTGGTATCGCGTCGATCCGCTGGACCACCTGGCCGGTTCACTGCCAAGTCCGTTACCCGTGAATAGCATCGTGCTGGTCCCGCTGCCGACCGAGGCTGCCGCGCTGGCTGCGCAGCGCGGCTACTTGCCGACGCGCATTCCATTGCTCAAGCGCGTGGGCGCGATTGCTCCGCAGGAAGTGTGCATCACTGGTGGCATCGTCCGCATCGACGGCGTGCCTTCGGCCGCCGTGCTGCGCGCCGACCGTCTGGGCCGTCTGCTGCCATCGTGGCAGCGGTGCCGCCGTCTCGAACCCGGCGAGCTGTTCCTGTTGAGCGTGACCAACCCGGCGTCGTTCGACAGCCGTTATTTCGGGCCGGTTGCTGCATCCACGGTGATCGGTGTCGCGCGTCCGATCTGGTTGGAGACACGTCCATGATGGCCGGCGATTCGCTGCACATTGCCGTGCACCTCATCGTGCCATACGGCATGTTGTTTCACTGGTCGTCGAAGTGTTGCTGCGCGTGCAATGCGGGTGCCGATCCTGCGTATCGTGCACCGCACTTCGCGCAGACTCCGGCGCCGTCCTCCTACGTGCAGGCGTCTTGCCTCGAACACGCCCGGTCGGTGGCCGTGGCGGCGTTCCCCGGCGGGCTGGCTGCGGGCAGCGCTGCACCGCCGGGCCGCCGACGCCCAGAGCGAAAGCGAGGGGCAAAGGCGGAAGGCAAGATAAAAGGTCGCGGCACCCGGCCGCTTGAAAACCCTGTCTGCACATGGGGGTGGCGCGGCACGCGCCAAGAGACAGCGGCGTGCCGCGAAAGTGCGCAATGCCACATCGGCATTGGCGAAAGCGCGTGCTTCGCCCGCCGGACTATGATGGTCTTGGATGGAGCTGCCCGATGAGCAGCCGCGACGATGACCGCTTTCGCGTCCGCCCTGGTGCGCCGAAGCAGCGCGGCGATGCATTCATCAACAAGGTGCTGCGGCAGACGAACAAGGCCGGCGTGAAGCTCGGCAAGACAGCCGGCAAGGTGGGGCAGCGGCCCGGTTTCCGGCTGGGGCGCGGCCACGTCGCGGCCCGCTTCGCCGGGGCCTCGCTCACGCCCAACGCCCGGCGTGTGACGATCAAGGCGCGGCTGGTCAATCTGGCCAAGGCCGGGCCACGCTCAACCGCTGCGCACCTGCGCTACATTGAGCGCGAAGGCGTCGATCGCCAGGGCGGGCCGGGCCACGCCTACGGCCCGACGACCGACGCGGCCGACACCGCTGCCTTCGAGGAACGCGGCCGCGAGGATCGGCACCAGTTCCGGTTCATCGTCTCGCCCGAGGATGCCGAACAGCTCGACGACCTGCGTACCTACACCCGGCACCTGATGGCGCGCATGGAGGCCGATCTGGGCACCCGCCTGGAGTGGGTCGCTGTCGATCACTGGAACACCGACAACCCGCACTCGCACGTCGTCCTGCGCGGCAAGGACGACACCGGCAAAGACCTCATTATTTCGCGCGACTACATTGCCGAGGGGATGCGCCACCGGGCATCAGGGTTGGCGACCGAATGGCTGGGGCTACGCACCGAGCTGGAGATCCAGCGCGCCATGCAGCGCGAAGTCGATCAGGAGCGATGGACGGGGTTGGATCGCAGCTTGCAGCGCGAGGCCGACGACGGTCTGGTGCTGCCGGAAACGCTGGCCGAGCCCCGGTTGCAACGCCAGCGGCAAATGCTGATCGGCCGCCTGCAGCGCTTACAGCACATGGGACTGGCGACCGAGCAGCAGCCCGGCGTCTGGGCCATTCATGCCGAGGCCGAGCCGACCCTTCGGGCGATGGGCGAGCGCGGCGACATCGTCCGCACGATGCAGCGCGCCATGAGCGGCAAGACCCGTGAGTTGGCCGTGTTCGAGCCGGGCAATGACGGTCGTACCCTCATTGGCCGCGTGGCAGCCAAGGGATTGGCCGACGAGCTGTACGACAAAGGCTATCTAATCGTCGATGGCACGGACGGCAAGGCGCACTACGTCTCGCTACCGCCGCGCTCGGAACTGGAACAGTACCCGACCGGCGCCGTGGTGGAAGTGAAAGGCGCGACCGACGTGCGCGCCGCCGACAGCAACATCGCCGCGCTGGCTGTCGACGGCGTGTACCGCACTGACCATCACCTTGCCGTTGCCCAATGTCGGGCCACGCCCGACCGTGACCCGCGCGAGGTGGTGGCCTCGCATGTGCGCCGACTCGAAGCCCTGCGCCGCGCGGGCATCGTGGAGCGCGAAGCCGAAGGTGTTTGGCGCGTGCCCGGTAACTTGGCCGATCGGGGTCGGCAGTACGACGCGCGGCGCCTGGGTGGAGGTGTGGCCGTGGAGCTGAAATCGCACCTGCCCATCGAGCGGCAAGCCCGCATCATCGGCGCTACATGGCTCGACCAGCAGTTGATCGGCGGCGGCAAGGGGCTGGGCGATTTGGGCTTTGGTGGCGAGGTCAAGGACGCGCTACGTCAGCGCACCGACTTCCTAGTCGAGCAAGGACTGGCCGAGCGGCGCGGACAGCGGGTGATCCTGGCGCGCAATCTGTTGGGTACGCTGCGCGGACGTGAGTTGGCTCAGACCGCAAAAGACATTGCCGCCGAAACCGGCCTGGAGCATCGGCCGGTGGCCAATGGGCAGCGCGTGGCCGGCATCTACCGGCGCAGCGTCATGCTTGCCAGCGGACGCTACGCCATACTCAACGACGGCAAGGGATTCAGCCTGGTGCCGTGGAAGCCGGTGATCGAACATCGGTTGGGGCAGCAACTCGCAGCAACGGTTCGCGGTGGTGGTGTGTCCTGGGAGTTTGGGCGGCAACGGGGACCATCGCTGATCTGAACTGACCCCAGTATTAAGAATTTGTCTTCGCCAGCCAATCACGGGGGGACATTCCTACCTTGGCGGTGAACGCGCGTGATAACGCCGAAGGATTTGCATACCCAACCTCTTCCGCCAGCATCTTGATTGGTCGACCTTCACGTAGCCGGCTTTGGGCCAGCGCAATACGCCAGCCAGTCAGGTAGTCGGCCGGGGTCTGCCCCACCGTTTTCCGAAAGGTATTGGCGAACGCCGTGCGCGACATGCCGGCACGTTCAGCCATGCGCTCCAACGTCCAGTCCTCGCCCGGGCTGTCGTGCATGGCCACAAGAGCGCGCGCCAAGCGCGGGTCAGACAGTCCGATGATGAGGCCGGGACGAACGCCCGCTTCCTGCGGATGATCTAGCAGCCAACGCAATAGCTGGAGCACGACCACCTCAAACAACCGATCGGCCAGCAGTCGCTGACCGCAGCGCACGCGATCGGTTTCGGAAAACAGCAACTCAAGCGCTAAGTCCAGCCCCGGCACGCGTACCAGCGGAAGGACGATCAAAGGGGGGAGCGCTCGTGCCAGGGGGTTTTCCGAGCCACCGTCGAAATGGAGTTGCGCGCAGGTGAAATCGGAGCCTTCCACCGGCGGGTTATGGAAACGATGGGTGAACGGGCGCGGATACATCAGCAGCGTTGGTTCTTCAAAGTGCATTGATTTGGGAACATCGCGCGCGCCCGGATGGCTCACATCCAGTCGGCCACGGCGCAACACGTGCAAGTAACCGTGTCCTTCGCAGGCATCGAAGTGATTGAGCCCGCACAGCACACCGGAGTGATGCAACTGGGCCTGCACTCGAAAGCGTTCGAGGATGCCAGAGAGGCGGTCGATAGGAGGAGATATCTGCATATGAACGAATAGGTATGCAATGTGAACAAATTACACCCAATCATACACAAAGCGCAGACATACTGCCCACACCTAACCGCGCCACAGAAAGGGCAAATCATGCAATCGCTGAAGTCTTCCTTCCTCCTCATCTCGCTATTAGCTGGCCTGAACGGCGTCGTGTCCGCACACGACGCTGGCCACCATGGCGGCATTGCCTCCAAGGCCAACAAGGCCGTCAAGGCTCCCTTCGACATCGTGCATACCCGAATCAGTACGGAGGGCAACACGGTGGTATTTCATATGGCCGTCTCGGGTAAGGTTGGTGCGTCCCGCCCCACGAAGTCCGGCAAGCTGGCCGGCAGTTCGGTGTTCTCCTATGTCTGGCCCACCAACCTTGATCCATCCGTTGTTGGCTTCGAGCCGAAGGCCGGCATTTTGGCTTTCGCGGTGACTTCCCATCCTGACTTCGACGACACGCCGCTGTTCGATGAGAACGGTGATGGCAAGCTGGACAACGACGGCGACCTTTGGCACTCGCATTGGGTGGTTTTGCAGCCCGACGCCGCCTGCGGCACGGATGCGTTGAAAGTGGTGGACATTCCAGAGGGCACCAAACCCCGCCTGCCCAAAACCTGGCCGGGCCTGCCCATCCTGATCGACAGTCCTGGATGGAGTCCGACATTCAAGAACAAGACTGTTGAGGTGCGTGTCCCCTTTGACGACATCGGCACCGTCGAGGCGGGCAGCTTCGACGGTGTGACGGCAGCCTTGCGTGTCAATGCGAGCGTGCATAACCCGCTGCTGTGCGTCACCAATGCCTTCAAGGTGGCATCGGGCGACCTATCGTTGCCCGGCAAGGTTAACAAGTAAGACCTGCTCGCCGTTTCAGTTTTCCTCTACTTCAATCCGAACCCTCTTGGAGATCGACATGCCTCGCGTCAACATCGAACCTCAACTCGCCCCAGCCGCCAGCCAGCCCCTGCTGGCCCAGATTCACCAAGCCTTTGGCGCCACGCCCAACATGTTCAAGGCTGTGGCCAACTCGCCCGCCGCCTTGCAGAGCATGTGGGCGGCCTTCGGGGCATTGGGCAAGGGCACGCTCGGCGCCAAACTGGGCGAGCAGATTGCCGTGGCCATCGCCAACCGCAACCGCTGCGAATACTGCCTGGCCGCCCACACCGTGCTCGGCCAGAACGCGGGGGCGTCATCCGCCGAAATGTCCGCCGCCCAGGTCGGCCAAGCCAGCGACGCCAAGACGGCTGCGGCCCTGGCCTTCGCTTTGAAGGTGGTCGAGCAGCGCGCGCAGATCGCCGACGCCGATGTCACCAGCCTGCGGCAGGCCGGCTTCGGCGACGAGCAGATCGTTGAAATCATGGCTCACGTCGCCCTGAACCTGTTCACCAACTACATCAACGTGGCCTTGGACGTGCCGGTCGATTTTCCGAAGGTCGCCTTGAAGTGATCTTGAGCCTGCCTGACGCCGCACGGGTCAGGCAGGCTTTCCATCCGAAAGGTAAACCGCTGAAGCCAACTTGGGAGGTTCTCATGGCACAAATCATTCTCTTTCACGACGGGTGCAACATCTGTCAGGGCATCAGCGCAACGGTGACGGCCGCGTTCGACTCACCAGTACATGTGTTCGAGTCGGTGAACTTGGCGATTCAGAAGGATCGCGGCGCCCAGGCCCAGGCATTGGGTATCACCAGGCTACCTTCGCTGGTGGTCGATGGCCGTGTCATGCGATTGGACGACCACTCGCCAATTGACCATTACGTCTGAACCTCATGCTTCACGAAATCGAAGCCAGCGAATGGTTGAACACCCCCGAATCCATGAGGCTATCGGCCTTGCGGGGTCGGGTGGTGGTGGTCACTGCCTTCCAGATGTTGTGCCGTGGTTGTGCCACGGTCAGCCTGCCGCAGGCTAGCAACCTGCACCAAGCCTTTTCGCGTAAGGATCTGGTGGTTATCGGGCTTCACAGCGTGTTCGAGCACCACCATGTGATGACGCCCGATGCCTTGCGTGCCTTTGTGCATGAGTACCGGCTGATATTCCCGATTGCCATTGATCGCCCGAGCAAACATTCGTCTGTGCCCGCCACCATGCAGGCATGGGCGTTGAACGGAACCCCAACCTTGATGTTGTTTGATCGTCGCGGCGAACTTGTGCTACAGCATTTTGGTCATCTTGACGATTTGCGCCTGGGGGCAATGTTGGGAGAGTTGATCTCACGCAAACCAGGTGAATCCACGGGCACCATGCGCATTGATCCGGTGGCAGGCAATGCGCCTGTTTGCAACGCCGACTGATATTTCCATCCGAAGGAACCGCTCCGTGAAGATCGCCGTTTTTGATACCTATGTGCTGCGACCTGATGGTCGCAAGATGCACTTTGACATCCTTGTACGCGACCAGAGCCCTGACAAAGAGCTTGGCACGGTACTGGCCCACGGTTGCCGCTACCTGTCGGCCAAGGGGGTTCCAGCCGAATCCCTGAGCGCACAGGAATGTCGCTTCTGCCACACCGAATTTCCCTCTACACCTGTCCAGCAGGAAATCAATCGGGTCGGCTTTGCCATCATCGAGTTGCAGAACTGCGATTGATCCATCAGTGTTGCGCCGCATCCAGTCTCCGC
Organism: Uliginosibacterium gangwonense; assembly: GCA_005239635.1. Classification (GTDB taxonomy): domain Bacteria; phylum Pseudomonadota; class Gammaproteobacteria; order Burkholderiales; family Rhodocyclaceae; genus Uliginosibacterium_A; species Uliginosibacterium_A gangwonense_A. The sequence continues at coordinate 48,472 of SBBQ01000078.1, forward strand.
GCCCCCAGGGCTCACCGCCGCGTTACGGCGTATACCGACATCAGCTTGTCGAGAAATACGAATAGTTGCTGATTCATGTAGCCATAGTCGTTCTTTCGGAGTGCATTGGGCTGTTGAACGAAACGGTGGCCAGTGAGCGTTGCAAGCTCCTTTTCCGATGCGGCAATCAGAAGTTCAACAACCTCATGGGTCAGTTCCATGTGGCACTGAAATCCATAGGCCAGTTCACCGTATTCGATGATCTGGCGCGGACAGCCCTCGCTGTACGCGATGACCTTCGCACCATTGGTCAGACCCGGCATGTCGCTGTGCCAATGCCCCACATCCAGGGTGCCGCCGAAGTGGGCGAACTTCTCGCTTGACCTGCCTTCGGCTGTCAGCGTGATGGGGAACTTGCCGATTTCCTTTTCCGGGCTGTGCTCATGGCGCGCGCCCAGCGCCGTGCCCAGTAACTGCGCGCCCAGGCAGACACCGACGACGGCCTTGCCTGCGCTCACGCATTGGACGATCAACGCGCACTCGGCGACGGCGTCGAAGTGCGGACATTCCTCCTTGGTGGTGGCTGGCGATTGCGGGCCACCCATGACGACCAGCAGGTCAATGTTCTCGGTCGATTGCGGCAGCGGCTCATGGGCATAGACACGCGAGTACGTGGCCTCATGGCCTTGCTCGCGCACCCATGTTTCATAAGCGCCCGGAGCCTCGAACAATTCGTGTACGACGAAATGGACTTTCATAGCTTTCTCTTTATGTTGTAATGGTTACCTTTGACCGAGCACATAGCCGAGTACGCTGGCAAACGCTTGAGCGCTTGCCTCGTTGATGGTTGAAACCGTAATGCGCAGCCCGTGCGCCTGTGCCTGCACGGCAAAGGCTTCGCCTCCGCGCACCAGCCAGCCATGCCGTGCCAACGCCAGCACGATTGGCTGGCTGCTTTCCGGCAACGGCAGCCATAGGCTCAGACCATCCGCAGGTGAAGTAACGGCGATGCCTTGCGCAGCGAGGGCAGTTGCAAGAAGTTCCCGGCGCTGCGCGTAGCCCTCGCGGGCCTGGGCAATCTGCTTGGCAACCTCCGACGAAGACAGGCAAGCGCCGACTGCATCCTGCAGCAGATGGCTGACCCAGTTCGTACCCGGTGCCAGACGCAGGCGCAGCCGCTGGGCGGTCTGTTCATCGCTGGCGACGAAGGCCAAGCGAAGGTCGGGGCCGAGCATCTTGGACACCGAACGGATCAGCGCCCAGCGCCTGGCCTCGGGTCGGATGACATCGTGGTATTCGGAGACGGCCAGCAGCGAGAAATGGTCATCGACGATGAGCAGCACGTGTGGGTAGCGCGCCAGAACCGCGCGCAGCTTGCGCGCACGTATCGCGCTCAAGCTGCATCCGGTCGGATTGTGCGCGCGTGGCGTCACGATGACGGCCTGCGCGCCTTGCGCCAATGCATGCTCCAGCGCCTCAGCTTGCATCCCCTGGGTATCGACTGCCACCCCTACAGCATGCAGTCCGGCGGTACGCAACGTATTGACGCTACCGATAAAGCACGGGTCTTCCACGGCCACCTTGTCGCCGGCCACTAGATAGGCCGCCAGTAGTCGCTCAATCGCATCTACTGCGCCGTGCGTCAGATTGACCTTGAATTGCTCCGGGCAGTCGCCGGTTAGCCATCGCCGTGCCAAGGCATCCAGCTCCGGGTCCACCGTGGGCTCGCCGTACAAGCGTGGGCGGTACGGTTTGCGTGCCAAAGCTGCGCCGACGTCGGGCAGCCAAGAGGGATTTGGATTACCCCCCCCTAGATCGGCCAGCGGCGAGCCGGGCAGCGAGCCTTCCTGTTCGCCGGGGCCGGACTGCTTGCGGATGACTGTGCCCAATCGCCCTCGCGTGATCGCTATCCCGGCCGTCACCAAGCGCTTGTAGGCCATCGACACCGTATTGCGATTGACGTCCAGCGTGGCTGCCAGATCGCGCACTGTGGGCAGTTCTTGGCCCGGCGCCAATGCGCCCGTTTGCGTCAGCGTGCGAACACTGTCGAAGATTTCCGCCGCAGTTTTCCCGACAACTCCCATCATGACCTAGGACGTGATAAAGTTTGACATAGGACAATGATAGCATCAATTGACGACGCCTGTGCCCCCTGGGGTGCGATGGATATCCCGACATAAAGGCTCAAATGTGAACACCGACATCTCCCTGCAAATCTCCACCTTGCACGACCAGCATGGCCACTGGCCTCAGGCCGATTCGGTGGAAGACTTCCGCCGCAACTTGGCGGCAGTGCATGCACGCATTGCGGCGGCATGCCAACGGGTCGGTCGCGACCCGACCGGCGTGCGCCTACTTCCGGTCAGCAAGACCAAGCCCGAGGCAATCCTGCGCTTGGCCTACGCTGCGGATTGCCGCTTCCTTGGCGAGAACAAGTCGCAGGAGGCTTACCGCAAATGGGAAGCAATGACGGACCTGACTGACCTGCGCTGGTCGGTGATAGGTCATTTGCAAACCAACAAGGCCAAGCTGGTGGCACGCTTCGCTGCCGAGTTTCAGGCGCTGGATAGCCTGCGCGTCGCTGAGGCGCTGGAGCGGCGCCTGCAAGCTGAAGGCCGTGGGTTGGATGTTCTCGTGCAGGTCAACACATCAGGGGAAGCCAGCAAGTACGGCCTGCCGCCGGATGAGGTGGCTGCGTTCCTGCGGGAGCTGCCGGCATTTTCGGCGCTACGAGTGCGCGGTTTCATGACACTGGCTCTACTGTCGGTCGAGGCAGCGCGCGTGCGCAGTTGCTTCGTGCAGCTACGCGAGTTGCGCGACCGGTTGCGCCAGGAAGCCCCGGATGGCATCGGCCTAAATGAACTATCGATGGGCATGTCCGGCGACTACGAAATCGCCGTCGAAGAAGGCGCAACCATCGTGCGCGTCGGACAGGCCATCTTCGGTGCGCGGGCTACGCCGGACGCCTACTACTGGCCGTCGGCTGGAGATGGGGAGATGGATTGATGTGCCTGATCGCCCCTGCAGTTGCCGTTGCTGCGAATCCAGAGCCATCGCTACGGCCGCTGCCCATCGACGTGGTTTCCGTCCAGTCGCAGGTCGTTTATGGAGGCGTCGGCAACAACGTGGCTGTGCCTACGCTTCAAGCGCATAGGCTGACAGTCGCTGCAGTTCCGACGGTGGTTTTCAGCAATACGCCCCACTATCCGACAACCCACGGCGGCGCCTTGCCGGCCGCCTGGTTCGCGGGCTATCTGCACGACCTGTCTGCGCGCGGTGCGCTGTGCCGGCTCCGGGCTATCCTCACCGGCTATCTCGGCGGCCCGGAACAGGCTCAGGCGCTGGGCTACTGGATCGACCAAACCGTCCAAGCGCGGCCTGGCTTGCATGTCGTGATCGATCCCGTACTGGGCGACCATGACCACGGGGAATACGTTAGTCCGGGTATGACCGACGCCTACCACCGTTATCTGTTGCCGCTAGCACACGGGCTAACGCCCAACCACTTCGAGTTGGAACAGCTAACCGGCATGACGGTGACTGATCCTGAAAGCGTCATCGCCGCCGCACGAACCCTATTGGTCGATCGAACGCAATGGGTGATCGTCACCAGTGCCGCCCCGGCGGCTTGGCCCGCCAATCAAATGTCGGTAGTGGTCGTGACTCGCTACCGGCAGAAGATATTGAATCATCCTCGCATCGATGCTTTGCCAAAAGGCACCGGTGACTTATTCAGCGCGGTCGTCACAGGGCACCTACTGGCAGGCACCTCGGTGTTCAAGGCGGCCGCTTTGGCCTGCGATCAGGTCATGTCGGCGCTGCGGCGCACCCGGCAAGCGCAATGCGCCGAGCTGCTGCCCACAACAACCGTTCTGCCTCTGGAGAGCTGCACATGAATACCTACCGCCTCATCATCCACAACCGCGATCAGCTTCTCGGGCACTTTGAATCCAGTACGCCATCAGCGCGGAAAGCAGTCACGGAAATCGCTGACTGCCTGAAGCGCAGCGGCTACCAACTGGAATTGCTGGTCGCCTACGACGAAAAGCGTTTGGTCGAAAGCACGTCACAAGGTGTGCGGCTCTTGAGCAGCGAGCCGCTGTTCAAGCCAGCGTCCTTCAATATCTGAGAACCCACTTCTATAGAAAGTTTGCCCTATGCCTACGCCTGCGCACCACCCCCACCTGATGCACGTCTACACCCGACAGCCAGTTTCATTCGTTCGTGGTCAAGGCGCGCGCTTGTGGGACGCACAGGGCGTGGAATACCTTGACGCCATCGCTGGGGTTGCCGTGACCAACCTCGGGCACGCCCATCCTGAAGTCGCAGCAGCCATCGCCGAACAGGCGACTCTACTGCTGCATACGTCCAACATGTTTGGCATCGACTGGCAGGCCCGCCTGGGCGAACGGCTATCCACCCTGACTGGCATGGAGAGAGCATTTTTCTGCAACTCGGGCGCGGAAGCCAATGAAACCGCACTCAAGCTGGCTTGGCTGCACGCCAACCGCAAGCAGGCAGTGCCGCCACAGGTGCTGGTGATGGAGAACAGCTTTCACGGCCGCACCCTCGCCACGCTAGCGGCCACGGGCAACCCAGCCGTGCACCGCGGCTTCGAGCCGCTGATGCCCGGCTTTGTGCGGGTGCCCTTCAACGACCTCAATGCCATTCGACAAGCGGCCGAACACGTGCCCGGCATCGCAGCGGTACTACTCGAACTCGTACAGGGTGAAGGCGGTGTGCATGTGGCATCGCCAGAGTATCTGCGCACGCTACGGCTTTTGTGTGATGAACGCGACTGGCTGCTGATGGCTGACGAAATACAGACTGGCATGGGGCGAACCGGTACCTGGTTCTGCTACCAGCAAGCCGGCATGGTTCCTGATGTCGTTACCCTGGCGAAGGGTTTGGGCAACGGCTTTCCGATAGGCGCCTGCCTCGCGCGTGGCCGAGCGGCAGAGTTGTTCTCGCCGGGTAACCACGGTTCCACCTTTGGCGGCAATCCGTTGGCCTGCCGGGTCGGCTGTACGGTCATCGATGCAATAGCGCGTGGGGGTTTGCCTGAACGGGCCTCTGTGTTGGGCCGGCGTCTGCTGCTGGGGCTACGCAGGGCGTTGGTCGACATCCCCGGCATCGTTGCCATCCGAGGACAAGGATTGATGATCGGCATCGAATTAGACAGGCCCTGCGGCGAGCTGGTGCGCAAGGCTCTTGAGCAGGAACGGCTGCTCATCACTGTCACCCGCGAGAGGACGATTCGGCTGCTGCCTCCGTTGGTCTGCGATGAATCCCAAATCGACGAGATCGCTGTCCGCGTCCGGCGTCTTCTGCATTGAGCCGACAGGACAAGGGGTGCTTTTATGGAGTTGAGGCACTTACGCTGCTTCTTGGCTGTGGCGGAAGAACTGCACTTCGCCCGTGCAGCAGAGCGCCTGCACATCGAGCAATCGCCGTTGTCTCGTGCAATCAAAGAACTGGAAGAAGACCTAGGGGCGCAGCTTTTCGTGCGGACCACACGCAGTACCCGCCTCACTCGCGCGGGCCGAATGTTCCTCGAACATGTGCCCCGCGTTTTCGCCTCCTTGCAGCAGGCCCGAGACAGCGTAAAGGCTGCCACCAACGGTTTCCACGGCCAATTGCGCATCGCTTTGTCTGACGGCATCACGCCATCGTGCTTTTCCGCCCTCTTGGCACTTTGCAGGCAGGAGGAGCCTGAGATCGAGATTCGTTTGTTCGAGGTGCCGTTGTTGCAGCAGATCAAAGGGCTGCAGGATGATCTATACGACGTAGGGTTTGCTCAGGCGGATGAGGTTGGCGACGGACTCATTGCGGAACCAGTTTGGCATGATCCATTGATGGTCGCAGTTCCCGCACGTCACCCCGTGCTCTCATACAAGCATGTGCCTTTAGACGAATTGCTGCGCTACCCCTTGGCGCTCGGTGATAGGAACGCGTATGAGGGACATGCCCGCCAAGTCGATCGCGTACTACGCCGCGTAAATCAAGAACCATTGATCGCCGAACGGGTTGCATCCTTCGACCTGATGATGACGTTAGTTTCAGCAGGGTTTGCGCTGGGGCTGGCCGGCGCTTCGCAAATTGCTGCCAGCCGTGAACCAAGTGTAATCGCGCGACCGCTGGCAGGTGGCTCACATCTGCTCACGACTTACCTGCTACGTGTAGGTGGCGAACCGTCTGATGCCCTGGCCCGTTTCATTGAACGAGCCTTTGCCATTGAGCCACCAAATGGAAAGACATCTGCTGTGCGAGCAAAGCCCGATCCACTGGAGGAAATCGAGCCATGAAGAAAATCATCCCGCTTTTGCTTGCTGCAATGCTGGTAGCTTGCGGCAAATCCGAACCGACAGCGACGACCAGTACGTCCAGTCCGACCGAAACGGTCGACTCGCTCGCCGCCAATCCGGAGCGATTGAAGGAACTGCGCCTGCAGTGCAAGACCGACCGTGCGAAGCTCGGCGACGAACTCTGCAATCGCGTAGCCGAAGCAACGAACCGACGTTTTCTCGGTGATGGCAAGATGCCCTACACGCCGCCGAAGGAGCAACCCAAGTTCTGATCGTGGGTGACACGCCACGAAACTGCGCTTATTTTCTCGATACGCCGCAATGCGCCATTGCTTGCGGCATTTTTATTGGTTTTCCTCCTGCATGAATTGATGCCTTTTAAGGCATCTTTGTCCCGATAACGGTCTTTGACCGTCCTTGTTCTGCCCCTGATCCTGATGACAACGGCACGTCTTCGTGCCACTTGCCATGTGGGAGAAATCGGAGGCCAGAATGCAAGGTCAAGGTGTGCTGTTCGGGCAGATCGCAGTTGTTTTCAGCATCGTGATCGCCGGCGTGTGGAGTGCCACACAATGGACAGCCGCCGCCCTGGGCTTTCAAGTACGCCTTGGCTCGCCCTGGTTCGATCTGTTCGGCACGCCGGTCTATCACCCCTGGCGGCTGTTCGAGTGGTGGTTCTTCTTCGATGCCTACGCACCGCACGTCTTCGATGTCGGCGGTGCGATCGCGGGTGGCAGCGGCCTGGTTGCGGTGCTGGTCGCCATCGTCATGTCGGTGTGGCGGTCGCGGCAGTCGAAGCTGGTCACGACCTACGGCTCGGCACGCTGGGCTGAAGCAGCCGATATTCGCAAGGCAGGCCTCGACAAACCTGCCGGTGTGTTCCTAGGTCTGCATCGTGGCCAGTACCTGCGGCACGAAGGCCCGGAGCATGTCCTGACCTTCGCGCCGACGCGCTCCGGCAAGGGCGTCGGTCTCGTGGTGCCGACGCTTCTTTCCTGGCCCGCGTCCACCGTGGTCCACGACATCAAGGGCGAGAACTGGCAGATCACCGCCGGCTGGCGCTCGCGCTTCTCGCACTGCTTGCTGTTCAACCCCACCGATGCGAAGTCGGCCGCATACAACCCGCTGCTCGAAGTGCGGCGCGGTGCGCATGAAGTACGCGATGTACAAAACATCGCCGACATCCTGGTCGATCCCGAAGGCGCGCTGGAGCGGCGCAACCATTGGGAAAAGACTTCGCACGCCTTACTGGTCGGCGCCATCCTGCACGTGCTCTACGCCGGTGAGGACAAGACGTTGCGCGGCGTCGCGAACTTTCTATCCGACCCTGCGTGCCCGTTCGAGCTGACGCTACACCGGATGATGACGACGAAGCACTTGGGCAATGCCCCGCATCCCGTCGTCGCGTCCGCCGCACGCGAGGTGTTGAACAAGTCGGACAACGAACGTTCAGGTGTGTTGTCCACGGCCATGTCCTTCCTCGGCCTGTACCGCGATCCCACGGTGGCCGAAGTCACCTCGCGCTGCGATTGGCGCATCGCTGACCTCATCGCATCCGAGCATCCCGTCTCGCTGTACCTGGTCGTGCCGCCTTCCGACATCAGCCGCACGAAGCCATTGGTACGCCTGATCCTCAACCAGATCGGCCGGCGACTCACCGAATCACTCGACGGCAGCGACGGCATCGCGCGCCGTCACAAGCTGCTACTGATGCTCGACGAGTTTCCAGCACTAGGCCGGCTCGACTTCTTCGAGACGGCGCTGGCATTCATGGCCGGCTACGGCATCCGCAGCTTCCTGATCGCGCAGTCGCTCAACCAGATCGACAAGGCCTACGGCCAGAACCATTCCATCCTCGACAACTGCCATGTGCGGGTGACGTTCGCCACCAATGACGAACGCACGGCCAAGCGCATCTCCGAAACGCTGGGCACCGCCACCGAGCTGCGTGCGCAACGCAACTACGCCGGCCATCGGCTCGCGCCGTGGCTGGGGCATCTGATGGTGTCGCGCCAGGAAACGGCGCGGCCATTGCTGACGCCTGGCGAGGTGATGCAGCTCCCGCCCGATGAGGCCGTGGTGATGGTGTCCAGCGTGGCACCGATCAAGGCGAAGAAGCTGCGCTACTACGCCGACGTGAACTTCAAGCGGCGCGTACTGCTGCCGCCCACGCTTGCAGCCAGCCGCTACGCCGATGCACCGCCTCGGCAGCCCGACGACTGGAGTGGTCTGGTGATCCCCACCGTACCAACTGCACCCGCCGCCGCAGGCTCGGCCGACGGCGAAGCCAGCACCGCCGATGACGGTGGGCCACGCCGTCAGCCAGAACTGTCCGAAGTCGCCGAGTACCACCCTGAACAGGAGCCTGCCAGCAACGACCTGGCGCTGCTCGATGACGACGACTTGCCATTGCCGCTTCCTCGCCAGCTCGATCCGGCCATGCAGCGCACGGCCCGGCTGGCATCCCTCGACCCCGGCGACGGAATCCAGCTATGAGCCAATATCGCCTCAACCTGTTCATTCCGCCCGAGCATGCCAAGCGTCTGGACGAGCTAGCTGCCAAGAAAGGCGTGTCGAAGTCATCCATCGTCGCGGCGGCACTGGCGTCTTGGCTGTCGCCGGATGCGGGCGACCAGCGCGAGGCGGCCATCGCCAAGCGACTGGATCGGCTGACGCGCCAGCTCGAGCGTCTGGAGCGCGATCAGAACATCGAGATCGAGACGCTGGCGCTGTTCATTCGCTACTTCCTGACCGTCAGCACACCAGTTCCCGAGGCACACCAAGATGCGGCCCGCGCTCAGGGCAAGGTGCGCTTCGAGCAATTCGTCGAACAACTCGGCCGTCACCTGCTGCGTGGGCGCAGTCTGGTGCGTGACGTGGTGGAGGAACTTCAACCCGACTCTGCGCGGCTGGACGAAGCAGCGGCGTTGGCCGAAGCCCAGGAGCGAACCTCATGAGCGCGCAACCCGAATCCTTCACTGCCACGTCGCTCGACCGGCGCATCCGCATGCTGCGCACGGCCATGGGGCCGGTGATCGCCGCCGCGCTGGAAGACCCTGACGTGGTGGAAATCATGCTCAACCCCGACCGGTCACTGTGGGTGGATCGCCTGTCCTCCGGCCGCGCACCGCTGGGTGTGGAACTGTCCGAGGAGGATGGCGAGCGGATCATCCGGCTGGTCGCCGCACACGTCGGCGCGGAAGTGCATCGCGGCCAACCGCTCCTGACCGCCGAGCTGCCGGAGACCGGCGAGCGCTTCGAGGGCATCCTGCCGCCCGCCGCACCAGGGCCTGCCTTCGCGCTGCGCAAGCGGGCCGTGAACATCATCGGCCTGGATCGCTACGTCGCCGACGGCATCTTGTCCGCCCCACAGGCCGAGTTCCTGCGCCGCGCGGTGCGAGAGCGGCAGAACATCCTGATCGCTGGCGGCACCAGTACCGGCAAGACGACGCTGGCGAACGCCTTACTCGCCGAGATCGCCGTCACCGGCGACCGCGTGCTGGTGCTCGAAGACACCATCGAGTTGCAGTGCGCCGCGCGTGACCATGTGCCGCTGCGCACGCGCGCAGGCGTCGTGTCCATGACCGAACTGGTGCGAGCCACGATGCGGCTGCGCCCCGATCGGGTGGTGGTCGGCGAAGTGCGTGGCGGCGAGGCCCTGGATCTTGTGAAGGTCTGGGGCACCGGTCACCCCGGTGGCATTGCCACGATTCACGCAGGTTCGGCGCTGGGCGCATTGCTGCGCCTGGAACAGTTGGTTCTCGAAGTCGCAGTGAATCCGCCGCGCGCACTGATCGCCGAGGCGGTGAACGTCGTCGTGTTCATCGTCGGCCGTGGCCGCAAACGCCGCATCGAAACCATCTCCCGTGTCGCCGGCTTCGACGGTGCGGGCTATTCCCTCTCGGACGTGCTGGAAACGCCGTTTCCAGAGCTGTTTCCACCTTCTTCCATCGTTCCTTCCCTGTCCCTCAACCCCTCTGGAGAACTGCCATGACGCACGCCCATGCTTTCCGCTTTTCCGTAAATCCGGCTTCGATCCTCGCTCGCCTGCGCCGTCTGGCCGAGCCCACCCACCACGGCCTGCTGCTGGCTGCCGCGATGCTGATGACGGCTGGCACCGCGAAAGCAGCCGGCTCCTCGATGCCCTGGGAAGGGCCGCTGCAATCCATCCTCGACTCCATCCAGGGGCCAGTGGCGCGAATCATCGCGGTCATCATCATCATTTCCACCGGCCTGGCGCTGGCCTTCGGCGACACGTCGGGCGGCTTTCGCAAGCTGATCCAGATCGTGTTCGGTCTGTCCATCGCCTTCGCCGCGTCTTCGTTCTTCCTGTCGTTCTTCAGCTTCTCCGGTGGGGCCGTCGTATGAGTTCGGCCCACGACCTGCCGGGCTTCGAAATTCCGCTGCATCGCTCGCTGACCGAACCGATCCTGCTGGGCGGCGCGCCGCGCACCGTGGCGATTGCCAACGGCACGCTGGCCGCCGCCGTGGGCCTGGGCCTGCAACTGTGGATTCCGGGCCTGGTGCTCTGGATCGTTGGCCACTCGTTGGCGATGTGGGGGGCACGCGTCGATCCGCAGTTCATGCAGGTGTTCGCCACGCACCTGAAACACAAACCGCTGCTGGACGTGTGAGGACCATGCCATGCTGAACCTCGCCGAATACCGCCAGCGCCCAGCCTTGCTCGCCGACTGGCTACCGTGGGCCGGTCTGGTCGCACCGGGTGTCGTGCTCAACAAGGATGGCAGTTTCCAGCGCACGGCGCGCTTTCGCGGGCCGGACCTGGACAGTGCAACGCAGGGCGAACTGATTGCCACCACGGCACGGCTGAACAACGCATTGCGCCGGCTCGGCACAGGCTGGGCGCTGTTCGTCGAAGCCGAACGCCGACCTGCGGCCGACTATCCGCACTCGGATTTCCCGGAGCCCTTGTCCTGGCTGGTGGACGAGGAGCGGCGCGCGACTTTTGAGGAATCTGGCAACCACTTCGAGAGCGGCTACCACCTCACGCTGCAATACCTGCCGCCCGAGGAGTCCCGTGCTCGGGCCGCCAAACTGCTCTACGAGAACACGCCCACGCAAGGCGTGGACTGGCGTGAACGCCTGTCGGCCTTCGTGGCGGAGACGGACCGCATCTATGACCTGCTGGACGGCGTGATGCCGGAGATCGACTGGCTCGACGACGCCCAGACGCTGACCTACCTGCACGCGGCCGTCTCGACGCACCGTTACCGCATCGGCGTGCCGGAAGTGCCGTTCCATCTCGATGCGCTACTGGCTGACGCGCCCTTGGTCGGAGGCCTGGCGCCCATGCTGGGCGACCAGCACCTGCGCGTCGTGACGGTGCGTGGCTTTCCGACCTCGACCTGGCCGGGGATTCTGGACGACCTCAATCGCTTGGGCTTTGCCTACCGCTGGAGCACGCGCTTCCTGTGCATGGACAAGGCCGAGGCAGAAAAGGAGTTGGGCCGCTTGCGCCGGCAGTGGTTCGCCAAGCGCAAGAACGTCTTGGCACTGCTGCGCGAAACCATCTTCCAACAGGAAAGCCCGCTGGTCGATACCGATGCCAGCAACAAGTCCGCGGACGCGGACGCGGCCTTGCAGGAGCTGGGCAGCGATCAGGTCGCCTTCGGCTACGTCACCGCAACCGTGACCGTACTGGATGCCGACGCCAACGCGGCCGACGAGAAGCTGCGGATGGTGGAGCGCGTCATCCAGGGCCGTGGCTTTGTGACCATTCCGGAGACCCTGAACGCCGTGGAGGCCTGGCTGTCCTCGGTGCCGGGCAATGCCTACGCCAATGTGCGCCAGCCCATCGTCTCGACGCTTAATCTCGCACATCTGATGCCGGTGTCGGCGGTGTGGGCCGGGCCGGAGAAGAACGACCACCTCGACGGCCCGCCGCTGATCGTCACGCGCACCGAGGGTGCGACGCCATTCCGGCTGGTGACGCACATCGGCGACGTGGGCCACACGTTGGTGGCCGGCCCGACCGGCATGGGCAAGTCGGTTCTGCTCGCCACGCTGGCGATGCAGTTCCGCCGTTATCCCGGCTCGCACATCTTTGCCTTCGACATGGGGCGCTCGATGCGCGCCACCATTCTCGGCCTGGGCGGCGAGCACTACGACCTGGGTGCTGACGGTGCGATTGCGTTTCAGCCGCTCGCACGAATCGACCGGGAGGGCTATCGCACCTGGGCGGCCGAATGGGTCGAAGGTCGCCTGCGTCACGAAGGCATTGCAGTCAGCCCGGATGAGAAGGCGGCCATCTGGTCGGCGCTCGTCAGTCTTGCGGGTGCGCCTGTGGAGCAGCGCACGCTCACCGGCTTGTCGGTGCTGCTGCAATCCAACGTGCTGCGCCAGGCGCTCGCGCCTTACGTGCTCGGCGGCGCTCACGGCAAGCTGCTCGATGCCGACAGCGACCGGCTGGGCGTGGGCGACGTTCAGGGCTTCGAGATGGAGGAACTGATGCACAGCAAGGCCGCTGTATTGGCCGTGCTGGGTTACCTGTTCGCGCGCTTCGATGAGCGTTTCGACGGCGCGCCGACACTGCTGATCCTCGATGAGGCGTGGCTGTTCCTGGACGACCCGGTATTCGCGGCGCGCATTCGCCAGTGGCTCAAGACACTGCGCAAGAAGAACGTCAGCGTCATCTTCGCCACGCAGTCTCTGGCCGACATCAAGGACTCGACCATCGCGCCGGCAATCATCGAAAGCTGCGCCAGCCGCATCTTCCTGCCGAATCCGCAGGCCACCGAGCCGCAGATTCGCACGATCTACGAGGGCTTCGGGCTCAATAGTCGGCAAATCGAGATCGTCGCCACGGCTCAGCCCAAGCGCGACTACTACTACCAGTCGCGTCTGGGCAACCGCCTGTTCGACCTGGACCTCGGGCCGGTCACGCTCGCCTTTGCGGGCGCTTCGACGCCCCAAGACCAACGTGCTATCGACAACGTACTGCGCGATGCCGGAACACCAGGCTTCGCAGGTGCGTGGCTGCGCCATCGCGGCCTCGATTGGGCGGCCGATCTATTGTCGTCCGCTCCCTCGGCCGCGTCCTTCCTTGCTTCCCAATTTCAGGAGGTTTCACCATGAAAAAACGTCTTCTTGCCGTCGCTGTTGCCGCCTTGATCGGTGCCATGCCCGTCGCACACGCGCAATGGGTCGTCATCGACCCCACGAATCTGGCCCAGAACATCCTGACTGCCGCACACACGCTGGAGCAGATCAACAACCAGATCAAGCAGCTTCAGAACGAAGCGCAATCCTTGATGAACGAGGCCCGCAACCTCGCAAGCCTGCCGTTCAACGTGGTCAATCGGCTGCGGGCCAACCTGGACACGACGCGGCAACTGATCGCCCAGGCGCGGGGGCTGGCCTTCGACATCCAGAACATGGACCAGCAGTTCGCGCAACTCTACCCGGAGCAGTACGCCGCCAGCGTGAGCGGCAACCAGATGTTCCAGGATGCGCACCAGCGCTGGCAGAACACGCTCCAAGGCTTGCGGACCGCCATGCGCATGCAGGCGCAGGTGTCGCAGAATCTGAGCCAGGATGAGGGTGTGCTGGCCGATCTGGTCGATCAGAGTCAATCGGCCACCGGCGCCTTGCAGGCGATGCAGGCCACCAATCAGCTCCTGGCCCTGCAAGCCAAGCAGTCCATCCAGACCCAGCAGCTCCAGCTCACGCAGGGTCGCGCGGCCTCGCTGGAACTGGCGCGGCAAGCCGCCGCCGTTGAGCGTGGCCGCGAGGTGACGCGCCGCTTCCTCGGTGGTGGCACGGCGTATACGCCGCAGTCCGTGAACTTCTACGGCAACTGACGGATGCGGCCATGAACGACGTCTCCGTCATCGACCGTTTCCTCAATGTCTTCTCCACGTACATCGATTCGGGGTTCGGCCTGCTGCACGGTGAAGTCGCTTTCCTGACCGCGACGCTGGTGGCGATCGACATGACCCTGGCCGGCCTCTACTGGGCGCTGGGTCATGCCTCCGGCCAGGGCGAAGACGTGATGGCCAAGCTCCTGCGCAAGGTGCTTTACGTGGGCGCCTTCGCCTACATCATTGGCAACTTCAACTGGCTGTCCGGCATCGTGTTCCGGTCCTTCGCCGGCCTCGGCCTGACGGCTTCCGGTTCGACCATGACCATGGCGACCTTCCTGCAGCCGGGGCGTCTGGCCAAGACCGGCATCGACGCCGCTGCGCCCATCCTGCAGCAGATCAGCGAGATGGCCGGCTTCCCGGAGGTGTTCATCAACATCGCGCCCATCGTGGTGATGTTCCTCGCCTGGCTGATCGTCATCATCAGCTTCTTCGTGCTGGCGGTGCAGCTCTTCGTCACGCTGATCGAGTTCAAGCTGACCACGCTCGCCGGCTTCGTGCTGGTGCCGTTCGCGCTCTGGAACAAGACCGCGTTCCTCGCCGAAAAGGTGCTCGGCAACGTAGTGTCCTCGGGCATCAAGGTGCTGGTGCTAGCCGTGATCGTGGGCATCGGCACAGGGCTGTTCGCCGAGTTCCAGGTCACGCCCAGTGAACCCTCCGTGGATCATGCGCTGGTGGTGATGCTGGCCTCGCTCGCCATGCTCGCACTCGGCATCTTCGGCCCCGGCATCGCCACCGGCCTGGTATCCGGTGCGCCGCAGCTTGGCGCTGGTGCGATGGCCGGTGCAGCGATGGGCGCAGCCGGCACGGCCGTCGCGGTCGGTGCTGCTGCGACCGGCGTGGGTAGCGCAGTGGTGGCTGGGGCGCGCATGGCACCCACCGCCGCCAAGATAGCTGGCAATGGTGCGCGTGCCGCTGCCTCGACCGCAGGCAGTGCGCGCTCGGCCTATCAAGCCGGTTCCGCAGCAGCGGGCGGTGGTTTCAAGGGTGCCGCTGCCGGCGTGGGCAACGTTGCCAAGACCGGTGCGCAAGCCGCCGGCCAAAAGGCCGCCGCCGGGATGCGCTCGCTCAAGGAGCGCGCGGCAACTGCTTTCCGTTCCGACGAGGCGGGGCCGCCATCTGGAGGCGCCGCCGCATCAGGCCAATCCACTGCCGGCGAAGCCAATTCCGGCGCTGCCGACCAGCAACAGGCGCAACCCGCCTGGGCCAAGCGCCTGCACCGCCGCCAGCAGATCAGTCATGCCGCCACGACCGCCGCCCACACGCTGCGCGGAGGCGACGGCGGTGGTTCGAGCAGTGGCCCGAGTTTGCACAGTTCCGACGATTGAAACGATTCACAAGGAGAACAAACCATGCGATTCAAACGATCGCAGGTGCGCTATGCCGATACGCCGCAGCCTGCCACTCCCTACCAATCCGCCGCCCAGGTGTGGGACGAGCGCATCGGCTCGGCCCGCGTACAGGCCAAGAACTGGCGGCTGATGGCCTTCGGTTGCCTGGTGCTCGCGTTGCTGATGGCCGGCGGCCTTGTCTGGCGCTCGGCGCAGTCCATCGTCACACCCTACGTGGTGGAAGTGGATCAGGCCGGCCAGGTTCGGGCGGTCGGTGAGGCCGCCACGCCGTACCGGCCGAACGATGCCCAGATCGCCTATCACCTGGCGCACTTCGTCGTGCTGGTTCGTTCGCTGTCCATCGATCCCATCGTCGTGCGGCAGAACTGGCTCGATGCCTACGACTACACCACCGATCGCGGCGCGGGCGTGCTCAACGAGTACGCCCGCACGCATGACCCGTTCGCACGCGTCGGCAAGGAGTCGGTCACGGTGCAGATCACCAGCGTCGTGCGCGCCAGCGACGCGTCGTTCAACGTCCGTTGGACGGAGCAGCGCTTCGTCAATGGCGCGCCGGCCGGCACCGAGCGCTGGAATGCCGTGATTTCCACCGTCCTGCAAACCCCGCGCACCGAACAGCGGTTGCGCAAGAACCCATTGGGCATCTACGTCAAC
>SBBQ01000012.1 GCA_005239635.1 Uliginosibacterium gangwonense
GTCGCGCGTCAGCAAGTTGAAAACGGCGCGCAGGTCATCGACATCAACATGGACGAAGCGATGTTGGATTCCATCGCCGCCATGGAGCGCTTTTTGAAGCTGATTGCTTCAGAGCCGGATATCTCGCGCGTGCCGATCATGATCGACTCATCCAAGTGGAACGTGATCGAAGCCGGCCTTAAATGTATTCAAGGCAAGGGCATCGTTAACTCCATTTCGATGAAAGAAGGCGAGCCGGAATTTTTGCGCCAAGCCACGTTGGCGCGCCGTTATGGCGCTGCCGTCATCGTCATGGCGTTTGACGAAAAGGGACAAGCCGACACCTACGCACGCAAAGTGGAAATTTGTACGCGCGCGTATGAATTGCTGACCGGCATGGGCTTTCCGCCGCAAGACATTATTTTCGATGCCAACATTTTTGCCGTCGCCACCGGCATCGAAGAACACAACAACTACGCCGTCGATTTTATCGAGGCCGTGGAGTGGATCCACACACATCTACCGTTTGCCAAAACCTCGGGCGGCGTGTCGAACGTTTCATTTTCGTTCCGCGGCAACGACCCCGTGCGCGAAGCGATTCACACCGTGTTCTTGTTCCATGCCGTCAAGCGCGGCCTCACCATGGGCATTGTGAATGCTGGCATGTTGGGCGTGTATGACGATCTCGAAGCAGCCCTGCGTGAAAAAGTTGAAGACGTGGTGCTCAATCGCCACGCCAACGCAGGTGAAGCGCTGGTGGAATTTGCGCAGACGGTGAAAGAAGGCAAAGCCAAAGATTCTGGCCCCGACTTAAGTTGGCGCGAATGGCCGGTTGAGCAGCGTTTGTCGCACGCTTTGGTGAAAGGCATTACCGACTATGTGGTGGCGGACACAGAAGAAGTGCGCGCCAAATTGGAGGCCGCAGGCAAGCCACCGCTGTCGGTGATTGAAGGCCCGCTGATGGACGGTATGAACATCGTGGGCGATTTGTTTGGCGCCGGCAAAATGTTTTTGCCACAGGTGGTGAAGTCTGCGCGCGTGATGAAGCAAGCCGTCGCGCACCTCATTCCCTACATCGAAGCAGAAAAATTACGTACAGGCGCTACCAGCAAGGGGCGCGTGGTGATGGCCACGGTGAAGGGCGACGTGCACGACATTGGCAAAAATATTGTCGGCGTGGTGCTCGGCTGTAACGGCTATGAAGTGATCGACCTCGGCGTGATGGTGCCGTGCGAGAAAATTTTGCACGCCGCACGTGAACACGGCGCACAGGCCATTGGCTTGTCCGGTTTGATTACGCCGTCACTTGAGGAAATGAGCCACGTGGCTGCTGAAATGCAGCGCCAAGGTTTTGCTGATCAAGCAGGTAATGCGCCGGCGATTCCGCTGTTGATTGGTGGCGCTACCACCAGCCGCGCGCACACCGCCATTAAAATTGCGCCGCATTATTCGGGTCCCGTGGTGTATGTGCCGGATGCCTCACGCGCAGTTGGCGTTGTCACGAATTTGCTGTCAGACAACGCACGCCAAGGCTTTGTGCTGGACGTGGCGAATGACTACGAAAAGGTACGCCAGCAACATGCGCAGAAAAAAGGCGTGGCACTGGTGAGCTTGGCGCAAGCCCGCGCCAATCATTTTGCCGGGCATTTTGCCAATGCGGCGGATGCGGCAACTCCCGCATCGGCTGATGCCTACGTGCCGCCCGCACCTAAGCAGCTGGGCTTGCAGGTGCTCAATGTGCCGCTGCAAGACTTGGTCGATTACATCGACTGGGCACCTTTCTTCCAAACATGGGATTTGGCCGGTAGCTACCCCAAGATTTTGGATGACGCGGTGGTTGGTGAAACAGCGCGTGGCGTGTTGCGCGATGGCCAAGCCATGCTCAAACAAATTGTGGATGAGAAGTGGCTTACCGCGCGCGCCGTGTGCGGTTTGTTTGCCGCCAACAGCGAAGGTGATGACATTCATTTTTACGCTGACACCGCACGCAGCAAAACGCTGATGACTTGGCACGGGCTGCGTCAACAACACGAGCGTCCCGCAGGCAAACCGCATTGGTGCTTGGCTGATTTTGTGGCGCCGGTTGCATCCGGCGTACAAGATTATTGCGGCGCATTTGCCGTGACCGCAGGTTTGGGTATCGAAACGAAGTTGGCAGAATTTGAAGCCGCGCACGATGACTACCGCGCCATCATGCTCAAGAGCTTGGCAGACCGTTTGGCCGAAGCCTGTGCCGAGTGGCTGCACGAGCGCGTGCGTAAAGAATACTGGGGCTACGCCGCCGACGAGTCGCTCAATAATGCGGCACTGGTTGCCGAACAGTATCGCGGCATTCGTCCCGCACCGGGCTACCCCGCGTGCCCGGATCACACCGTGAAGCGCGACCTGTTCGATTTACTCGATGCCCCCGCCAATGCCGGCATGGGCCTCACCGAAAGCTACGCCATGACGCCGGCTGCTGCGGTGTCCGGTTTTTATTTTGCGCACCCAGAATCGCACTACTTTGCCATTAGCAAAATTGGTCGCGATCAACTTGAAGATTGGGCGCAACGCAGCGGCCTGTCAGTTGCTGATGCTGAACGCTGGTTAGCGCCGTTACTGTAATGTTTTTGCCAATCGGCCTGCGCGCGTGACGCTCGCTGCACCTCATCAAACGCAGCCGCTGCGCGTCGCCGTGATTGGCGGCGGCCCGGCCGGGCTCATGGCGGCTGAGGTACTGTCGCAAAGCGACGGTGTTTCAGTTCAAGTGTTCGATGCCATGCCCTCGGTTGGCCGCAAGTTTTTAATGGCGGGCAAAGGCGGCATGAACATTACCCACAGCGAAGCCTTGCCGCAGTTTGTGGCGCGCTACGGCACCACGCAAAACACGATTGGCAAATGGCTCGCCGAATTCAACGCATCGCATATTCAGGCGTGGATGCAGTCGCTCGGCGTGGAATCGTTTGTCGGCACCTCTGGCCGCATCTTTCCCAACGAAATGAAGGCCGCACCTTTACTGCGCGCCTGGCTGCATCGTTTGCGTACGTATGGCGTGCAGTTTCATGTGCGGCATCGTTGGTTAGGTTGGGCCAACACACACGACTCCACTTCCCACTCCAACACGCAAACCCACACGCTGCGCTTTGCCAATCCACAAGGCGAATGTGAAGTCATGGCGGACGCCGTGATTCTGGCGCTGGGTGGCGGTAGCTGGGCACGACTCGGCTCGGATGGCGCATGGGTGTCCATGCTCCAAGCACAGAACGTGAGCGTTAGCCCATTGCGCGCAAGCAATAGCGGCTTTGAAGTAGCCGCACCTTGGAGCGAGTATTTACGTAGCCGCTTTGCGGGCCAACCGATTAAACCGCTTAGCGCACGTGTGCAGCTTGCAGACGGCACGCACACCGATTGGCAACGCGGCGAATGTGTACTCACCGAACACGGCATTGAAGGTGGATTAATTTATGCCCTGTCATCCATATTGCGTTCGCAAATTGAGCAACACGGACACGCCACGCTACAACTCGATTTACTGCCGGACCACAGTTTGCAACGTGTTACCGATACGTTGCTGCAAAGTCGCGGCTCACGTTCGCTCGCCAACCATTTGCAAAGCCGCTTAGGGTTGAAGGGCGTCAAAACTGCGCTGATGCACGAGCTGTTAGCACGTGAGCTCTTTGTTAATGCCCAGGCGCATGCTGAAGCATTGGCAAACGGCATTAAATCCCTCACGCTAACCTTAAGCGCTACGCGCCCGCTGGATGAAGCAATTAGTTCTGCCGGTGGCGTGCGCTTTGCATCGTTAAGCGAATCTCTCATGCTCACGCCGATACCCGGCGTGTTTTGTGCTGGCGAAATGCTGGATTGGGAGGCACCCACCGGCGGCTATTTGCTCACCGCTTGCTTCGCCAGCGGACGCGTGGCTGCACACGGTGCATTGAACTGGTTACGCGCACCGCGCTAGTGCTGTTCACCACACACCCTTCTTCATTCGCTCGCGCTATTCAATGCAATGCGCCGGACTCCACCGTGTTGTACGCGGTCACGCCTTATTCAACCTTAACTCGCCTCATTCCGCCACGCTCCGGCACCCGTTTTGCTTTTCAGGTGATGTGCCATGCGATTGCCACGTTGCAATCCGCACCCAACTTACTTGAGGAGAACGGTATGACCCGCAATGATGTGACTGAATTGATTTTGGCAGCCAAGCGCAAACACAAACTTCGGTGGTCGGATCTGGCAGAAACGCTCGGGCACAGCAAAGAGTGGTCAACAGCCGCGCTGCTCGGGCAAATGACGCTCACCGCGACGCAAGCCGAGGCAATTGGCAAACAGCTCGCACTACCGGATGAGGCAATCGAATTACTGCAAGAAGTGCCGTATAAGGGCTCTTTGCCAACGGCGGTACCAACGGATCCGCTGATCTATCGTTTTTATGAATTGATCAATGTGTATGGCACAACGTTGAAGGCGCTGATACACGAAGAATTTGGCGACGGCATTATGAGCGCGATTGATTTTTCGATGGATATCACGCGCGAGCCAGACCCGAAAGGCGACCGCGTTAATATTGTATTGAGCGGAAAGTTCTTGCCTTACAAGACCTACTAGGCCTTATTGATGCACTCAAACACTAGAGCACATGCGTGCGATCACCCCGCACAAAACCCATGGGCGTTTCGCTTACCTCGCGCCCCAGCGCAAGCACTTTGAACAACTCGCCCATTTCGTTTGGGCTGGTTAAGCGATTGAGCTGGGTGGTGAGTCGTAGCCACGCTGCACCTTGCTGATCTTGAATGCCTAATTGGTCTGCAAGTTGTTCGAGTTGCGACAACACGCCGCAGTTCATCAGAAAAGTCGCTTGCGAGGTATAGCCGAGCACGTCGAGGCCATTGGCAAAAGCCGCATCTGCCATGGCGGTAAAATCGACGTGCGCGGTGATGTCGTTTAGGCCGGGAAACCAGAACGGATCATCATGCGTGTGGTGACGGTAGTGGCATAGCAAAGTGCCGCGATTGCGTTGCGGCAAATAGTATTCGCTGCGCGGGTAACCATAGTCGATAAGCAATAGGGCGCCTCGCTGCAAGCGCGTTGCCCATTCGGCAATCCACGCTGCGGCGGCAAGATTAATTTCCGATAGTAAATCCGCCGGCAATGCACGTTCAGCCGCCAGGGCTTGGGCGGCTTGCAGTACACGGCCTTGCGCAGGTTGCTCAGCCCATGCAAAACGGCCGTCATCTGCACAGCACACGCCTCGCTCAAAAATTTCACCTGACGTGTGCCAATGCACCAAATGCACGGGCATGGCGTCTAGCAACTCATTGCCAATCACCACGCCTTCAAACGCGCTGGGCAAATCGTTGAGCCATTGCACACGCGGCAACAAATGCGGCGCCCGTTCATGCAACGTCGCATGCTGACGCGCACGTAACTCACCCGATACTTCGAGAATGAAATAAGTTTGCGGCAACTGCTTCGTGCGCTCTAGCGCCAACAATAACTCTGCCGCCAGCGCACCACTACCTGCCCCTGCTTCTAAAACATGCGCCAAACCTTGCCCCAACCACTGGCCGATTTGTTGCGCCAAGCATCGCGCAAATAAGGGTGAAAGCTCAGGTGCGGTAACAAAATCGCCCGCTGCACCAAACTTTTGTGAGCCGCCAGCGTAGTAACCCAAGCCCGTTTCATATAAAGCCGCGGCCATAAACCGATCAAAGCCGATCCAACCACCCGCAGCCTGAATGTGCGCTTGAATACGTGTCTGCAGCGTTGCGCTCGCCTGTTGTGCATCGGGCGAAGGCTGGGGAAGAGAGTTCGGCTGGGACGATTTCATATTATTTGATTGCAAGGATAAGGCAGCCGCCTCCATGAGGCCTGCACCCTAGGGGCTATACAGGCGGTACGGCATTGAACCGTGACATTGTGTCATGCAATCGACTTGTGTCATGGTGCGGTCGGCATCATGGTGTAAAAAGTTTGCCGCTGCAATGTCGTTATCTGCGTGATCTGGCGCAAGTTAATACCAGACTGCGGGCACATACAGTAAGCTTGGCGCAGGCGAGCAAAGTTACTTTAAGCGACAGCGAAGGGTACCAACGTTTCATGCTTTGCTAGGTTTTACCGATTTATAGTTCGGTATATCGGCTTAACGCACCGCTCAAAAAAATTCGCAGCCGTGATTGGGGCTGCTCACCCACAGGCCACCGCATGACGACCGCTACACATTACGATGAATTACCACTCAGCAACAAGGTGGTGCTGGTAACCGGCGCGGCCCGCCGCGTGGGTGCACAAATTGCACTCGAGCTTCATGATGCTGGGGCGTGTATTGCAGTGCATTACCGCCACGCACGCGCAGAGGCTGAAGCGCTGGTCTCAGCGCTCAATGTACAACGCGATGGTAGCGCGCTCGCCGTTCAGGCCGACCTGCTGGAAGTCGCGCAGCTTAATCGGCTGGTGGATACCGTGGTTGATCATTTTGGCCGTCTTGATGGTTTGGTGAACAACGCGTCTTCGTTTTACCCCACACCACTGGGCGCAATTAGCGAGGCGCATTGGAATGATTTGATTGGCAGCAACTTCAAAGCACCGCTTTTTCTCACCCAAACCGCCTCGCCCTTTTTGCAACATGCCGAAGGTTGTGTGGTGAATATCATCGATATCCACGCCGAGCGCCCGCTGGTTAATTACCCCCTTTATTGCGCTGCTAAAGCAGGATTACAGGGCCTTACTCGGTCGCTTGCGGTAGATCTTGCCCCGCTTATTCGTGTGAATGGCGTCGCACCCGGCCCCATTCAATGGCCGGAAGACCAGCAATTTGACTCGGCATCACGCTCTAAAATTATTGACCAGACGCTCTTAAAGCGTATCGGCACGCCGCGTGACATTGCCCGAGCCGTACGATTTCTGATGGCGGATGCGCCGTATATCACCGGCCAAATTCTCGCTGTTGATGGCGGCAGAAGTATTAACCTCTAGTCTTAATGACCCAACTACGCCATCCCCTTATGGCTGTTTCACTTTTTCGGCTATACAGGGATAATGCGGGCTGACGTAAACCTGTAATTAGGTTTTCAAAAACAATATGTCTTCACCAGCCACACAACCCGTACTGCTGGTCAGCTCGCTCGCCGGGCTGGACTCTTTGCGCTCTCGCGCAACCTCTCAATCTGACGTACAGCGTATTATTGATCGCTGTATTAAGCGCATCAGCTTTGTGGTTGAGGGCCATGGCGGCTGGTTAATGGAAACCGCCAACGCCAATATTTGCGCGGTGTTTCCCGACGGTAGTGATGCACTCAGTGCCGCCCTCGCGATGCGTGATCGCGTGGAAGATATGCTGCCTGTCGGCGGCCAACGTCTTAGCCTAAACATCGGCATCGATTTGTGGAACAGCGACGAGGCGTATATACGTCCTCGTATTTTGGCTTGGTTCACCTTGCTGTCCACCCACCCGCTGATGGTGGCTGCGGACGCTGTTAGTCACATTCCCGCAGATCGACTACACGGCCGTCTTGAATTGGACGAGTGGCAAGACAAGGCCTTGCCTGAGGGCGTATTTCATCTCACCCCGCCACAGAATACTTTGATTGGTACGCCGACCCATCCGGCGCGTATTGCTGACCAAATGGCGACCTTGCGCATTAAGTATCACGGTGAAGAACACGTTTTTGCGCCAGAACAACTACCTCTCACCATCGGTCGTGATCGCGCCAACACACTGGTTGTGCGTCACGCCCGCGCCTCTCGCGTGCACGCTTCGATTGACTCACGCAGCGGCCTGTTCATTATCAAAGACTCGAGCAGCAACGGTACGTTCCTAACGTCACCCGATGGCTCCAATACCGTACTGCATCAACGCGAGATTTTGCTGCCTGCAACTGGGCAATTGCGTTTTGGCCATGACATGGGTGACCCGACACTTGAGCCCATGTTGTTTAGCGTGGAATACGAGCCGCTGGTGTACTAAACTCACTTGGCAAAACACGGGGCCAGCCCTTCAGGACGGTGTAAATAAAAACGGGAGCAATGCTCCCGTTTTTATTTACAGCTAGAGCTAATCTATTGATTAGCCTTTGAGGCAGTCGCTCATAAATTTTTTGCGGTCATCACCCTTCAGCGCCTTAGTTTTTGCTTCGGCATTACAAGATTTCATCTTGTCTTGTTGAGTCGTTCCCTTTTTTTCTTCCGGCTTGCTGGCAGAGAGGCAGTCCTTCATAAAGGCTTTGCGCTCATCACCCTTCAGCGCTTTGGTCTTGGCGTCTGCATTACAAGTTTTCATCTTGTCTTGTTGCGCACCGGCAAAGGCAGAAGAAGAAACCATCAGACCTGATGCAACTGCTACCGTCACTACACTCATCAACATCTTGTTCATTTTAGTTCTCCCTAGATGGCACAACATTGAATGAGGCTACACAAAGGTTGTTACGACCACTGAATGACCAGACAAATAATTCGCGAAGCATGGCAAACATAACATGAACAGAATGCCATTTGCATGCTTCAAACACAGGACTTAGCAAGTCGCAGCAGCCCGCTCTTGGTAAACGTAGTTGGAACGAATGCGCTGACACGCGCGAGAAATTAATTGTCGTCCGACTCGAGCATTTTGCGTTGTCGATCGACAAATTCAAGCGTTGAATCGATGCCACGGAACTGCAAAATGGTGGAACGTACGGCCGCTTCCACCAACACAGCTAAGTTTCGGCCCGCCGCCACGGGAATGACGACTTTACGAATTTTGACGCCAATAATGTCGGTGTTTTCGTTGTCGAGCGGAAGGCGTGTCGCTTCTGGCACACCCGGCACGGGCTTTGCCAAATGGACTACCAAGCGGAGTTTCATGCAGCGGCGACAAGCGGCTTCACCAAACACCGTGCGAATATTCAACACGCCTAAACCGCGTACTTCTAAAAAATCTTTCAGCAGCTCAGGGCTACGGCCCTCGATTACATTTGGTGCAATACGCGACATTTCAACAATGTCATCTGCAACCAAACCATGCCCGCGCGAGATGAGTTCTAGCGCGAGTTCGCTTTTGCCAACACCAGAGTCACCCGTCACCATCACGCCAATGCCCAGTACGTCCATGAACACGCCGTGTAGCGAGACCGTTTCAGCAAGCTGGCGTGACAGATAGGATCGAATCTGGTCAATCACCATCGCCGCAGAGCGGGGCGTGCGCAGCACCGGAATATTGCGGCTTTCGCTCACGTGGCGAATCATGCGTGGAATTTCTTCGCTATCTGCCACGATGATGGCGGGCGGTGTGGCGGCCAGAATCATCATCAAATTCTGGCGAACATCTGATGGATTATGTTCGCGTGCCCAACGGATTTCACGCGCGCCTACAACCTGCATGCGATCGGGGTGAATCGGGTTTAAGTGGCCGACCACTTCAGAAGGTGCTGAGCTATCGCCAGACGCACGTACGGGCGTATCTGGGTTGCCGCAAACCCAGGTTAGCTCAAGCCGATCTTTGAGCGCGTCAAACAGCTGCCCGACGCTGATCTGGCGCATGAGATTGCCAACTGGTGAACAGCTGGTGAACCTGACTGGGGTCGTTAAGTGTCAGCAATTGTTCGCGGAACTGCGCATCAGAAAACATCTGCGCGAGTTCGGACAATAACTGTAAATGGAATTCTGTGGCCTGTTCTGGCACCAGCAATACGAATAACAAACTAACGGGCTGCCCATCGGGTGAATCAAACGCCACCGGGGTTTGCAGCCGAAAGAATGCGCCGACGGCTTCTTTTAAGCCTTTAAGCCGGCCATGTGGAATGGCAATACCTTGCCCTAAGCCGGTTGAGCCGAGTTTTTCGCGCGCAAACAAACTGTCGAAAACCTTTGCCCGGGCGAGGCCCTGGTGATTTTCAAACAATAGTCCGGCTTGTTCGAACGCGCGTTTCTTACTGCTCGCGTCGAGATCAAGCACTACGTTATCAAGGGGTAGCAGTTTGGCGATGAGGCTCATGCTGACCGAGAGGTTTTTAGATTGCCGAGCGCATTATACGCCCGCGCTCGACAATCAACCTTCCCGCATTAAACGATTTCAGATTGAACGATTATTCGACTGTTTGACGCTTTGCGGCTTCAACGTTATGGCTAGAAATCTTTTCCTTGTGCTTAACCACTTGGCGATCCAATTTATCAATCATTGAATCAATGGCAGCGTACAGATCAGAATCTTCGCTTTCTACAAAAATATCCTTACCACGTACATGCAGCGTGACTTCCGCCTTTTGTCGGAGCTTTTCAACGGACAGGATGACGCCAACACTGGTGACGTTGTCAAAGTGCCGAATCACGCGCTCGAGCTTGTGCTCAACAAATTCGCGAATGGCGGGCGTCACTTCTAAATGATGGCCGGTGATGTTCAGGTTCATGATGCTTCTCCTGTCAAATCGACTTACGCAAACTGACGGGCGGTATGTTGAGCGCCTCGCGATACTTTGCGATTGTACGTCTCGCCACAACGATACCTTGCTCGCCAAGGACTTCGGCAATCCGTGCGTCTGACAAGGGCTTGCGTGTGTCTTCTGCACCCACCAGCTGCTTGATCAGGGCTCGAATCGCCGTGGAGGAAGCCGCGCCCCCCGTTTCCGTGGCAACGTGGCTTCCAAAGAAGTATTTCAGTTCGTAAATGCCGCGCGGCGTGGCCATGTACTTTTGCGTAGTCACGCGCGAAATGGTGGACTCGTGAAGATCGACCTGATCGGCGATCTCGCGCAGGGTGAGCGGACGCATCGCCACTTCGCCATACTCGAAGAACTGGCGCTGCCGTTCTACAATCGCCTGCGAAACCCGCAGGATTGTGTCGAAACGCTGTTGTACGTTCTTGATCAGCCATTTCGCTTCCTGTAACTGGCCAGAAAGACCAGAACCGCGACTCCCTTGTAGTATTTCAGCGTACAAACGGTTGATACGCAAGCGCGGCATTGCCTCTTGATTGAGGTTAACGACCCATTCATTACGAAACTTGCGTACGGTAACGTCTGGCACCACAAAGCGTGTATCTGCCGGTGCATAGGCAGCACCTGGGCGCGGATTAAGCGAACAGATGAGTGCGTGGGCCTGACGCAGGGTGTCTTCGGTACAGCCCAAAGCCTTACGCAACTTGATGAAGTCCCGTGCAGCCAACATATCAAGATGCTGGCGCACAATGGAAAGCGCCACATCACGACAACGCGATTGCGGCTGCACTTGCAGCTGTAGCGCTAAACACTCTTGTGGATTGCGCGCGGCAATCCCGACCGGATCTAAGTTTTGCAGGTGCTTTAAGGCAATCTGCAAATCTTCGAGTTCGACTTCCTGGTCTTCTGGAAATATTTCGAGTAACTCGGCCAAATCTTGGCCAAGATAGCCATCGTCATCCAGCGCCTCAACCAATAGGTGCGCCAAACTGCGGTCACGATCACTTAATGGCAATAGCGCCAACTGGCCGCTCAAATGGTCGCGCAGCGATACCGCGGCGGCATGAAACTCTTGAAAGTCGCTTTCTTCGTCGTCGGGCGAACGAGAACCGCCGCCAGGGCCACTGGGCGCAGCGCTTTCATTCCATACTGCATCCGCCGCACTTTCTTGATACGAAGACCCTTCTTCTTGTGCTGGTGCAGCCGCCTCGGTGTTATTCAGTGCATCCGAACCCTTTCCGGCATACAGCGAGGCGCTGGGATCGTTATCTTCGCGCTCTAGCAGGGGGTTTTCGGCAAGAAATCGCTCAATCTCTTGATTGAACTCGAGCGTCGACAACTGCAGCAGTTTGATCGACTGCTGAAGTTGCGGCGTGAGCGCAAGATGCTGCGAGAGTTTGAGCTGGAGCGACGGTTTCATGATGCTTACAGACGGAAATGCTCACCGAGGTATACCTTGCGTACCGACGCGTTCTGCACGATTTCTTCGGGCTTGCCTTGGGCCAGCACATGACCTTCGCTAATGATGTAAGCGCGGTCACAAATACCGAGGGTTTCACGTACGTTGTGGTCAGTAACCAGCACGCCAATGCCACGTTCTTTTAAGAAGCGGATGATCTTTTGTATGTCGAGCACGGCAATCGGATCCACCCCCGCAAACGGCTCATCGAGCAGAATGAAGCGCGGGTTGGTTGCCAAAGCGCGTGCAATTTCTACACGCCGCCGTTCGCCGCCAGACAAAGCCATTGAAGCGCTGTCACGCAGGTGACTGATGTGCAACTCCTCCAATAATTGGTTGAGTCGATCTTCCACCTCTTCTGCGGGAATGTCTTGCAATTCCAGCACGGCGCGCACATTTTCGGCCACATTGAGCTTGCGAAAAACCGAATTCTCTTGGGGTAGATACGACACCCCCAAACGCGCCCTACGGTGAATTGGCAAATGCGTTAATTCGTTGCCATCTAGCGCGATCTCGCCGTCATCTACGGCGATTAGGCCGACAATCATGTAAAAACAGGTGGTTTTGCCTGCGCCATTGGGGCCTAACAAGCCTACTACTTCGCCACTGCTGACTTCGAATGACACATCTTCAACCACCGTGCGCGCCTTGTACCGCTTTTTAAGGTGCGACACGCTCAGCCGGCTACCCGAGGCGCCTTTAAGCGCAGTTTCGAGTACAGCGGTTTGTGTGTCGTTCATGTTTGTGGCCAGCCTTTGGTATTTGTTATGCCTGCAAACTACTTTTTTGTACGGCACTTAGCCGATGTCGTTAAATCGCATCCGCATTATCTGGCGCGTCATCTGGCATTTCACGAAGTACTCGACGTACCGTGTCTGCACCAAAACCACGGCCACTTAAAAAGCGCGCCTGACGTGCATAGTCCTGCGCGGTTTGTGGCCCTGCGCCAACTTTTTCGCCAAATTTCTTTTGCCAAACATTGCGGGCGCGTTCCAACTCTGTTTGCGCCAGCCCTGTTACGGCTTCATCAATCAGCGTGCTCGGCACACCCGCCTGCTGCAAGTCATGCCGAATACGTCGGTCGCCAAAACGCTGGCTGCGACTGCCTGCTCGGGCATTGGCAAACCGCTCCTCTGAGAGCAAGCCCAGTTCCTGCAATCGCGCCAAAACTTCCTCAATCTCAGCCGCCTCACCATGCGTCGCCAGTTTGCGACGCAACTCAAGACAACTGTGATCGCGTCGCGCCAGCAAAGCCAGCGCACGATCCTTCAGGCTGCGCTCTGCCATATTAGGCGGCGCCGGCCTCCGCCGTTTCAGCTACGGCAGCCATTTCGGGCATGCCACACGCAGCGCGCACACGGTTTTCAATGGTGCGTGCTAAGGCTGGGTTCGCGCGCAAAAATTCGCGGGCGTTGTCTTTGCCTTGACCAATCTTTTCACCTTCGTAGGCGTACCAGGCACCCGATTTATCAACCAGTTTGTGCAACACGCCCAGTTCCAAAATTTCGCCTTCGCGCGAAATACCTTCGCCGTACAAAATGTCGAATTCAGCCTGTTTGAAGGGCGGCGCCACCTTGTTCTTAACAACCTTAACCTTGGTTTCGTTGCCGACCACTTCGTCACCGCGCTTAATGCTGCCGGTGCGGCGAATGTCGATACGCACCGATGCGTAGAACTTGAGCGCGTTACCGCCGGTGGTGGTTTCGGGGTTGCCGAACATCACGCCAATCTTCATACGAATCTGGTTAATAAAAATCACCAGCGTGTTGGTGCGCTTAATGTTGCCGGTGAGCTTACGCAACGCTTGGCTCATCAAACGCGCTTGCAGGCCGGGCAACTGGTCGCCCATCTCGCCTTCAATTTCAGCCTTCGGTGTGAGCGCCGCAACGGAGTCGATCACCACAATATCCACGCCGCCGGAGCGCACCAGCATATCTGCGATTTCGAGCGCTTGCTCGCCCGTATCCGGCTGCGACACCAGCAGATCATTCACATTCACGCCGAGCTTCTGCGCGTAGGTCACATCCAAAGCGTGCTCTGCATCAATAAACGCGGCGGTCCCGCCGAGCTTTTGCATTTCGGCAATCACCTGCAGCGTCAGGGTAGTTTTACCGGACGATTCTGGGCCATAAATTTCCACCACACGACCGCGCGGCAAACCGCCGATGCCGAGCGCAACGTCGAGTCCTAACGAACCCGTCGACACCGCTTGCAGGTCGGACTCCACCTCGCCATCGCCCATGCGAATGACAGAGCCTTTGCCAAACTGCTTTTCGATCTGCGACAGCGCTGCTTGTAACGCCTTGACCTTGTTATCGTCCATGTTGCCTACCTCACACTATTGGTTGAATTATGGCACAGTTCTTGCGCCGGGTTTCCGGACACACATCACACTCGATGATGCATTTCACCTGTGCCGGTTTTGCACTTGATTTCTACAACTTCTGAATCTCATTACTAATCACAACGTTTACCACCTGCACGTTCTTGCTGTCCTGCCCGCTCCTGTTCCTGTTCATTCCGCTCGATTGGCAAACTTCACCCACCAACACGGCCAACCCTTCACAATCTGGCGCTGTTCGTCCACACTCAGCCAAACCCGCAGCCACACTTGTTCATTCACCCCCTATACGCGCCGCCGCCCATGTCTGACCGCACCGCCTGCCACGCCGAACTTCAGCGCCTTATGGCACAAGGTGACGTGCAACAAGCACACAACCTAGCCCAAACATGGCTCGCCACCCACGCCGACGACGTGCTGGCTTGGCAAATTCTGGGTAACGCCAGCCTCTACTTGGCCGACACCGTTGCAGCGGAGGCCGCCTACCGCAACGCCCTGCAACACCAGCCTGACTTGGCGCGCAACCGCGCCAACCTGGCCATTGCACTGCTGGCGCAAGGCCGCTATGCCGACGCTTGGCCACTGTACGAAGCGCGCTTTGACCCAAGCTTGCACGCGCACGACAAAGTGCAATTTGGCACCTTGCCCATCGCGCGACGCTGGCAAGGCGAAGCGCTCACCGGCAAACGCATTTTGGTGGTACGTGAACAAGGTTTTGGTGACCAGATTCAATTCATTCGGTTGGCCCCACAACTCAAACAAATGGGCGCAGCGCAGGTGCGGCTGTGGGCCGCACAACCGCTGGCAGATTTGATGCAGCGTGCTGACGGTGTTGATGAAGTTGAAACGACTCAACCGGCTGATCACACCTACGATCTGTGGGTACCGCTCATGTCCTTGCCGCTGCACTTGGGCATTACGGCCCCGCAGACCGCCCCAAACCCCACCTATTTGAGCGCCACAATGCAGCACCAACAGCAATGGCAAAAGCAGCTGGCGGCCTGGACGCAAGGCAAACCGAGCTTTGGCTTGGTGTGGGCGGGCAGCCCCGGTAACTCGGTGGACGTGCGGCGTTCTTTGCCAATCGAAGCGGTGTTTGACTTGCTCAGCGCACGCGGCAATACCATACCCATTTCGCTGCAACTGGGCACACCCGGCATGGAACGCCTGCACGAACAATGCGCGCAAGGGCTGATTCCACTGCTTGATTTGCTGCGCGACTTTAGCGACACCGCCGCGGTAATGGCGAATTTGAATTTGGTGATTACAGTTGATACCGCTGTCGCACACTTGGCTGGCGCGTGTGGTCGCCCGGTGTGGCTGCTGTTGCCCAAAGGCGCAGACTGGCGCTGGGGCCAACACGGCGACACCACGCCCTGGTACCCCAGTATGCGAATTTTTCGCCAACAACACGCGGGTGATTGGCAAACAGTACTTGCCGAAGTGAAGGCTGCTCTGCAACAATGGGCGAACGAGAGCAGTTAAGCAGGAAGCCAAGGCTTCCAGCAACATGCCTAAGCGCGCGCGCGGGACCCCCGCAGCACGCATGCTCGTAGCACACACATTGAGAACGCTGGCACGTGCGCCAGCCCGCAGACGATTACTGTACATTTATACAGTATATGGCACTGCTCGCCCGGTTTCAAGGGATTTACTGCGCCGGCCGTTATTCTCACCATGACCCAGCCAGACCCACACCACGCCAGCCAAGACCCCGCTCCGCAGCCGCCCACACCGCCGGCCGATAACGAATGCTGTGAATCCGGCTGCGAAAACTGCGTGTGGACGTCTTACCAATACGCCCGCCGAGAATATGAAGTGGCCTACGCCGCGTGGCTAAAACGCAACCCGCACGCGCAGCATGATGTGAATGATATGCAGGCGTGGCCGGAGTAGTTCACCGATCTCCTGGCAGAAAACCGTGACCGGTCCCAAATGTCACCGCAGACACTGCGACCCCAGCCCGGCTAAAGCTCTGCTGCGGCCAGGTTGCCCTGTTACTGACGCAGGCCGTGATATGGGGTCATATGCGTGATATGCGATCATCTTGCTTTCTCGGCCTGCCCACCCCTTTGGATACAGATCGTCGATCGGCCAAAGATTCAACTTGCATCTTGAAACGTTCACTTCCAAGCGCCCAGCCCTTGTGCGTCGACTCCCGGATTTCCGTTAGATCCTGCCCCGAAATTGCCGCCCGAAACAATTGTCGGTAGACGCTTTGCCGATTCTCCGCATTTTTGCCCAACCGCGTGTATTGCGCATGCGGCTTCAACCAGCTTGTATTGGGCCCAATCTCGCCTTGTGCGTTGAAAGCATAGCTTGACCAAGGATAGTCCCGTGGGTGCGCCACCATTCCTGCACGCACCGGATTGAGTTCGATATATCGCATCACTGTAAGCAAATAGGTCTCGCTATCGACCACCGTAGCGCGATAACGACCTTCCCACAGCGTACCGCTCCGTGCGTAGGTGTAATTGAAATACTGAACATATCTTCTGCCCACTGATTGAAAGACCTTACTGATGCTGTTGCCGCTTCCCGGCGTGGCCAGCAGGTGGATATGATTACTCATCCAAACGTAGGCATGAATAGCCAAGTCATGGGTACTCGCGGCCTCAACCAGCGCATCGCGAAAGAACTGGTAATCCGCTTCGGCGGCAAATATGACTTGGCGGTTATTGCCGCGCTGGATAATGTGCTGAGGCTGTCCGGGAATGACGTATCGGGGGAGGCGGGCCATCGTGTTTGCGCGTGTCAGGTAAGTGATCTCAGCCTAGCACATATATCGTGTCCGACCTCATTTATTTGCCAACCCCATTTATTTGCCATTTATTTGTTGGACAACGTGGGTTCAGACATGTTCATCCCCTTGTACATTTGTTAACGTTCTATGAGCTGCAGCCTCTAAATCCTTGCAAGCCCAAAAAAGCACGATTAGCGCACCAACTGTGCAACCCGAGTTCATCGGAACCCCAACCAGCCCCAACCCAAGACGTGAAGCGCTAACAATTTTTTCTGCTTTTGTGAGGGAGTGAGGCCCAAACCATGTCAGACACCCAAAGCCCGCAATAGCAACAAACCCTATCAACCTTACAAAGTACCAACCCCTAGAGTTAACCAAGATATCCACTTGTCGTGATCGATTCATTGGCATCATCCAAAACAGATAAAGCCAAACTGGTGCAATCGTCCACATTACAGCCTGAAAAACTCGACTCACTTCCGGAAAACGTGAATGGTCTGCTGCACGCACGATGTACGGAAAGAGGTCAGAAATAAAGTTAACCCATGGCAGCAACCAAGTGTTCTGTGTAAGAACGTCATCAGGTAACGATAAAGCCAAGAGGACGCCAAACAACCATGGCGAAAATAGCACCCATGGGTTACGTCCTAGCCACAGAGTGAAGCGTTTTCTAAAGCCGCTCTGTATACAATCATTTTCTGTTGTCATGGTACGTATCACTACAGCAATGCGCAGTATTTATGCTAGGCAATAATATGCTTCTTCAATTCCTTGTGCATACGTAAAAATACGGATGGCA
>SBBQ01000060.1 GCA_005239635.1 Uliginosibacterium gangwonense
CCCAAACATGGCCCTGGGCGGCTTCACCCCCAAACAGCGGTTGGCCATGGCCGCTTAATCTCTACTTCTGACTTGCGTTAAAAATGGGGGGATTACCGCGCCTTCTCGATACTGCAATTGAGAAAGCTTAGCCGCGCGGTTAGCGGAATCAACTGCCATGTCTTGAGCTTGATTTTGTTCATCAAGTAGACGCAAGGTGGCGAGGCTGTCTTCCACTTCCTTGAATGCCTTGAGCACAGTCTGACGATAGTTAGCGACGTCTTCTTCATAAGCTGCCTTGGCGCGATCTACGCCGGCAGCGCGAGCACCACCATCGAATATGGGTAATGACAGCAGACCACCGACCAGTGGTCCAAACACAAAAGTCTTGCTGGCACTCTTAAATAAATCACCCAGCTCATTTGACTCATAACCAAGCGAACCGGTCAGTGACAAGCGCGGAAAGTAAGCCGACTTGGCTACACCAACACGTTCATTTGCGGCGGCCATGGCGCGTTCTGCTGCTGCGATATCAGGACGACGCTCCAGCAAAGCTGATGGCAAACCGGCAGGCACACTGACAGACAACCGCGTCAGGGGTTGCGGCACAATGCTGAAGTCTGCTGGAGCCTTACCCAATAGAATCGCTAATGCATGTTCTGCCACTGCGCGCTGGCGTGTAATGCCTAACGCTTCGGATCGCGCCGCAGCCAGGTCAGTTTTGACGCGGGCCAGCTCCTGCTCACTGATATCGCCTGCATCGTAGCGATGCTGCGTCAAGTTCAGTGTTTCGGTTCGTAACTTCACCGTGTCGGCATACAAGGCTTGCACCGCATCCAGCTCGCGTATTAAAAAATATGCCTGAGCCACATCGGCCTGCAGCGCCAGCAAAGTGGATTTGAACAAAGCGGCATTTTTCTGGGCATCGAATTTCGCCGCATTGGCAATGGTACTGACACGACCAAACAAGTCGGCCTCATAAGCAATAGCCGCTTGCCCACGCCAGAGCGTTACAGGCTTGGTATCTGCGTCAGGCGCTAAGCCCTGTGAGGCCGGCGATGGCAGCTGACGGGTCGGGCCAAAACTGAGGCTGATTTGCGGAAAGAGACCAGAACGTGCGTTTTGCTCCAAGGCACGTGCTTGTCCAAGACGTGCAGCAGCAGCCTTCAAATCTTGATTGGCATGAAACGCTTCAAGCTCTAATGCATTCAGCGTTTCATCATTGAAAATTTTCCACCATTCACCACGCGCAATTTCTTCGGATGGCTGAGCTTGTTTCCAATCACCAGATGCTGGAGCTGCCTCCTTAAATGCCTCCGGCATTTTTAAGCTGGGGCGTTCATAGACTGGGGCCACTGAGCAACCCGTGAGAATCAATAAACTTAGCGACAAACCTGCCGTCAAACCGAACGGGAATTGGATTGTTGTTTGCATTTTACTTACTCCAAACCTTAGTGATGTTCGTCCGCAACGGGCGACGTCAGCGGTGCATCGTGATGTGCTGCTGAATGCAGACTTCCTTTACCCAAGCTACGTAGCAGCACGTAGAACACCGGCGTCAGGAACAGGCCGAAAAAGGTTACCCCGATCATGCCGAAGAACACAGCAACGCCCATTGCATGACGCATTTCCGAACCGGCACCACTTGAAGTCACCAAGGGTATTACGCCCATAATGAAAGCGATTGAGGTCATCAGAATTGGACGAAGGCGCAGACGGCAAGCGTCGATGGCAGCACGTAGGGGCAAAGCACCTTGCAGTTCAAGTTCGCGCGCAAACTCCACAATCAAAATTGCATTCTTGCAAGCAAGGCCCACCAGTACCATCAACCCAATTTGCGTGAAAATGTTATTGTCACCACCGGTTAGATACACTCCGCTCAATGCAGCGAGAATACTCATCGGCACAATCAAGATCACAGCCAAAGGCAGGGCCATGCTTTCGTACTGCGCAGCAAGCACAAGGAACACCAGTAACAAGCTAATGGGAAACACCCAAACCCCAGCATTACCCGCCAAGATTTTCTGATAAGTCAGATCTGTCCATTCAAACTTTACCCCCTGCGGCAGGGTTTTCTTGGCGACGCGTTCAGCGGCCGCCTCCGCCTGCGAGGATGAGAATCCAGGCGCTGGACCACCGTTGATATCGGCCGCGGTATAGCCGTTATAGCGCACCACCATTTCTGGGCCATAGGTCTGACTGACCTTAACCAATGACGACAGTGGCACCATCTCACCCATGGCATTGCGTGTCTTGATCTGGCCAATATCTTCAGGATGGGAACGGAATTGCGCATCAGCTTGGGCACGCACTTGATAGACGCGACCAAATCGATTGAAGTCATTCACGTAAAGCGAACCAAGGTATATCTGCATGGTGTCAAACACGTCGGTCACCGATACACCTTGCTGTTTGGCCTTGGTACGATCTAGATCAACATCAAGCTGTGGCACATTGATTTGATAGCTAGAGAACATCGGCCCCAGTTCGGGGGTTTGACTTGCGGCTGCAATGAAAGCTTGGGCAGCCTTGTCTAGCTCGCTATAGCCTACTGAACCTGTGTCTTCAATTTGCATCTTGAAGCCGCCCACTGTACCCAACCCCATCACGGGCGGTGGCGGGAAAATCGCAATAAAGGCTTCCTGAATTTGCGAGAACTGGCCATTCAAAGCACCTGCAATCGCACCGGCAGACAAGTCCTTTGTCTGCCGCTCATCGAAGGGCTTCAATGTCACAAATACGATGCCCGCACTCGAGCTATTCGTGAACCCGTTGATCGACAAACCGGGGAATGACACTGCACTTTCGACACCAGGTTGTTTCAGCGCAATCTCACCCATCTTGCGAATCACCGCTTCGGTACGGTCAAGCGATGCACCATTCGGTAGCTGGGTAAAGCCGATCAGGTATTGTTTATCCTGTGCAGGTACAAAACCTCCAGGAACCAGATACGAGACCCCCACTGTTGCGGCCAGCAGCACAGCATACACGCCCATGGCCGTAGACTTGCGCTTTAGGACGCCAGTTACTCCCTGACCGTATTTGTCTGATGAACGTTTAAAGAAACGATTGAATGCCCGGAAGAAACCGCCAAGGAACCTATCCA
The DNA here is from genome assembly GCA_005239635.1 of Uliginosibacterium gangwonense. Taxonomy (GTDB): domain Bacteria; phylum Pseudomonadota; class Gammaproteobacteria; order Burkholderiales; family Rhodocyclaceae; genus Uliginosibacterium_A; species Uliginosibacterium_A gangwonense_A. The sequence goes on from SBBQ01000060.1 coordinate 3,086, forward strand.
TCAACTTGGTTAACCAGTCTTTCGGCGCATCGTGCCCCTTGAGCAACATAGCCGCCAGCGCGGGCGACAGGGTTAACGAGTTAAAGGCGGAAATAACTGTTGAAATGGCGATGGTCATAGCGAACTGCTTGTAGAACTGGCCCGTCAGACCTGTCATAAAAGCGAGTGGCACGAACACGGCAACTAAGGTTAGTGCGATGGCAATAATTGGGCCGGACACTTCGCGCATAGCGCGATAGGTTGCATCTCGCGGCGACAACCCTGCCTCTATATTCCGTTCCACGTTTTCAACCACCACAATCGCATCATCGACGACGATACCAATCGCTAGCACCATACCGAACAGCGATAGTGCATTGATCGAGTAACCGAAACCGAGCATCAGCGAGAAGGTGCCGATAATCGAAATAGGTACGGCCAGCAGCGGGATGATAGAAGCACGCCAGGTTTGCAGGAAAATGATCACCACCAGCACCACCAACGCGACCGCTTCCAGCAGGGTATGGATCACCGCCTTGATTGAGGCGCGCACAAACTGGGTGGGGTCATACACAATGCTATATTTGACCGAAGCAGGGAATTCTTTCGAAAGATCCGCCATAACTTCGCGCACCCGTTCCGACACATTTAGCGCGTTGGCGCCAGGAGCCTGAAAAATCGGAATGGCGACAGCCGGTTTGTTATCAAGCAAAGAACGCAGACCATATTCAGATGCTGCAAGCTCGATACGGGCCACATCGGCAAGACGCGTAACGCTGCCGGTCGGCGACGACTTGATAATGATGTCGCCAAACTCAGCTTCTGTTTTCAAACGGCCTTGCGCATTGACGTTGAGCTGCAGCGGCACATCTCCCGCGTTCGGCGAAGCACCGATAACGCCGGCAGCAACTTGAACGTTCTGTTCGCGAATTGCTTTGATGACATCGCTGGCGGTAAGACTACGTTGCGAGATCTTTTCGGGATCTAACCATACGCGCATGGCGTAGTTTCCAGAGCCGAACAATCCCACTTCACCCACACCTTGAATCCGTGCCAAGCGATCTTTGACATTTAGCGCTGCGTAGTTGCGCAGATAGGTCATATCGTAGCGATCATCCGGCGAAGTTAAGTGCACCACCATGGTCAGTGTTGGCGAGCTTTTGAGTGTCGTCACACCTAAACGCTGCACATCTTCGGGCAGCCTTGGCAACGCTTGCGAAACGCGGTTCTGGACAAGTTGTTGCGCTTTGTCCGGATCTACGCCGAGCTGAAAATTTACCGTCACAGTAAGATTGCCGTCGCTATTGGCTTGCGACTGCATGTAGAGCATGTTCTCCACACCGTTGATTGATTCCTCAAGTGGCGCAGCAACCGTTTCAGCAATAACTTTTGGATTGGCCCCTGGATACTGTGCGCGCACCACTACGGACGGCGGCACCACTTCCGGATATTCTGATATCGGTAGCTTGAAGACGGAGAGTATTCCGCCCAACAAAAGTAAAATCGACAGTACGCCCGCAAAGATCGGGCGGTCGATAAAGAATTTTGAGATATTCATTGGAGTTCTCTTGTATTCAACTTAAATAGCGAGCAAGACCTGAAGAGAGTTCCTGGCGCGAGTATTCAGAGAGGTGCTTTGTCTGTAGACTTTGGATCCGGCATTGGCTTCGTATCATCGCCGACTTGAGTGCCATCCATGTTCACAAGCTTGGGGGCAACCACATCGCCAGGGCGTACGCGTTGCAGCCCATTGACGATAATTCGGTCACCATTTTTGAGACCGCTCTCGACGACTCGCAACCCGTCATGCAGTGGGCCCAAGCGAATTTCGCGGTACTCGCTCTTGTTCTGCGCATCCAGTGCAAGTACGAAACGCTTATCCTGATCAGTACCAATCGCTTTTTCAGTAATCAACACAGCATCGTATTCTTCGTTGCCGCCGAGACGAATGCGTGCGAATAAGCCGGGGACGAGCTGATCATCTTTATTGTCGAATACAGCGCGGATGCGGATCGTGCCGGAGGTCGTATCAAATCGGTTATCAACCGAGCTCAGACTGCCTTGATGTGAATAACCCTCTTCATTGGCAAGCCCGAGGAATACGGGCAAATTGATACCTTCCTTATGACTGTTGGCGGCGCGCGCCGGATTCACCAACTTAAGGAACGTTTGTTCATCCACATCAAACGATGCGTAAATTTTGTCCGATGAAACAATTGTGGTGAGCGGCGTTGAGGCGTTTGCATTGACTAAGTTGCCGACAGTGACTTCCGCACGCGAGATACGGCCATCTATCGGAGCGCGCACTTGGCTGAATTCAAGATTCAGCTTGGCAATACGAAGTGCGGCAACCGCACTGCGCGTTGCACTTTTCTTTTCTTCGAAGTCGCGTTTGGCAATTGCGTTTTCGGCTAACAGACGCTCTGCTCTGGTGAAATCTAATGCAGCGTATTCTGCGCGTGCCTCGGCAGCTAAAACTTCTGCCGCAAATTGACGTTGATCAATCGTGAAGAGAACATCGCCTTTTTTGACAAGCGCTCCATCTTTAAAGTGGACTGCGGTAATGACCCCAGATACTTGCGGGCGTACGTCAACACGATTGACTGCTTCAAGACGGCCTGAAAACTGCCTCCAGTCAATGATCTTTGCTGTATGCACTTCCGCCACTTCCACCGACATGGCTTGATGCACGTTTTCGGTTTTAGTATTTTCGGTTTTAGCCCCTTTGCCTTGTAGCCCCCAAGCTGTGGCAGTGACTACAACAACACAGGAGACAACTGTCGCGATCGCGATTCGTTTTTTAGTCAAACCAAACTTGTCTTGTTGATCTGGTTCGTTATTTCGCAACATGGTGATTCCTTCCCAAAAATATCAATTCGAAATTTAATCTGATCTGTTCTCAGAGAGACTTTGAATATCGAGCTTGAAGCGCCCTTGTCATTTCGCTCTCACAATTTCGATGCAGGTGTCGACGTAAAAAGTCAGCAATCTCACGCAACAACTTTGGGTCGCGTGGTAGAGCCGCATGATTGCCTATTGTCCGTACGACTTGTATCTCCACACCCGCTGAAATCAAGGCGGTCGCATACTGTTCTGCTTCTTTATGCAACACATCACATTGCGCAGTCGCAATCAAGGCTGGAGGCAAGCCCTTAAGCCTTCTTGAATCCAGCGGCGAGGCATAAGGATGAAGTCGCTCCGATGTACGCGGCAAATATTGCGAGTAACAGCTTGCACAAGTCTCTGGCTGTATGTCAGACCCAAGAACAAATGGATCACCAAGCTTGGTCATGCTTGGGTCAAGCATTGGGCCGATCAGTACTTGCGCGGAAATTGCGCATGCATTTCTATCACGCGCAATGAGTGGCAATGTTGCTGCTAGATTTCCGCCAGCATCATCTCCTGCAACACCAATGCATTTGGAGTTGACCTTTAATGAGAGGCTGTTTTCCTGCAGCCAAATAAGTGCGGCATAGGCATCTTCGGGCGCCGCCGGAAACGGGTGTTTGGGTGCAAGCGAGTAGGCAACCGACAAAACGACTGTAGATGCATGTTCTGCGATATGGCGAGCTGGAATATCGGCGTCATCTAACGTGCCTCCAATGAATCCACCTCCGTGGAAATACAAAACACCCGGTAAATATCCAACGATTGTTGGACGATAGATGCGCGCGTGTATAGCACCCAAGAACCCTTGGATCGTAATGTTTTCAATACTGAGCGTGTCGCCTATTTCTACAGGCGGAAGAAGCGATCTATATGAGGCACTCATAGCCAGCCTGATCCAATACGATGGATGGGAATTAGCGATGAGACATTTTGAATGTTATATTTAAATGAATAAATATACGAAAACCGACAACACTATTATTTTAAGTTGAACAATCGCCAACCCATAAGCAGCACGATGAGGGCTGTGATCGAATGAGTCCATTAACACATTGAAAGGTAAACGCTATGGATAGGTTTCAGGCCATGCAGGTGTTTATGGCCGTGGTTGACGCAAATAGCTTTAGCCGTGCGGCTGACAATCTGAATCTCCCACGTGCAACAGTGACAAACACCATCCAAAATCTGGAAAATTTGTTAAAAGTAAGACTACTTAATCGCACAACGCGCAGTGTCGGCCTAACGCCGGATGGGGCCGCGTATTACGAGCGGTGTGCTCGTGTTCTGGCCGAACTAGAAGAAATGGAAGCCGCATTTAGGGATGTTTCACAACGCCCCCAAGGACGGTTGCGTATCGATGTGCCATCAACAATTGGCCGACAAATTTTAATTCCAAGACTAGGTGACTTCCGGCAGCGCTATCCAGATATCGAATTGGTTATTGGCATGGGAGATCGACTTGTCGACCTTGTTCAGGAGGCCGTTGACTGTGTAATTCGGGGTGGCGAATTGATAGATTCAACCCTCGTTGCCCGCCGGATTGGCAACCTTAGTTTTATTACCTGTGCCGCACCCAGCTATCTGGAGCGTTACGGAGAACCAAAAACGCTAGAAGATCTTCAGAACAATCATCAGGCCGTACATTATTTCTCAAGTAGAACAGGTCGCATCATTAATTGGGATTACATGATTGATGGTGAAAAAACAGAAGTCAAAGTTAAAGGCTCTGTCTCGGTCAATGATGCAGAAGGCTATATGGCACTAGCCTTACAAGGGTTTGGAATGGTGCAGGCAGCCCGATTCATGGCCTTACCGCACCTTGAAAAAGGTGAGCTGGTAGAAATACTTCCTCAGTGGAAGCCCGCCATGTTACCGATTTCGGTTCTGTATCCACAAAATCGGCATCTTTCAGCAAAAGTACGCGCATTTACTGATTGGGCAGCCGAACTCTTTTCTCAATGCCCACTCTTAAATGGCGCCGATGAAAAATACACTCCTGGGTCATGCTCTTTTGGGGCCAGACCAGCAGAAGCCAACTCAGTCTGCGACATCATCGAATAAGTTTTTAAATTTCTTTTTTCAACGTTGAATCGCACAGTGCCGATAGATGTTTTGTTGCCTACGCGAACTCATATGCCGCATTTGCACAGGCTTGTTTGAGAACAACCTCACTGGCGAGATCGGGCAGCATTAAGACACTTTGAATTTTATGATGTCGCATAAAGCCCACGGTATTGTCAGTTGTTAGCGGCAGGGCCTTGGCCGGATCCGGTAATGGCACGACCTAGGCGGTCATGCACGGCTTGCCAATCAGCAGTGGTCGGGGGTGCTTCGAGCACAATCTCGCTCGCGCCAGCGCGGTCTGCTAGGCGCAAGCTTGCGTATAGATCATGCGCATACTGCGCTGCTTGCAGCGGCATGCTGAAGCACTGAATGTTTTGTTGTGCGGCACATGCAGTTGCGATGTGTGTGCTGTACGCGAGCACGACAATGGTATGCCCCGTTTGCTGTGCGATGTATTGCTGCAATTGTTGCGTGGGCAACATTTGCATAGGCGTGCGGGGTGCGTAGTGTGCAGCGAGCGAGCCTGATACTCGCGGCATTTCATCAACGGCTTGCGCTTTGTTTTGCGCTTCCTCTTGCGCCTTTTCCTGCGATTCTTCAGCTTGTTTTGCCAATGCAGGCGTTGGCGAATTCATTTCTACAGCGCGCCCAATCACTGCTGCAATTTGTTCCGCACTAATTGCGCCGGGGCGCAGAACACGCGGCGTGCTGCCCGACAAATCGAGAATGGTGGATTCGATCCCGACTTGGCAATCGCCGCCATCGAGAATGTAAGGCTGCAGACCTAGTTCGTTGTTGCCTAATTCTTCTGTCACGTGTTGCGCTAAGGTAGGGCTAATGCGACCAAATTTATTGGCCGACGGCGCGGCCACGCCCGAGCCAAAAGCGCGTAGTAATTGCAATGCAACGGGGTGATTGGGCACACGCACGCCAATGGTGTTTTGGCCGCCGGTTACGGCATCTGGCACACTGGCTTCACGCGGCAAAATGAGCGTGAGCGGGCCCGGCCAAAAAGCGTTTGCCAATGCGATGGCTTCACGCGGAATGCAACTGACCCATTGTGGAAGGTGATCTGCATCGGGCAAATGCACGATGAGCGGGTGATCAGCCGGCCGACCTTTTGCTGCAAAAATTTTGAGCACGGCCTCAGCATTGAGTGCATCTGCGCCCAAGCCGTAAACCGTTTCGGTTGGGAAGGCGACTAAACCACCTGCACGCAAAACCTGCACCGCATGTTGCAGGCTTTCAGCCGTGGCGACATGGGTATTGGCGGACATTAATCGGTGATGCCAATGGCGGCACGTGCGCGCAGCGCGACTTCAACTGCGTTCGCCAATTGCGCATCGACCACGGTGAAGTGACCCATTTTGCGGCCATGACGTGCTTCGTGTTTATCGTACTGGCGCAATTTAAGGCCGGACTCTGACAACAGCTTTTGCCAATCGGGTGTGCTGACACCGTGGTCTTGGGTGAACCACACATCGCCTAATAAATTGACCATCACCGCGGCGCTGTGCTGACACACATCTCCCAGTGGCAAACCGCACAGTGCACGCACTTGCTGTTCAAACTGGCTGGTCATGCAGGCGTCGAGTGTGTAATGACCGCTGTTGTGGGGACGCGGCGCCATTTCATTCACCAACAGCTTACCGCCGCTCACAAAAAACTCGACCGCCATCACACCCACATAGCCAAGATCTTGCGCAATTTTGGCTGCAATCGTTTCTGCTTCTCGGCACAGATTTTCATCGATACGCGCCGGCGCAATCGACACATCTAAAATGCCATTGCGATGGATGTTTTCGGCCACGGGGTAGCAACGCACCTCACCTTCGTGTGATCGCGCCAACACTACCGAGATTTCCGCATCGAGCGGCAGCATGGCTTCGAGCACGCAGGCTTCGCTGCCAAATTTATGCCAAGCGGCGTAGGCTTCAACATGATTGGCAACGCGCGCTTGGCCTTTACCGTCATAGCCAAAACGAGCGACTTTAAGCACGGCAGGAAACAAGTCGACTGCGGCACGCTCAAGATCCGTCACGCTGGTAATGACTTCAAACTTGCCGACGGGAAAACCGTGATCGCGTAAAAACGTTTTTTCGCGAATGCGGTTTTGCGCAATCGCTACGCAGGCAGCAGCCGGTCTTACCGGCACGCTGTGCGAGAGCAGATCCAGCGTTTCAGCCGGGACGTTTTCAAATTCAGTGGTAATAGCTGCACATTCACGCGCCATGTGCTCGAGAGCATCTTGGTCTTGATAATCGGCGACCAAGTGTTCGTCTGCCATGCGCCCTGCGGGGCTCGATGCATCGGGGTCGAGTACGATGACGCGATAGCCCATCTCTTTTGCAGCTAAAACGAAGAAGCGGCCGAGCTGGCCGCCTCCGAGCATGCCCAATGTCGCCGGTGGCAGAATCATGATGTCTTGTCGAGCGTCATGGCCAACACGGTTTCGCGCTGGCGCTTACGGAAGGTCTGAAGTTTTTTATTCAGTGCAGCGTCGCTGTTTGCCAATTGCGATACAGCGAAAAGCGCTGCATTGGCTGCACCAGCCTCACCAATGGCAAATGTTGCAACAGGAATACCTTTGGGCATTTGCACAATGGAAAGCAATGAGTCCATACCATTGAGCGCCTTCGATTGCACCGGCACACCCAGCACTGGCACGGTCGTTTTAGAAGCCAACATACCTGGCAAATGCGCCGCACCACCGGCACCCGCAATAATGGCGCGCAGGCCACGCGCTTGTGCGGTTTCTGCGTATTCAAACAACAAGTCAGGCGTGCGATGCGCAGAAACCACGCGGCATTCGTGCGCCACACCAAATTGTTCAAGCATGGCCGACGCGGCTTGCATGGTGCTCCAGTCTGAGTTGGAACCCATCACAATACCGACCAGTGGTTTCGCTACCGATTTTTTTGCGCTCGGCTTAGCCGTCGTTTTTTGAGCAGTTTTGCGCGGTGTCGGCTTCTTTGCGCTCGCTGCACTTTTTTTTACGTTCGTCGCCATATGGGCCTCGTCTGCTCAGCTCATCTTTGCCAATCAAAAATTGCGCGTTGCGCAGATTGGCAAAGTCGGTTTGATCAAGCTTGTCGTGCTTTTAATTGACGCTCTGCAGATTGCAAAGTGTTCGCCAGCAACATAGTGATGGTCATCGGGCCGACACCACCCGGCACAGGTGTAATCAATGAAGCAACTTCACTTGCAGAAGCAAAGTCCACATCGCCACACAGCTTGCCATCGTCCAGTCGGTTAATGCCAACATCAACCACCACCGCACCGGGCTTAAGCATATCGCCCGTGACCATGCGCGGTTTACCAACTGCCGCGACCACAATATCTGCACGACGCAAATGTTCGGCCAGATCACGTGTTTGCGAATGACACACCGTGACCGTTGCGCCCGCTTGCAAGAGCAGCAAAGCCATCGGCTTGCCCACAATATTACTGCGGCCAATCACCACAGCTTCAGCGCCTTTCACTTGCACACCGGCAGACTTCAGCATTTCCATGCAACCGTTAGGCGTACACGGAATAAAGCCGGGGCGACCTTGTGCCAATGCGCCAACGTTTTCGGCATGAAAGCCATCTACGTCTTTGCTGGCGTGAATCGCCTCGAGCACTGCGTCTGCATCAAACTGACGCGGTAGCGGCAGTTGCACCAAAATGCCATGCACGCTTTGGTCAGCATTGAGCTCGGCAATTTTGCCCAACACGTCGGCTGGATTTGCGTCTTGCGGATATTCGAACTTGAGTGATTTGATGCCAGACTTTTCACAGGCCGCAATTTTATTGCGAACGTAAACCTGCGAAGCAGGATCGCTTCCAACCAGAATGACAGCGAGGCAAGGCGTAATACCTTGTTGCGCCATGGCGGCTGCGCGGGTTGTAAAATCGGTGCGCATTTGCGCGGCTAAGGCATTGCCATCAATGATGCGAGCACTCATGTTGTGTGCGTTCTCAGCGACTGTGTCTATGGATTCGTCTTACCTGCCGCACGGCGCTCTTTTCAGCGGGTGGCAACGGGTACTACACCACCAACACGCTGAATCGCAACAGCGGCAGAAAATGCAATTCTTTCAGCAAACAGGGCCAACCGAAGTTAGCCCTGTGCTGCGATGGGTGCTATTTTACACGCACCCTGACGTTACTGGTTTTACTTTGCGTAACCGTTATGACTGACGGAAAACGCGCGGCGCGGCGCCCTGGCGACCTTGAAAACCTTCACGCTGCGGACGGCCTTCTTGACGGCCACCACGTGCGCCACGGTCTGCGCCTTTACGCTCGCTATTGTTGCCAGCGTTTCCGCCATTAAAGCCGCCATTAAAACCACCATTATGCTGACGACCTTCGTGATGACGACCATCACGACGACCATCACGACGATCACCGCGCGGGTCATGGCGTGCACCACTGTCGCCAAATGAATGTCCACGTGCGCCACGATCGCCATTGGCAAAACCGCCTTGGCCACCGCGATTTGCTTGGCCACCATTACCACTGTTGCCACCATTACCGCCAGCATAACCACCTTGACCACCCTGGCCGCGGAAACCGCCACCACGATGCTCGCCACGCTGACCATCATTGCGTTGTTCGCCACGATACTCACCACGGTGTTCGCCACGCTGGTCGTTACGCTTATCACCCCAGCTACGCTGACCGGGCTTACCACCCGGCTTGCGCTGTTGACCGACGTTCGGCACTTCGCGCGGCTCTAAGCCGGCCACGGTATGCACCGGGATACGTTGTTTCGTATAACGCTCAATTTGACGTAGCAGATGCATTTCATCGCGCACCGCCATGCTAATTGCCACACCGCTGCGACCTGCACGACCGGTACGGCCGATGCGGTGCACGTAGTCTTCTGCGTTACGCGGCAAGCTGAAGTTAATCACGTGGCTAATGTCTTGCACGTCGATACCGCGTGCTGCCACATCGGTTGCCACCAATACGCGCACATCACCATGACGCAGCATACGCAGCGTGCGGTTACGTTGACCTTGTGACATATCACCGTGCAGCGCTGCGGCCGCAAAGCCTTCGCCACACAATGAATCAGCCAACTCGTCGGCATCACGTTTGGTCATGGTAAACACGATGGCTTGCTTGATTTCTGCATCGCGCAGCACATGGTCTAGCAGCTTCGTCTTATGTCGCAGGCCATCGGCATACATCAGGCGCTGTTCAATATTGGCGTGTGATTCAGTATGGGATTCAATTTCAATGCGAACGGGCTCGCGTTGATAACGCTGTGCCAATTTGGCAATACGTGCATCAACCGTTGCCGAGAACAACAGGGTCTGACGCTGTGCCGGCAGCATGCCCATAATGGCTTCGATATCTTCAATGAAGCCCATGTCCAGCATGCGATCGGCCTCGTCCAGAATCAGCAACTCGACACTCGCAAGATTGATTCGGCGACTGTTCACCTGGTCGAGCAAACGACCTGGGGTGGCCACCAGCACTTCGTACTTTTGCTGAAGCAACTTATTCTGCACCGGATAAGGGGTACCACCAACCACGCTCACCGCTTTAGCGAAACGGATGTGGCGGCCGTATTTACGACATGCATCGGTTACTTGAATGGCCAACTCGCGTGTTGGCGTCAGCACCAATACGCGTGGGCCACGAGCCGGTTGTTCAGCTTGTGTAGTTAAACGCTGCAACGCGGGCCACATAAATGCGGCTGTTTTGCCAGAGCCGGTACGTGACGAAACCAGCAAATCATTGCCGGCTAAGGCTGACGGTACAGACTCAGTTTGAACCTGTGACGGTGACGGGTAGCCGGCTTCAGAAATGGCTTTAAGAATAGCGGGGTTAAGCCCCAGAGATGAAAAAGGCATACATCCTCAACGAAAAAGCAATGCCATGCCCTCCGCTAGGCGGAAGACACAACCGTACCAATTGAATCAAAAGATTCGGTACGCACGAGCCACGATCGGGTGGCGAACTATCGGCCCAACCGATCAAAAACAACCGCGCTCGCGTACTTCGAGAGGGGAGAAAGACAGGCAGGAGACGACACACAGTGCCGCAAATCCACATCCATGCGGCAAGGCGCGAACTCTACACACATACCCATGACAAGGCAAGGATTATTTCGCCCATCCAGTATTTTAAGCCCCTGAAAATCAAAGAAATCGTGCCTCTACTATGCAAAGCGCGCTTGGCTTTACAGGCTGCCATATATATTGGAACGCAAGTAGATATCGCCTCCCCATCTAGCTCGCCCCACAACTAGACCGCCTACCAAACGATGCGCTGTACCCGCCGCTAATTTTGCACAGGCTTGTGACCCGACCCCGACCCTCAATTGCGTAAAAAATAAGTCAAAACACATTTCACAATACGCATTGACATTTTGTATTGTGAAAGATTAGTATTCGTTACACAACAACTGATAAACGGCTGACATTACGCCCGATTGTCAGACATAAGATTGGCAAAACATCCCTGCAACCCTAGCTGTAGCGGTGATTTTGCCAACCGGAGTGATGCTGTACTTGCAACACACCCGACGAGGAGAAGACAAATGACTGCACAGCAGAATGTACTGCTGCAGAACGACGCTGACGCGCAAGAAACCAGCGAATGGCTGGATGCGCTCAAAGGTGTTATTCAAGCAGAAGGCGCAGACCGCGCTCATTACCTGATTGAACGCCTGATCGAAGGCGCGCGTGACGAAGGCGTAGACATTCCCTACTCCGCCAACACGCAATACATCAACACCATTCCCGCTCATCAGCAGCCCAAGTATCCGGGCAATGCTGATATGGAACTCAAGCTGCATTCCTACATTCGTTGGAACGCGATGGCGATGGTAGTGCGCGCCAATAAAGACACCAACGTTGGCGGCCACATCGCATCCTTCGCATCTGCTGCTGCACTATACGATGTTGGTTTTTCACATTTCTGGCACGCGCCCACCGCTGAACATGGCGGCGACCTAATTTTCTTCCAAGGTCACTCTGTGCCCGGCGTATATGCCCGTGCTTACATGCTGGGCCGCCTGAATGAAAGTCAGATGGACAGCTTCCGCCAAGAAGTGGGCGGCCAAGGCATTTCGAGCTACCCGCACCCGTGGCTGATGCCAGACTTTTGGCAATTCCCCACCGTGTCGATGGGCCTCGGCCCGATTCAAGCGATTTACCAAGCACGCTTCATGAAATACATGGCGAGTCGCGGCTTGATTCCAGCCGACCAAGCAGTCAAGCGCAAAGTGTGGGCCTTCTTGGGCGACGGCGAAACGGATGAAGTGGAATCGCTCGGCGCAATTGGTATGGCTGCACGCGAGAAACTCGACAACCTCGTGTTCGTCATCAACTGTAACTTACAGCGACTGGATGGCCCGGTACGCGGCAACGGCAAAATCATTCAGGAGCTCGAAGCCGAATTCCGCGGCGCAGGTTGGAACGTCATCAAAGTCATTTGGGGCACGCACTGGGATGCGCTATTCCAACGCGACACCAAGGGCCTGCTCAAGAAACGCATGATGGAAGTGGTAGATGGTGAATACCAAACGTACAAAGCTAAAAACGGTGCGTTTGTACGCCAGCACTTCTTCAACACACCTGAACTACAAGACTTGGTCGCCGACTGGACTGACGATGAAATTTGGAATCTGAATCGCGGCGGGCACGATCTGTTCAAGATTTTTGCAGCCTACAAATCAGCCGTTGAACACAAGGGCCAACCCACGCTCATTCTCGCCAAAACCATTAAAGGCTTTGGCATGGGCCAAGCTGGTGAAGCGCAGAACATCAGCCACCAACAAAAGAAGCTCGACCACGATGCAGTGCGTCGCTTCCGTGATCGCTTTGAATTGCCCGTACCCGACGACAAGCTCGACGAAGTACCCTACTTGCGCTTTGCAGAAGATAGCGCCGAATTCCAATATATGCGCGACCGCCGCATGGCGCTGGGCGGCTTTTTGCCAACCCGTCGCCGCAAAGCAGATGCATTGACCGCACCCGCACTCTCCACTTTCGACGCGCTGCTTAAAGCCAGCGGCGAAGGCCGTGAAATTTCTACCACAATGGCATTTGTGCGCATTCTCAGCACACTGTTGAAAGACAAGCAACTGGGCAAACACATCGTACCCATCGTGCCGGACGAATCACGCACCTTCGGTATGGAAGGCATGTTCCGCCAGTTCGGCATTTGGAACCAAGAAGGCCAAAAATACGTTCCGGAAGATCACGACCAGCTGATGTTCTACAAGGAAAGTCAGACCGGTCAGATTCTGCAGGAAGGCATTAACGAAGCAGGCGCAATGTGCGACTGGATCGCCGCCGGCACCGCCTATTCGGTGCATGGCGTGCAAATGATCCCGTTCTACATTTTCTACTCCATGTTCGGCCTGCAACGCACGATGGACCTGTGCTGGGCCGCGGGCGACCAACGCGCGCGTGGCTTCTTGTTGGGCGGCACCGCTGGCCGCACCACACTCAACGGCGAAGGCCTGCAACACGAAGACGGTCACTCACATCTGCTATCCGCAGCGATTCCTAACTGCGTGAGTTTCGACCCGACGTTTGCCTATGAACTAGCCGTGATCATTCAGGACGGTTTGCGCCGCATGGTGCAAGAACAAGAAGACGTGTACTACTACGTCACCGTCATGAACGAGAACTATGAGCACCCGGGCATGCCGGAAGGCGCCGAGCAAGACATCCTCAAGGGCTTCTACTCATTCCGCAAAGGCAAGGCAAGCAACGGCCCACGCGTGCAGTTGGTAGGTGCCGGCACGATTTTCCGCGAAGTGATTGCCGCCGCCGATATGCTGCGTAACGACTGGGGCGTTGAGTCTGATATTTGGGGCGCACCCAGCTTTACTGAAGTGGCACGCGACGGCCAAGACTGCGACCGCTGGAACATGCTGCACCCAGCCGAAGCGCAACGCGTTCCGCACGTCACGGCATGTCTCAAAGACACGCGCGGCCCAGTGATTGCCGCAACCGACTACGTTAAGTTGGTGGCCGATCAAATCCGCGCTTACATCCCGCGTAAATATGTGACGCTCGGCACCGATGGTTATGGCCGTTCCGACACACGCGAGCAGTTGCGCGCACACTTTGAAGTTGATCGTCGTTACGTCACCGTTGCCGCGCTGAAGGCACTGGCAGACGAAGGCCAGATTGATCGCAGCAAGGTTGCTGAGGCATTGGCAAAATACGGCATCGACATTAACAAACCGAACCCGCTTTACGCCTGAGGCCCGCCATGAGTCAAATCATTGAAGTGACCGTACCGGACATTGGCGATTTTTCGGATGTACCGGTGATTGAAGTGCTGGTGAAAGCAGGCGATATTGTTAACGCTGAAGACGCGCTACTTACACTGGAATCTGACAAAGCCACGATGGATGTGCCTTCACCTGCCAGCGGCACAGTGAAGGAAGTGAAAGTCAAAGTGGGCGACAAGGTCGGTATGGGCACACTGGTGCTCACGCTTGAATCCGGTGCTGCCGCGGCGACTCCCACAACAGCTGCTGCGCCGGCAGCAGCCCCAGCAGCAGCCCCAGCAGCAGCCCCAGCAGCAGCCCCAGCAGCAGCCCCAGCAGCAGCCCCAGCAG
>SBBQ01000029.1 GCA_005239635.1 Uliginosibacterium gangwonense
AATTTCACGCAGCTCGTATGAGCTGCTGATTTAGAGTGGTTTGTCGTAGAGGTGGAAACACCTAGAACGGGCTCCTTCGGGAGCCCGTTTTTTATTGGAAAATGTAGGTGCGTGGTTTGGCGAGTACTATGTGCCAAAGGGTATGCGAAAAACTGCAATCTCTATTGCTTGTCGGTTACGCTATAGTGCGATCAATGAAAATGCTGGAGCAAAAAATGAGGCCTTCCGAAGCCTTGCGCCTTCATCGTGAGGCAATCCGCACCATTGTGTTGTCGCACCGTGCGGCCAACCCGCGTGTGTTTGGCTCTGTTTTGTATGAAGAAGATACAGAATTAAGTGATTTGGATCTGCTGATTGACCCTACGCCAGAAACAACGCTGTTTGATATTGGCGCAATTCGCCATGAATTGTTGCAGCTACTAGGTGTGCCGGTTGATGTGCTTACACCCAAAGCCTTGCCTGAAAAATTCCGCATGGCTGTTTTAGCAGAGGCAAAGCCTGTATGACGACAGATCGTCTACGTTTGGCTGATTACCTGCAACATGTATTGCAAGCCATTGAGCGGATCAATAACTATATCGGTGCGAGTGATCAAGCATCATTTTTCCGAAATAATATGGTGCAAGATGCGGTAATTCGTAATCTTGAAATTATTGGTGAAGCTTGCAGAAACATTGAACGCCGATATCCAGAATTCGCGGCGACACACCCTGAGCTACCGCTTTCGAGTGCATATCAGATGCGTAATGCAGTGGTGCATGGATATTTTTGGGTTGATTTAGAAATTGTGTGGCGAACAATACAAAATGACTTGGAACCGCTGCGTGAGATCGTAGGTTCTTTGGTGGAAACGAGCGGTAAGGCTGAAAAGTAATTCGGCGTCGTATGCCAATTTACAGCGCGACTAAATTGTCGCGATGAATGAGTTCAGCTTCGTCCTGGTAGCCGAGTAGTTCCGCAAATTTTTGGCTGGGTTGGCCTGCAATGCGTCGTACTTCGGTCGAGGCGTAGTTAATGAGGCCGCGTGCAATTTCACGGCCGCCCATGTCAATGCAGGCAATACAGGCGCCACGCGGAAAATCACCGCTTACGCTTTTTACGCCAATGGCCAATAGGCTTTTACCTTCACTCAGAGCGCGTGCCGCGCCATCATCTACTACAACACTACCTGCCATTTGCAGGTGATCTGCCAACCACTGCTTGCGTGCAGCAAGCGGCGTGGTGTGCGCGGTGAGTAAGGTGCCGATTTGCTCGCCATTGAGTAGGCGCGGCAACACGTCGGCTTCGCGGCCGCTGGCGATAACGGTGTGCGCACCACTGCGCGCAGCACGTTGGGCAGCGCGAATTTTGGTGAGCATGCCGCCGCGTGAAATACCGGTGCCTGCGCCGCCTGCCATGCTGGCGTAACGCTCGTCGGAGGCATCACCTTCGTGGATGAGTGTGGCGTTTGGGTCTTTGCGCGGGTCGGCGGTGTACAGGCCAGCTTGGTCGGTGAGAATAATCAGCGCATCCGCTTCAATTAAATTGGCAACGAGGGCGCCGAGGGTGTCGTTGTCGCCAAATTTAATCTCGTCGTACACCACGGTGTCGTTTTCATTAATGATAGGCACGACGCCTAGGCCAAGTAAGGTAGTGAGCGTTGAACGCGCATTGAGGTAGCGCGTGCGATCTGCCAAATCTTCATGCGTGAGCAAAATTTGCGCAGTGTGTAATTGGTGCTGCGAAAAAATGCTTTCGTAGGCTTGGGCCAAACCCATTTGGCCCACAGCAGCTGCGGCTTGTAGCTCGTGCATGGCTTCTGGGCGGGTGGCCCAGCCAAGGCGCTGCATGCCTGCGGCTATGGCGCCAGACGACACGAGCGCTACTTCATAACCTTGTGTGCGGAGGGCGGCAATTTGCCGTCCCCATTCGGCCAGCGCGTCTTGCGCAAGGCCTTGGCCGTTGTTGGTTACCAGTGCGCTCCCGACCTTGACGACGAGTCGTTTGGCTTGGCGTAGGGGTGTGCGCATGATGCAACGTCCGTTTAGGTGTTATGGTGGATTGGCAGCGCAATTCACGTGCTGATCACGTTGTGAATTTCAACCTGATTGTGCAGCCAGAGTTTTCAAAAAATTGCGCTGACACATATGCTGACCAATGTGCAGCAGGATTCTTCAGCAAAATCGAATGTGGGAATTTTAGCGGAAGCCGCACCGCACGGGGTGTTGCCAAGCAAAATGTTGTGTGGAAAATATGAGTGCGCTCATGCCGCGAAACATGAGGCACAAATTTCCGGATGCCGCCCGCTACAAATTATGCGAGCGGGTCGTAAGGCGGTTGCTCGTCTTCAGCCTCATCCAGATCGGGCGATGCGTGTGTCTCTGCGGGGGCTTCGCTGGCGCGACGCTCTTCAATCAGCGTCATTAAATCAAAACAAATTTCGCGACAGCCTTCGTTTTGAATCGCGGAGATGGCATAAACACGCGCTTCGTCGGGTTTCCCTTGCGGATAATACGCATCAACAAAGGCGCTCACTCGTGCGGCGCGTTCGTCTTCCGGCAGCAGGTCGATTTTGTTGAGCAGCAGCCAGCGGGGTTTGTCCGCTAGTGCTGGATCATATTTGCGGAGTTCTTCAACAATCGCGTGGGCTTCGCGTACCGGGTCAACGTCCGGATCGAACGGCACCAGATCAACCAAGTGTAAAAGTACGCTGGTGCGTTGCAGGTGGCGTAAAAACTGGTGGCCGAGCCCGGCGCCTTCCGCTGCGCCTTCAATCAAGCCGGGAATGTCTGCCACCACAAAGCTGCGACTGGTGTCGACACGTACGACGCCCAGGTTGGGGGCGAGGGTGGTGAAAGGGTAGTCAGCCACTTTGGGCTTGGCAGCTGACACCGAGCGAATGAAGGTGGATTTGCCGGCATTCGGCATGCCGAGCAAGCCGACGTCGGCCAGCACTTTAAGCTCCAGGCGCAACTCGCGCTTTTCGCCAGGCGTACCCTGCGTGCATTGGCGGGGTGCGCGATTGGTGCTTGATTTGAAGTGCAGGTTGCCTAAGCCGCCTCTGCCG
>SBBQ01000008.1 GCA_005239635.1 Uliginosibacterium gangwonense
CTGCCGCGAAGAAGCCCGCTGCCAAGAAGCCGGTAGCGAAGAAGGCTGCTGCAAAGAAGCCAGCCGCTAAGAAACCGGCTGCAAAGCCGGCTGCGAAAAAGGCTGCTGCAAAGAAGCCTGCCGCTAAGAAAGCTGCCCCTGCCCCTGCTGCAAAACCTGCAGCTCCGGCAGCAGCACCGTCCACTGCCGCAACCCCGGGTCCGAAGTCATCTTTGAATCCGGCTGCTGCATGGCCGTTCCCGTCCGGCTCGCGTCCTTCTTGATCGCAGCTGTGTCGAAAAACCCCACGCCTCGGCGTGGGGTTTTTTTACGCCCATCGCATCTGTGTGTTGATTTGAGCTGAATTGACTTTTTTCAAATAAATCATCATAATACGAATAAATTCGGGGTAATTTGCTGCGTGGCAGCATGGGTTTTTCTGCCAATGTTTGTTGTGGTGTTCGTATCACATAGTTGTTATTGGTTCCGCGCTGTTTACCCTTTCTGTTGTTCATGTTTACACTCGCCTGCATTCAGGAGGCGGTCGCGAATGTTGCGGCGTTCTGTCTGGTGTGTTTAGCCAGACACCTGGAGGTTCTATGAAGCTTGCTTATTTGCGCACTAAGCGCGTCGTTCGATACGCCGGTTCTTTGGCGCTACATTTTGCTCACGGTGGTTTGGTTGTCGTGGGGCTGTTGGCTGCGGCTTTGTTGGTGACCGCGGTGGCTCGTCCAAGCGGCACGCTCACTTCTATTTCTGATCCGTTGGCGCACTTCGTGCCGGCACTGTTTGAGTCGCAAGGTGGGATGGCCGCAGATTCTGCGGAGGCTTCGTTGAATGCAGAGCAACGCCATGTGGCTGATTATGTTGCCCGTAAGTTTCATGTGGCGGTGCCAGCAGTAGAGCCGTTGGTGCGTGAAGCCTACATCGTCGGTCCAAAATACAACGTTGATCCGATCTTGTTGTTGGCTGTTATGTCGGTTGAGTCTGGGTTTAATCCGATTGCAGAAAGTGTGTTTGGTGCTCAAGGTTTGATGCAGGTCATTCCGAAGTTCCACATGGAAAAGATTTCCGCCGAAGGCGATAACGCGAGTCTGTTAGATCCGCTCGTGAATATTCGTGTTGGTGCGCAAGTCATTCATGAGTACGTAAAAAGCGAAGGCGGTTTGCAAGCCGGCCTGCAAAAATATGCCGGTGCAGTAGATGACCCTGACGCTGGATATTCGGCCAAGGTCTTTGCTGAGCGAGCCAGGCTGTATCAGGTGGCAGGTCGTAAGACGCCAGAGCCTGTTTTTGTAACGCGTACAACACCTGCGTCGCATGCGGCTTTACAGGTTAGCGAACGTAGTTCCGATGTGGCTGTCGCCACGCTTGATCCAGCAGAAGTTGTGGGCGCATCAGCTGCGAAGGTGGCTGAATAAGCGCTCTAGCGCTTGTTCAATTTGGCTGTAATGCGTCGTGTAGGCGAATCGCACGTGTTGATCCGGTGCGTGCGCGCCAAAGTCTAATCCGGGTGTCATGGCGACGCCCGTCTTTTCAAGTGTTTCTAGACTGAATGTGTAGCTGTCTTGTGTCATGCCAGATACATTGGCATATACATAAAACGCACCGCTAGGCTTTGCGTTGATCCCAAATCCTAAGCTGCTCAAACCGTCGATGAGTAAGTCGCGTCGCTTTTGAAATTCAAGGCGGCGCATTTCCATTTCTTCAAGCGTGTCTTCATGAAAGCAGGCTATGGCGGCATGCTGCGCGAGCGTAGGGGGCGAGATAAAAAGGTTTTGCGCTAATTTCTCAGCATCTCGTTCGTATCCCATGGGTACAACAAGCCAGCCAAGTCGCCAGCCGGTCATACCCCAATATTTGGAAAAACTGTTGATGACAAAAGCGTCCTGTCGGTAAGACAAAATCGTGCTGGCAGGTAGGTCGTACGTCAGCACATTGTAGATTTCGTCGACCACTAGGTTGCCGCGCCGTTGCTTGACCGCCTCGGCAATGAGGTTGAGAGTCTCTGGCGAAATGCATGTGCCCGTTGGATTTGAGGGCGTTGCCAAAAGTAGGGCACGGGTTTTCTCGGACCAATATTTGACAACATGGTCTGAGGTTGGTTGGTAAGCCGTGGTGTGGTCGAGAGGCATGCAAATGGGGGTGCCATTTAACAGGCTCACAAAATGGCGGTTACACGGGTAGCCAGGGTCGGTTAACAGCACCTCGTCTTCAGGTGAGACCAAGAGCGATAATGCAATGAGTAGTGCAGCCGAAGCGCCGCTGGTCACAATAATGCGTTCGGGCGGTACATTTGCTCTGAAGCGCGTTTGATAAAAATTCGAGATCGCCTCGCGCAGTGCAGCCGTGCCCAGTGCGCTGGTATAGCCTAGACTTTGGCGTTGCAGTGCCTGAGTGGCCGCTTGAATCACCGGCGCAGGCGTGCCGAAATCAGGTTCGCCTACTTCCATGTGAATGATGTTGCGACCTTGCTGCTCCAGTGCGCGAGCCCGTTCCATGAGCTCAACCACATGAAACGGCTCAATGCTGGCCATGCGACTTGCCAAGTTTATGGGGGCCGGCGCTGCAGCAAGATTGCAAAGGCTGGGGGCTGGAGTTGTTCTGCTCATGGGCTCGGGCGCATTACCGCTAAAACGGCATTATGCCCGAGCCCGCGGAAGCGATTAAACGTTGCAGATAGATTCGTCCATCGCTTCTAGTTCGTGCTGTAGTTCTGCGGGTATGCGCTGGCCTAATTTCTGGAGCCAGGCACGATGTTCAAGCAACTCGCCTTTCAGTGAGGTGCGGTCTACTTCACACAATTTCTCATAGGCTTCGTGACTCAAATGGAAGCTGCCTTGGTCAAATGCGTCTTCTTGCGGCAGCAACCCGATCGGAGAGTGACTGGATTTGCCTCGCGTTTGCGCACGCTCCAGCACCCAGGCCAACACGCGCATGTTTTCACCAAAGCCAGGCCACAAAAACTTACCGTTTTCATCTTTGCGAAACCAGTTCACTAAAAAGATATGCGGGGCATGCTTGAGCTGTTTGCCAATGTGCAACCAATGATCGAAATAGTCGGCCATGTTGTAGCCACAGAAAGGCAGCATGGCAAACGGATCGCGCCGCACGATGCCCACATTTCCGGCTTGGGCTGCGGTTGTTTCTGAGCTCAACGTTGCCGCAAAATAAACGCCGCGATTCCAGTCTGGTGCTTCGCAGACGAGCGGAATCGTATTAGCGCGACGACCGCCAAACAACATTGCGCTAATCGGGACGCCAGCAGGATCGTTCCAGGCTTCGTCTAGACAAGGGCATTGCGTGGCCGACACCGTAAAGCGAGCGTTGGGGTGCGCGGCTGGACGGCCTGTTTCTTTGCCAATCGCCGGTGTCCAAGGCTTACCTTGCCAATC
>SBBQ01000077.1 GCA_005239635.1 Uliginosibacterium gangwonense
AGGGTGGGGTGTGTGGCGGGTGTGGGGTGTGCTGAGCGCGCAGCGTGGATGCGACGAGGCGCGCCAATAAGTCTTGCGCGGGTTGCTGCCGCGATTGCCCAAACTGCAAATACAGAGCCGGATCCCACGTTGCGTTGAGGTTCCGGCCCATGTGATGCGAAGGTTATTTATTGAGCTGGAGCTGCTTTGCTTGCTGGCGCCTTTTTGGCTGGAGCGGGCTTGTGGTGACGATCGCACTTATCGCCTTCGGCTTTACCATGGTGGTCAGGGCAGCCTGCTTCGCCACGTTCGTGCGCGCATGGCTCACCGTTTTTCATGCGCGGGCAGGTTTCTTCTGACTCATTTGCCATAGGTGCGACTTGGCCATGCCCTTCATGTGCGAAGGCGGGAGTGGCCGTAAACAACAAGCTAGAGGCACATAATGCCAATGCGGCTGCTATGCCAGAAAGTGTGCGGGCTTTGGACTGAGTGGGCTGCATATGGACTCCAACGAGAAAATGCCTACGAAAAGTTTCCAACAACAAACGCTAAGGAAAGTGCGCAAAAGATAAGCGCAAAAAACAAGCTCAAAAAATATGCGCCTAAGAATCGTTCCAACACTGTAACGGTTTGACTGGAACTGAAAGCATGGACAGTGCATGCTGATTTTGGTTTCAGGCGATTTTAATTGCATGCTGCCGGGTTTTGCCCGGCAAGGCAAGGCTTGAGCACAGGCGTTTGGGGCCGTTATTGATGAAGTATTGAAGATTGCTATGTCTGCGCATATGTTCCACCAATCTGCTGCAAGGCTTTGATCTACCAAACGTCATTGCTGGTAAAGTACGGCAATCTGTTAGCTGGCCGTTCGCGACAAAAACCGATACCAATAGGTGTTAAACATGAAATCCTCGTCACCCGTTGAGCAGCAAAAGCCTTCTGCCCCAGTGGCACCCGCTGCAACAGAACGACGTTTGACGCTCGCAGAGTTAATGCAAGCGCTGGTGGACGACGGTGTGGTGGAACTGCAAACGGCCGAGCAGTTTATGATTGGCAAACGCTATTGGCGCGGCACTATGCATCCGCTGGCGGTGATTGCGGAACAGCGCTGGAAGTCGGTGAAGAACCCTCATCAGGTGCTGGATATCGACACGCTGAGCGAATGGTTGGCACGCTGGTCGGGGCTGGAATATTTTCATATTGACCCACTCAAGGTGGACTTCGCCGCGGTGACCGAGGTGGTGTCAAACGCCTATGCCACGCGCTTCGGCATCTTGCCCGTGCAGGTGAGGTCGAACGAAGTGGTGATCGCCACCACCGAGCCGTTTTTAAAGGAATGGCAGCGCGAGATAGAGGCCATTACGCGCAAGTCTGTGCGCCGTGTTATTGCCAATCCGGACACGATTAGCCGATGTCAGGTTGAGTTTTATAGTTTGGCAAAATCGGTTAAGCGCGCCATGCAATCCGGCAACTCCGATGCATCGGGCGTTACCAATTTTGAACAGCTGGTTGAGCTCGGCGCTAAAAAAGGTGCAGTCGACGCGAACGATCAGCACATCATCACCATCGTCGATTGGCTTTGGCAATACGCGTTTGATCAGCGTGCCAGCGATATTCACATCGAGCCGCGCCGTGATATTGGTGTGGTGCGCTTCCGCATTGATGGCGTGTTACATCAGGTTTATCAAATCCCTACGCCGGTGCTCGTTGCTATGACATCGCGCATTAAGATTTTGGGTCGCATGGATGTGGTGGAAAAACGTCGGCCACAAGATGGTCGCGTTAAAACACGCATGCCTGACGGTACCGAAGTGGAACTGCGATTGGCAACGCTGCCCACCGCCTTCGGCGAAAAATTGGTGATGCGTATTTTCGACCCAGAAGTGTTGGTTCGAGATTTTTCTGAGTTGGGTTTTCCGGCAGAAGATGAAGCGCGTTGGAAAGAGATGACCAGCCAGCCCAACGGCATTGTGCTAGTGACGGGGCCAACTGGCTCTGGCAAAACCACCACGCTGTATTCAACGCTCAAATTGTTGGCCACCCAAGAAGTGAACTTGTGCACCTTGGAAGACCCGATCGAAATGATCGAGCCGTCGTTCAACCAAACACAAGTGCAGGCCGAAATTGGTGTGACCTTTGCATCGGGCATCCGCGCGCTCATGCGGCAAGATCCGGACATCATTATGGTGGGTGAAATCCGCGATCTTGAAACGGCAGAAATGGCGATTCAAGCTGCGCTTACCGGGCACTTGGTGTTGTCTACGCTGCATACCAATGACGCACCCACGGCGATTACGCGTCTGCTCGACTTAGGTGTGCCCGGCTATCTGCTGAATTCAACCATAATTGGTGTGATGGCACAGCGCTTGGTGCGTACGCTGTGTCCGCACTGTAAAAAGCCGCAAGATTTAAGCGAAGAAGACGGTCAGGCATGGGACGCAATGGTGTCGCCTTGGCGTGCTAAACGACCTGCAAAAATTCATCACCCCGTGGGCTGCCTAGAGTGCCGTATGACGGGCTATATGGGGCGTGTGGGCTTGTATGAATTGCTGCCGCTCTCGCTCGAAATTAAAAAGCTGGTGGGGGCAGAAGCCAATCTCGATGCGATTCGAACGCAAGCTGTGCGTGAAGGTTTGCGACCCTTGCGACTTGCTGGCGCAATGAAAGTTGCGCAAGGCATCACCACCATTGAAGAAGTGCTCAAAGTTTCACCGCACGCTGAGGCCAGCTAAACCTACCCCTTGTTGTTGGTGGCGCATTGGGCGCATTTTTGTCACTGTACGGCGGCGATATATGGCTCTGAATATCTGGCGCAGAAAATATGACTCGGAAAATGTGACGCTGAGAGTGCGTGAACCGAAAGCATGTGCAGTCGAAAGAGTGTGTAGCCTGAAGACACGTGAATCCTGAAAACTCAGCGCCCATTTTGCTTTTGCCAAATACGCCACGCGAACTTAACCGCGCGGTACAGCAATTGGCAAAATCCGATGCGTTCATGCGTTCAGTCATTCAGCAAATTGGCCCCTGCCATTTAGCCGTGTCTAAACCGCGCACGCCTTTTCAATCCTTAGTGCGCGCCATCGCGCATCAACAACTGCATGGTCGAGCTGCACAGACCATCCTCCAACGTTTTGCCGCATTGGCAAAATCCGGTTCGTTTCCCACCGCATCTGAAGTGCTCCAGCTCGGTAAGGCACCGCTACGTGCGGTGGGTTTATCACAGGCCAAAACTTTGGCTGTGCTTGATTTGGCGGATTATGTGGTGCGCCGCGAAATACCGAGTTGGCAGCGTATGAAGAATATGTCTGACGAAGACATTATCGCGAGCCTTTCGCGCGTGCGCGGCATTGGCCGCTGGACCGTTGAAATGGTGCTGATTTTTCAGTTAGGTCGGGCAGATGTGCTGGCGCTGGATGACTACGGTGTACGCAATGGCTTACGCAAAGCATTGGGCGACGAGGCGCTGCCCGATAAGCGTACGCTTGCCCAAATGGGTGAAGCCTGGCGGCCTTGGCGCAGTATTGCTTGCTGGTATTTATGGCGTATGAGCGAGCGCTAGTAACCTATTTTTTGACGTATATCAAATGCGCTGATAGACTCAAGCTCGCTTGTGCGACAGAGTCAAGTTAGCCGCAAGCCACGTGCAGCCTGCGTGCGACCATGATCCGCGATTTCCCAAGTCACCCCGGCTAACCCCGGGCGTTGTAACAACTGTTGTAAAGACCATTGTGACAACGTTTCAAAAAACGAGAGACAAATGAACCACACCAAAACGATGTCGGTGGCTCTCATGGCAAGCTGGATGATCGGTAGCGTGACGGTTGCGCACGCCGATCCCGGTAATGCCGAGGCTGCCAAAAGCAAAATTTCCATGTGTCAGGGGTGCCATGGTGTACCGGGATATAAAGTGGCTTTCCCGGCGACTTACCATGTGCCGCGCTTGGGTGGGCAACACCCGGAATACATCGTGAGTGCGCTCCAAGCCTATAAAAAGGGCGAGCGCAGCTTCAAAACCATGCAGGCAATTGCAGAGGGTCTGTCTGATCAAGACATGGCTGATATTGCGGCTTATTATGGTTCAGCCAAATAACACGGGGGCACAATGAAATCGACTTATAAGATATTGCTGGCCCTAACATGCTTGGCAACAGGTACGGCGATGGCAGGGGATGTTGTAAAAGGCAAGGAAAAATCAGTTGCCTGTGGTGCGTGCCACGGCGCTGATGGAAATAGTCAGTCGCCAAGTTTTCCAAAATTGGCAGGGCAGCATCAGGATTACATGGTGCGCGCTTTGATGGACTACAAATCAGGCGCACGTAAGAATGCCATTATGCAAGGCCAAGTGGCGGCTCTCAGTAAAGAAGATATGGCTGATATTGCCGCGTATTTTGCGAGTCAAAGTGGTTTGAGCGATAAACGTTAACAGTGACGCTAACTGCGACATAACAGCGTTAGAACTCACTCAGACAATAAAAAAGCGGGCATGGCCCGCTTTTTTATTGTCTGAAAATTCCCGGCGCTAACGAAGCTGCTTCGTTACATATCACTTTGTTACATCGTCCGCGTAATCGCGCATTTGTCGGAGCGTGATTTGATGCAGTTGTTGTGCAATTCCCAGCGTATGCTCATCGCCTAAGCCACGTTGCTTTAAAAAACCGATAAATTCCCGCATTGCTGACTCGTAGCTGTCGATTTGTCGATGGAGTTGCGAGCCGAGCGATGTCGCTGTAACAGTTTGTACGAGTGCTTTGGTGTTAACTGACATACCTTGTTTTGCTGAACGTTTATCCAAGGGGCTGCTAAAAGCCAGATCAATCGTTGTAGCGGATATCGCGCGCAGCCTACGCCTACGCATAAACGCTGTAACAATATCGGTTACAGATTAGCACAGCACCCGACGATGGCCTAGTTATTCAAATGTTGCAAAGCAGCGCAGTTGTCTTGGTTTTGCCTAAATTTTATGCACCATGAAGCAGAATCCTTCACAAGGTGGCGCCTATTGGTGGTGCATAAATCGTAGGCGATAGATCATTTGAGTGCAGTAACAGAGATTGGCAAAAGGCGTGCACAGGGGTGTGCTCAATATTGTTGCTTGGCACCAATATTGCAGGGAGAAATGCAACATCGCTTATCAAAACAGGAGACAGCTATGTTGTCAGAGCCCATTTACGACGAAATGCATGATGAAGCGGGCCTGGTACGCCAACATTATGGAAAGTATGAACGTTGGCTACAGGCAACAGATCCCTCGCGTATTGCGCAAAAGCGTGTTGAGGCTGACCGTGTTTTTAACCGTGCCGGCATCACCTTTTCCGTTTATGGCGAATCAGATGGCAAAGAGCGGCTGATTCCGTTTGATCTCATCCCTCGCATTATTCCGGGCAAAGAATGGAAGCAGCTTGAGAAGGGGCTTAAACAGCGTGTACTGGCGCTAAATTTGTTTCTGCATGATATCTACCATCGTCAGAAAATCTTGCGCGATGGGGTTGTGCCCGATGAGTACATTATTGGCAACGCGCAATATCGCCCAGAGATGCGAGATGTGGATGTGCCGGGTGGGGTGTATGCGCACATTGCGGGCATCGACATTGTGCGCGCTGGCGATGAGTACTATGTGCTCGAAGACAACCTTCGTGTGCCGTCTGGCGTGTCTTACATGCTTGAAAATAGACGGCTCATGATGCGTTTGTTCCCGGAACTCTTTTCCAGTAATCGCATTGCCCCGGTTGAACATTATCCTGATCTGCTTCTAAGTTCATTACGCGCGGTGCATCCGGTGGGTGTGGTTGATCCCACGGTGGTGGTGCTCACGCCCGGAGCATATAACTCAGCGTATTTTGAGCACGCGTTTCTCGCGCACAACATGGGTGTGGATTTAGTTGAAGGTAAAGACCTGTTCGTTGAAAACGAGACGGTCTTCAAACGTACCATCCACGGTCCAAAGCGAGTCGATGTCATTTACCGTCGAGTTGATGACGACTTCTTAGATCCCTTGGTTTTCCGTAGCGATTCGATGTTGGGTGTGCCTGGCTTAATGTCAGCCTATCGGGCTGGGCGTGTCACATTGGCAAACGCCATTGGCACGGGCGTTGCCGACGACAAATCAATCTACCCCTTTGTGCCAGACATTATTCGGTATTACCTGAGCGAAGAGCCGATACTCAACAACGTACCAACTTACCAATGTCGCAAGCCGGAAGATTTGGCCTACACCTTGGAGCACTTGCCTGAGTTGGTGGTGAAAGAAACGCATGGCGCGGGTGGTTACGGCATGTTGGTTGGGCCAACCTCAACACAAGCGGAAATCGAGGCGTTTAGGAGCCGACTCAAGGCCAACCCTAATGCCTATATCGCGCAGCCCACTCTCGCACTGTCGGCCTGCCCAACCTTTGTTGAGAATGGTGTCGCGCCACGCCATATTGATTTGCGCCCCTTTGTGTTGTCGAGCGGAAAAAGCAGCACGATGGTGCCGGGCGGGCTTACGCGTGTTGCACTCAAAGAAGGTTCGCTCGTCGTGAATTCTTCGCAAGGCGGTGGCACAAAAGACACGTGGGTGGTGGAGGGCGCATGTTAAGTCGAACCGCTGACCATCTATATTGGATGTCTAGATACACCGAGCGAGCCGAAAATATCGCACGGTTCCTTGATGTAAACCTGCGCATGTCGCTCATGCCGGTCGAATTGGGCGAAGGGCAAACCGATCCCGTGGTTACGCATGGTTGGCAGGCCACATTGGCCATTACCGGCTTAGAAGACGCTTTCCAGTCAGCGGGGCATGAGCTACGACCCGAGCGAGTGCTGGAATACATGGTCTTTGATCGAAACAATCCATCGTCGATTTATTCTTGTTTGCGCGCCGCGCGCGAAAATGCCCATGCCGTGCGAGGTACGATCACCGCCGATATGTGGGAAACCACGAATGCAACATGGCTCAAATTCCGAGACTATCCACGTGAGCAGCTACAGGGAACTGCAGTCGCTGAACTGTTCGACTGGGTGAAGTTTCGCTCACATCTCACGCGCGGTGTGGCCGCGGGTACGCTACTCCGAGACGAAGCTTGGCACTTCATGCGTATCGGTACGTTTATTGAACGTGCGGATAGTACGGCACGTTTCTTAGATGTGAATTATCAAATCTTGGAAGATGGTGTTGCTACACCGAGTGTAGAAGCAGAGTACTACCAATGGAGCGCGCTATTGATGTCGGTCTCTGCGTTAGAGATGTATCGCAAGGTGTTTAGCGACAAAGTGAGCCCCAGTAGAGCAGCTGATTTGTTAGTGTTCAATCAGCGTATGCCGCGTTCGTTGGCTTCATGTATGCGAGAGGTGTACCAGAACCTTTGTAAAATTAAGAATAACCGTTCGCAAGATGCGCAACGCAGAGCGGGGGGTATGAGTGCGGCCCTTGAGTTCGGTCGAATCGAAGATGTGATGGAAGAGGGAATGCATGAGTATTTAACTGGGTTCATTAATAGCTTGGCAGATTTAGGGCTATGTATCAACAATGACTACCTGTCCCTCAACTAAGGCGGCCACGGACCCAATTACAACATGACATATTGCATTGGTATGCAGCTAGACAGTGGCCTGATATTTTTATCAGACTCAAGGACCAGTGCGGGGGTTGATCAGGTCAACATCTTTCGCAAGGTGAATACCTTTGTGCGCGAAGGCGATCGTGTCTTGGTGTTGCTCTCGGCCGGTAATTTGGCAATCACCCAAGCCTTGGTGAGCGTGTTGCAGGAGCGCATGTCGACTCAAGGTGCGGTCAGTTTGTTAACTGTGCAAAATGGCTTTGAGGCGGCGCGACACGTGGGCGATTGCCTGCGTGAAATCTATCATCACGATGCTAAGGCCTTGCGTGACTTTGCGATTGATTTCAATGCGTCCTTTATTTTGGGTGGTCAAATCGGCCAAGAAGCGCCCCGGCTATTCAACATATACGCTGCGGGCAACTTTATTGAGGCCAGCCGTGAAACGCCCTATTTCCAAATTGGCGAGGCGAAGTATGGCAAACCCATTATTGATCGCGTCGTTCACCCGGGTATCTCGCTTGAAGATGCGGCGAAATGCGCTTTGATTTCCATGGATTCTACGATTCGCTCAAACCTCTCTGTCGGTTTGCCGCTCGATTTAATTGTGGTGAAACGCGATGGCTTGTGTGTAGACCAGCATGTGGTCATTGACCAAGAGGATATTTATTTTCGTAAGCTCAGCCAGCGCTGGGGTGAGAGTTTGCGGCAGGCATTTTTAAATCTGCCCGATCCTGCATGGAAAGATCAGGGGTTATCTTTAGTGCAACAACAAATGTCGCAGCAGCAATAAAAAACGGGCCGAATAGCCCGTTTTTTATTGCTAAGTTTAGGTGCAGCTACGCTACACCTTGATTACAAACTCGCACTGCGAGGTGTTACGAATTCGTGTTGCGAATGGGTAGCACATTGCTGAGTTGTTCTGGCTTGGCTTGAGCTGCTTGTTGATTTTTCTGCTGAGATTCTTTGCGCTGGCGCTTGTTGGTGTACATGGCCTGGTCGGCATGACTTAGTAATTGCGCGGCATCTTGCGCATGATCTGGATACAACGACACGCCAATGGAGCAGCCTAGTCGAACATGGCAAGGCCCAATGTTAATTGGCAATGCGACAGCTTGGCTAATTTTAGCCATCACGGAAGCCAACATACGTTCATCCGTGTAATCCGTTACCAGTACCGCAAACTCATCACCGCCCAAACGCGCGATGATGTCTTCATTGCGCATCACACGACGCAGGCGCGACGAAATCGAACGGAGTGCGGTGTCGCCAGCCGCATGGCCATATTCGTCATTAAGTCCTTTGAAACCATCAAGGTCGATGTAAAGCAAAGCGAGTTTATTGCCAATTTCACGTGCGCCTGAGACGGCTGCGCGTAGTTTCAATTCAAAGCGCTCACGGTTGCAGAGTAGTGTGAGTGAATCATGATTAGCGCGGAACTCATTACGCATGGCGCGTTCACGGAATTCAGTGATGTCGGTGAATGTGCCAATAAAGCCTTGAACGCGACCGTTCTCATCGCGCAATTGACCTGCATCACAACGGATCCATGAATATGAGCCATCACTTTTATACAGCTTAAATTCTTCGGCAAAACGTGTGGCGGAATCACGTGCTTGCAGCCAAGAACTGAGAATTCGTTCTCGATCTGCCTCTGGAACAATATTGAGCCAATGATCGCCCAGTCCTTTGCCGTGCGTTAGGCCAGCCAGTTGGCAGCAGCGATCATTTAAGTAAGTCCAGCGACCCACTGAATCAGTTTCAAATAGTCCAGCAGGGGCTTGGCGTGCAAGTTCGCGGAAGCGCAGTTCGCTGCGTTGCAGTTCGGCTTGTGCGGCATTGAGATGCTCCAGCTCAGTACGCAACATACGCGCTTGTTGACGCAATAGCTGTTCGCGACGTGCAATTTCAGAGACGTTACGAATCTGAATAAGACACATGCGTTTGCCGTCTGGCTGCTCCATCGGCGTAATATCAATCGCTTGCTTAATACGCTCGTTCGAGTTTCCCCGTGTAAACAAGGGAAGTGGGGTGGGATGCAGCGCATGCGACATCTTTGCCGGCCAACCAAAATCGAGCGCTTCGCGAATGACCACCATGATGCGGGGGTCCATGTGACCAGCAAATAGTTCGCGCAACGGCTTACCCATGGCTTGCGAGCTGGGTGTGTCCGCGTGTTGCTCCAACCAACGATTCCAAACACGAATGCGCATATCGTTGTCGAGCACGATGAGCCCCATATCAAGGCGGTCAGCAATATTGGCAGCGATTTTCATGCGTTTTAATTTTTAAGCAATATTGAACAAACGTTCGACTTGTTTCATGAAGGTTTGAATGGATGGCACATCCATAATGAACAGCACGAAGCCTGACGTGTTTTGTGCTGCCATGGTCATGCCGATGCGAGCAACCAAAATCACTTCGTCGTGGCTGTGTTGTTCGAGCAAGGCACGTGCTGTGTTGGCTTCAACGGTCGGCAACGTTCCAATCATCTCGGTGCCAAACAAATTGGCAAGGCTACTCATACAGCTATTGATAATGATGTTGCCAATCTCGGCAAGGGCATCTTGTTCAAGTTCAGTAATCTGCTCGATGGGCGTGGTATCACCTAACATGCGACGCACAATTTCCAAACTACCTTGCTCGGGAAATAACAGTAAAGTTTCGGTTTGGAAGTTGTTGCCAGCGTGAAAATGTTGGTTGATACCGCACAGGCGATCACGAGTTTCTGACCGCTGCATGTTCTCTAAGCGTTGTGCCAAATCTTCGCGGTTGAGCACTTCAACCGTGGGCACTGACAGCGTAATTTCTTCATGCACGATGGCAGAGAAAGTGGCAGCGGCTTCGCCCAATGACAGATTAAATGTCTCTGCTAAGGCATCGAGTTGAAGCTCGGTAAACGTCATCATGATTGAGCTCCCAACTTGTCGAGAATGTCATTAATGACCGCTTCGCCGATCGGCTTACGGAAAAATGAAATGCCAATGGTTTCGGCTTGTTGCTGTACGGACTGTTGTACGTTCGCAGTCAGCATCGCCAGTCGAAGTTTGGGATGAGACTGGCGCAACATGGCAGCGAGCTCGAGACCCGTCATGCCTGGCATATTCATATCCAGAATGGCGATTTCAGGCGTTTCGATTTCGAGCAACTTAAGCGCAGCTTGGCCACTGTCGGCTTCAAGGACTTTTGCTTCGGGAAAACGGGCCTTGATGATGGCCGTGCTGAGCATTCGAGAAACCTTGCTGTCATCCACAACCATGATGGACGTGACGCAGGTGGGGGTAGTGCAAGCTGACATGGTTGCCTTTCAGTCTTAGAGAGAGGCGTGATTCGCCTCTGTCTCCGCTGAATCGACTTTATGCAGAAAAACTTTAGAAAAGTGGCACAATTAAATGCGCCATTATCCCAATGGATAAAATGGTTATTGCTGAGCTTTGCGCTGAATGCAGGCTAGGTAGGCTTCGCCATCGGGGGGGCATTTGTTTTGCTGTGCAGTCCACAGACTTTCCCCTAGACATTCTAGAATGTCATGCAGTGCAGGATGTGGGTCTCCATAGCGATCGCGCAAAGTTTCAAATGCCTCGCGAATACCGGGTGGTTGATTGATTTGCAGTTGTTCTGCAATCGCCAAATGCAGGCTCAAATGCAAGAAAGGATTGAGTTCGCCAGATTCTGGTGACCAGTCACGCTGTAGGACATCTCCTGCCTGCAATAGCGCGTGGTATTCCGGGTGAGACTGCACGATGTCGACCGCTTGAATTTCGAGTGGTGTGAGTACGTTTTTGCCAATATGTTTGCGCCAAGCATCAATAAAAAATAAGCGGGCTTGGTCACGTGTTGGGTTAAACAAACTCATAAAGGCTCACCAGCGGTTTTGCTTTTGTAGGCACATAAAGGGCGAACGGCGCACTCAGGACATTTGGGCTTGCGGGCGATGCAGGTGTAGCGGCCGTGCAAAATGAGCCAATGATGTGCATGCAGTTTGTATTCTGCGGGTACACATTTTGCGAGCTTGGCTTCAACCGCCTCCGGCGTTTTGCCAGGCGCTAGGCCGGTACGATTAGCAACGCGAAAGATGTGGGTGTCGACTGCGATGGTCGGTTCGCCAAACACGACATTCAACACCACGTTCGCGGTTTTACGACCCACACCGGGTAGTGCTTGCAGGGCTTCACGATCATTCGGTACTTCACCGCCATGTTGCTCAATCAACATTTTCGACAGGGCCACAACGTTTTTGGCTTTGGTACGAAACAGACCGATCGTGCGGATGTATTCCGTCACCCCTTCTAGCCCCAACTTAACCATGGCTTGTGGCGTCGGTGCAGCGGGGAATAGGCGGCGTGTGGCGAGGTTGACGCCTTTGTCTGTGGCTTGCGCAGACAACACAACTGCTACAAGTAGTTGATAGGGTGTGTCGTACTCGAGCTCTGTTTGCGGGGCCGGATCAAGTTCGGCCAACTGTGCAAACAGCGCCCGAATTTTAATGGGTGTCATGCAGCGTTGGCGCGTAAGGCAAGTTGGTGTTCGCGTTGGCGCCGTGCTTCGCGTGCATCTAGCCAACTGCGACCTGCCACTAACAAGCCTAATACAAAGAATGCGCCGGGCGGCAGCACGGCAAGGAGGAATCCGGGGTAGTCATGCGGCAATACCTGCCAAGGCCGAAGCCCGGGAATGAGCATTTCGATACCGGCGAATAATGTGCCTGCCCCGATGATTTCACGCATTGCACCGAGGATGGCCAGCACCACTACCAAACCGACGCCCATCATGGCGCCATCCCAGGCTGCTGCGAGCGGAGTATTTTTAGCTGCGAAGGCTTCAACACGTGCTAGCACGATACAGTTGGTCACGATGAGCGGAATGAAAATGCCGAGCACCAAGTAAAGCGAATGCAGCCAAGCATTCATGGCTAAATCAACGCAGGTTACGAGTGCGGCGATAATCAAAATAAAAACTGGAATTCGAATTTCGTAGGGTATGAGTGTGCGAAGTGCTGCAACAAGGCCAGATGAAAGCGCCATGACGATAATTGTCGCAATACCCAAGGACACACCGTTTACGACGGTGGTGCTCACCGCCAAAATCGGGCACAAGCCGAGTAGTTGAATGAGGCCGGTGTTTTGTTTCCAAATACCGTTATTGGCAATATCCCGATAAATCGAGCCTGGAGCGACAACGGGTGTGTCAGTCGCTGCAACGTTTTCAGCAGCGTTGCTGCTAGATGGGTTTTCAGTATCAGCACGCATGATTATTCATCCTGTTGCGCCGTTGAACCAGTTTGCGTGGCAAACAATTGGGCCATGTTTTTGGTTGCAAATTCAACTGCGCGTCCGGTTGCTTTGCTCACAGCTCGGGCAGAAATGGTGGCGCCGGTGTAATACGCGAACTCACCACCATCTTTTTTGACGGTCCAACGCTCGTTTGGCAAAGTGCTCAAACTGTGTTGATCAAATTGACGAATCCAAGGTGAAGTCTTGTTTTTATCTTTACGCGGATCAATGTAGTCGCCAAGGCCCGGCGTTTCACGATGTTCGACAACACGTACGCCGGCCAATTCTCCGTTGGCCCGAACGGCGAGCAATAGGCGAATGTTGCCACTATAACCATCGGGTGCAACTGCTTCAAAAATTACAGCAGCAGGCTGTCCGTCTTTGCGTGCTCGATATAGCGGTGTAGGCGTTTTTGTGCCGAGCAATGGTGATGCCGGAAGCGTGATCGCATCTTGCAGCGGCGCGTTATCGAAATCGCTCGTCGGTAAGATTTCGGTAACACGTTGCAGTTTCTCAGCTTCTGCACTCGCAGCAATGGGGGCGCGCGTATTCAAATAGGCCGCCGCCATGAGCCCCGTAAAAATCGTCGTGAACAACAAAAGCATCGCCGCAGTTGTGAGTGAAACTTTTAGCGGCGAAGTGGGTTTGCCAAGCAGTGCTTCTTGCGTTGCTTCTGAGGTGTTGGGTAAGTGTTCCATGTCAGTCCTTCTTATGACCGAACACGGGGGGCTGTGTGTACATGTCGATGAGTGGAACACAAATATTCAACAACAGCACCGCAAACGCCACACCATCAGGATAGGCACCCCAGGTGCGAATCACCACAATGAGCGCGCCAATGGCCGCGCCGAAAATGAGTTTACCGCGTGGCGTGGTTGCGCCTGAGACGGGGTCTGTTGCGATAAAGAAGGCGCCCAACATGATGCCGCCACTGGCGAGATGGAACCAGGGCGCTGCGTAGTGGGCGGAGTCTATGCCCCACAGTAGGCCGGCTACTGCAGCCGCCCCGGCGAGTAAGGCGCAGGGGATGTGCCAAGTAATGACACGTTGTTGCATGAGCCACAAGCCGCCAATGGCATAGCCCAAAATAATCCATTCCCAACCTTGGCCGCCCAACCACCCAAATGCCGCGTGGCCATGGGTGACGGTGCTAACTGTGCCGTGGCCGCTGTGTAAACCGGTGCGTAGCGCATCAAGAGGCGTTGCACTGCTGATGGCATCTAATACACGCTCATTACCCAAGATCAATTGCCATTGTTCCGCACCCGACAAATGTGGTGCGGGCCATTGCGACATGAGCGCCGGGAACGAAACGATCATGACTGCGTAGGCGACCATAGCAGGGTTGAACACGTTTTGACCCAAGCCGCCGTACAGATGCTTGGCCACGATAATGGCAATGGCAGTGCCGAGCGCTACCATCCACCACGGACCAATGGAAGGAAAGCTCAGGGCAATAAGCCATGCCGTAACCAGTGCGCTGCCGTCTAACAAGTAGCGTGAAATAGGCTTGTTTCGCACACGCAGCATGGCCGCTTCGCACACGAGTGCAACCACGGATGCAATCAGCAATTGAATCAGAATGCCAATGCCAAATTGCCAAACATAGGCAGCCAAACCCGGTAGCAAGGCCAGCATGACCTTAAGCATCACGCGTGACACGCTGTTGTTTTGGCGAAGATAGGGAGCGTTATACATAACTTATTTTCAGCAGGCGTTAGCCTGCTGCTTTTTTAATCTGCCATTTTATTTGGTGTGTCGGCTGATGGGCTTGTTTTGCCAATCGACTGTGCATCTTGGTCCGCGAGTTCTCGTGCGCGTGCGCGTCGCGCTTCCGCGTCATTAACCTCGGCTTGTTGCGCTGGCGTAAGGTGCTCCGTGTTTTGCGGCTGTGCGGCAGCCTTTTGCGCTTGCGCCCGTTGCATGGCCGCAGCGATCATGGCTTTTTTCGGATCATCAGCCGTCTCGCTTGGTGCAGCATCGCCCGTTACAGTTTGCTGACTAGCTTGAATGGCCGCCCGACCTGCGGCTGTTTTTGCAGCTAGGCGTGCAGCTTTCTCTTCTTTCTCGCGCTCGATCCGGTAGTTGCGGAATTCGTAACGATCACGAGCTTGGTCTGCGGCTGTTTTGTCTTTTTCGCGCGCCCAGATTTCGCTTTTGGCAAAACGATAATAGTCGACCAGCGGAATGTGGGACGGACAAACATAGGAACAGCAGCCACATTCAATGCAGTCGAACAGGTGATATTCCTGCGCTTTGCCAAAGTTGCGCGCGCGCGAATGCCAATACATTTCGAACGGCTGCAAATCTGCAGGGCAGGCCTGCGCACATTCGCCGCAGCGAATGCAGGGCATTTCGGGTTCAGGGGCTGCAAATAATTCGGCAGAACCCGCCAAGATACAGTTAGTGGCTTTGACCACGGGAACGTCGAGTGAGGGCATGGGTATGCCCATCATCGGGCCGCCCATAAGCCAGCGTTCTGTACCGGGCTTGATTCCGGCATGTTCAACTAACTCGTGCATCGGGGTACCAATTCGTACCCAGTAGTTGCCGGGGCGTTCCACATTGCCGGTGACCGTGACGACACGCGTGGTGAGTGATAAACCATTTTCCAATGCGTCACGAATCGCAAAGGCGGTGCCAACGTTAAAACACTGGACGCCGTAATCTGTTGAGCGTTTGCCATGCGGCACTTCAATGCCGGTAAGCACACGAATAAGTTGTTTGGCGCCGCCAGCGGGGTAACGTGTGGGAATGGCAACCACAGAGATGTTGCTTTGTCCCGCTGTTTGGGCAGCTGCCTGCATGGCCGCAATAGCATCTGGTTTGTTGTCTTCAATGCCAATGAGCGTTTGCTTGGCTTGCATGAGGTGAGCCATTAAGGCGACACCTTCAATAACCTCGCGCGCCTTTTCTTGCATCAAACGATCATCACAGGTGATGAATGGTTCACATTCCGCACCGTTGATGATGAGCGTTTCTAGACCAATACTGTTGTTGGCCTTGAGCTTGAGGTGGCTTGGGAAAACGGCGCCACCTAAGCCAACTACACCAGCGTCACGCAAATAGTCGCGGACTGCATCCGGTGAGGCCGAGCGCCAATCAAAGTTTTCACGTGGCGCTGCTTCATCAAGACCATCTGCTTCGATCACGACGCAGGGTGCAGAAAGGCCTGATGCATGGGGCATTAGTCGCTCTTCAATGGCGACGACGCATCCGGAAGTGGGGGCATGAACTGCGCTGGAGACATTGCCATCAGCTGCGCCGATGCGCTGTCCTCGCAATACGCGGTCGCCCGCTACAACGAGTGGTTGCGGCGTGCCGCCAATGCTTTGGTGTAGCGGCACCACATACTCGCGTGAAAGCGGCAGGGTGCAAATCGGCTGCGCAGCAGACTGTTGCTTGTTGGCATTAGGCTTTACGCCGCCGTGAAAATTAAACAGCTTGCGCAGCAGGGGCGCGCGATCCGTGTGTCCCATGTTAGGCAGCTCGTGTTGGGTGATCGGTTGTCACCACAGAGGTTGTGACAACGGGTTTTAGCTCAAACACGGGATAACGCCATTTCCAAGTTTCAACTGTTTCGGCAATCGGTTCCATGGTGATGCAATCAGCCGGGCAGGGTGGTACGCATAGTTCGCAGCCCGTGCAGAGGTCGGCCACTATGGTGTGCATTTGTTTGGCCGCGCCCACAATGGCATCAACCGGACAGGCTTGAATACACAGCGTGCAACCGATACACGTTTGCTCGTCAATGAAGGCCACGCTTTTGGGTTTTTCAATGCCGTGTTCGGCATTGAGGGGCTTGTACTCACGGCCCAATAAATCGGCTAGTTTGCGCACGCCTTCATCACCGCCGGGAGGACATTGGTTAATGTCGGCCTCACCTTTGGCAATGGCAGTGGCGTAAGGTTTGCAACCGGGAAAGCCGCATTGGCCGCACTGCGTCTGTGGCAAAATCGTATCGATTTTGTCGACCAGCGGGTCGCCTTCGACTTTGAATTTGACTGAGGCCCAGCCTAACGCGGCGCCCAGCACTATGGCGCCAATGGCCATTACAAGCAATGCGCTGATCATTTGAATTTATCGATCCCGGCAAAGCCCATAAAGGCGAGACTCATTAAGCCTGCTGTAATCAAAGCGATTGCGGTACCGCGGAATGGCGCTGGAATCTCTGCGCCGTCTAAGCGCTCACGCAAACCGGCAAACAACACTAACACCATCGAAAAACCTACCGAGCAGCCAAAGCCAAATAGTACGGAGGCGATGAGATTGTTATTCGCGCTGACATTGAGCAGCGGTACGCCGAGTACGGCGCAATTGGTGGTGATCAACGGCAGGTAGATGCCCAATACTTGATGCAGTACCGGACTGGTTTTTTGGATAACGAGTTCAGTGAGCTGCACGATGGCTGCAATAGTGACAATGAAGGCCAGTGTGCGTAGATATTCAAGGCCATAGGGCATAAGCAACCAATGGTCGATTACATAACTGGTGGCGCAACCGAGTGTGAGCACAAAGGTGGTGGCCGCCCCCATGCCATAGGCTGTGTCGAGTTTTTTGGAAACACCCATAAAAGGGCATAAACCCAAAATGCGGACGAGAACGACGTTGTTGACCAGTACGGTGCTGAGCAGAATGAAGAAGTAGGTCGACAATTGGAATCCGGTTCAGCTAAATGTATGGGCGTTTGTTAGGGGTGAGCGTAGGGTTACGTTTGGGTCGCCGGCGTTAATCCCGAGCCCACATCCAGCGAACGCACCGATAGCAGCCTTAATGTAAGCCGTAATTATCGCGCAGGAGTGCCTGTTCGCTCAACCCTGTCAGTATCAGGGCTTGCCTCTGTTTTGATTCAACTCAAACTGTGTGGATTGGGAGTGCTTGGTTGGGCGGGATTGCGGATTCCGTGTTTGCGTGAGTTCGCCCAAAAAAACGGGTGGTTTGGGCTTGCTAGCGAGTTCGGCTAGAATTCGTGCCGGAATGAGAAAATAGACTGCATTCGGCGGTCTAAGCATGGAAGCTGCATATGAAACCCATTTTCCTCGATTTCGAGCAACCCATTGCCGAACTTGAACAAAAAATCGAACAACTGCGCTTTGTGCAGGATGATTCGGCGGTGGATATTTCAGAGGAAATTTCTCGCCTAGAAGCCAAAAGCCAAGCGCTGCAAAAAGACCTGTACGCAAAGCTTTCGCCTTGGCAAGTTGCTTTGGTGGCACGCCATCCTCAGCGTCCATATACGCTGGACTACGTTCAGCACATGTTTACTGATTTTGAAGAGTTGCATGGCGATCGCTCTTTTGCAGACGACCATGCAATTGTGGGTGGTTTGGCGCGATTTAATGGCCAGAGCTGCATGGTGATCGGTCATCAAAAAGGCCGCGATACCAAAGAAAAAATCTTCCGTAACTTTGGTATGCCCCGCCCAGAGGGTTATCGCAAAGCGTTGCGCCTCATGAAGTTGGCTGAAAAATTCGGCGTGCCGGTGTTTACGTTTGTCGATACCCCCGGTGCGTATCCAGGCATTGATGCGGAAGAGCGTGGACAGTCCGAAGCCATTGGTCACAACTTATATGTAATGGCCGAACTTAAAGTGCCAATCATCAGCACGGTCATCGGTGAAGGCGGCTCCGGTGGTGCATTGGCAATTGCGGTGTGCGACCAATTGTTGATGATGCAGTACTCCACGTACTCTGTGATCTCGCCAGAAGGCTGCGCATCCATTTTGTGGAAGAGTGCGGAAAAAGCAGTCGAGGCAGCTGAAGTGATGGGCATTACTGCTGCGCGTCTCAAAACGTTGGGCCTGATCGATAAAATCGTGAACGAACCGGCTGGTGGCGCACACCGTGATCACCGCGCTACGGCCAATAGCCTTAAGCGTGCTTTATCTGAGGCGCTGCGTCAGCTGTCTGACTTTACCCCGTCACAACTGGTGGACCGTCGCCTCGAACGTGTCATGGCCTATGGCAAGTTCAAGGAAATCGCCCTCGAAGACTGATCCAGTCGCGGCCGTGCAGCATATGCTGGCGGCTCGCGTCATGCCCGGTCAGCGGGTCTTGCTGGCTTTTTCGGGCGGTCTTGATTCTTCTGTTTTACTTCATGTTTTGCACGGATTGGCAAAGCAGCTCGACTTCGAGTTGCTGGCCTGTCACGTGAATCATCATTTGCATCCGTGCTCAGATGATTGGCAAGCGCATTGCCAATCGGTCGCGCAAACACTTGATACCCCTTTTTTTGCCCGGCATGTACGGGTGCCGCGTGATGCGGGGGGCGGCCTTGAATCAGCTGCACGTACGCTGCGATGGCGAGAAATCGCAGACGTGGCTTGTGAACAGCGTGTGCACTGGGTGGTTTCAGCCCATCATCAAGATGACCAAGCAGAAACACTGTTGCTCAATTTGGTGCGTGGTGCGGGGGTGTTAGGAGCCGCCGCGATGCAAACGATTGGCAAGTTGCCGACCATAGATCGTGCGGGTCATGCATCAGCACCGTTGTTACGTCCATTGTTAGAGGTGTCACGTCAGGCTCTGCAGGTCTATGCACAGTCGCACAATCTGCGTTGGGTGGATGACACTTCGAACGCCGAGACTGAATTCAGTCGAAATTTCTTGCGTGCAGAAGTTTTGCCTGTGCTCAATCAGCGCTGGCCCGGCGCTGCAAAGCAACTCGCTCAAGCAACACGCCATTTTGCGCAAGCCCAAACGCTATTAGATGAGCTCGCGCAAATTGATCTGGCGGCCGCACGGCCGGCCGCTGGGCAGGTGGTCGCAGGATCGGAAGCGAGTTTGTGCTTGCCACCGCTACTGGCGCTGACAGAAGAGCGGTTTGCCAATGCATTGCGATATTGGTTGCGAGAAGTCGGGTTGTTGCAACCTTCCGCCGCTTGGCTGCATGAATGTTGGATTCAATGTGCAGATAGCGCATTGGCTAGCACACCACAATTGTCACTTGGCGGCCGGGTGCTAGTGCGTTACCGCAATCTGCTGGCTTTGCTTCCGCCTTTGCCAAAGCCTCCTCAAAGTTTCCTCGAGACTGAGCTTTCAATTGCGCCGCAAATTTGGCAGGGCGAGGCTGAGTTGGTGTGGTCGATCGGTCGTGTGCGATTTGTTCCAGCGCACGTTCATGGTGTGTCGCCAGAGCAAAGGCCGGTGTTGAGAGCGCGGGCCGCGGGGGACCGCTACCGCGCTCATGCAGGTGCGCCTTCTCGTTCGCTCAAAAACGTTTTGCAAGAAGCCGGTGTGCCGGCAGCTTTGCGGCCGTGGTTGCCGGTGTTGGCGATTGGCAATGAGGTGATTTGGATGCCGTTTGTGGGTGTAGGTCATCAGGCTCAACTGGCGGTAAGTGAGCCCGTGTTTTTGCCGGAATGGCATTTGAGTATTGCCTAAGAGTGGTTTGATATCTGGCAGGTTAGGGGTGCTTAGGCTAAAGTGCAGTCAGTACAATTGTGTAGTCGACTTTGAAATGCTCTTTGAAGCAGTCTTTGGGTCAGCAGACAACGGATCAGCGACAACCCCCCTGCCGCATGAGCCTTAAGTGTACGTTGCACACAAGCTATACCAACAAAAAAGTGGAGAGACAAATGAAACTCAAAGGCTACCTGGTCAAATCTCTGTGCGTAATTTTTGGCTTCGCACTCAATACGGTTGCGCTTGCAGACCCCATCGTCATTAAATTTAGCCATGTTGTCGCACCTGATACACCAAAAGGCAAGGCCGCCGATTATTTTGCCAAACTGGCTAATGAGCGCACACAAGGGCGTGTAAAGGTTGAGGTGTATCC
>SBBQ01000001.1 GCA_005239635.1 Uliginosibacterium gangwonense
GCCTCACCCACTAAAAAGGCATGCACATTGTTTTGGCGCATGAGCGCCACGTGCTCGGGCGCAAGAATGCCGGATTCAGTCACCACAATGCGCTCTACGCCTTGCTGTTGTTCTTGTTGCACTCGTGCCAGCTGATTAAGCGTGGCGTCAAGGCTGACATCAAACGTGCGTAGATTGCGGTTGTTAATGCCAATGAGCGGCGTTTCTAGGCGCAGGGCGATATCAAGCTCGGCCGCATCATGCACTTCCACTAACACCGCCATGCCTAATTGGTGCGACAGCATTTCGAGCAAGCGCATACGGGTGACAGCGGCATCTGCCGCTGCGGGGCCAGTTGCGCCATCTTCTGACGATTCGCCATAAAACGCAGCGACGATCAGCAGAATGCAATCTGCGCCCATGGCGCGGGCTTGCCACACTTGGTATGGGTCGACGATGAAGTCTTTACGCAGCACCGGCAGACTGCAAGCGGCACGCGCTTGCTTGAGGTAATCGGCGCAGCCTTGAAAATACTGTTCGTCGGTAAGCACGGACAAGCAGGCCGCGCCACCCGCTTCGTAGCTGGCCGCAATGTCCGCCGGCTGAAAGTCTTCCCGCAGCACGCCCTTGGATGGGCTGGCTTTTTTAATTTCTGCAATCACCGCAGCTTGGCCTGCGGCAATTTTGTTGCGAATAGCGCCCACAAAATTTCGCGGCGGGTTGTTTGCCAATGCAGCTTGCGCGAGTTTTTGCATCTCTGCATTCGGCACCTGCGCTTGCGCAGCGGCAATTTCTTGATGCTTAGTGGCGATAATGCGTTTGAGAATGTCTGACATAGGCGTAATCAATTCTGTGTTGCCAATCTCGGATATGGACTTTTAGTGGGCAAACATTGTTGCACAACGGGCTTGGCGTACTTACCAAGCGAATTTAGTAACCGATTTATGTGGCGGATAGTTGTTGAGTATGGCGCACAAGCGCATCTAATTTTGCCAATGCCGCACCCGACGCGATGACGTCTTGCGCACGCTGCACACCGTCTTGCAGGCTGCTTGCCACGCCAGACACATACAGGCTTGCACCGGCGTTGATTACCACGACATCACGCGCTGCGGGCAAGCTACCTTGCAACGCCCCACGCAGCATGGTGGCAGAGGTGGCGGCACTATCAGCATGCAATGCGCTCATGTCGTGTTCAGGCAAACCAACGTCTGCCGGGCTAATGCGATATTCGCGCACTTCGCCGTCTTTCAACTCGCCAACAAGTGTGGGGCCAGAAATGGAAATTTCATCCAAGCCATTTTCGCCAAACACCACCATGGCGTGACGGCTGCCCAAACGTTGCAGCACGCGCGCTTGCAAACCCACGATGTCGCGACTGAACACACCCATCACTTGATTGGGCGCACCCGCCGGGTTGGTGAGCGGGCCCAGCATATTGAACAGGGTGCGCACGCCCAATTCGCGGCGCACCGGCGCGGCATGCTTCATGGCGCTATGGTGATTGGGCGCAAACATGAAGCCGAGACCGACTTGGTCAACACATTGCCCCACTTGCTCCGGCGTGAGGTTGATATTGACGCCCAGCGCCTCCAGCACATCTGCGCTGCCAGAAGAAGACGACACGGAACGCCCACCATGTTTGGCAACACGCGCACCGGCGGCAGCGGCCACAAACATGGCAGCCGTGGAAATATTGAAGGTGTGCGCGCCATCGCCGCCAGTGCCGCAGGTATCCACCAAATGCGTGGTGTCACTCACAGCCACGCGGGTAGAAAGTTCGCGCATCACGCTGGCGGCAGCGGCCACTTCATCAACCGTTTCGCGACGCATGCGTAAGGCGCACAAAATACCGGCGATCATCACCGGCGAAACTTCGCCTCCCATAATGCCGCCCATCAGCGCGACCATTTCGTCATAGCTGAGTGACTTATTTTCAACAATGCGTTGTAGCGCGGCTTTCGGACTCATTTTTCCAACCCTTTTTTGCCAATCCCTTGTTTGCCAAGTTTTTATCGCTGCGCAGCGTGACGCGTAATGAAGTTGCGCAGCAAGTCGTGGCCGCGCTCTGTCAAAATCGACTCGGGGTGAAACTGCACCCCTTCAACATCGAGCGTTTTATGGCGCACGCCCATGATCTCGCCATCATCCGTCCATGCGGTTACTTCTAGGCAGTCTGGCAGCGTTTCACGACGGATAGCTAAAGAGTGGTAACGCGTACAGGTGAGCGGATTGGGCAAGCCTTTAAACACGCCAACGTCGTTGTGATGCACCGGCGAAGTTTTACCGTGCATCATGCGTTTGGCGTGAACGATGTCACCGCCAAATGCTGCGCCAATACTTTGGTGCCCCAGACACACGCCGAGAATCGGTACGTGTCCTGCAAAACGCTGAATCAACGGCACCGACACCCCCGCTTCTTTTGGCGTGCAAGGGCCGGGCGACACCACGATACGGTCCGGCGCGAGATGGGCAATCTCATCCAGCGTAATAGCGTCGTTGCGATACACGCGCACGTCTTCGCCCAGCTCGCCAAAATACTGTACGAGGTTGTAGGTAAAGCTGTCGTAATTGTCGATCATTAGTAACATGGCTTGCTCCCGCTCACTCAATCCGGCTATCAAGGCCGGCTTCGGCAATTTCTGCGGCACGCAGCAATGCGCGTGCTTTATTGAGTGTTTCTTGCCATTCAGATTGCGGATCGGAATCAGCCACAATACCTGCGCCTGCTTGTACGTGAATTTGTCCCGCCTTAAGCACGGC
Organism: Uliginosibacterium gangwonense; assembly: GCA_005239635.1. Taxonomy (GTDB): domain Bacteria; phylum Pseudomonadota; class Gammaproteobacteria; order Burkholderiales; family Rhodocyclaceae; genus Uliginosibacterium_A; species Uliginosibacterium_A gangwonense_A. Next base: position 2,743 of record SBBQ01000001.1, read on the forward strand.
GGTACGAATGGCAATAGCCAAATCCATATCGCCATTAAAACCCAAGTAGCCCACGGAGCCGGCGTAGATGCCGCGCTTAACAGGTTCGAGCTGATCAATAATTTCCATCGCACGCACTTTAGGCGCACCGCTCACCGTGCCCGCTGGGAAGGTGGCGCGTAGCACAGACAGCGCGTCTTCACCTTCACGCAAGGCGCCTTCGACATTCGACACGATGTGCATCACGTGGGAATAACGCTCGACGGTAAATTGCTCGGTCACGCGCACGCTTCCGGTACGTGCAACACGACCAATGTCATTACGGCCTAGGTCTAACAGTTGCAAATGCTCTGCGCGCTCTTTTTCATCAGCCAGCAGCTCTTGTTCCAGCGCTAGATCTTCATCGTGCGTGGCGCCGCGCTTGCGCGTACCCGCAATGGGACGCACCGTGACGTAGGCGGGGTTGTTTTGCTCGTGCTCCAATCGCACCAAAATTTCTGGCGAGGCCCCAACGACGTGAAAATCGTCGAAGTCGAAATAGAACATGTAGGGCGACGGATTGAGCGCACGCAATGCGCGGTAGAGCGCCAGCGGAGAAGCCGCATATGGACGTGACATACGCTGCGACAACACCACCTGCATGATGTCGCCTTCGGTGATGTATTCCTTGGCACGTAACACGGCGTCTTTAAATGCTTGCTCACCAAAGCTGGAGACCGCCTCCGCCGGTGTGGCACGTGTATCAGCCGGAATGCTGGCCGGTTCACGCAAGCGCGCCAACAGTTTTTTGAGTTGCTCACGCGCTTGCGTATAGGCATTCGGCTGCTGCGGGTCTGCGTACACCACGAGCGTGAGCTTGCCCGAGAGATTGTCGATGATGGCCAGTTGCTCTGACAGTAACAACACCATGTCAGGCAAATTCAATGGATCCAGTTTGCTAGCCTGTGCGAGCTTGGCTTCAATGTGGCGCACGGTGTCATAACCGAACGCCCCCACCAAACCACCGGTAAATCGTGGCAGACCGGGCATGGGCGGCACTTTAAAGCGCGCCATGTAATTGGCAACGAATGCGAGTGGATCGACATCAAGATGCGACTCAACCGCTTGTTGCCCTTGCATTACTTGCACATTGCGGCCATTCACCACCAGCCGTGTGCCTTGTGCGCCGGTGTTTTCGGGCGCAATGCCAACAAATGAATAACGACCAAAGCGTTCGCCACCTTGCACTGATTCGAGCAGGTAGCTATACGGACGATTGGCAAGCTTGAGATAAATCGACAGCGGTGTATCGAGGTCTGCAAAGGTTTGCAAACTCACGGGGATGCGCGTGTAGCCTTGGGCGGCCAGCCGATTAAATTCTTGTTCTGTCATGATGACTCTCGTGTTGGGTGACGCTCATCGGTGGCGCTTTGGAACATTGCGAGCGTTAATCATGCTCTAAGCAAAATTGCTCAGCCACTCGGTTTCGTGTGTTGCACATTTTTATGCAACAAGGGACAAGCCCGGCGGTATTTCAGGTTCGCCAATGACGCCAGCCACGCCAAGTTGGACTGGCGCGGCGGCTAGATTCTGTCATCACGAAAACACGAGTCGGGTTCACGATTCACCGTCATCCATGCAGAGTAAGGGCGCGAGATCTGCTGTGTTGATCTGCTGTTTAGATCGAGGTGCGAGCGGCTGTGCGTTTTAGCGCTTCACCACCAAATCACAGGCCTCAACCAAGCTCGATATTAGCGCATCACAATCTGTGCTGTACACCGGCTGCCCTTCGTTATAACCATACGGCACGCAAAACACAGCACAGCCTGCACCGCGCGCTGAGTTAATGTCGTTATGCGAGTCGCCAATGTGCAAATTGTATTTGGGTTCAACACCCATTTTTTCACATGCGTAAAGCATCGGCATGGGATGCGGCTTTTTCTCGGCCACAGTATCGCCGGATACCACGACGTCCATGTAGGCCTTGAGGCCTTTCATTTCGACCAACGGCTCGGTAAATGCAGCGGCCTTGTTGGTAATGATGCCCATGCTAAAGCCAGCCGCCTTCATCTTTTCTAAACATTCCAGCACGCCGGGGTAGATCAAACTTTGGCGGCCATTGTGATAAGCGTAATGTCGCTTAAAAATTTCGGTCGCGTGTTCCAAGTGCTCTGCCTCCGGCGTCACGCCGTCGCGCGTTAGGCAACGACGCACCAGCGTCGGAATACCTTTACCCACGAAATCACGCACTTCATCGTGCGTGCGCGCAGGTTCACCTAGTTCAGCCAGCATGGCATTCGCTGCCGCGGCAAGATCAGGAACAGTATCAAGCAGCGTACCGTCGAGATCAAACGTCACACTTGCAATGGAAATTGGAAACTTAACTTGGGACGACATGGTGCGGCCTTGGGGAAAACATTGTTATTAGGTATTGCGTGAGCAATACATCAGCTTTGCGTTTGAACGCTGTGCCGCCGCAACCAGTGCGACGACACAGTGCTACGGCAAAATTAAACCTTTGCCAATTCGCTACGCAGCGAAGCGATGATGCTGTTGTAACGGTTGGGATCAGTGTCTTTTGCTGCGCCAAACACTGCAGAACCCGCCACAAATGTGTCGGCGCCAGCACGCGCGATTTCAGCAATGTTTGAAACGTTTGCGCCACCGTCAATTTCCAAGCGAATACGGCGGCCGGTCTTTTGTTCGTAGGCGTCGATCTTGGCGCGTGCAATACGCAGCTTGTTGAGCGCTTCTGGAATGAACTTCTGACCACCAAAGCCCGGGTTCACACTCATGATCAGCACCAAGTCGAGCTTGTCCATCACGTGATCCATATGATCCAGCGGCGTAGCCGGGTTAAACACCAAACCTGCTTGGCAGCCGGAATCTTTGATCAAACCCAGCGTGCGATCAATATGCTCAGACGCTTCAGGGTGGAAGCTGATGAGATTGGCGCCTGCTTTGGCAAAATCGGGCACGATGCGATCAACAGGCTTCACCATCAGGTGAACGTCGATCACCGCATCCGTAACCGGACGCAGTGCTTCACACACCAGCGGGCCGATGGTGAGATTCGGCACGTAATGATTGTCCATTACGTCAAAGTGAATCCAGTCAGCGCCCGAGGCGATGACATTGCTAACTTCTTCTCCCAGGCGGGCAAAATTTGCAGACAGAATGCTGGGGGCAATCAGAAAATCCTTGGCCATGATGTGTTGCTTCCTGAAGCGGTAAAAACGGTGATTTTACCTCAGACCGGCCCGTGCATTCACCCCTTACGGCGCATGACTCTGCTAACTGCGGCGCATCGCCGCAGCGCAACATTCATTTCTACGTCCGCAAGCCACCAAAAACCCGCCAAAAGCGCACATCAAAGTGTGATAGGGCTAGGCTAGATAGGGGGTTTCAGGCGATAATCGGGGGTTTGTATCTGGACTAGAAGGAGCAGCACATGCGCCGTATCGGCCTCACCCAGTTTTTAATTGAGCAGCAGCGTGCCGGCCACGTGAGCGCAGACTTGCGCCTGCTGATCGAAGTTGTTGCACGTGCCGTTAAGGCTATTTCTGTTGCCGTAGGCAAAGGCGCGCTGTCTGGCGTTCTGGGCGAATCTGGCGGCGAAAACGTACAGGGCGAAGCGCAGAAGAAGCTGGACGTTATTGCCAATGAAATTTTGCTAGAAGCCAATGAATGGGGCGGCCACTTGGCGGCCATGGCGTCTGAAGAAATGGATGATCCGCACGTGATCCCCACCGGCTACCCAAAGGGTGGCTACCTGTTGCTGTTTGATCCGCTCGACGGCTCTTCCAACATTGATGTAAACATTTCTGTTGGCACCATCTTCTCTGTGTTGCGTTGCCCAGAAGGTATTGAAAACCCAACCGCTGAAGATTTCTTGCAAGCAGGTACGAAGCAACTGGCAGCGGGCTATTCTGTTTACGGCCCATCCACCTCGCTCATCCTCACGGTAGGTGATGGCGTGCACGGCTTCACGCTGGACCGCGAAATGGGCAGCTTCGTGCTGACCGAGTCCAATATGCGCATTCCGGCCGACACCAAGGAATATTCCATCAACTCTTCCAACCGCCGTTACTGGGAAGCGCCCGTTAAACGTTACATTGAAGAAGTTGAAGCCGGCAAGAACGGCCCGCTCGGCAAGGACTACAACATGCGTTGGGTAGGTTCCATGGTGGCAGACGTGCACCGCATTCTGACGCGCGGCGGCATCTTCATGTACCCCAAGGACACCAAGGATGCGAGCAAGCCGGGCAAGCTTCGTCTGATGTACGAAGCCAACCCGATGGCCATGATCGTTGAGCAAGCAGGCGGTGCCGCCACAACCGGTGCTGACCGTATTCTGGATTTGACGCCAGAGAAGCTGCACCAACGCGTACCAGTTATCCTCGGCTCTAAGAACGAAGTGGATCGTGTAACGGGCTACCACAAGGCCTAAATCGACCTAAATCGCGATACGTTCAGCGCTCACCCATTCACTGAAAACGCGCCACTTAAATGACATCCATCAGCACCCCCGTCACCCCAGCACGCGAGGAAATTGCGTTACTGGGTGGCGGCTGCTTTTGGTGTCTTGAAGCGGTGTACCAAGACGTAGTTGGGGTGCATGCGGTTGCGTCCGGCTACGCAGGTGGGCCTATCGATCAGCCGACGTATCGCCAAGTGTGTACGGGAGGCACCGGTCATGCTGAGGTGGTGCAAATTCGTTTTGACCCCACGGTCGTGAGTTTTGAAAATCTACTGAAGATCTTCTTCGTTATTCACGATCCCACCACACCAAACCGTCAAGGGCATGATGTTGGTACGCAGTATCGCTCAGTGATTTTCTATACGAGCGATGTGCAGGAACAAACTGCACAGGCACTGATGCAGGCACTCAATACTGAAGATGCCTACGGCGCGCCGGTTGTGACTCAGTTGCTGCCCGCACCGAAGTTTTGGATCGCCGAGCCCGAACATCAAAATTACTATCGCCAACATCCAAGTCAAGCATATTGCGCCGCAGTCGTTGCGCCCAAATTGGCAAAATTTCGGCACGTTTTTACGCAGCTACGTCGTAGCTAAATTTCCCACGCTACATATTGTTAGGAATCCATCATGACAACCTACACCACCGACACCGGCTTACAAATCGAAGAAGTCAAACTGGGTGATGGCAACGAAGCTGAAGCCGGCAACACCGTTGAAGTGCATTACACCGGCTGGCTCACCGACGGCACCAAGTTCGATTCCAGCGTAGATCGTGACGAACCGTTCCGTTTTATTCTGGGCATGGCGATGGTAATTCGCGGTTGGGACGAAGGCGTAGCCGGCATGAAAGTGGGCGGCGTACGCAAGCTCACGATTCCGCCGATTCTTGGCTACGGTGCACGCGGTGCTGGCAACGTCATTCCGCCACACGCAACACTCGTGTTTGAAGTCGAACTGATCGACGTTTATTAATTCGATCAATTAAGTCACTCAGTTCTTTCGCTTAGTTTTTACGCCACACCTGCCGCCATCATGGATGTCCAACGTCGTTTTGGCGGCATTGTCCGTCTTTATGGGTCAGCGTCGTTTGAGCGCTTTTGCCAATCGCACGTCATGGTCATCGGCGTTGGCGGTGTGGGTTCTTGGGCCGCAGAAGCTTTAGTACGCAGCGGCATTGGCAAAATATCACTCGTTGATATGGACCATGTCGCTGAGTCGAACATTAATCGACAAGCACACGCACTCGACAGTACGCTCGGCATGGCCAAGATTGAAGCGATGCGTTTGCGCTTGCTCGATATTAATCCGCAGTGCGATATTCAATTGTTCGACTGCTTCGCAGAGCCCGACCAGCTTGCCGCACTACTCAGCATCAAGCCAGATGTGGTAATTGATGCGATTGACCAGGTTAAAGTTAAAGTCGAACTGGCTGCCTATTGCCAATCAAACAACCTTCCCATTGTTATTTGCGGTAGCGCCGGCGGACAGTGTGACCCCACACAAATCCGCAACGAAGATTTAGCGCGCACCACACACGATCCCTTGCTTGCACGTATGCGTTCACTCTTACGCAAGCAACACAACTACCCGCGTGACCCGCGCAAAAAATTTGGCCTCGACGTTATCTATTCAACAGAACAAGTTGTACAACCCACAACGGACGCTTGTGATGTACAAGTTGGCTCCGCATCTTCTAGCGCAGCTCCCCAAGGATTAAACTGTGCCGGCTACGGCTCTGCCATGACCGTGACCGCGGCTTTTGGCCTAGCGGCTGCGGCTCGCTCGCTTGCGCTTTTAAGGTACTAGAACCTTAAACCTCACCCCATGCCCTTTTTTGCGGGGTCGTGTCGCACTGCTTTGTTCAAGATCACCCCCCGCCAATTCACCTGCGCTAGCATTAGCTCTTGTTGCTGCTAAAGGAATTCACATGCATTGGTCAGATTCGTATTCAGTTGGCGATGCCATCATGGATGAAACGCACCAAGAATTTGTTGAGCTCTACAATCTGCTAAACAATGCTTTTTTAGAAAACAATAAAGAGAACTTCTTAAATTGTTTTGATACGTTCTATGCGCACACAGAAGCGCACTTTGCGCAAGAAGATGCATGGATGAAAGTAAGTGGCTTTGGCCCCAGCAACTGCCATCAGGCCGAACATCAACGCGTATTAGGTGTACTTAAAGCGCTGCGTGATGGATACGCCACAAATAATACTCAGCACATAGCCCTCCTCCCACAGTTACTGGAGGAGCTACCGGCCTGGTTTTCGGGACACGCGGGGAGCATGGACACAGCGCTAAGCTGGCACTTGCACGAAGGA
>SBBQ01000028.1 GCA_005239635.1 Uliginosibacterium gangwonense
CAACACCAAAGAAACCCGCTTCAGGGTTGATGGCGTGTAATGTCCCGTCTGCGTTGGGGCGTAGCCATGCAATATCGTCACCCACCGTTGTGATCTTCCAGTCAGCAAATTCTGCGGGCGGAATGAGCATGGCAAAATTTGTTTTGCCGCATGCAGACGGAAATGCTGCAGTGACGTAGGACTTGCGACCATCGGGCGACTCGGCGCCTAAGATCAGCATGTGCTCTGCTAGCCAGCCTTCATCACGCGCCACAACGGAAGCGATGCGCAAGGCGAGACATTTTTTGCCAAGCAACGCGTTGCCGCCATAACCTGAGCCGAATGACCAGATTTCGCGCGAGTCAGGGAAATGGCAAATATATTTGGTTTCATTGCAGGGCCAGCGTACATCTTTCTCGCCTTCTGCCAATGGCTTGCCGACTGAATGAATGCAGGGAATATAGTCGCCTTTGTCGCCGAGTTGCGCCAAAGCTTCACGACCCATACGTGTCATGATGCGCATGCTGATAACAACGTAGGGGGAGTCCGAGAGTTCAACGCCGATGAGCGATAAGGGGCTGCCGAGCGGGCCCATGCAAAATGGAATGACGTACAGTGTGCGACCCTGCATGCAGCCTTTGAAAAGCCCTTGTAGGGTTTGACGCATTTCACTCGGATCTGCCCAGTTATTCGTTGGGCCGGCATCTTCTTCGCGTTCGCTGCAAATAAAGGTGCGATCTTCTACGCGCGCAACATCGCTCGGGTCAGAAAGTGCGAGATAGCTGTTCGGACGTTTGTTTGGATTGAGGCGAATCAAGCTGCCCCCCACCACCATGCGACTGCATAGCTGTGCAGATTCCTCTGCGGTGCCATCACACCAAACGATCGAATCGGGTTCGGTTAATGTCGCAACTTCTGAAACCCAATTGACTAAACGTTCGTGATGAACAGGGTAAGGTGCTGCCGCGCGAATTGCGGCTGCTGCGTACTTATTTGAGGTATTGCTTGTTTCGATGTGCATATTCCACTCCGCTCTGGCACTGACTCTGTGTTCAGTTGAGCGCCATGGTGTGCCTTGAGTCTGTAGACAAACTTACAAAAAAGCGTCTCGCTGCATGGGGCCGAGCGGGGATAGAATGCACATATATCTCACGGCAACGTGTCGAGATTTAAATTGGCATCAGGAAAGGTATTGGATGGATCAGCACGATAAAGATCGACGCGACCACAGGGCGGCCGCTCTCGACTATCACCGGTTTCCACGCCCCGGGAAAATCGCAGTCACGCCCACTAAAGCACTGACCAACCAGCAAGATTTGTCGCTCGCTTATTCGCCCGGTGTGGCGGCTGCGTGCGAAGAAATAGTTTTGAACCCGGCGGAAGCTGGGAGCTACACCGCGCGAAGCAATTTGGTGGGCGTGATAACCAATGGCACCGCCGTTTTGGGCTTGGGCGCAATTGGTCCGCTGGCTGCAAAGCCGGTGATGGAAGGTAAAGGTGTTCTCTTTAAGAAATTCGCTGGCATCGATGTGTTCGACATCGAGATCAATGAATTGGACCCGAAAAAACTGGTTGATATTATCGCCAGCCTAGAGCCAACTTTTGGCGGCATCAATCATGAGGACATTAAAGCGCCAGAGTGTTTCGAGATTGAGCGCGAGTTGCGCAGCAAAATGAAAATCCCGGTGTTTCATGACGACCAACATGGCACCGCAATTGTCGTAGCTGCTGCCGTACTAAACGGCCTTAAAGTGGTCGGCAAAGACATCGCCCAAGTTAAGTTAGTCGCTTCGGGCGCAGGTGCTGCCGCTTTAGCGTGCCTGGATTTGCTCGTGCTGCTGGGTATGCCCATGCACAACATTTGGGTCACCGACATCAAGGGTGTGGTGTATCAAGGTCGCGTTGAAGAGATGGACGACAACAAGGCGCGCTATGCACAACAGACCGATGCGCGAACCCTGTCTGATGTGATTGGCAACGCTGATATTTTTCTCGGCTTGTCCGCCGCCGGCGTGCTGAAGCCAGAGATGGTGGCAAAGATGGGCGCGCGCCCATTGATTTTGGCATTGGCAAATCCACGCCCTGAAATTCTGCCGGAAGATGTGCGCAGCGTGCGCGACGATGCAGTGATTGCGACGGGTCGATCTGACTATGCCAACCAAGTGAACAACGTGCTGTGCTTCCCGTTTATTTTCCGGGGTGCGCTCGACGTTGGTGCAACCACAATCAACGAAGAAATGAAGTTGGCGGCGGTTAAGGCTATTGCCGAATTGGCGCAGGCTGAAAGCTCAATGGAAGTGAGTGCTGCATATGGCGAAGCCGAGTGCAGCTTTGGCCCGGAATACCTTATTCCCAAGCCATTTGATCCGCGCCTGATTGTACGTATTGCGCCGGCAGTCGCGCGCGCTGCGATGGAGTCTGGCGTGGCCACACGGCCGCTGGCAGACTTTGATGCCTACGTGCAGCAACTCAATAATTTTGTTTGGCAATCTGGTCTCATCATGAAGCCTGTGTTCTCGGCTGCCAAAAACAATCCGCGCCGCATTGTGTTTGCAGAAGGTGAAGAAGAGCGTGTGTTACGTGCTGTGCAAACCGTGGTGGATGAAGGCATCGCACGCCCAATGTTGATCGGTCGCCCCGATGTGATTAATGCGCGTATTGAGCGTTTTGGTTTGCGAATTCGAGCTGAGCGCGACTTCGAATTGGTGAGTCCAGATAACGATGCACGCTATAAATCGTTCTGGAATGATTATCACGCCACGATGGAGCGTCGCGGGATTTCGGTGGATTTTGCCAAGCTCGAAATGCGCCGCCGCAGCACGCTGATCGGTGCCATGCTCACGAAGTTTGAGTACGCGGACGGCATGATCTGCGGCACCTACGGGCAGTTCTCTCGTCACCTTAAAGTGATTCGTGATGCCTTAGGTTTGCGTAAGGGCCAACGCAATTTCTATGCGATGAATCTGTTGCAGTTGCCTGGGCGAACGGTATTTTTGTGCGACACCTACGTTAACTACGATCCGTCTGTCGAACAAATTGTAGAAATGACTATGCTCGCAGCGGCAGAAGTGCGTCGCTTTGGTATTGTGCCCAAGGTCGCGCTGTTGTCGCATTCAAGCTTTGGTAGTGAAGAAACGCCAACGGCTGAAAAAATGCGTGCAGCATTGGCAATTCTGCATGAGCAACATCCTGAACTTGATGTGGAAGGCGAAATGCATGGCGATGCTGCTTTATCGGCAGAAGTGCGGAAACAAGTCTTTCCGAATTCACGTTTGAAAGAAGACGCCAATTTGCTGATCTTCCCTACGCTAGATGCAGCGAATATTGCATTTAATTTGCTCAAAACCGCGTCGGGTGAGGGGATGACTGTTGGCCCCATTTTGTTAGGTACCACGCGTCCCGTGCATATCATGACGCCTACAGCTACGGTACGTCGCATTGTTAATATGACAGCGCTCACCGTGGTTGAGGCAGGGCAGCGATAGTTGCCCCTGCTGATTTGTGGCTGAATAGGGCTTGTTGTGCATCGGCTAGTCTTGTGTTGCGTTGCGCGTACCCTTCTGTGTTCGATTTAAGTGGGCGAGCATCGAATCATTTGTGGTTGACCGAGGGGGCTGCCCCAGGGCCTACAGTGCAGGCAATTTGACGTCGTTAATTCGTTGATATGCAAATACAGACACCTAGTCCTGAAGTCCCGCAATCATCACCGCTTACTGCACTTGTACTAAGCGGTGGTGGCGCTCGTGCGGCCTATCAGGTTGGGGTGTTAGCAGCCATTCGCGACTTGCATCCGCGCCCACGCGAAAATCCTTTTCCGATTCTGTGTGGCACATCTGCCGGTGCCATTAATGCCTCTGTACTCGGTGTTTTTGCCAATGATTTTTCTGATTCGGTGAGCAATCTGCTGCACGTATGGCGTAACTTTCATGTGCATCAGGTGTACAAGTCAGACCCGATTTCGTTGCTTAGAACCGGCTTTTCATGGCTGAGTATTTTGATGTTCGGCTGGCTTATGCGCCGCCGCCCGAAATCGTTGTTAGACAACGCTCCACTGCGTGCCCTGCTTGAGAGCTATCTCGACTTTAAACAAATCCGTGGCGCCATTAATTCAGGAAGTTTGTACGCGCTCTCGTTAACGTGTTCAGGCTATGCGTCGGGTGAGAGTGTTACCTTTTTTCAAGGGGTCGACTCGCTCGAACCTTGGAAGCGTTCGCATCGGTCAAGTTGTCGCGCTGATATTTCGGTTGATCATTTAATGGCTTCCAGCGCGCTGCCATTTATATTTCCCGCAGTCAAAATTAATCGAGAGTTTTTTGGCGACGGTTCGATGCGCCAGCTTGCGCCTTTGAGTCCTGCTGTGCATTTAGGCGCGCAGCGCATCCTAGTGGTGGGTGTGGGGCGCATGACGGAGCACAAGGTACGCAAGCGTCATGATGGCTATCCGTCATTGGCACAGATTGCGGGCCATGCCTTGTCAGCGATTTTTCTCGATCAGCTTTCAGTTGATATTGAGCGATTACAGCGTATCAACCGCACGCTGTCGTTTATCCCAGATGAAATACGTGCCGCGAATTTGAGCTTAAGGCCGATCGAAACGATGGTGATTTCACCGTCAGAGCCATTAGACGATTTGGCTGCGAGATACGTTAAGGTGTTGCCGCGCAGTATGCGAATCCTTTTGGGTGGTATTGGTGGCACGCGCAAAACGGGCGGTGCCTTGGCGAGCTATCTGCTGTTCGAACCGGCCTACACCCGAGCCTTGATTGATCTTGGCTATCGGGATGCCATGGATAAACGGACTGAATTGATGTCGTTCCTAGGTTTTGCAGCAGACGAGGCTGAAGTCAGCGCAAAAAACTCCGTTAACAAAGCTTGAGATTGCATAAAAAAGAGCTCCTATCTCGTTAATTTGCTTGCATTTTGTTTGGTGGTTGATAAACTCCACCGTGGTTGTTGCGCAAAGGTGTAGGGTATGGCGGTTCGTAATTTCCGAAATAAATTTAGTGTGTTGCCGCTACTGCTCGTGTTTGGGCTGGGCAGCATTGTTACGCCTGATGATGTCTATGCGGCGACTAAGCGTCAAAAAGCTGCTGTAAAAAAGTCCGTTAAGGTCTCGGCAAAGTCTTCAAGTAAGCGGCTGGTTGCGTCGACGCCAGTCAAGCGTGTTGCGCTCAAGTCAAAAGGGCGGGCAATTCCAGATGTGCGGGCTGATGGCACGCCTAATCTCATGTCTTCCTCTGCGCTGGTGCTAGATCAGCGAACCGGCGCCGTGTTGTATGAAAAAAACCCAGATTCTGTTGTTCCGATCGCGTCGATCACTAAACTGATGACCGCGATGGTGGTGTTAGATGCGCGTTTGCCAATGTCGGATCGCATGGAAATTGCCGAAGACGATATTGATACGCTGAAAAATACGCGCTCTCGTTTAGCGGTTGGTGCTGAGCTGAGTCGCGAGGAAATGTTGTGGCTCGCGCTTATGTCATCCGAAAACCGCGCGGCTTCAGCTCTGTCGCGCTACTACCCAGGTGGTCAGACTGCATTTATAGCGGCGATGAATCGTAAAGCGGCATCTTTGGGCTTAATGGATACGCGCTTCTTCGATAGTACGGGGTTGAATAGCGGCAACGTGTCGAGCCCGCGCGACTTGGCAAAGATGGTTGCGGCGGCAGGGCAGTATCCGGTTATTCGCGAACTCTCTACGAGTTCGGGGCATGATTTTGTGATCAAAGGTCGAGAGCGTCATTTTGTGAACACCAATGCCTTGGTGTCTAACCCAGATTGGCAAATTAGTGTTTCCAAAACGGGCTTTACCAACGAAGCCGGCAAGTGTTTGGTGATGCAAGCTTGGTTGAATCAACGTCCCTTGCTGATCGTGCTGATGGACTCTTGGGGCAAGATGACCCGAGTAGGGGATGCGATTCGTATTAAGCGCTGGCTCGAATCGAACGGCGTTAAGCCGCTCGCCAGCGCTGCTAATTAAACACAATTCGCGTTAAAAAAACGGCCGTCGCCCGTGAAATCGGGGGCGGCCGTTTTTGTTTTGTATTTTCTCTGGTTTTACTTTTTGGGTTGCCGGTAGCCAAGTAGGCTCGATATTTCATCAGCCGTTTGCTTAACCAATGGCGTCCATTCTTGATTAAAGCGGTCGGAAGGCGATGACAAAGACAGGCCGGCAACCATGTCGCCGCTGTCATCTCGAATACCGGCGGCGATGCATCGCACCCCGATTTCAATCTCATCAATATCGTACGCCACGCCGTGGCGACGAACGCGATCAAGCTCTTTTTCGAGCGCGCCCAACTCGGTGATTGAGTTGGGGGTGATGCCAGAAAGACCCGTGCGGCGGGCGTATTCACGTGTTGCTGCCGGGCCGTCGTTAGCTAGAAATAATTTGCCGGTTGCGGTGTTATGAAGGGGCGCGCGCGCGCCCACAATGTGAACGATGCGCACTGCTGAGCGACCGCTTGAGGTTCGTTCAACGTACACAATCTCATCGTCTTGGCGAATACCTAAGTTCACGCTTTCACCCGTTTGTTGGTGAAGGCGTTGCATTAAGGGTAGGGCGGTTTCGCGAATATTAATGCGCGACTTCACGAGGTTGCCAAGCGTTAGCAGGCGGATGCCAAGCCCGTATGCGCCGGGTTCGCCACGTTCAACAAACCCGCTGGCCGCCATCGAGCTCAAAATGCGGTGGGCGGTTGAGGGGTGCAGACCGGTTTCTTGAGCCAGTAGTTTGAGACTCACGGGCTCGGGGTAATACGACAGCACATCGAGCAACTTCATCATGCGGTCGATGACTTGAATCGGGTTGCGGCTGCTGCCCGAGTCGTCCTGCGCGGAAGCGGCGGCCTTGGTGGGCCGCTTAAGGTGGTTAGGCGTTGGCAAGATAGTGTCTCGTGAGTTTGCTGCCTAAAAGCGCTTGGGCGTGTTGCCCCCCGTGTTTTCTGATAGCGATTTCACCAGAAAATAACGCATACCGCAATGTGAAATGCGAAAGCCGGGTGCGTGTCGTGGTGGATCATTGAAATGTCTTGTGTAGGCTGTCTTGCATCGCTATAATCCTCTGTTTTTCCAAGCGGTATAGATCAAATGCTCGTGATTCGTCTGGCTCGTGGCGGCTCCAAAAAACGCCCCTTCTACAACATCGTTGCAACCGATTCCCGTAATCGCCGTGATGGCCGTTTCGTGGAGCGTGTTGGTTATTACAACCCCAGCGCCGCTGAAAGCGAAAATGGTCTGGTGATCAACGCCGAACGTCTGTCCTACTGGCAGCAAAACGGCGCTCAGCTGTCCCCGACGGTTACCCGTCTGGTGAAGCAAGCCGCTAAAGCCGCTTAATCCCGCTCGGGATGACCGGAATGGTTGTGTTGGGCCGAATTGTTGGCCCGTATGGGGTGCGCGGATGGGTGCATATACACCCGTTTGGCGATGACCCGCTCGCATGGAAAGCCATGTCCGGTTGGTGGCTCAGCAAGGATGAAGGTGCGCCCGCAGTAGCGTGGCGTGAATATTCTTTGCGTGATTGCAAGCTACACGGTGACGGTCTGGTGGCTTGTTTTATGGGCATTGAAGATCGTAACGGTGCAGAAGCGCTCCAAGGTTTGTACATGGGCGCCCCGCGTGAGGCTTTGCCAAAGCCGAGTGCCGATGAGTTTTACTGGGTAGATCTGCTTGGTCTTGAAGTGGTCAACGCTGAGGGCGAGTCGTACGGCACTGTGGTGCGACTACTCGAGACGGGTGCAAACCAAGTGCTCGTTGTGCATGCGGCAGCAGGTGAGTCTGGTAATGCTAAAAACGCTGCGGGAGAACGCGTGCGAGAGCGGTTAATTCCGTTTATTGCCAATGTCGTACAAGACGTTGATCAAGCGCACAGCGTGATTCGCGTGGCTTGGGGGGCTGACTGGTAACGTGCGCTGAGGCCTAAAGGCCAAGTATGAGGAGACGGTGTCGTGTCGATCGCATTTGATGTGGTCACATTGTTTCCCGAAATGTTTTCTGCACTCACTGAGAGCGGAATTACACGGCGAGCTTTGCAGCAGGGCCTTTGGAAATTGAATTTTTCGAATCCGCGTGATTACACGACGGATTTGCATCGAACGGTTGATGATCGCCCCTATGGTGGCGGTCCTGGCATGGTGATGTTGGCAGAACCGTTGGCGCAAGCGCTGGCGGCAGCGCAAGCTAACCAACACGCCACAACTGGGCAGCGCGGTCGAGTGATTTATCTCTCACCGCAAGGCGCGCCACTCACGCATGCCAAAGTGTGCGAGTTGAAAAACTTGCCCGGCATCGTGTTGTTGTGCGGTCGTTATGAAGGCGTTGATCAACGCCTAATTGACGATTGCGTCGATGAAGAAATTTCGCTTGGCGATTTTGTGTTGTCTGGCGGTGAATTGCCTGCAATGGCGCTGATGGATGCGCTGATTCGGCAGATTCCCGGTGCGTTAAATGACAACCAGTCGGCCGAGCAAGATAGTTTTGCAGATGGATTGCTCGATTGTCCGCACTACACGCGGCCTGTTGAGTGGCGTGGTCGGTCAGTGCCGAGTGTGTTGATGTCTGGACACCACGAACAGATTGAGCGCTGGCGCCGCATGCAGTCACTTGGCAAAACGGCGCGTCGCAGGCCTGATCTGATGCCGGCAACGCTTGGCAAAACAGATCAGTCATTGTTGCGGCAGTATCAGCAAGAACAAGAAGATTGAGGCTATAGCACATTGGCTATGCGATAACTGTCGCTTGGTAGTGTGCGCGGCGGGTAGGTAGCTGGTAGACAAGATTCGTAGTCGTTGTAGAGATGTTTGTTGTTTGTAGTACAGGCACGGCAACGCAATGTTGCCGTTACGTCGAAACCCGCACATCAGGCATTTGCCTGCGCTGTGCGAACAAGGCCACTGGCCACAGGAGTTAACATGAATCTGATTCAACAACTGGAGCAAGAAGAAATTGCTCGTTTGGGTAAAACCATTCCTGACTTTGCACCCGGTGATACCGTGATCGTGCAAGTAAAGGTAAAGGAAGGTAACCGTGAGCGTCTGCAGGCTTACGAAGGCGTAGTGATCGCTAAGCGTAACCGCGGTTTGAACTCCAGCTTCATCGTACGTAAGGTTTCTTCAGGTGAAGGTGTGGAACGTACGTTCCAAACCTACTCCCCGATGGTTGCTGCCATCGAAGTGAAGCGTCGTGGCGATGTGCGCCGTGCCAAGCTGTACTACTTGCGCGACCGTTCAGGCAAGTCTGCACGTATTAAAGAAAAGCTCAGCTTCAAGACCAAGCAAAAGGCAGCAGAGTAATCTGCACCGCTTGTCTGCTGAGCAAAAAAACGGAGCCTGCGGGCTCCGTTTTTTATTGTCACTTTAGAGTTTGGTTGAAACTCTGCTATGTGGAGCGTGCACGATTGGCAATACGCCAATGAAAAAAGAGTGCAACGCCTGAAACTAAAAGCACAATGAGGTGTTGCACAAAATCGCGAAAGCCTGAGCGGGTGGTCTCCGCTTTTTTGAGTGCAAATTCTGTAAGTCTTTGCTCGGTCACGTTGGCGTCTTGCGGCGCAGGCTTGCATTTATTTTTGGGCGATGTCTCTTCTGTTGAGTTTTCGTCGCAATATCTCGACTTAAATTCCCAACTGGATTTGTATTGCTCATCAGAACTTAAGCGGGTCCAGGTGGCTGAGTCCATTGCAAACTCTGGTGCGCTCATTTCAATGATGTTCCACAAGGAGAGCCCCGTCACGATGACGACACAGGTGACGCAAACAAAACAAACAAGTAGCGCGTAGATTTCAAGCCATGTTTTCTTCATGTTGCCTCCCGTTAATATGATGCAGTATAAAACAAAGGGCCATGCGAAATGCATGGCCCTTTGGGTTGGGGCTAGAAGAAGGCTTGGACTTTTACTGCGCGCGCATCTTGTCGTTCTCAATCAGCGCGTAGGCCGAATGGTTGTGAATCGATTCGAAGTTTTCTGATTCGACTACGTAAGCATCAATGCGAGTTTCGGCATTGAGCAAGCCAGCGATGTCGCGCACCATGTCTTCAACAAATTTCGGGTTGTCGTAGGCGCGTTCAGTCACGTATTTTTCATCCGGGCGCTTCAACAAGCCGTACAGCTCGCAGCTGGCTTGGCTCTCAACCAGTTGCACCAATTCTTCAATCCATACAAAACTGTTGGTGCGTGCGGTAACAGTCACGTGCGAGCGCTGGTTGTGCGCGCCGCGTTCAGAAATTTTCTTGGAGCAGGGGCACAGGCTGGTGACGGGCACCACCACGCGGGTGGAGTGCTCATAGCTGCCACCCTCAACGATTTTGCCAATCAGCGTGACTTCATAGTCCAACATACTCTTTACGCCAGAAACCGGTGCGGCTTTGGTGATGAAGTAGGGGAAGGTCATTTCGATACGGCCGGTGGCAGCTTCGAGACGTGACACCATTTCACGCAACATCGATTCAAAGTTTTCCACCGAAATTTCGCGCTCATGCATGTTGAGAATTTCAACAAAGCGAGACATGTGCGTGCCTTTGAAATTGTGGGGCAGGCCAACATACATGTTGAAAGATGCGATGGTGTGCTGCACGCCGCCAGTCTTATCGAGCACGCGAACAGGGTGACGAATGGACTTGATGCCAACCTGATCAATGTTGAGGTGTCGTGTGTCGACGGTGTTCTGGACGTCTGGAATGGCGTTGTTATCTGGTGCGTTCATGTTGGTCTCGTTCGGGCCCGTTGCCCTTGCAATGTGCTGCGTTACACATGCCGGTATATGAGGTCGCCCCGTTCAAATTCAATATGGGGCACGAAAGTGCTGCGGATTGGCGCAATATCGTGCTGTGCGGTGTTGTACTAATGCAGTGCTAGGGCATCAATGCTTATGCCCATGAAAATGCGCCATAGAATGATGCAATCCTAGCATTTCCGACAAAAACACTCAACTATCCTCGGGCGGTGCTGGCTCGGTAAGCAAAGCGGTTTAGGCAGCGTCAATGGCGGATTGCACTTGGCGCACAATGCCTGCTGCGTCTAGGCCGTTCAAGGCTAATAATTGTTGCTGGTCGCCATGGTCAATAAAGTGATCCGGCAGGCCTAAACGCACATGGCGAGTGCCTGATGCCATTGCTTCAAGTGCGCGAGACACTTCTGCGCCAGCACCACCAATTACTGCGTTTTCTTCAACACTAACCAGCAAGGTGTGCTCATCGGCAACGTGCTTGAGCAGTTCCAAGTCTAGTGGCTTGATGTAGCGCATGTTTACCACCGTGGCATCAAGTGTTTCGGCCGCAGCCAAGCAGGCTGGCAGCATGGTGCCAAAAGAGAGCAGCGCAACTTTTTTACCGGTACGGCGAATCTCGCCTTTGCCAATTGGCAATGTATCCAACGCGGTGTCTGGCACTACGCCCATGCCACTGCCGCGTGGGTAGCGAACAGCACTGGGGCCATTGTGGTAATAAGCCGTGCTGAGCATTTGACGGCATTCGCGCTCATCTGCCGGCGCCATGATTACCATATTGGGCAGGCAAGTGAGGAACGACAAATCAAATGCGCCGTGATGTGTGGCGCCATCGGCGCCAACCAAGCCAGCACGGTCGATTGCCAACATCACGGGCAGGTTCTGCAAGCAAACGTCGTGAATCAATTGATCGTAGGCGCGCTGCAGGAAGGTGGAATAAATGGCGACCACCGGCTTCATGCCATCACATGCTAAGCCTGCGGCGAAGGTGAGCGCATGTTGCTCAGCAATGCCCACATCAAAATAGCGTTCAGGATATGCGGTGGCGTAACGCACCATGCCAGAGCCCTCACGCATGGCGGGTGTGATGGCAATTAAGCGTTCATCTTGCGCCGCCATGTCACACAACCAGTCGCCAAACACCTGCGTAAAGCTGAGCTTGCCGCCTTTGCTGGTGTTTTGCGGAATGCCGGCGTGTTGGTCAAAACGCGAAACGCCGTGATACAAAACGGGGTCTGCTTCGGCCAATTTGTAACCTTGGCCTTTTTTGGTAACTACATGCAAAAAACGTGGGCCTTTGAGGTCGCGCAGATTTTCAAGCGTGGGAATCAGCGCATCGAGATCGTGCCCGTTGATCGGCCCGAAATAAGAGAATCCAAACTCTTCAAACAGCGTACCGGGTGTGACCATGCCTTTGACGTGCTCTTCCGCGCGTTTTGCCAATTCAAGCAGAGGCGGTGCAACGGACAGCACTTTTGCGCCTGCACGACGTGCGATGTTGTAAGTGTGGCCTGACAACATGCGGGTGAGATATTTGTTGAGCGCACCTACCGGCGGACTGATCGACATTTCGTTGTCGTTCAAAATCACCAGCAAATTGCAGTCTTCTACGCCCGCGTTATTCAGGGCTTCAAAGGCCATGCCTGCGGTCATGGCGCCATCTCCAATGACCGCGATGGAGGCGCGTTGCTCACCTTTGGCGCGAGCAGCGACGGCCATGCCAAGCGCGGCAGAAATTGAAGTGGATGAGTGTGCGGTACCAAAGGTGTCGTACTCGCTTTCGCAACGACGCGGAAAACCGGAGATGCCACCGAATTGGCGCAAGCCATCCATGCCTGCGCGCCGGCCGGTGAGAATTTTGTGGCCATAGGTTTGATGCCCCACGTCCCACACGATGCGGTCATCAGGGGTGTTGAACACGTAGTGCAGTGCGACGGTGAGTTCAACGGTGCCGAGATTCGAGGACAGGTGACCGCCTGTGCGCGATACGGAATCAAGCAAAAAGCTGCGCAGCTCAGTTGCCAATTGCGGCAGCTGCTGGCGCGACAACTCACGTAGTTGCTGTGGGTTGTTAATCGTATCGAGCAGCGGAGTCGTGTTGGTGTTAGACATGGAAAAAACTTAATGGCAGCGCAGTTAGAAGCTGCGGGTCACAATATAGCGCGTGAGTTGCTGCAAACGTTCAGCCCGATCGCCAAACGTTTGCAAGGTCGTGAGCGCTTGCTGTTGTAGGTCGTTTGCCAATTGGCGCGCGTCGCGCAGGCCGAGCAAGCTGACATAAGTCGGCTTGTTGTTGGCGGCATCTTTGCCGGCCGTTTTGCCCAAGGTGGCGGTATCTGCTTCGCAATCAAGCACGTCATCGACGACTTGGAAGAGCAGCCCAATTACCTTGGCAAAATGGTCGAGTCGTTCAAGGCTGGCAGCATCGAGCGGCGTATCACTGCTATACGCGCCGAGCAAAACCGCGCAACGAATTAATGCGCCGGTTTTGTGGATGTGCATGAATTCGAGTTCTTCACGCGTGAGTGGCAAACCGACAGAGGCGAGGTCGATCGCTTGGCCGCCAGCCATGCCACGCGAGCCAGAGGCGTGTGCCAGTTGCGAGAGCATGCTGATCTTTTGTGCGGGCTGCTGCGTGCCGGCATGATCTGCTAATACTTGAAACGCTAAGGTTTGCAAGCTGTCGCCAACGAGGAGTGCTGTCGCCTCGTCGTATTCAATATGCACGGTAGGCTTGCCGCGACGTAGCACGTCATCATCCATGCAGGGCATGTCGTCATGCACTAATGAATAAGCGTGGATGAATTCAACGGCGCATGCTGCAGCATCAAGTTGGTTTGCTTTTGCGTTACACAATTCGCCTGCGGCGAAGGTGAGCAAGGGGCGCACGCGTTTGCCGCCACCGAGTACTGCATAGCGCATCGCCTCATGCAGGCGCGTGGGTGCAATGTGCGCACTCGGCAGATGGTTTGCCAAAGCCGCTTCAGTGCGGGATTGGATGTCGAGCATCCAATGTTCAAAGCTGCGTTGCGTCATCGTGCAAATACGGTTTCAGTCGGGGTCAGCGTTAGCGCTGTGTTTTATGCGTCTGTTGTGGGTGCCGACAACGGCGCCAGTGATTCACCTTCAAGCACTTGTACGCGCGCTTCGACGGTTTGTAATTTTTCTTGGCAAAAGCGCAACAAGCTTAAGCCGCGTTCATACGCAGCGAGCGATGCTTCAAGCGGTTGCTGACCAGATTCCATGGCTTGCACCAAGGTTTCAAGTTCACTTAGCGCATCTTCAAAGCTGTTTGGTGCCTTAGTGCTGGCACGTGCAGATGTCTTGGACATGGTTCGAGGCTCGCGGGTCGGCCTGTGAGGCTTGGGCAAATACGCGGCTGTATCGATCAGGCGATAACAGTCAGGGTTGCTCAAGCAGGCGGCTAGTCTTGTACAAGAGCGGGATTCTACCGGGTTCTAGCGGCAACTGCTGCTGGCCAAATGGCTTTTGGCAGCGAGAAATGAGCTTGGATAGATAGGCTGTTTAAATATGGCGCGGCTTTGCCAATGTAAATAAGGGCTTAGCTTCCATTGGGGGGTGGTTTCGTATACAATCATCGGTTCCTCTGGCGTTTTCGAAATCGAGCGTGGTGCTCGGTTTAGGTGCGCCGTTTTTACTTTGTTGGAGGTTGGGTCGATGTCCGACATCGCGTCTGTCGCGCGTCTGGCCCCGGCAAAGTCGCAGTTGCCGGTGTCGTGGTATTTCGATGAGAAGCTGTTTGCGCTCGAGGTGCGACTTCTCTTCGATAACGGACCGGGCTACGTCGGCCACGAATTGATGGTGCCCAACGTGGGTGACTATCAAACCCTGCAGTGGATGGACCATGCACGCATGCTGGTTCATAACGACGCTGGCATCGACTACCTTTCAAACATTTGCCGCCACCGCCAAGCCATTATGCTGGAAGGGCGTGGGCATACCCGCAATATCGTGTGTCCGATCCATCGTTGGACCTACGATACGCAGGGCCAGCTATTGGGTGCGCCGCATTTTGCTGAGCAACCGTGCATGAAGTTGGCGCGTGATCCGCTGCAAAATTGGCAAGGCTTGCTGTTCAATGGCAAGCGTGATGTTAAAGCCGACTTGGCGGGTATGACGGTGTCGAGCGAGCTGGTGTTTGATGGCTACAAACTCGACCACGTTGAAATTCACGAGTGCAACTACAACTGGAAAACCTTTATTGAGGTTTATCTAGAGGATTATCACGTTGAGCCTTTCCATCCGGGTTTGGGTAAGTTTGTCACCTGTGATGATCTGACGTGGCAATTTGGCGAGTGGTTCTCCGTTCAGCGCGTGGGGATCAACAATCGCTTAGCGCGACCCGGCAGCAAAACCTACGAAAACTGGCACAAAGCGGTGTTGGAGTATTACCAGGGCGAGTTGCCGCCACATGGCGCAATTTGGCTCACCTACTTTCCCAATATTATGGTGGAGTGGTATCCGCATGTGTTGGTGGTGAGCCACCTGATTCCGCGTTCGCCCAATCACACCACGAATGTAGTGGAGTTCTACTATCCAGAAGATATTGCGCTGTTCGAGCCTGAATTTATTCAAGCAGAACGTGCGGCATATATGGAAACCGCGATTGAAGACGACGAAATTGGCGAGCGTATGGATCGCGGTAGATTAGCCTTACTGAAGGAAGGTCGTAACGAAGTGGGGCCGTATCAGTCGCCCTACGAAGACGGCATGCAACACTTCCATGAATGGTATCGCCGCGAAATCTCATCCTATCTTTGATGTATTTCTCCGAACGATTAACTGTCATGCCGCTGTCAGGCGTGGCAGTTAATCTTCTCAAATGAATTCCGCTTCAGCAGTTCAGATGCAAGACTCCACCAGCGGCTCGCGCTTGCAGTCGCTCTGGATGGTAGTGGCGGGCATCTTGTTCGCCAGCATGGGCGTGTGCGTCAAATTGGCCTCTGCGGAATTTTCTGCGGCTGAGTTGGTGTTTTACCGTGGTTTTATCTCGATGCTGTTGCTCGGCATGTGGGTGGTTGCTGTGGGACAAAATTTACGCACACCCCATTGGCGCGCGCATATCCGACGTGGCATTTCAGGTGCCGTCTCGCTGGTTTTGTATTTTTTAGCGATTGCCAATTTGCCATTGGCCACGGCTGTGACACTCAATTACACAGCGCCACTTTTTTTGGCTGTGATTATTGTCTTTGGCATGCGTGAACGTACGCACGGTGGCTTGTGGCTAGCCTTGCTTTTGGGCATGTTAGGCATCATGGCCTTGTTGCGTCCTACCGTTCAGTCGGGCCAGGGCTGGGGTGTCGTGTGTGGTTTGAGTTCAGGCGTGCTCGCGGCTGTCGCCTATTTCAACGTGCGGCAACTAGGGCGTTTAGACGAACCTGAGTGGCGCACCGTATTTTATTTTTCACTCTCTTCTTCATTGTTTGGCCTGCCTTGGATGGCGTGGGATGGCATGCACACGCCAGATTTGCGAGGTGGCTTGTTGTTGCTTGGTGTGGGCGGCTTTGGCGCACTTGCACAACTGGCTATGACGCGTGCCTATAAGCACGGCAAGACCCTGTTGTCGGCAAGTTTGGCTTATCTCACAGTGGTGTTCTCGGCTCTCTATGGCGTACTGATTTGGCACGAAGTGATGCCGATGTTGGCGTGGTTTGGCATGCTGTTGATCATTATCAGTGGGGTGTTAGCCGGATGGGTTTCTTCGCGCCAAGTGGTCGTGACTGACGTATAGTGAAAGTGTGCGGTGAGCACAGTGAGCGTTCTGACAATTGATCACCGCTGTTGTGCCTTGTTGTTGTGCCTATAACGTGAAGCGGGAGGCATCATGATCGTCGTTGACCATCAAGCATCGCTCGTAACGGTGAATGTGTATGGCGAATTTACGTTAGCGGACTACCGTGAATTTGAGGAGTTGGTCAATTACAAGGTTCGCTTTGAAGGTGAAGTGAATCTGTTGTTTGATCTACGCGAAATGAACGGGCTGACTGTTGATGTGGCGTGGGAAGAAGTGAAATTTGCACGCCAACACGCCAATGATTTTGGGCGCGTCGCCATTCTCACGCAAAGTGAGTGGGTGAAGTGGAGTGCATGGCTCGCACAAGTTTTTGTGAATGCAGAAGTGAAATTCTTTGATGAAGTGGTGCAAGCGCATGCGTGGGTGAGTGTGCCCGCATGACGCAAACTCATTCACCCGCCGTGCTGATTTCTGCTGAGCGATTGGCAAAACTCATTCAATTGAGCGGGCCCCTGCTCGTGCTGGATTGCCGCCATTCGCTTGCTGATGTTGAAGCGGGTTTTCGTGCATGGCAGGCGGGGCATGTACCGGGTGCGGTGCATGTTCATCTCGATCAACAGTTGTCGGGGGTGATGACGGGCCGCAATGGCCGTCACCCTTTACCGGATGCCGCGGAATTTGTAGCGAGTATGCAGCAACTCGGCTGGCAGCCTAATACACCCGTCGTTGCGTATGACGATGCGGGTGGTCTTTTTGCTGCACGGGCGTGGTGGATGTTGCGTGCAGTGGGCGGTGCAAATGTGTGCGTGCTGGATGGTGGTATTCAGGCATGGCAGGCAGCAGGTGGCGCACTTGAATATACGCAGTCGATTGGCAAAGCGGTGCCACCAGAACAAGCCGCGACCCAGTTTGCCAACATGCCATTGGTAACGGTGGATGAAGTGATTCGCAATTTGGCACAGCCCAAGTTCTTGGTGGTAGACGCGCGTAGTGCTGATCGCTTTGCGGGTGAGAATGAAACACTCGATCCCGTTGGCGGGCATATTCCCGGTGCGCAAAATCGTTTTTGTCGTGACAATTTAGCGGCTTCCGGTTGCTTTAAACCTGTCGAGAAATTGCGTGCCGAGTGGATGGGTGTGCTTAATGTACAGGGCCGGCAATGGCAGCCCAACGAAGTGGTGCATCAATGCGGCTCGGGTGTAACGGCTTGTCATAACATATTGGCGATGGAACACGCGGGGCTAACGGGTTCGTCGTTATATGCCGGTTCGTGGTCTGAGTGGTGTAGCGATCCGTCGCGGCCGGTTGCAGTGGGTAGTGCCTGAGCGATTGGCAAACATGCTGCTACGTATTGCTGTGGCGTAGTAACACTGCGCCTTACTGTTTACTGCGGAAGCCGTCTTAATAGGGTGGATGTTTTTGTGGTGTGTGTTGTACGAGCGCCCACGCAACGTGCTCGCGCACAAGTGCTGAAGGGTGCGCGCTACGCTGCTGTAAAGCTGCCACAATTTCGGGCGAGTTTGGCGCGTTGCCTAGTGCCACGGCAATGTTGCGTAGCCAACGCTCGTGGCCAATGCGTCGAATCGCAGAACCTTCCATACGCTGCAAAAACTCCGCTTCTGTCCACGCAAACAATTCGCAGAGTGTTGATTGATCGAGCGCGTGCCGAGGTGCAAAGTCGGGCTCGTTTGTGCGCGTTGCAAAGCGGTTCCACGGACATGTTAATTGGCAATCGTCGCAGCCATAAATGCGGTTACCCATGGCCGGGCGAAACTCGATTGGAATGCTGCCCGCCAGTTCAATGGTGAGGTAAGAAATGCAACGGCGTGCGTCGACTTTGTAGGGCGCCACAATCGCTTGTGTTGGGCAAATATCCATGCAGCGCGTGCAGTCACCGCAGTGTTCGCTAATGGGTTTGTCATGGGGTAGTGCTAAGTCTGTATAAATTTCACCCACAAAAAACCACGAGCCTGCCTCGCGGGTGAGCGCCAGTGTATGTTTGCCGCGCCACGCCAAACCCGCCTTCCGTGCCAGTTCAATTTCCATCACGGGCGCGGAGTCGGTAAACACGCGATACGCAAACGGCCCAATCGCGGCTTCAATGTGTGTTGCCAAAGCTTGCAGACGTTGCCGCAAAACTTTGTGATAATCCCGCCCCAGTGCGTAGCGTGAAATGTAAGCGGCGCTGCCGTCTTGCAAAACCTCTTCCGCCGGGGTGGCTGCATCGGCTGGCCAATAGGGTAATCGTGCGCTAATGACAGAAAGCGTGCCGGGCAACAATTCGTTGGGGCGGCTGCGTGCATGGCCGTGTCGCGCCATATAATCCATCTCGCCGTGCATGCCTTCTGCCAGCCATGCTTGCAAGTACTGCTCGGCTTGAGTCAATTCAATGCCGGCAATGCCGATATTGGCAAAACCCAGCGCTTGTCCCCACTGACGAATGTTTTCAACCAGCGCCTGCGGGTCGTCTCGCAAGCGGGTTGAGGTTGGTAAATTGAAGGAATCCTTGTGAGTCATGAGCCCGAGTCTAACCTGCTGACGGTCAATTTGCCGGATGAGTCGGCCAGCTTGCAGTTGGGTTGGGCCTTAGCGCAAGGGCTGAAAACTGAAACGGGCAAAAGCGAAGCCGCAGCATTGGTGATTTACATGCAAGGCAACCTAGGCGCAGGCAAAACCACCACCGTGCGCGGACTTTTGCAGGGTTTGGGCTTTAAGGGCCGCGTAAAAAGCCCGACTTATACCCTAGTTGAGCCGTATACTTCTCTTGAACCTGATGCTATTTCTAGGTTAGAGTTACATCACTTTGATTTTTATAGATTCAATCACCCCGACGAGTTTTTGGAGGCAGGGCTTGAAGAGTATTTCAGGCAACCCGGCGTCTGTGTTGTGGAATGGCCCGACCAGGCTGCACCACACGTGCCTCCAGCAGATTTGCAAATTGCGCTGGAGATTGTTTCAAACAGCGTTGCAGGCAATCCAGTTGGCGGTGGTGATGCAGCAGGGCGAAAGGCCTGTTTGCAGGCTTTTAGCGAGAGGGGGCAGTCTTGTCTGAACACGACTCGAACCGCGCTTCAACAAAACGGTTTGCTCGCTACGGGCAGCTGATGTCCTCGTCTTCGCTTCAAGAGTCCAACGTACTTCCTTCTGACGTGTTTCCTCCGCAAATTATTCCGCGCCGAGATTTTTTAAAGGGCGCAACGGCTGTTCTCGCATTGCTGGTGAGCCCGATTGGCAAAGCTGCCGCAACCAGCGTGTTGGCGGTGCGTGTATGGCCGGCGGAGGACTACAGCCGTGTCACGATCGAATCATCTGAACCGCTCAAATTCAATCAGTTTCGTGTTGCCAATCCCGACCGCTTGGTGGTGGACGTTGAGGGTGTAGAACTCAATAGCATCTTGTCGAGCTTGCCCGGCAAAATTGCCGAGACGGACCCTTATATCAAGCTGATTCGTGCGGGTCGTAATAAGGCCGACACAGTGCGCTTGGTGATTGAGCTAAAGCAAGATGTGAAGCCGCAGTTATTTGCATTAAAGCCGGTGGGGGAATATGGCCATCGCTTGGTGTTGGATTTGTATCCGGCGCATCCGCCGGATGCACTGATGTCATTTTTGGGGCAACGCAATACCAATGGCCCGCGCAGTACGCGTACCGATACTTTGCGTATGGATGAGTTGCGCGTCGACCGTGCCTTGCTAGAAGACCGCTCGCGCGCGAATGAAAAAATCGCTGAAGCGAATGCGGAACGCACGCCAAGCGAGAAAGCGGCTGAAAGGCAGCCCGAAAAATCGGCGGAAAAAATTGTCGAGAAAAACACGGATCGACAAGCTGATGGCAGTGTGCGTGTCGTTGAGAGTAATACTGAAAGAAATGCTGAAAAAAATGCAGATCGAGCGGTAGAAAAATCATCGCGCAATGGCGGGCGGCGGCATGGACAGGAAGAAGCCGAACCGCAGATTGATCGCTTGCTAACGATTGTGCTCGATCCCGGTCACGGTGGCGAAGACCCCGGCGCGGTTGGAGCGGGTGGGAGTCGCGAAAAAGAAGTGACGCTACAGATTGCGCGTCGACTCAAAGCACGAATTGAGGCTGAGCCGAATATGCGCGTGCTAATGACGCGTGACTCAGATTTTTTTGTGCCTTTGCAGCAGCGTGTTGCTAAAGCACGAAAAGTACAGGCAGATTTATTTGTGTCCATTCACGCGGATGCCTTTATTTCCCCTTCGGCACGCGGCAGCTCGGTATTCGTGTTGTCAGAAAAAGGGGCGACTTCGACGGCAGCGCGTTGGCTAGCCCAGCGTGAAAATGCGGCGGATTTGGTGGGTGGTGTCAACGTTGGCAAGCGCGACGCAAACTTGGCGCGCACGCTGTTCGACTTGTCGCAAACCGCTACCATTAACGACAGTATGAAGCTTGGTAAGGCGGTGTTGAAAGAGTTGGGTGGAATCAACCGTTTGCATCGCGGTGAGGTGGAGCAGGCGGGTTTTGCGGTGCTTAAGGCACCGGATATTCCATCCATTCTGGTTGAGACTGCGTTCATCTCAAACCCAGACGAAGAGAAGCGTCTGACGGATGAGGCGTATCAAGCGCGCATGGCAGAAGCAATTTTGCGTGGCATTAAGCGTTACTTCGCACGCAATCCGCCGCTCAATCGTTCGCGGATGGCATCATTGTTCTAGATGCTTCTTGACGCATTAGATATAAAAAAGGCCGTCTTGTTAGACGGCCTTTTCTTTTTGCTACGACAGATTTCAGGTAAGAAATCAGGTACGCAAGCGTGAGGCGCAAGTTTCCAGTTGATTCGAAAGCTCTTCGAGGGCGCGTGCGCGCTTCATCGTGGCTTCTACATCTTGGCTGTTGCGCTGAGCCATTTGCGCGATGTGTGAAACATGGCGCGCAATTTCTTGGCTGGTTGAGGTTTGTGCTTGTACTGAAGAAGAAATTTCATTCATGCCATCGCTGGTGCGATTAACAGATTGTTCGGCTTCTTCCAGCACGGCATCAACCTTGTTGGCACGCTCGTGTGTTGACTCAAGTGCGGTCAAGCCACGTTGCATCACGGAGTCGATACCTTCAGAACGTTCTGCCAATTGGTGTGTAACAGACTCAATTTGCGCAGCAGTTTGTGAAGACTTCTCTGCCAGCTTGCGCACTTCGTCAGCCACCACCGCAAAGCCGCGACCTTGCTCGCCGGCACGTGCAGCTTCAATTGCTGCGTTCAGTGCTAGCAGATTGGTTTGGTCTGCAATGTCTTTGACTTGCTGCGTCATGGTGTTAATGGCGCGGGCGCTCACCACAAATTGCTGTGCTGAGTCAGACATTTCTTTCACGATGGACGAAACTTCTGACATGGCATCGCGCATGTCGGCCAGCGTGTGACGGCCGCTCAGTGTGCGATCCAAGCTGTCGCGAGACAGTTGGGCAACACTGGTTGCAGCGTCTGCAACACGGGTAACGGTCCCGGCCAGTTGATCAACAGATGCGGCCGTTTCTGCAGCGGCGTCAGATTGAGCGCGGCTTGCATTGGCAACGTTACCTGTGGTGCTGGTGAATTCCAGTGCTGAGCGTTGTACTTCGCTGCTGGCCTGACGAATCTGGCCGGCGATGTCGCGCAGCTGTGTTTGCATGCGAGCAACAGACGCCATCAGGCTGGTGGTATCACCTTGCTTGAGCGGAATCGGTTGCGTCAGGTCGCCAGAGGCAATGCGCTCCATCGCGCCGCCAACCACGGTTGGTTCGCCGCCCAGTGCGCCGAGTACGCCGCGCAACAGCATTAGGAACGAAACCAAGCCACCGAGCGAGGCAAATACGGTAATTGAGCCAGCAGAGATGAGGGCCTTCGTGACACTATCTTGAAAGCCGCTGGCTGCTGAGTTGATGCGTGCAACGCCTGTTTGCTCAATCGACTTGCTGAGCTCGCTGTAAGCGTTACGTGCATTCTGGTCTGCGGTACCGAGTTGCTTGTCCAGTGCGGCAGCGTCTGTCAGCGTTGCTTGGTTGGCGCCCAGCGCAGCTTTGTATTTGCCAAACAGATCGTTTTGTTGTGAGCGAATGCTCTCGATCTGTGCGGCATCAATAGCAGCGGCTGTTGCAACACCTGACAAGCGATCCAGGTTTTGCTGGGACGCCGTTGCGTGTTGTTCAAACTGCGCGGTGGCTGCACGTAGCCCGGCGGTGTCGTTGGCGTGGATGAGCGCATCCTTCCAAGACTGAACGGCCAGGTTAAATTCTTGTGCGGCACCCGCTGCATGCGCTTGTGCGGTGCTCAAAGCTGCGGCTTGCTGTAATGAGGTTTCGGCTTTGCCGCCGAGTGCGTGCAGGGAATAGAACATGATGCCGTTTTGCACCATGGTTGCAAAACCTAGCACGACCAACACGATAAGGAACTTGATGCGGAGTTGCATCGCTGTCTCCAATTCTTAAACTGATCTCACCTCGGCATGTCTTGCATGCCGTTCCGAATTCCGTACTCGGAATCCGGTAACGATGCAGTGAACGTCATGAGTGCCCTCAACCTTTAGTCTTATTTGCACCTTGACTGCAAAAAAAGCTGTGGTCGCCCAAAATCGGTGCGTGCCAATCCTTGTTCTTGGTGCGGCGCATGATTGTTTCGTGCAGGAAAACCCTTGTAGCCGTTATAATTCGCGGTTTCCATTGGGTTTTTATGCGGCTTACACATGGTTTGCCAGCATTCGACGGTAGGCTGCGCGTTACAAAGCGCGATGCGACTCCGACAGTGCTGACAATTGGCAATTTCGACGGCGTGCACCTCGGTCATCAGGCCTTGTTGGGGCAACTGGTTGCGCACGCTCGCCGATTGGCAATGCCGGCCACTGTGCTGACCTTCGAGCCGCAGCCCAGAGAGTATTTTGCTGCGTTGCGCCATCAAGATCCGCCGCGCCGTGTTTCAAGCCTTCGCGAAAAAATTGCCCTACTTTCTGACGCGGGCGTCGATGCGGTGCATGTGTGCCGTTTTAACCAAGCCTTGGCCCAAATGCCCGCTGAAGAATTTATTCAGCGTTTGTTGGTGGGTGGGATGGGCATGCGCCATTTAGTGATTGGCGACGATTTTCGGTTTGGCGCGGGCAGGGCGGGCGACTTTAACTTGCTCGGCGAGATGGGTGAAAAATTGGGTTATGGCATCACGGCGATGCCCACCTTGTTGTCGGATGCGCAGCGCGTGTCGAGCTCTGCGGTGCGTGACGCATTGGCAAAAGCAGATTTGGGTTTGGCGGAACAATTGTTGGGCCGCCCTTATGCGTTATGTGGGCGCGTGGTGCAGGGGCGCAAGCTGGGCCGTGAGTTAGGTTTTCCCACCGCCAATATTCAGCTCAGGCGAAATACTTTGCCCTTGACCGGGATTTTTGCAGTAACCGTGACAGGCGCAGGGTTGCAAGATTATCCGGGCGCTGCCAGCCTTGGCGTGCGCCCAACATTGGGTCACGGCCTAGCGCCATGTTGCGAAGTGCACTTGCCAGACTACTCCGGCAATTTGTATGGGCAGCATCTGACCTTAACGTTTCGTCACAAGTTGCGTGACGAAGCGAAGTACGACTCATTTGAAGATTTGAAGCAAGCAATCGCGCTCGATGTGGCGCGCACCAAGGAACTGTTGTCTCATGGCTGATTCATCCAACACAAACGCGCCGGACTACCGGTCAACTCTCAATATGCCGGACACCGTGTTTCCTATGCGCGGTGATTTGCCAAAGCGCGAGCCGGGCTGGATTCAGCAATGGCAAGAGCGCAAGTTGTATCAGCGTATTCGTGAAAAGTCCGCCGGTCGCCCGCGCTTTGTGCTGCATGACGGCCCGCCCTATGCCAATGGCGACATTCACTTGGGCCATGCGGTCAACAAAATCCTGAAAGACATCATCGTGCGTTCAAAAACCCTGGCGGGTTTTGATGCGCCTTATGTGCCGGGGTGGGATTGCCACGGTTTGCCCATCGAGCACCAAATTGAAAAAAAGCACGGCAAAAATTTGTTGGCGGCTGAGGTTCGCAAATTGTGTCGTGCCTTTGCGGGCGAGCAAGTTGCCAAGCAAAAAGAAGGCTTTATTCGACTGGGCGTTTTGGGTGATTGGCAAAACCCCTACCTCACCATGAACTTTGGCAACGAAGCGGGCGAGATTCGTGCGCTGGCCGAAATGGTGAAAAAGGGTTGGGTGTATCGCGGCCTTAAGCCCGTGAATTGGTGCTTTGATTGTGGTTCTGCCTTGGCTGAGGCTGAGGTGGAATACCAAGATAAAGCGAGTCCGGCGGTTGATGTGGGCTTTCCGATTGCGGCGCGCGAACGTGCGCGACTCGCTGCGGCATTTGGTCTGAGTGCGTTACCAGAGGGCAGCGTACATGCTGTGATTTGGACCACCACGCCATGGACCATTCCGGCTAACCAAGCGCTCAATATGCACCCGGAGCATCGCTACGCTCTCGTGCAAATAGACAATGGTTGTGTGGTACAGGCGGAGGAGTTGGTCGAATCGTGCCTCAAGCGCTATGAGCGTGAAGGCCGCGTGATCGCCACGACAACAGGTGAGAAACTTGCCGGTATCGCATTCCAACACCCACTGTATGAGCGCGAATCACCCGTGTATTTGGCCGACTATGTGGGGCTGGATGCCGGTACGGGCGTGGTGCATTGCGCGCCCGCCTATGGCGTGGACGACTTCCAATCATGCATGAAGCACGGCATGAAAGTGGAAGACGTGCTGAATCCGGTGCAAGGCAATGGCGTGTATGTGGAAACGCTGCCGTACTTTGGCGGCCACCACATTTGGAAGGCGAACCCGCTGATTGTGGAGAAGCTGCAAGAAGTTGGCGCACTGTTTGCGCACAGCAAAATTCAGCACAGCTATATGCATTGCTGGCGCCATAAAACGCCGATTATTTATCGTGCAACCGCGCAGTGGTTCGTGGGTATGGACCTACGTCCGCAAGGCGGACCAAGCCTGCGGGAGTCTGCGCTTGCAGCAATTGAATCGACAGCGTTTTACCCGGACTGGGGCAAGGCGCGTCTTGCCGCCATGATTGCCAATCGACCGGACTGGTGTATTTCGCGTCAGCGAAATTGGGGGGTGCCGATTCCGTTTTTTATTCACCGCGCAACGGGTGAGTTGCATCCGCGCACGGTCGAGTTGATGGAGCAAGTCGCGCAGCGCGTGGAGCAAACGGGTATTGACGCCTGGTTTGAACTCGATGCGGCGAGTTTGTTGGGCGCAGAGGCGGCTGACTACGTGAAAATTAGCGACACGCTTGACGTGTGGTTTGATTCAGGCGCGACCCATTGGCATGTGCTACGTGGCTCACATTCACACCTTGCGCACACCGACGGCGGCCCAGTTGCGGATATGTATCTTGAAGGCTCGGACCAACACCGTGGTTGGTTTCACTCCTCATTGCTAACGGGCTGCGCAATTGATGGACATGCGCCGTACAAGTCATTGCTCACGCACGGTTTCACCGTCGATGCGCAAGGCCGCAAGATGAGTAAGTCGCTTGGCAATGGTATTGAGCCGCAAGAAGTGGGCAACAAACTCGGCATCGAAATTTTGCGCTTGTGGTTGGCCGCTACCGACTATTCGGGCGAGCTGTCGATCTCGAAAGAAATTCTGGATCGCGTGGTAGAAACCTATCGCCGTCTGCGCAATACCGTTCGTTTCTTATTGGCAAACATTGCGGACTTTGATGCCAGCGCCAATATGTTGCCGGTAGATCAATGGCTGAGTATTGATCGTTACGCATTGGCCATGACGCGTGATTTGCAAAATCGTGTGACCGGCGATTATGCGCAATATGAATTCCATCGAGTCGTGCAGGCGCTGCAAATTTTCGCGTCAGAAGATTTGGGCGCGTTCTATTTAGATGCACTCAAAGATCGTCTCTACACCACCGCAGAAAATTCTGTTGCGCGTCGTTCCGCGCAATCTGCGTTGTGGCACATCACGCAAACATTGGTGCGCTTAATGGCACCTGTGTTGGCGTTTACGGCTGAAGAAATTTGGCAAGTGCTGAGTAAAGACGCTGACGACAGTGTGATGTTTACGACATGGCATGACTTGCCTGCGCAGGTTGACGAAGCCACGCTCATGGCGCATTGGGCAAGCGTGCGCAATGTTCGTACCGAGGTGATGCGTGAGCTTGAAGTGTTGCGTAGCGCGGGTAGTATTGGTGCCTCGCTGCAAGGCGAAGTCAAGGTACGTGCAGGCGGCACGGTATATCGCGCATTGGCCGCCTTGGGTAACGATCTACGCTTTGTGTTTATCACTTCGCAAGCTACGGTTGTGCAAGACGAAAGCTTGGGCGACAGTTTTGCAGTAGAGGCGGTCGCAACGACACATATCAAATGTGCGCGTTGTTGGCACTGGCGTGAAGAAGTGGGGACGCATGCTGAGCATCCGCAGTTGTGTGGTCGCTGCGTTGATAATTTGTATGGCCCTGGTGAAGTAAGGCAACACGCGTGATGAACAGACGTTTGCTGGGATGGCTGGGGCTGCTGGTCGCCGTCGTTTTGCTTGATCAAATTAGCAAGCAGTGGATTGTGGATCACCTACATTGGGGTGATGCGATTCGTGTGACGGATTTTTTTCAGATTGTCTTGGCGTACAACCCGGGTGCAGCCTTTAGCTTCTTGGCGGATCAATCCGGCTGGCAAAGATGGTTTTTCACGGGGCTTGCAATCATTGTTGTGACCTGGCTGCTTGTGCTGATTCGTAGGCATGCGAATGAATACGTTTTGCCAATGGGCTTGTCGCTCATCGCAGGAGGGGCCATTGGCAACGTGATTGACCGCATACAACTTGGTGCAGTGGTTGATTTTCTATACTTCCACTGGGGGTCGGCAGGGTTTCCTGCCTTTAACCTTGCCGATTCGGCCATTACCTTGGGCGTGATATTAATGTTGTGGGATCAGTTGCTCTGCGCGAAAGCGAATAGTGCAGCAAAGGAGTCATGATGAGTGATCGTGTGTTGCCCAATAGCTTAGTGACTTTGCACTACAGCATGGCGCTGCCAAGTGGCCAAATCGTGATCAGCACCTTTGATGCAACGCCTGCGACCTTGCAACTCGGCCAAGGTGAAATGTCTGCGCCACTTGAGGCCTGCTTAATTGGTATGCAAGCCGGACAACGGCAATCATTTACCTTAGAGCCAGGCCAAGCTTTTGGCTGGCCCGTTCAAGCGCGCATCGAACGATTGTCACGCCGCCTTTTGCCGGCAGACGCACAATTAACGGAAGGCGCGTTGATAGAACTCATGGCGCCCGACAAAACAAAGCTTGCCGCACGTGTGGTTGAACTCGATGCCGAGTCCGTGTTGCTCGATTTCAACCATCCACTGGCAGGTAAAGCCGTTGTATTTGATGTACAGGTGGTCGGCATTTGCTAATGCCGGCCCACGTTAGAAAAGATTGAGGTCATCATGGAAGTCTTGTTGGCAAATCCGCGTGGGTTTTGTGCCGGGGTCGAGCGCGCTATTGAAATCGTCGAGCGAGCTCTTAAAAAATATGGCGCGCCAATTTATGTGCGCCATGAAGTCGTACACAACAAGTTTGTGGTGGAAGACCTGCGCGCTAAAGGCGCCATCTTCGTTGAAGGCCTTGAAGAAGTTCCTGCTGGCAATACGGTTATTTTCAGTGCGCACGGTGTGCCGCAATCGGTACGGCGTGAGGCAGAATCGCGCGGCTTGCGCGTATTTGATGCGACCTGCCCCTTGGTGACCAAGGTGCACGTCGAGGTTGCCAAAATGCGCGAACAAGGCCGCGAAATTGTGATGATTGGCCACAAGGGCCACCCAGAGGTTGAAGGCACCATGGGGCAATCGGATCGCGGCATGTATTTGGTTGAGAACGAAGCCGATGTGCAAGCGTTGCAAGTGAGTAACCCTGACTTGTTGGCCTACGTTACCCAAACTACCCTGTCTGTTGATGACGCGCAGTCGATCGTCGCCGCACTGCGCACACGGTTTCCGAATGTTGTTGGTCCCAAAAAAGATGACATTTGCTACGCCACCCAGAACCGCCAGGATGCGGTCAAATTTATGGCGCCGCAGGTTGAGGTCGTTGTCGTGGTTGGGTCGGTAAATAGCTCAAACTCAAACCGTCTGCGCGAAGTGGCGCGCCTTTTGGGTGTGCCGGCTTACTTGGTGGACGGCGCGGCCAATATTGATCCGGCGTGGATCATTGGCAAACAGCGTATCGGCGTGACGGCTGGTGCCTCAGCGCCCGAAGTGCTGGTGGAAGAAGTGGTTGCGCGCCTACGTGAGCTCGGGGCGCAGAGTGTGCGCCAAATCGAAGGCAAGCCTGAGAACGTTAATTTCCCAATTCCACGTGAATTAACGGTGCAGGTAGTGGCTGAGTAAGTCCGTACAAGCAATAGCTACGAAGAAGGCGCTCAAGGCTCGCTAAAGTGACCTTACGTTTTATGCGGGTTAGACACGACTCAATCTCTTGCCTATACTGCCCGAATGATGGATGGACCCTACAGTGAAGTGGCGCAGCAACTTAGTCGCCACGGCATTCAACTTACCCCGCAGCGTTTGGCAATTGCCAAGCTGTTGTTCGCTTGTCCGCAACACTTAAGTGCAGACCAAGTGTTGCAGGGTGTGCAGTCAAGTGACGCTTCGCTATCAAAAGCAACGGTCTACAACACCTTGCGACTTTTCGTCGAAAAAAAGCTTTTACGCGAAGTGATTGTTGATCCTTCACGTGTCTTTTACGACTCCAATATGGCGCCGCATCATCACCTTTACGATACCGTGACCGGTGAGCTTACCGATATTTGTGCGAGCTCTATTCGTGTTAGCGGCCTGCCAGCACTCCCGCCAGGTGTGGTGGCTGAAGGAATCGATATCGTGGTGCGCACCCGGCCAGAAGGTGCCGTGAGCCTGTGCTATCCGCAGGTTTAAGCCCCTTGTTTTGCCAAGTGGCAATTTACCGACTCGGTGTAGGCGCAGCATGCACTTCGGTTTCCAACGCTTGAGTCGTGAAGAAATCGGCAGTGTCTTAGCGAGGAAGTGGTTTTTTGCGTGAGTTTTTGCAAGTTTTCGTTATAATCACGCCCTCGTTGTGCCGGAATAGCTCAGTTGGTAGAGCAGCGCATTCGTAATGCGAAGGTCGGAGGTTCGACTCCTCTTTCCGGCACCACTTGCATCTTGCAGTCCAAATCAGCCGACGTCAGTCGGCTTTTTTGCGCCCTATCGCCGCGTATTTCCCTTGATGTCGCACAAATGATGTCGGGCAAAAACGGTTAAAGTGCGTGGCTTAGCCATTCAGCTCTAAATGGGCTTTAGCATGAACAACCCCTCTTCTCTCAACGCAACTGCTAGTCGCGCCGAATTGGCATCTGGCGACTTGGCCTGCTATCACTGCGGCTTGCCGGTGCCGTCTGAGAGCGATTGGCAAGTAGAAGTGATGGGGCAGGCGCGCGCAATGTGCTGCGTGGGGTGCGAAGCTGTGGCCGCGGCGATTGTGAGTAATGGGTTGGACGAGTATTACCGCCATCGCGATGCAATGCCCGAGTCTCAGCGAACCTTGGGCGGTGTGCCCGATGAATTACGTGATCTTTCGCTGTATGACCATGCCGAAGTGCAGCGCGATTTTGTGCGAGCCTTAGGTGAGCACGAGCGCGAGGCGGCGCTGATTTTAGAAGGCCTCACCTGCGCCGCTTGTGTGTGGCTCAACGAACAGCACATCGCGCGTCAGCCCGGCGTGTTGGCGGTGGAGATCAACTATTCCACGCGCCGTGCGCGTGTGCGTTGGGATGATTCCAGAATCCACCTTTCAGCAATTTTGGCGGCAGTGCAGGCTATTGGCTATCGTGCATGGCCGTACGATGCGTCTCGCTCAGAAGATTTGGCGCGAAAAGAAAAGCGTACCGCGCTATGGCGTCTCTTTGTCGCCGGCTTCGGCATGATGCAAGTCATGATGTATGCCGTGCCCATGTATCTGGCGGCTGACGGCGAAGTGACGCCAGAGGTAGAGCGACTCATGCGCTGGGCCAGCATGGTGCTGACGCTGCCGGTCATGTTGTATTCCGCCAAACCATTTTTTGTGTCTGCGATTCGTGATCTCGACTTGCGGCGATTGGGTATGGATGTACCTGTTGCGCTCGGCATCGGCGCCGCATTTTTGGCGAGCGTCTGGGGCACCTTGCGAGGCAGTGGCGAGGTGTATTTCGATTCGGTCACGATGTTCGTTTTCTTTTTGTTGGGTGGGCGCTACCTCGAGCTCATTGCGCGCCAGCGAGCCGTGCGCGGGGTAGAGCAACTCAATAAGGCGATTCCTCAATTCGCTTCTCGATTAGAGGCTTGGCCGGCCCGTGAAATCACGGCTGTTCCGGTTAATCAGCTGCAGCCGGGTGATGTGGTGCAAGTGGCTCCCGGTGCCGTGGTGCCAGCAGATGGTTGCGTGCTCGAAGGCGTGAGCCACGTCGACGAATCATTACTGACGGGCGAGAGCCGTCCGATTGGCAAAACGGTGGGTGATGACGTCACGGGCGGCAGCCTCAATATTGAAAGTCCGCTGTACATGTCGGTAACGCATGTGGGGCAGGATACGCGTTTAGCGGCGATTCACCGGCTCATGGAGCGTGCTGCGCATGAGCGGCCGCAGTTGGTGAAGTTGGCTGACAAGGTTGCGTCACGCTTTGTGCTGGCTTTGTTGCTATTGGCCGCGCTGACCGCAATCATTTGGTGGCAAATTGATCCGTCGCGCATGGTGTGGGTGTTTGCTGCGGTGCTAGTCGTAAGTTGCCCGTGCGCGCTTTCGCTGGCGACACCCGCCGCACTCATGGTGTCGACCGGTGCCATGGCGCGGCTCGGACTGTTGGTGACACGAGGCCATGCGATTGAAACGTTGGCGCGCGTTGATCATGTGGTGTTCGATAAAACGGGCACCTTGACCGAGGGCAAGATGGTGCTGGCGCATGTTGATGTTTCGGCAGGGTTAGACCAAGCAGATATGTTGCAGTTGGCGGCATCACTAGAACAAGGTTCAGAACATCCGGTGGGTCAGGCTTTACGTGCGGCAACAAATGGCAATAAAGCTTTTGAACTTGAAAATTTGCGTGCGGTAACAGGTCAAGGCATCGAGGCGCACTATCAAGGTCGTACGCTCCGCATTGGCAAGGCTAGTTTTGTGCAGGCATTGGGATGCGATGTATCAACGCTGCCAACACAGCATGATGCTGCCGCAACGCGCGTTCTAATGGGGGATTCGGCGCATTGGTTAGCGGTGTTTGAGCTGTCAGATGCGTTACGCGAAGGTGCGGTTGAGCTGGTTCGAGCCTTGCGCCAGCAGGGGGTCAGCGTTACGTTACTTTCTGGCGATGATGCCCAAACGGTGCGCCAAGTTGCTGATGCATTGGGTATTGAAGACGCGCAGGGCAATTTGTTGCCGCAAGATAAGCGCGAGCGTTTGCTTGAGTACCAAGCCGCTGGGCGCGTGGTTGCCATGGTGGGAGATGGAGTGAATGACGCGCCTGTGTTGGCACAAGCGCAGGTCTCAATTGCCATGGGAAGCGGCACTGAGTTGGCTCGAACCCAGGGCGATGTGGTGTTGCTATCGGGCAGTCTGAAGTCACTTCAGCAAGGGTTGGTGCAGGCGCGTAAAACTTTGCGCATTATTCGGCTCAATCTGATGTGGTCGTTTGTATATAACTTCGGCGCAATTCCATTGGCAATGGCCGGGTGGATTACCCCGTGGATGGCGGGTATCGGCATGTCGTCTAGTTCTTTGTTGGTGGTTCTGAATGCCTTGCGCCTACAGGTGCCTGAGCGCACACTGCACAGCAATGGTCGAGTGGTTGAGTCGCGCTGATGGAAATTCTTTACATCCTAATACCCTTGTCAATTGTATTGGTATTTCTGATCGGCATCGTTTTTCGCTGGTCCTTGCGAAATGGTCAGTTCGATGATCTTGAAGGCCCTGGTTTTAGGGTGCTAATGGATGATGATCGCGTGCCTGAGTCGATTCAAGAAGAGCAAGAAGTGCCGCCACACAAGGGTTCTCAGTAAGGCGTTTTGCGTGCCGAGGCCTTGATGCGAGTAGGTTGACCTGAGTCAAGGTGCCTATATGTCATCGGCGAGACACTGTTACCACTCTCATGGGAGTAGTCGGGCCGAGCAGGCTGACCGGCTGCTTTTGCGAGGGGGTTTCGGTCTTATTTGGGGTTAGGGGGCGCTTGCGCCCCCACTTTTTAAAAAGATAGAGATGTAAGCCAATGATTTTTTTGTTGGCTTGCGTTGCTGCCGGTCAAAAATTTGATGTGTATCAAGTGAAAAAAAGGCTGGCGGTATATCCTCGCAGTGAGATGTGTCGTGTCCAATGGGGTCAGTGGGCCGGTACATGAGGGGTTTCATAAAAGTTTTAATCCACGTTGGGGTCAATCATGTCAACGCAAGCGACGTATAACTATAAGGTTGTGCGCCAGTTCGCCATCATGACAGTCGTGTGGGGCATCGTCGGTATGTTAGTCGGTGTCATCATCGCTGCTCAGTTGGTCTGGCCAGATCTAAATCTTGGCGAATATCTGCACTTTGGCCGTCTGCGCCCACTGCATACTAATGCGGTGATTTTTGCGTTTGGTGGTTGTGCTTTATTTGCGACTTCCTACTACGTCGTGCAGCGTACAAATCACACGCCGCTATTTTTGCCGCAGCTTGCGTCTTTTACCTTCTGGGGTTGGCAGGCTGTGATTGTGTTGGCTGCCATTACGCTGCCGCTGGGTTATACGAGCGGTAAAGAATACGCCGAGTTGGAATGGCCGGTTGATCTGCTGATTACGGCAGTGTGGGTGTCATACGCCATCGTGTTCTTTGGAACTGTGGCACGTCGTAAAACGACGCACATCTACGTGGCTAACTGGTTCTACGGCGCCTTTATTCTGACTGTGGCATTGCTGCACGTTGTGAACAGCATGGCAGTGCCGATTACTATGTGGCCGATGAAGTCTTACTCTGCATACGCTGGCGTACAAGACGCCATGGTGCAGTGGTGGTATGGCCACAACGCGGTGGGTTTCTTTCTGACGGCTGGCTTCCTTGGCATCATGTATTACTTTGTGCCGAAGCAAGCGGGTCGTCCGGTGTATTCATACCGTTTGTCAGTGGTTCACTTCTGGGCGCTGATCTTCACCTACATGTGGGCGGGCCCGCACCATCTGCATTACACCGCATTGCCTGATTGGACGCAGTCGCTCGGCATGATTTTCTCTCTGATCCTTCTGGCACCGAGCTGGGGTGGCATGATCAACGGCATCATGACGCTGTCTGGCGCATGGCATAAGCTGCGCGATGATCCGATCCTGAAGTTCCTGATTACCTCGCTGTCTTTCTACGGCATGTCCACCTTCGAAGGCCCGATGATGGCTGTGAAGACGGTCAATGCGCTGTCTCATTACACTGACTGGACCATCGGTCACGTGCATTCCGGTGCATTGGGTTGGGTTGCGATGGTGTCCATCGGCGCGATTTACTACCTGATCCCGCGTATGTTTGGCAAAAACGAGATGTATAGCGTCAAGCTGATTAGCGTTCACTTCTGGATGGCTACAGCGGGCGTGGTTCTGTACATCGCCTCCATGTGGATCTCGGGTGTAACGCAAGGCCTGATGTGGCGTGCAACCAACCCGGATGGCACGCTGACCTACTCCTTTGTAGAAAGTGTGAAGGCTTCCTATCCGTTCTGGTCAATTCGTCTGCTGGGTGGCTTGTTGTTCCTGAGTGGCATGTTGGTGATGGCCTACAACGTGTTCAAGACCGCAGTCGGTTCCAAGCCGTACAACGCGCCGGTGGTGTTGCCGAACGCAGCACACGCCCACGCTTGAGGAGAACGTCATGGCTGATACTAAAACAATGAGCAAACATGAAAAGGTCGAGCGTAACGTTGGTCTAATGATGGTGCTGACCGTGTTAACGGTCGCCATCGGAGGCTTGGTTGAAATCGTTCCTCTGTTTTTTCAACACTCAACCACTGAGCCGGTGGCAGGCGTGAAGCCTTATGACCCGGTGCGCTTGGTCGGTCGCGACATCTACATCCGTGAAGGCTGTTACAACTGCCATTCGCAGATGATTCGTCCGTTCCGTGCTGAAACCGAGCGTTATGGTCACTACTCTGTTGCGGGTGAGTCTGTGTATGACCACCCATTCCAGTGGGGCTCAAAGCGTACTGGGCCGGATCTGGCGCGAGTGGGGGGGCGCTACTCAGATGAGTGGCATCGCATCCACTTGAACAACCCGCGCGATGTGGTGCCGGAATCCAATATGCCGGCATTCCCCTGGTTGGAGCGTCCTGCCAAGAGTGGCGATATTGAGGCCAAGATGAAGGGACTGCGTACCGTTGGTGTGCCGTATTCAGACGACGAAATTGCAGGTGCTCGCAAAGCGCTTGAAGGCAAAACTGAGATGGATTGTCTGGTGGCCTACCTGCAAGGTTTGGGTACAGCAATCAAGTCGGTGAAATAACATGGACATTAATGTCATCCGTTCCGTGGTTACTGTAGTTTCGTTCGTCGCGTTTGTATCGATCGTGATTTGGGCTTATAGCAAAGGCGCCAAACAAGGTTTTGACGAGGCAGCGCAACTACCGTTTTCGGATGAGGGTGAAACGCCGGCTGCCGCAAATGCGGCAGCTGCAATGAGCCAAAATGAAGGGAAGGCATCATGAGCGATTTCGTGAGTGGTTTCTGGGATATTTATGTAATGGTGTTGGTCGCAGGATCAATCGCCTTCTGTATGTACGTTGTGTTATCGAACCGTACTGCCAAGCAAGTGGGCCAAGTCGAGTTGCATGGACATGTGTGGGACGAAAATATTGCTGAATGGAATAATCCCCTGCCGCGCTGGTGGGTTGGCTTGTTCTGGATCACCATCTTTTTCAGCATTACTTACTTGGTGCTCTACCCGGGTTTCGGTACCAACAAAGGTTTGTATGGCTGGAGCGCGCACAAGCAGTACGATGACGAAGTAAAGAAGGCTGATAATCAGTACGCACCGATCTTCGACAAGTACGCCAAGATGGACTTGAATGCTCTTGCCGCTGATAAAGAAGCGAATGCAATGGGCAAACGACTGTTCTTAACGTACTGTGCGGCATGTCATGGTTCTGATGCGCGTGGTGCAAAGGGCTTCCCAAATTTGGCAGACAACGATTGGTTGTATGGTGGCGAGCCTGCAACGGTTGAAACGAGCATCTTGGGTGGCCGCAATGGTGTGATGCCACCGCATGCTCACTTAGGTGCAGATGCAGTTAAAGACGCGGCCAACTATGTGCGCTCACTATCAGGCCTAGCAGCGGACAGTATCCGTATTCAACGTGGTAAAGAGGTCTTTAATACCGCGGGCTGTACGGGTTGTCATGGCGCTGACGCGAAAGGCAATCAAGCGATTGGTGCGCCTAACCTGACAGACAAGACATGGTTGTATGGCAGCTCTGAAGCCACCATTATTGAGACCCTCTCAAAAGGCCGTAACAACCAGATGCCAGCTTGGAAAGATATGCTGGGCGAGGCTAAGGTTCACTTGCTCGCGGGTTATGTTCTGAGTCTGTCTAAGGATCAGGCTGTTGCAAAATAATGTAAATGTATGTAGCGAGTGGTGCCGCTAGGCCCACTCGTTTAACAGAGGTTGAGGTGCGTCAGAATGACTGAGCAAGTGACAACCAAACCGGCGGACCTCGCCTCTGTACCTGATGCGCAAGTGGTGAAGTTTATGCCGCGCGCAGAGAAGTCTTCTGATAAACCTGCAGAAGACGAAGAAGTCTCTCTCTACGAAGTCCGCAAGAAAATCCACCCGCGTGCCGTGACCGGCATGTTTGCCAATATGCGGTGGACATTCGTCTTTCTGACCCAAGCGTTGTATTACGGTTTGCCCTGGCTACAGTGGAATGGCCGACAAGCGGTTCTGTTCGACCTCGTGCAGCGTAAGTTTTATATTTTTGGTTTGGTGTTGTGGCCGCAAGATGTGTTTTATCTTGCCGTGATTCTTATCATCAGTGCCTTCTCATTGTTTTTGTTCACCACGGTTGCCGGGCGACTGTGGTGTGGCTACACCTGCCCACAGACGGTGTACACCGAAATCTTCATGTGGGTTGAACAGAAAATTGAGGGTTCGCGCAACCAACGCATTAAGCTCGATGGCGAGCCGATGAGTGTGCGCAAGTTTGGTCTGAAGGCTGCGAAATTTTCGATCTGGGGTGCGATCGCATTCTGGACGGGCTTTACCTTCGTGGGCTACTTCACGCCGATCCATGTCTTGGGTCATGAATTCTTTACTTGGACCTTAGGCCCCTGGGAAACCTTCTGGGTATTCTTTTACGGACTCTTCACCTACATGTTCGCCGGGCATTTGCGCGAACAAGTTTGCTTACACATGTGTCCCTACGCACGTTTCCAAGGTGTGATGTTTGATCCGGATACCTTGGTCATTACGTATGACGTTGAACGTGGCGAGCCGCGCGGTGCGCGTAAAAAGGGCGTGGAGCCTGCATCGATTGGCAAAGGCTCATGTGTGGACTGCGAAATTTGCGTCCAAGTATGCCCAACCGGCATTGATATCCGCGATGGTCTGCAATATCAATGCATTGGTTGCGCAGCCTGTATTGATGCGTGTGATCAAGTGATGGATAAAATGGGCTATCCACGCGGCCTGATTCGCTATTCAACAGAACACGCGGTGAAAGAACATTGGGGCCGCAAGGAAGTCCTAGGGCACATTATTCGTCCGCGTGTGCTGCTCTATGCAGCGTTACTCGGCATTATCGTGGCTGGTTTGGGTTGGAGTTTGCTCACGCGTGTGCCGCTGATGGTGAACATTATTCGTGACCGGGCCACATTGGCGCGTGAAGTAGAGGGTGGCAATGTTGAAAACGTATTCCGCTTGCAGATCATGAATACGGCCGAGCAGCGCCGTAAATTTGTGATGACGGTGGGTGGTATGGATGGCGTTTCGATTGCGACGACGACACGCTTTGAGATTGATCCTGCTACGACTGCAACAGAGGTACTTCGCGTACAAGCACCTGCAGACTCAGGACATCGCGGATCAAATCCGATTTATTTTGAAGTTCGCGCCGAAGATAACCAAGATGTTTTCGTGCACGAAAAAGCTGTTTTCATTCAACCTTAATGCCATGACAACAATGAGCGGAACAGTCACACCGTGGTATCGCCAGCCGTGGCCTTGGCTGTTAATGATCATGCCGGTACTTGCAGTGGTCGGTGGCGCGCTGATGATTTGGTTTGCTGTAACAACGGATGATGGTGTTGTTGACGACGATTATTACAAGCAAGGTTTGGCTAT
Source organism: Uliginosibacterium gangwonense (assembly GCA_005239635.1). GTDB lineage: Bacteria > Pseudomonadota > Gammaproteobacteria > Burkholderiales > Rhodocyclaceae > Uliginosibacterium_A > Uliginosibacterium_A gangwonense_A. The sequence goes on from SBBQ01000028.1 coordinate 37,746, forward strand.
TAATCAGAAGCTAAGTCGTCAGAAACTGGCCCAAACAATGGGGCTAAGCGCCAAAATGAGCGTTAGCGGCGACAAAATTTCGATCACACTGCAGTCTGATCGTGAGCTCGAATTTCCGCAGCGCATCATGCTTCATCTGAATTACGCAAGTAACAAAGCGCATGATCTTGACCTGGTGTTGGAACGCGCCCAGGTTGCTTCAGATTCAGTATATGTGTCAGATATTAAAGACCTCAAAGAGGGTCATTGGTATGTTGCCCTGGAAGATGAAGGTTCCAGCTGGCGACTATCCGGTAGCTTCTTTTACCCCAAGGATCGAGAACTAAATATTGCACCGCAGTAATCAGCCTGCCATGGAAAGGAAAACATCATGGCTATGGAACTGCTTTTCAGTAGTGATATTGGTTTGCTAAGCTTGTTCACGATTTTGTTTGTGTTGGTGATGGCCGTTTACCTGTTTCGCTTTGTCACAAGGCATCAGGCTGAAGACGAGAAGCAGCACCACGCCTGATGCCTCTTCCCTGGAGGAGGCAGCAATGCAGAAGCTGATGTCAATCCTGTGGCCGTCTTTCTTGGTCGCTGGAATCGCAGAAGGTATTTTCTTTACGCTGGTCGATCCGCAGGAATTGCTGCTATTTGGCGAACCTGTGCACCTGTCCCGCATGGCCATTTATTCGCTAGGATTTTTCGCGTTCTGGCTAATTTGTGGTGCATCGAGTTTGGTGACCTGCTATCTGCGTAATACGTCGGATGAAGTGAATCATCATCCGACACATGGTCACCCCGGCCACGCATGAACGTTGTTGCTCAACACCAGTGATTGCAGATTGTAATTACCGTTGTTGAGTGGTCGCTTCATGAGGGTGCAGCATGACTTAAGGTGATGCTGCGCCTTGCTGTGTCTGTTCGTTAGGTAGTATTGCCACTTATCTAACATTCGGTCTGTTGGCGGGTGCTGTCGCAAGAATGTTGTAACCGCAAACAGGGCTGATTCATGGGTATGTTGTTTGGCCGTCCGGCCGCAAGTTTTGATGATCCCCTTGGTATGTTGGCAGCTTGCCACGAACGTGTGCGCAAGAATGTTGAAACACTCGGTCGGATCACGACCCATGTGTCTCTGCTCGGCGTTGATAAAGAAGCATCAACCGCTGCTGCTGCAGTCCATAAATATTTCTCAACTGCCGCACATCAGCATCATCTCGATGAAGAGCTGGATGTGTTTCCTTGTGTTCGCCGTCGGGTTAACGATGCAGAGCGCGCTGAGTTATTGTCCATCATGGAACAGATCGAGCAGGAACACGAGGTGATTGAGGGGCTATGGGCACAAATGGAGCCTGCGCTTTTAGCGGTATCTGAAGGTCAGCAGGCCGAGATTCCTGCCGATGTGGTGGATGAGTTTGTAACCAAGATGCGAGCGCACCTAGATGTGGAAGAGCGTCAGCTTTTGCCGCGTGCGCATGCTTTCATTCAAGCTGATGACTTGCCTGAGATTGGCAAAAACATGGCGCTGCGTCGGGGTTTAAGCTGGCCTGTAACGGACGAAGTACAGGGTGTTGTTCCAGTGGGGAATTAACAGGCCTGGTGATTCAACACCTGCTTGAGACCTGCGGTATCAAGAATGCAGATGTGTTTTTGTTGTACGGTGATTAAGCCGTCTTCTTGGAAGCGAGAGAAGGCGCGTGAGACCGTTTCAAGCTTTAAGCCTAGATACGATCCGATTTCTTCGCGCGTCATGCGCAAATGAAACTCAGTTGCGGCATAGCCTCGCGCCACTAATCGCTGAGATAGGTTCAACAAAAAAGCCGCCAAACGCTCTTCTGCGCGCATGGTGCCCAGAAGCGTCATCACACCATGGTCACGCACAATCTCGCGGCTCAACACCTTGTGTAGATGGCGTTGCAGCGGCTCAATTTCACGCGATAGTGATTCAAGCTGGTCAAACGGAATGATGCAGACCTCAGCATCTTCAAGTGCGGTTGCATTGCACGTATGCAGATCCGTTCCAATGCCGTCCATGCCCAAAACTTCACCTGCCATTTGAAAACCGGTGACTTGTTCGCGCCCGTCTTCAAGAATGACGTCTGTTTTGAAGAAGCCGGTGCGAATGGCGTAGATGGCTTCAAATGTGTCGCCCGCTGAATATAGGTTTTGCCCACGCTTAATTTTGCGTCGGGAGCCGATCATGTCATCAACGCGCGTCAGCTCTTGGTCTGACAAACCAATTGGCAAACACAGTTCGCGCAAATTACATTGCGAACACGCAACCTTAAGTTTGTGTGTGTCGATTGGAATGATTTTTTGCGTCGATTCGTTTGACATGCTTCACTCTCAAGCCAGTGTCACAGCTTTTGTTCAAAGGCGCCTTGCTCAACAGGTAGTGCGCGTTAAATCTTTGGAGCTTTACGGCAACGTCGGTGTTCAGCAACTTAAGCGCTGTCGGAGAGTGAATCTCACCCTCGCGTTGCAATCTACTACCCGAAGACAGTATTTTGAATGAGCTGTTCGCAGGCGGCTTGATCTTGGTCAAGGGTAAGCCTTCACGCATAGTGCAGGCTACGCATCGTACCAGTCCTGCCGGATGATGCCGCAAATGAGCCTATACAGCAATGCAGGTCAAGAGATCGTCTTTGATGCCGGTTTGATACGGCGATTTGACGTGAATGGACCTCGATATACCTCTTACCCCACAGCAGATCGCTTTGTGGAGGCGTTTGATGCCGTCAGCTACCAACAGTGGCTTGGTAAGCGCTGCATAGGTGGCGTTACGCGTCCTCTGTCTCTGTATGTGCATATTCCCTTCTGCAATACGATTTGCTACTACTGTGCGTGCAATAAGATCATCACTAAAGATCATTCGCGTTCAGCACGGTATTTGCAGGCGCTCGACCAGGAAATGGCGATGGCCCGCGCGGCCATGGAGCAGGGTGGGGAGGGTGTGCCGGAGGTGCATCAATTGCATTTGGGCGGAGGTACGCCAACTTTTCTGTCGCACGACGAAATGCGACAGCTCATGCAAACCATTCGTCGTCACTTCAAGTTGGTCCCGGGAGGGGAGTATTCCATCGAGGTAGATCCGCGCAAGGTGGATGAAGAAACGGTCGCCATGTTGGCCGCCGAAGGGTTTAACCGCATGAGTGTTGGTGTGCAGGATTTCGATCCCACCGTGCAGCTTGCGGTTAATCGCGTGCAGTCAGAAGCAGAGACCGAGCAGGTCATTGCCGCGGCACGAAAACACGGATTTAAATCGGTTAGCATTGACCTGATTTACGGTTTGCCAAAGCAAAACGTCATCAGCTTTAACCGTACGTTGGAGCGCGTTCTAGCGCTGGAGCCCAATCGGCTCGCTGTTTATAACTACGCGCATTTGCCGCGTTTGTTTAAGCCTCAGCGTCGCATTAACGAGCATGAGTTACCCAGTGCGGATGCCAAGCTGCAACTCATGCAATTGGCAATACGCCGTTTTACAGAGGCGGGCTATGCCTATATCGGCATGGATCACTTTGCACACCCGAAAGACGAATTGGCAATCGCACAGCGCCAAGGTCGCTTGCACCGCAATTTCCAAGGTTACTCCACGCATGCGGATTGCGATATGTTGTCATTTGGAGTGTCGGCCATTAGCAAACTTGGGCCCGTTTACGCGCAAAACTATCGTACGCTCGAAGAATATTACGATGCGCTCGAATCGAACCGCTTACCTGTGATGCGCGGGGTTGAGTTAAGCGCGGACGATGTGGTGCGTCGTGCCATTATTCAGGCGCTCATGTGTCATTTTGAGCTGTCGATTGAGTCAATCGAACTCGCGCATCTGATCGATTTTCGACGTTATTTTTCGACGGAGCTTGATCAGCTTAAAGACATGGAACAAGCCGGCTTGATTAGTATTGATAGCGGTTGGATAACCGTGTTGCCGCCGGGTCGTTTGCTGGTGCGGGCGATTGCCATGGTGTTTGACCGATACCTGCGCCAAAGCATGGAAAGTGCGCGTTACTCAAAAGTGATCTGACCCTTGTTGGCTAGCGGCGGTCGGTTCAAGTGGTTTAGGCGGGGGTATACTTCTTCTGTCGAAGGGCGACCTTCCTAATGACGACGCATGGTTTGTAGTACGGGTGAAATGAAGCGATTCGCCTTGTGCCAAACTGCGCAGATCGCGCGCACCACCTCAACTCAAATGATCGAAGCGGGATACATCACGGCCATGCTGTTAGGGCTGCTAGGCGGCGTGCATTGCGCTGCCATGTGCGGCGGCATTGTGTCTGCGTTGACGCTGCAGCCTCGTGGCGGTCAGACTGTTTCGATGCCTAGCAAAACGGTGCAAGTGAAGCCTAGTTTTGCTTCAGCCATGCCGTTGCACTTAGCCTATAACCTCGGGCGCATTTCAGGATATGTCTTGGCGGGCGCTGCACTCGGCGCGATCGGCAGTATGGGTATGTTGTTGAACCATATTTTGCCAATCCAAATGGCGCTGTATATCTTTGCCAATCTACTGCTCATCGCCTTGGGCGTGTATTTGGCTGGCTTTACCGCATCACTCGGTTGGATTGAGCGGGGAGGCCAATTTATATGGCGCCATATTCAACCCTGCACGCGTCGTTTTCTACCTGCGCGCAGTGTTGTACAGGCTTATCCACTCGGAGTGCTATGGGGTTTTTTGCCCTGCGGCATGGTGTATTCGGTGTTGGCCACCGCGCTCTTGTCTGGCTCGGCTGAACGCGGCGGCCTGCTGATGTTGGCATTTGGTTTAGGCACGCTCCCGAATTTACTGTTGGCAGGCTTTTTGTTGCATCGACTCCAACGCTTTACGCGGCACCCCGTTGTGCGTACTTGTGCGGGCTTGGTGGTCGGGGGTTTCGGTGTATATGGCCTCGCCCATGCGGCATCATTAGGCGAGCATTTGTGGCAAGGTGTGGTGTGTCATGTCTGAGGTAACGAAAACATCGGATGCTCACTATGACGCGCCACAACGTTTGCCTGCCGTTTCGAGTGTCAGTACACATGCCAACGCCAACGCACTACATGTCATTGATATCCCAATTTCGGGTTTGCACTGTGCCTCATGCGTTGCTCGCCTCGAAAAAAATCTAAACGAACTGGATGGTGTTGAATCGAGTGTGAATCTGGCGACTGAGCGCGCCCGCGTTACCTTGAGTGGAAGCGCTTCCGCGCAAGATGTAGTGCAACAAGTCGTGAAAACAGGCTTTGGGGTGCCAGCACAAACGGTTACGTTGCAATTAGATGGCATGAGTTGTACATCGTGTGCGCAGCGTATCGAACATTCTTTGCAACAATTGCCACAAGTTTTTGCGCAAATAAACTTGGCGAATGAAACTGCGCAGGTTCAATTTACGCCTGGCCTAGTTGATCATTCCGATTTGCTGCAAGCGGTTAAGCGTGCGGGTTACCACGCTAGCGTGAAACCTGATGGACAGCAACATCGCATCGATCAACAACAGGTTTATGCGCAACAGAAAAAAGATTTCTGGTGGGCCTTGTTATTCAGTGCGCCGCTGTTGGCGATGATGCCGTTTATGTTGCTAAGTGGCGCACACCACATGACGTGGATGCCGAATGGCTTGCAATGGTTATTGGCAACGCCGGTGCAGTTTATGAGCGGCGCGCGGTTTTATCGCGGCGCATGGCGTGCGCTCAAGTCGGGCGGTGCCAACATGGATGTGTTGGTGGTACTCGGCACCAGCATGGCGTATTTGTACAGCACAGTGGTGACGGCGCTTAATTTGCCATTGCATGTTTATTTTGAGGCGTCGGCTTCAATCATTACTTTAGTGCTGCTGGGTAAGTTGCTTGAGGCGCGTGCTAAAGCAAACACCCAACAAGCACTACAACAACTGGTGGCGCTACAGCCACAAACCGCTTGGGTTATGCAGCAAGGCACAATGGTTGAAGTGCCGATTGCGCAATTGCAATCGGGCGACACGTTTGTTGTGAAGCCAGGCGCGAATGTGCCTGTCGATGGCGAAGTGTTTGAGGGTTTGTCGAGTGTAAGCGAGGCTATGCTCACGGGTGAGAGTTTGCCCGTAGCAAAGCAACCGGGCTCAACGGTGTTTGCAGGCACGCTAAATGGCGATGGCTTATTGCAATGTCGCGCTTCGCAAGTAGGTAGCCACACTTTGTTGGCGGGCATGATTCGCTTGGTTGATCAGGCGCAGGCCAGCAAAGCACCTGTACAGAAATTGGCAGATCGCGTTGCGGCCGTGTTCGTGCCGACAGTCGTGACCATTGCGGCGCTGACATTTGTGATGACCTTGCTTTGGCACGGTGATTGGCAAAGTAACTTCGCGACAGCTTTGGTGAATGCTGTCGCCGTATTGGTGATTGCGTGCCCATGTGCACTCGGGTTGGCCACACCGACTGCCATTATGGTTGCCGTTGGTAAGGGCGCTCAGCTCGGCATTTTGGTGCGCAATGCAGAGGCATTAGAGCATGCGGCGCAGATTCGCATCTTGGCCGTGGACAAAACAGGAACCTTAACCAAGGGCCAGCCAGAAGTGATGCGCGTATTGCCACAAGCGGGACTGTCTGAGGCGCAATTGCTGCAATTGGCAGCAAGTATGGAGCAGGGGGCAAATCATCCTCTTGCACAGGCTGTCGCGTCAGCGGCACAAACACGTGCCATGTCCATGCTGCCGATGCGTGAAGTCGAAATGCTGCCAGGGCGAGGAGTACGTGCGCGTTTGTCGCAAGCTGCCATCGCGACTGCACCTGCATTTTCTGCTTGGGCTGAGGCGCAGTTTGCTTTAGGTTCTGCCGCCTATCTGCGTGAGTTAGGTGTGGCATTCAGCGAACAAGAAGTGGATCAACACTATCGCGAGGGCTATTCGCTCATGGGCTTGGTGGCATATTCGCCTTCATCTACGCCGATTTTTTTGGGCTGGATCATGTTGGCCGACGCGTTGCGCGAAACCACCCCTGCTGCCATTAAACGCTTACAAAATCTCGGTGTTGAAGTGGTGATGCTCACGGGCGACCATGAAGTGAGTGCTCGGCTTATTGCCAAACAAGCCGGTATTCAACGTGTTTATGCGGGCTTGCTGCCCGCGCAAAAAACACAGCGTATTTTGCAGTTGCGCGAAGAAATTAGAAATAGTCATGCAACATCGACCATTGGCATGGTGGGGGACGGCGTCAATGACGCGCCTGCATTGGCGGTTGCCGATGTGGGTATTGCAATGGGCGGCGGTAGCGCCGCCGCCATGGAAACCGCTGCGCTCACCTTAGTACGCAATGACCTCAACAGCGCCGCAGATGCGATTGAATTGGCGCGTGTGAGTTTGCGCAAAGTGCGCCAAAATTTATTTTTTGCTTTTGTTTATAACGTCGTCGGTATTCCTGCTGCAGCCTTAGGGCTACTCAACCCAGTGATTGCAGCAGCGGCGATGGCCTTGAGTTCTGTATCAGTGGTGAGCAATTCGCTGCTGTTGCGTCATTGGCAACCCGAACGCCGTAAAGCCTGATGTAACTCAGTAGATGCGTTTATGGGTGATCTAAGGCGATTTGTGTCACGGTGATACGCCTTCAAGCCTAAGCGGTCGTAGGCTTTCTGTAATATTTCCCAGTATAATCAACCCTTTTTCCTGCGCTGATTGAGGAGAGAGTTATGGGCCTGGACCGAGTACCGTCCGGCAAGGATTTGCCAAACGACTTCAATGTTGTCATCGAGATTCCGATGCATGCGGATCCGGTGAAGTATGAAGTCGACAAGGAATCCGGTGCAATTTTCGTTGACCGTTTCATGTCCACTGCCATGCACTACCCGTGCAACTATGGCTACATTCCGCACACCATCGCAGGCGACGGTGATCCGGTTGATGTGTTGGTGGTCACCCAGTTTGCTTTGCCGCCGGGCGTGGTTGTTCGTTGCCGCCCGATTGGCATGTTGAAGATGGTGGATGAGGCAGGTGAAGATGCTAAGTTGTTGGCAGTACCGGTGACCAAGCTCACCCCCATGTATCAGAACGTGACGAAGCCGACCGATCTGCCGCAAATCATTCTCGACCAGATTTCACACTTCTTCGAACACTACAAAGATCTTGAGCCGGGCAAGTTTGTAAAGGTGCAAGGTTGGGGTGATATTGAAGATGCTAAGCATGAAATCATCCAAGGCGTGCAGCGTTACAACGAGGCAGGTGACAAGCCGGCTTACTAAGTTTTGATTAAGTCGCTTTCGTTGCGCTATATGCGCGATGGCCCAATAAAAAACGCCGGAATTTCCGGCGTTTTTTATTGGCAAATCACAGTGCGCGTTGAGGTGTTCGTTCTGACTCGGCCCTCTGTTGTGAGATGCTTAGAAAGGTGAGCTAAGACTCTCCACGCATGCGTCGGCGTGCGCGCAGTAGGCCACAGGTCGAGCCATCAAGGCTGGGATCGGTTGGGCCATCATGCTGATCAGCGAGCTTATTCGCCATTTGTTTGCCAAACTCAACGCCGTATTGGTCAAAGCTGTTGATGTTCCACAGCACACCCTGCACATAGACCTTGTGTTCATACAAGGCGAGTAGTTGCCCCACTGAATATGGCGTTAAATCAGGTAACAAAAGTGTAGAGCTGGGTTGGTTACCGCGACACACTAGATGTGGCGCCAAGCGCTTCGCTTCTTCAGCACTATGGCCGGTACTTAATAACTCGGCATGCGCCTCGTCGAGCGTTTTGCCCATCATGAGCGCGGCGCTTTGCGCTAAGCCGTTCTCAAACAGTGTGCACTGACGCGGGTCATCGCCGCCTGCAATCAAAATAAAGTCGAGCGGCGTGGTGCGGGTGCCTTGGTATAGCAACTGATGGAAGGCGTGTTGCCCCATCGGTTCTGCGCCGCCCCACATTACCGGCGCGGTTAGGTAATCTACCTTCTTGCCAGCACGGTCGACGGACTTGCCGTTGCTTTCCATTTCGAGCTGCTGCAAATGTGCTGTGAGTTCGCGAAGGCGATAGCTATACGGAAGAATGGCATGGGTCGTGGCGCGCAATGCAAATACGTTCCACCAACCAAACAAACCCATGAGCACCGGAATGTTTTGCGCGAGTGGTGCATTGGCAAAATGACGATCGACGCTGTTTGCCCCTGCGAGCAATTGCGTAAAACCTTCCATGCCAATGGCGCAGGCAATTGGCAAGCCGACAGCTGACCACAACGAAAAGCGACCACCAACCCACTCGGGCAAGGGTAAGCACTGCTCCGCAGGAATGCCCAGCGCGAGTGCAGCCTTAGGGCGGTTAGTCACGGCGAGTAGGTGTGGGGCTAGATGGGTGTTATTACCCAACGCCTGTCGCAACCAGTCCATTGCGGCACGCGCATTGGTGAGTGTTTCGGTTGTGCCAAAACTTTTCGACGAAATAATAAAGAGCGTTTGCTCAGCGTCTGCATTGGCCAATACACCGTTAAATTCGGCGGGGTCGAGTCCTGCAATAAAGTCGACATGAATCGGCGAATGGCGATTTGCCAATGCCTGCACGACCAGTCGCGGCCCTAGGTCAGAACCGCCGATGCCTAAATTTACAACATGTGTAATCGGCTTGCCCGTGGAGCCACGCCAGGTGCCGCAGCGTAAGGCATCCACAATCGGCGCCATGCGTTCTAGTACGCTATGCACGACTGCCGGGGCTTGGTCGCCTGCACGCAAGGCTACGTGCCATGCTGAGCGTTGTTCGGTGAAGTTAAGTGGGTCACCGGCAAACATGTGCCCGATGGCTTCGCGCAATTGGCGTTTCTCGGCATGCACCAATAGCAGGTTTAAAGCGTGTTGTGTTACGCGTTGCTTGGAGTAGTCGTAAAGCAGACCATCAAATTCAACGTGGAAACGGTCAAACCGTTCGGGGTCGGCCGCGAAGAGCTCACGCATGGAAATGCTGTCGAGTTGCTGGTGAGCAACGCGCAGATCACCCAGCGAGTCTGTATGGCTTGAAAGGGTTGGGGTACTCACATCAATCTCGTTGGTAGAGTCTCAAGCGCTCTTGTCGGTCACCTGGGCGACGGCCTTCCCAGCGGCGAACCCATTGTGAGCCAGGGTGAACTTCTTCATCTTTGCTTGAGCTATATACCAGCAAAAGATGGCAGTTTGCTGAGGCAGGCTTGAATTTCAAATGGTCAAAGTAATACAGGCTGCTCATCTGCGCGGCAGGCAATCCTTGTTGCATTAGACAGTCGTATTGTGCCGGTAAATGGGCTTTGAGTTCGTGTGATACGTTACGGTAAGTTTTACCGTAGTCAATCCAGGGCAACCAAAGCGCCATAACCAGCCCCCACAGTGCCGTCATGCCGGCCGCCCAAGTAATCGCGCCGCGATAGTTCGACTTAGGTTGGCGCATGATGAGCCAACACCACGCTGCGGTGAGTAGCAGGCCTGCAGCGACTGCTAAAGGTTGAAATTGCAATACAAAGCCCGGCTCTAAACGTGCAAAGTTGCGCGCGATTTTAGGCGGCCAGCCGCTCAACATGGCAAGCCAGCCGAGCCAAATGAGTGCAATGAAAAGACTAAAGCTCATGGCGCCAAACCAGGTAAATGCATTGGCAGCACCACGCCGCAAATTCAGTAGTCCTGGTGTCGCAAGGAGTACAAGCGGTGGTAGTAAGGGTAGCAGCGTGATGGGGCGGAGCGGTCGATTCCACACCAAGCTCAACAAAATGAGCAGGCATGCAGAGAGACACATCGCAAATGCTGGCTCGCGCAGATGACGACGAAATTTCCATACGCTCCAGCAGGCAATAGGTAGAGCGGGCCATGCAAACCAGAGCAGGGCATTGCTCACGCGCAATAACCGCCCACTGAATTCTGTTGCGGTCGAAAAACCGGGTAACCATTGCTGCTGCCAATGCGTGTAAGCCGCGCTTTCATTGTGATCTAGCCAACTTAACCATGCGGCAACGGCAATGCCCGCGATTAGGGTGGCAATGGATAAATTGCGCAGGCAAATTTTTGTGCTAGCCCCATCTTGTTCGCGCCCTTGGCTCAGCAGTGTGCTCCAGGCAAGTAATAGGCATGCGAATGCGATAATGGGTGGGCAAGTGAGGACGAGCGCAATCAAGACGATGCTTAATATAAGCCAACCTTGCCAATGGCTATCGCCGACTGCAGACAAAGCCCACATTTCTGCAGCGAGGAGCATAAGTACCAAGGCTTGTGGTTGTGTTTCATGTACTGGCGCAATCAGACCTAAGCAGCCGATTGCTAAGAGCACCGCCGCGGGCCCGGATTCGTGCCCAAACCAGCGCCGCGCTGCCAGAAACATAAAGATGAAGTAGCCAAGTCCAAATAACGCACTGCTGAGCCGAGAGGCATCGTCTAAGTCGACGGGTAGGCCAGGCATTGCGTGCAGAACCGATGTTAGGGCGCTGTTGGTCCAGTAGAACAGCGGCCCAAAGTCAGTTTGGCTGCTGCCAAACAGGGTTGGGATAAGGCTGGGTGTGCTCAGAGCCGATTGAATCACACCGAAATGCGCTGCATCTTCAGGTTTCCACGGGTCGTGTCCCATGAGTCCCGGGATTAAATACAAGGCAACCAGCAGCCACAATAAACGCCGCGCAACAAGCTGTGAAATGGAAGATTGATTTGGCTGAGACATGTTTCAAGGTCTGGGCGAGCGATTGCTGGATTTTACGTGTGCTTAGTGCGTTGTGACGGCATGGCCTAAATTAGGGCGCAACAAAGCGGCAATCATAGTGGATGCGAACCTGTTTCAGCTGAGTTGACAGCTTTAATCTTGCTGTGAGTGTAACTTATTGACGTATATGCTGTAATTTCAATGTTTGCGCAGTATTAAGGCTCAAAATGACGGCCAAAATTACAAGCGTGCAAATTACAGGCGCGTTGCGGCAGAGGCCTGTTGTGGCCGGAAACAAAAAAGGCAGCCAAGGCTGCCTTTTTTATTGAGTTCGCCTGATTAGGCGGACTTGGCGTACTTCTGGCGGAAGCGTTCAACGCGACCGGCGGTATCCACGATCTTCTGCTTGCCCGTGTAGAACGGGTGGCACTCAGAACAAACTTCAACGTTCATGGCGGGTTTGCCAATCGTTGAGCGGGTGGTAAAGCTGTTGCCGCATGAGCAATTTACTTGCACATCAGCGTAATTCGGGTGAATGCCTTCTTTCATCTCTCTCTCCTGCGCTCGGCGGATGTGGCCGAAACTGTAAAACGCGAGATTATGCCAGTGCTGTTCAACGAGTGCAACCTCTGGCTACGGGGCTTGGCGCTGGCGGGCAGTTTGGATTCCATTTGCATACGCAAAATTGCTGTCGTACCAGGCATGTTGGACTGATTTTTAAGCCAATTTAAAGACATGAAAGCGGCTCTTTAGAATCTTGTGTGTATAAAAACCATAATAAAATCAATTAATAACGTACGTCTAGTGTGCTCGTCTTCAATCTGACTAAAGTTTTAAGAATGCCTTGCCGTCATTCCCCATAGAAGCAAATGGTGCATCCGACGCGCCATGCCCACTTTTTGGTCGTGCGGATAAATGCAAGGTTCTTCAGGACGCAGAAGAACAAAACTAGGAATGAGACATGGAACACACAACAGAGCAGCATGAATCAGCCGTGCAGCAAGCCGCCGTTGCGCAAGATGTTCATGCCGAGGCTGTACAGCCCCAGCGCGTGGATATTGATGCCCCGGCGAACCCGCCAAAACAGGTGGACCTGCAGCGCGCCGCTCAAATCAAGCAGATCGGTTTCAGCCTGACGGTGATTTTTTTCTTGGCCTTGGCAGCGTTGGCGCATGCTGGGTTCATTAATCCACTAGGGGCTGCAACCTATGCCTGTATGATGGCCGCGCTGGTTGCGATTGGTGATGCTTTCTATATTCGTCAGATGGACTACACCATCGAAGCGATGGCGGAAGCGCTGCGCAATAGCAATAGCGGTGTGAGTGATCTATCGAGCCAATTTGTGCTGCCAGAATCCTCACCGGTGCGTTCAATTGCCAAATTGGTGGCTGAACGAGACGGCAAAGTGCGTGACATGGTTGCTCGTGTGCGTCGCGGCACCGTAACCGCTTCCTGTGATGCGGCGCGACTGTCCGATTTTCTGCGTGATTCTGCTCGCCTTGCAAACCAGCAACGTGCGTTGGCCGAAGCTGTATTCGAGTCAAGCGAACAATCCAACCAAGCTGTTTATCGTGCGACGCGCAATGCTGATGAATTGCGTACAGCCACTGCCCGCCACATGGGCACTGCCAAAGATTCGCTGAACGAACTGGTTGAAGCCAGCCGTGGCGTGGATGACATGCTGCAACGCGTGGAAGCCTTTGATCGCACCGTGTTGGAACTGGAACGCCAGTCACACGCCATTGGCAATGTGATTGAGATCATTAACGATATTTCTGACAAGACCAACCTGTTGGCGTTGAACGCAGCAATTGAGGCGGCGCGCGCAGGCGAAGCAGGTCGTGGTTTTGCGGTGGTTGCTGACGAAGTGCGTTCGCTGGCGGAGCGCGTAAAAGACGCAACCAGCGAAATTACCTCCAGCATTCAGACTATGGAACGCTTGGTCGGCGATACGCGCCACGAAACCACGGTGATTCAAGAGCATGTTGGCAAAACGACCGAAGCGGTTCGTCGTTCATCGTCACGCTTTGAAGAGATGGTTAAAGAATTTGATGAAATGCACGGTTGCATCGCTCACACCAGCGAAGCCATCGACACCATGGGCAAGATGAACACGCGCATTATCGATCAGGTTTCACGAATTCATACGAGCTGTGATGAAGTGTCTGCGCGTATGTCGGATGCAGAAAGCAATGTGCAGAAAGTGGTTTACGCAAATGAGCGTATTCAAGACTTTGCATCAAGCTTCCGCATTGGTGATGACCGCCTAGAACGTATCATCAACAAGGTTGAGTCAGGTCGTGATCGTTGTCAAGATGTGTTGCGTCCTCGTGTGAATTCGCAGGGTCGCATTGCTGATGATCTAGACTTTGACGCTGCGATGAACATAAACGGTGACAATGAGGTTCCGATGACTGCGGCTGACCGCGCTTCAATGAAGACGGTATATGACGAGCTCATGCAGAACGTGCAGGGCAGTGTCTATGCTTATTGCGTTGACACACAAGGCCGAGTTCTATCTGGCGAAACGGTGCGTACGCTGCGCCAAGACGATGTTGATCAAGTTGGTCTTCGTGCCGCAAAGAATCGCAAGCCGCTGCTACTCCAGACCTACCAAAATGCTAAGGGTGAGGTGTTGTGCGACCTATCTATGCCGTTGGTCATTGATGGTCGCCCGGTCGGAGCGGTTCGTATGGGCTTCCAGCCTGAGGTGTTGCTGCAGGCTTGAGTTGCAATATGCCTGTCCAGTCCTAAAATAGGTTGACAGGTTTTACAGCCCCTCAGACGCCCGATGCACCGCATCGGGCGTTTTGTATTTCAAAGCCGTATGCGGTCTCTCC
>SBBQ01000017.1 GCA_005239635.1 Uliginosibacterium gangwonense
ATGCTGTTTGCCATTCTGTTTGAAACAAACACATGTTGTTTGTCGCCCAGCGCAACGAAGTTATGCGCACCATTTGCCGTTTTAATGCGCTTAACGGTAATGCGTGTACGCCAATCAATTACGTCGACATAGTCTGCGCCAGTGGCCGCGACCAGAAGGTATTTGTCGTCGGGCGTCATCCAAATGCCGGCAGGCTGTTTGCCAACGCTTATCGTCCATGCCGTCTCAAGCTTCTGCAAATTAATAGCGATAAGTTGATTGGATTCTTGCAGCGTCACAAAGGCAAATTGTGAGGCTGCATCGAAGGCAATGTGGCTGGGTACCTTTTCGGCAGGAATGCGCTTTGCCAATTTAAAGCCATTCGCTTCATAAACATCAATACGATCTAGACGGTTTGAGGCTGAGACAAACCATTTACGATCGGGCGAGAAGCCAATTTGGTACGGGTCAGAAATACCGGGTAAGCGGCGTTGAATATTGCCTGTGTTCGGGTCGAGGAACACCAGTTCATTACCTGCAGCATTGGCAATGATCAATTGGTCATCCGCCGTGGCCATGAGGTGATGAGGCTCTTTGCCAGTGGGAATACGCCGTATCTCTTTGTAATTTACCGTGTCGACCAAAGAGATATTCTGATCAGCCGAATTGAGCACGATGGCAATTTCAGCATGTGCGGCCTGCATCCAAAATCCAAAAAGCGTGCACACGGCAGTTAAGCTGCCATGAATCGCGCGGCAACAGCGTGAGCGTATTCCGGGTGTCATGTATTCGTTGTTATTTCATTTAGCCACTGGTTTTAGCTGCAGTCGTATAAGTGCTGTAGCAGGGCGAGTGGTGATGTCAGCGATGAGCGCAGCTTATTGCAACCTAGCCAATTGCTCCTTGAGGCGAGTCAAGGTTGCATTGAAATCAGCCAAACGTTGTTTTTCCTGAGCCACGACACTTTCCGGTGCGCGCGCAACAAAGCTTTCGTTATTCAACTTGCCGCTGCACTTGGCAATTTCACCTTCAATGCGGGCGGCTTCTTTGCCAATTCGCTCGCGTTCAGCCGCGCGATCGATCTCAATTTTCAACATTAAGCGGAAGTCGCTCACCAGCTGCACAGGTGCATCAGATTCCGGCAGGTTTTCCCCCGCGGCTGTCACGTCGCTAAGCTTTGCCAATGCTGTGAGGTAGGGCGCGTAGGCTTGAATGGTGGCGGTATCGCCGGCGGCCACAAGCGGCACTTTTTGTGCGGGCGAAATATTCATTTCGCCACGCAGGCTACGGCAGGCATTCACCATGTTCTTAAGTAGCGCGACCCAGCTTTCAGCGTCCGCATTAATTGCTTCTGCATTGGACTGTGGATAGGCCTGAATCATGATGGACGGGCCGCCTTTGCCGGCCAGCGGCGCAACGGTTTGCCACAGTTCTTCGGTAATAAAAGGAATCACCGGGTGGGCAAGACGCAGCGTGGTTTCGAGTACGCGCAGTAGTGTGCGACGGGTGCCGCGTTGCTGTGCTTCGTTGCCTTGTTGTAACTGTACCTTGGCTAATTCAAGGTACCAATCACAATATTCATCCCACACAAATTCGTAGACCGCTTTGGCAACAAGATCAAAACGGTAGTCAGCGAAATGTTGCGCGATGTCGGCTTCTACGCGTTGCAACAGACTGATGATCCAGCGATCCGCGTCAGATAACTCAATAGCGCCCGCGCCACCACATGCACCTTCTGGCGCAATGCCGCAGTCTTTGCCTTCGCAATTCATCAACACAAAGCGCGTGGCATTCCACAACTTATTGCAGAAGTTGCGATAGCCCTCGCAGCGCTGCATGTCGAACTTAATGTCGCGTCCGGGCGAGGCTAGGCTGGCGAAGGTAAAGCGCAGCGCGTCGGTGCCGAAAGCGGGAATGCCCTCCGGGAATTCTTTGCGCGTTTTCTTTTCGATGCTTTGCGCTTGCTTCGGATTCATCAACCCCGTGGTACGTTTTTTCACGAGGTCATCAATGTTGATGCCGTCGATGAGGTCGATTGGGTCGAGCACGTTACCCTTCGACTTGCTCATCTTTTGGCCTTCGGCGTCGCGAATCAGGCCGTGAACATAAACGTGTTTGAACGGAATATTCCCTGTGATGTGTTTCGTCATCATGATCATTCTGGCGACCCAGAAGAAGATGATGTCAAAGCCCGTCACCAATACTGTCGATGGTAAATAGAGATCGAGTGCTGGGTTCGACTGTGCTGGGTAGTCAGGTGTCCAATCCAGCGTGGAGAAGGGCCACAATGCTGACGAGTACCACGTGTCGAGCACGTCATTGTCGCGCTTAAGTGCGCCGGTGTGGCCTGCCTTGGCGGCTTGCGCCAGCGCTTCAGCTTCATTGTGTGCAACGTAAACATTGCCGTGGTCGTCATACCACGCAGGGATTTGATGGCCCCACCACAGCTGACGTGAGATGCACCAATCTTGCAGATTGCGCATCCATGCGTAGTAGGTGTTAACCCAGTTTTCCGGAACGAATTTCACTTCGCCGGATTCCACTACTTCGAGTGCCTTCTGGCCGATGCTTTTGCCATCTGAATGTGGGCCGGTTGCTGCTTTATTCACAGCAACAAACCACTGGTCGGTAAGCATGGGCTCAATCACCACGCCGGTGCGATCGCCGCGCGGCACCTTTAGTTTGTGCGGCTCAGTTTTTTCAAGCAGGCCTTGCGCTTCTAAATCGGCCACGGCTTGTTTGCGTGCGGCAACGCGATCAAGACCAGCAAAATTGCTAGGCAGTGCGAGTGAACCTTGCGCATGACCTTTGTTGTCGAAAATGCCTGCTTGCTCCGGTACGCTACCTTGCAGGTTGAGCATGACGATCATGTTCAAACCATGGCGCTGCCCAACCGCATAGTCGTTAAAATCATGCGCGGGCGTAACTTTGACC
>SBBQ01000034.1 GCA_005239635.1 Uliginosibacterium gangwonense
ATCACTTGGCTGTCACTGAATTTCGACTTCTTCATGCAGAACTCCCTCTAACGAGAAAATTCTACTTCTGATCGCGATGGTTTTACGGGGGGATTACCATGCATCGCTGACGACGTATAACTCACTACGTTTAACCACGCACAGCAGGCAGTGCATGTGACTTACGTTTTACAGTGATAAGTCAGGAATAGAAATCTCAAGAAATGAGACAGGGAGAGCCAACTCGGAAACAGCTAAGAGGAAAAACAAAGGAAGTATCTGAAACAACTGGTGCCGGGGGGGGGACTCGAACCCCCACACCATCACTGGCGGCGGATTTTGAATTTTACCAGCAAGTTAATTTAATTAACCATATCAACCACTTGCAACGCCCGCCCCTATTGTAGTCTTTAAAAAAGTTAATCCCGCTTAGCAGCAAATAACGATAACTTTAGCAATTCTTACTACGCACAAGCCCCATTATCTTTCGCTACTTACACGATTCTGGCTTGAAGTTCGAGGACCATTCTGGAATCAAGGTACCAATTTTTCTTTCAGCCCCAACGATCTCTTTCCCTGCAACAAGTGCCGGCAGTGACTGGACAGGTTTTTTTAATTCACTATCTAGGGATCGAATACTCAAACATTTAAGTCGTTCAACGGCTTCAGCATCAATTTGGGGTCTAAGGCGGTCTGCATTACTCTGCGCCCTGTCGTGCGCAAGTTTATTTCTAGCTGCTACTGATGCCACCATAAACGCAGCTTGTGCCAAAGGATAATCGCGGCTGACTCCCATCCCATCCCGAAACATGACACCCATAGCGTTGAGACCCTCATGTTCCCCAAGCGACCATGCGGCATAGAACCAGCGATAAGCCTCTGTGGAACTCTTCGGCACAAACCCTCCATTAAAATACATAAGACCGATTGTCTGCGCAGCTCCACCATCCCCACGAGTTGCTAACGACTGATAGGCTCGCAACATCCCCTGTCCATCATTGCGTTCTTTTGAAGCTTCTGCAGCATCCAGCGTTATGATATTGCTTAAACCAGCACGAAAAGTTGAGGCAAGCTCATAGTTGTTCTGTAAGGTTGGAGGCTTAAAACCCGGCTCATCTCGGATTCGAGCTAATGTATTTGCAAACTCTCCAAACTGTTCATAGCCAGGGTTACGGCCCATATTTTTAAAATCTAACTGCGGAATAGAGTAAGTTTTTACTATCCATTCGCACGCACTTTGGCTTGGAAGCTGCCTTTTAAAAACTGGGCGAAGTGATTGAAGCGCCCCGCTAGTAACAGACCTTGTCAAATCGACTGAAGCACGCTGGTGCATTTCAGGATTTTTTTCCTTCAAATCTTGCATATAGTTGATAGTCCAAAAATAGGCAGCCTCAAGCTCCGGCTTATTTCTCTCGTACCATCCTCGGAAAATCAACTCCACATTTAATGAAGTTCCTTTTAACAAGGGGCTACATTCCCAAATAAGTGCAGGAATGTTTGCTTCACGTGTGAAAACAAATGCAGATGCGGCGTGGCGCTGTTCTATCTCTGACTCAGACAGCGATGACCCTTCCGCAAAAGTTATCCCCGCGCACAATGACAGCAGAAGCAGTCCGGAATAGTGTTTTGTTGTAGCCACAATGAGTGCACCTATAAAAATTCAGCCTGTGAGTATGTATTAAGTAGGTCCAACACCCCATCACTGGTGTTGGATTTAAACGTTAGCGCTAGGTTATTTTTAACCTTATCAACTAATTGCAAATACCTCCCTCCGCCTTCTCGACAGGAATTAGTATCAATAAGCCTCGACAAACCAGATGGTAGGCCGTTTCAAACAAATCACTTAGGAACACCCACTTTATCACTTCGTCATACCAAAGATTGTTGTAAGGCAAAAAACAAGCCACACATTGATTTTGGAAATCTCACATGAGCCGGATCAAACACTCAATTAACCCTCCCCATATACAGCCGTGGATCGAAAGGGTAGGGAAATTAATTTTAAATTTCTCAGCAATTGAACTCGAAGCCATACATTGGTACGTTCAGCTTTCCGAACAATTCCATGGAATTACATCAATCACTAACAAGTCATTTAAATCTCGTGTGGTTGATGTATTAATGTTTGCAGATGAAAGAAAAGTAAACGAAACATGGAGAAAGGCATCTGCGCGAACTTGGAATAAAGCACTAGTGCTTGCTGAGTTGCGCAATCAAATTGCGCACAATCCATTTGTCTTTGCATGGAGTCAATCTCCCGAAACTGGCTTACCAGACATTCAGGGAATCCCTAACATTAAGGCCAGAAAAAAGTCTCGGACTAAATGGTTAGTAACTCCATCAGAACTGGATTCATCTATCGATTTGACTGCCCAAGTTGCTGAATTGCTCGCGCAACTGCGACAGGAATGGTGCGCCGCAAGGGATTTAGGTAGTGTCGCGCCCCCTAAAATTAAGCCGCGATTAACTAGCAGGATCAGGCTTCGCGTCGAAATGGCTGCGTATAAATTCAAAGCTGGTTTTAAAAACTAACGATCTCTATCCGTCACTTGCTACGCCCTAATTCAGGGTGCAGCCAATTTTCAAGAGGCCCATATTCTGAAGTCGCGAATTAGTTGACTAACTCAATTCACAGCATGAGAATGGCATCGTCGCACCGCTCTTTCACAATCTAGTCGTGTCCATCTGGATATTTATTTATCCATGGGGTAACACAATTTTTTACTGGACCAAAAGACACCGCGGACATTATTTTTCTTTGACGGCATACCCTCTAGGCCACCTAGCAGCACTTTAAAGGCCACCATTTAGCCCAGCCGATACTTCTATTCTTCGACCGCTCCCATACCCTTCCAGATTTTCCTGCTTTAAATCCCCTTACTACTTATTTTTGAAAGAGCCTGAGCCACAAGCTCGGAACCAGATCGTTCTCGCATAGATTTTTGGCGGCCTGCGACTCCTTTTAACTTCTGGAGTCAAAATCATGGCTGATACACCCGCTGCTCGCCCTGAGCAGCCCAACAATTTGATTGAAGGTATTCAAAACGGCTTCGCTGACGGGGCCGGACAAGGCATGGAATGCGTGCCCGCCCCCGGCGGCGAAGCCGCCCCTTTTCTTGATAAAGGGGGCAGAAATGTGCCAAATACAACTCGACCACCGTGGTCTAAAAAACAGTGGCTCACGCGTCGAGTTGTTTTAGATCGTTTGCAATACTGGCAGGCTAATCGTTACCAATGCCTATGGATCACACTGACCTCTTCCCCTGATAGTCCAGACCAACGATTACGCCGTGACTTCCAAACATTAAGAAAACGCATCAAACGCGAGCTGGGTTTTGCTGCTTTTCAATACGTGTGCGTCGATACCCGTGAGGGTCATGGCGTGCTTCATATGATCTGGGCATGGCGCGATCCCAACTCGCAAAAACGCTCTAGTTTTTACATTCCCTTTGAGTGGTTACAAACCCAATGGCAAGACATCCACGGGGCTTTCCATGTCAATGTCAAACGGATTGGTAACAGCGCAAAAGATTCTCGCCGTCTGTCTCGCTATATCGTCGCGCAATACTGCGGCGATCAATA
This sequence comes from Uliginosibacterium gangwonense, assembly GCA_005239635.1. Classification (GTDB taxonomy): domain Bacteria; phylum Pseudomonadota; class Gammaproteobacteria; order Burkholderiales; family Rhodocyclaceae; genus Uliginosibacterium_A; species Uliginosibacterium_A gangwonense_A. Next base: position 3,562 of record SBBQ01000034.1, read on the forward strand.
CGGCCTTGTACGCGTTTCTCAATCACGTCAGGACATTCCTCTCACCAAAATGAGAAAGAAGCTCCTGGCCACGATTAGGGGGCTTCCTGAGCGGTACAAATTAGCGAGTCAGCTTCCGCAAACACTGTCTGGTGAAGAACTATCGTCCGTCATGAACCAATGGCTGATGATGACTTTTCGGCAAGCATGGGATGACCTCGTGACTAAAAAACACTGCGAAGCATTTGGGGTTCGTCTGGTGTGGTGGGGCGACACACTGGAAAGGATGTAATTCAAATGAGTACATTCACCCTGCATGAAGCCGCTGCGTATCTGAAGATTCACTACGTCACATTGGTCAACAAAGCTAATAAGGGAGAAATTCCGGGCGCAAAAATCGGCAAGCGATGGGTTTTCCTGCAAATTGACCTCGATGGCTACATCAGATCAAAATACCGCTTGCGGGCGTTGCAGGGTGATGTTCTGGAGGTATCAACATGTCACTCTACAAACGCAAAGACTCCCCTCATTGGTGGGTCAGAATCACGCCACTCCATGGAAAGCCGATACAGGAAAGCACTGGGACTTCCGACCGAATAAAGGCGCAGGAATACCACGACAAACTGAAGGCTTCGCTGTGGGATCGAGAGCGATTAGGCATTAAACCTAAACGCTCATGGTGTGAGGCTGTTGTCCGCTGGCTGGAAGAAACTTCGCATAAGGCATCGCATAGCGGCGACAAGGCAAAACTTGTCTGGCTACACGGGTACTTGGGGCGTTTGAATCTTGATGACATCAATCGCGATGTGATTGATCAAATCAAGCGCGCAAAGCTCCGCGAGGTCAAACCGGCCACGGTCAATCGATATTTGGCGCTTGTTCGCTCCATCCTCATTCGTGCAAAAGACGATTGGGAATGGATAGAGCGCGTGCCAAAGATCAAGCTCTTTAAAGAATCGTTGGGCAGGGAGCGGGCCTTAACGCCCATTGAGGCGAAGCGGCTGCTGGATGAACTACCCGCGCATCAAAGAGCGGTGGTGTTATTTGCGCTGGCGACCGGGCTGCGGCAAGGGAATATTCTCAAGCTGGAGTGGTCGCAAGTGGATTTAAAGAACCACCACGCTTGGATACGCGCGAGCCAGTCCAAAAGTCGCAGGCCGATTGCTGTTCCGTTGAACGACACAGCCATGTCCGTGTTAGCCGCTCAAGCGGGTAAACACTCGCAGCGCGTCTTTACCTACCGTGGTAAACCGCTTGAAAAAGCTCATAACGTGACTTGGACTGCAGCGCTTAGACGGGCCGGTATTAGTGACTTCCGCTGGCATGACCTGAGACACACTTGGGCCACATGGCAGCGGCAGGCTGGCACACCTACCCACGAGTTGCAGAGACTTGGAGGTTGGCTCACAGCGTCAATGGTGGAACGATACGCTCACCTTGCGCCTGACCAACTTGCTGGAGCAGCAGGACGAATTGATGCGGTATTGCCGAACTACGATCTGACTACGTTAGAACCGTTTGGCAATGTTGTAGCAATACGCGGTGCTGCGTAATGCCGCTTAAAACCTACTGGTGCCGGGGGGGGGACTCGAACCCCCACACCATCACTGGCGGCGGATTTTGAATCCGCTGCGTCTACCGATTCCGCCACCCCGGCACGGGAGGCCGGATTATCCTAGAGAATTGGGTAAAAATGCAAATTTCGATGCAAAAAAATACATCTGACTGCAGCCACCCATCGCCAAACATACTGAAAAACCTTAGTTACAGCCCTTTGGCACGTCTTTTGGCAGGTCTTTTGGCACGTATATTTCAACCCTAACTTCGGCACTAAGGTTTTCAACAGCAAAGCCCTTAGCAAAAGCCACCTCTGTTACCTCGAATTTGAGGGGTCACGCGCGTCTAGGCAGACAGGTCACGCCCCGTACTTGATGCTTTTTGATTGAACACTACCAAGCTCGCGGTTTAACTGGATACCTTCACAGCCCAACCCAAGCGTGTCGAGCATATTTACACCCCCCGCACCTTTCGCACCCGACCTGCCCCGCACGAATTGCAACCAATTGTTTAATATAATTTTTTAAAAAAATTAAATCTCGGTTCGGTTTTTGCTTATGTATGTGCAGTGAAGCTTGAAACGCACAACCAGCCGACCGGTTGTGGGCCAAGAAGAGCAAAGTGGTGATCCGCGAGATATCTTCAACCTTTCGTGAGATTGTCATCTGTTCTGATGGGCAAGCGAGAATATAATTGGCACTGTGAAACCCGGATTTCCGCGTATTCCAAACATGAATACACGCGCAAGCTCAACCCGGCAGGAAATGACATGACAGAAAAAGCACACAACGACAGCCCCAAGGTTGAACAACAAAGCGAAATCGCTGCCTCACGCCGCAAACTCATTACGGGCGGCGCAGCGGCAGTTGTTGCACTGTCCTCTCGATCAGCGCTCGCGACTTACGGCACTTGCCAAAGCCCTTCTGACAAGCTTTCTGGCAACGTTAGTCCTGGCCACAACGAAGGCAAGACTTGCACACTGGGTCGCTCGCCCGGCTACTGGAAACAACCACTTAAGTTCTCAACCTGGCCGATTGACCCGCCGACGCTTGAAACTCGTGGCACCAGTTCATGGGTTACAGACACCTCAGCCGGCCCAACGCTTGATGCATTTAGCTACACCACCCTGACTTCAGGCAAAGAGCGCGTTAAACCTGTGCCGTCCTACTCATCTCCGGACTTTGGCACATCGTTCGTAAGCTTCTTTGTTGTGGATCCTGGCTTCAAGCGTGTTGTACCGAACCCAGTGGCAAGCGGTGCGACGGCAGCCCCGAATCAAGCCCGCCCGATTTCGATGTGGGAAATCATGGCTTATCCGGTTGAAGTTGATAATGGCACCGGTTTAGGCCAGCTCGCTCGTCATTGCATTGCTGCATACCTCAGCGCGCTTTCCAGCTCCACCTACCCCGTGACCACGACGCAAATTAAGGCGATGTGGGATGCAGGTAGAACCGGCGTGGGTTATTGCCCCATCCCAGGCTGCACCACCTCATGGGATACGACAGCCATCATCTCGTATCTCTCAGGCACCTTTGCCTAAGCATCTCTAAACGCGCGGCAGTTCATCCTGCCGCGCGTTTCTGTTTTCATGCCCCAACAGATTTCGCTTTCTGCCCCTGTTCGGCTATCTCCCCAGTGGCCTGAAGGCGCTGCTTGCTACTTATCGAGCAGCAATGAGTTGGTAACGCTTTCTCCGCCCGCCGCTTTCATTGTCGCCGAATGCGTGACATCTTCCCCGCTTCAACTCTCACAACTCGCCTCGAACCCAACGCTCAATGCTATGCTGTTGGGCACAAATGATCTTCAGTCGAATGGCTTGGCAGATGCACCTCAACTGTTAAGAGAATTGCTAGATCAACTCATTGAGCGAGGCATTTTGCGCGCTGAGTAAAACACGCTCACGCAGCCTCACAACAACAAACAAGCCTCTCTCCACGGCAGGTGTCGGTGAAACTTTCTGATCTGAGCGACGGCGATATACGCCAGGCTTTGCATAGGGGCTTAACCCTCCGCATTGAACCCTTCTCGGTTTATTTGCAAACCGACATTCATCAGATCATTCCTGAACTGAAGCGGAACTATGGCACGCGCGATATCCAGCTATCGGAAGGCTTTGCTGATTTCAAGGTTTCGCTGAAACGCCCGCGAACTTTCCGCCGATGGCTTCAGCCTCAGGTTGAGTTCTATCAAGATTTTTTCAGTCCGTTTAAGCCTCTGCCTTTCAATCAGGCTTACCCCATGTTTGAGTGGGGACTGAATTGGTGCGTCGCCAGCCAAAGCCACCAATATGTATTGCTGCACGCAGCCGTATTGGCAAAAGGCGACCACGCCGTCATTTTGCCTGCGCCTCCGGGTTCCGGAAAAAGCACACTCTGCGCCGCACTTTCAACCCGTGGCTGGCGACTTTTTTCGGATGAACTAACGCTCATCGATCCCACGACCGGTGAAGTCGTGCCATTGCCTCGCCCCGTTAACCTTAAAAACAATTCAATTGATGTCATGCGTCGCTACGCGCCAGACGCATCATTTGGGCCACGCTTTAATGACACGCACAAAGGCGATGTTTGCTACATGCGTCCCACAGAACAGGCCATCGATGACGCCCTCGTGCGAGCCAAACCAGCCTGGGTTATTTTGCCAAAGTACAAGCCCGACGCCGATCTCACCCTCACCCCCATGGGGCGACCACAGGCACTCGCGGCACTCGCTGAAAATGCTTTTAATTACGAGCAATTAGGGGCAGATAGCTTTGACACACTGGCCCAGGTTGTGGATGGTTGCGCCTGTTATAGCCTCGAATATAGCCGCCTCGACGAAGCCATTCAGGCATTCGCAGATTTGTCCTTAGCGCGTCTCGAAAGTGCTGTATGACGCAATTACTGATTGACGTGTTGCGTGAACCCGCAAAACTCAAGCATCTGAATGAGTTTGCTTGGGCGCAGCTTTTACGCCAGGCTCGGGCCACAAATTTGTTCGGTCGCTTGGCGCATTTGATTGAACACCAAGCCGGCGCCGCTGCCTTAAACATTCCTGCATACGTTGCGCCGCACGTATTCGCTGCAAAACGACTCTGCACGGCACAACACGCCTGTGTGCAAAATGAAGCACAAAATATTGCCAAAGCACTGCTACCGCTCGGCATTAAACCGGTGCTCCTCAAAGGTTCTGCCTATGTTTTAGGCAATGCACCGGCAGCAATTGGCCGCATGTTCTCTGACATGGACATCCTGGTGCCGCGTGATCGACTCGCCGATGTCGAGTCATCGCTCATGCTGGCAGGTTGGATTAGCCATATCGACGACGAATACGACCAACGCTATTACCGACAGTGGATGCATGAGCTGCCCCCGCTCATGCACATGAAGCGCGGCACCGGCATTGACGTGCACCATGCCTTAACGCCGCTTACCTGCCGCTGGCGTGCCGACAGTGCACGCATGTTGGCTGACGCCATTGAACTGCCGAACTTGCCTGGCATTAAAGTGCTACAACCTGCGGACCAAATTTTGCACAGCGCGACGCACTTGTATCTTGAAAGTGAAATGCCCAATGCGCTGCGCGACCTTTCCGACCTCGATTTGCTGTTACGGCATCACAGTCAACAAGAAGGGTTCATCGATCAGCTGGAACAACGAGCACAACAGGTCGGATTAGTAAGGCCGCTCGATCGCGCGCTGCGCCACACCCACGCAGTTTTTGGCACGCCACTGCCAACAAGCACTTTGCAGCGACTAGGCAAAATTAGTCAGCCCGTTTTAGATGCGCTGTACTTTGATGCGTATCGCTGCCAACACCCCTCTGGCAAGCGCTGGTGGTCGCCCATTGCACAATGGCTACTGTTTGTGCGCGGGCACTGGATGCGCATGCCGCTACCGCTGCTGGTGGTACACCTCACCCGCAAGGCGTTACGCCGCGAACCCGAAGCGCCCGAGTCCAAGTAAACTAGCGTCTGTCTTGAAGTCGACTCTTTACGTTGGCTCTTTACATTAACTCGTTGCCTTGCTGCGTTACTTTGATTCGCTGCTTTAAAGTTTAGGGGTTCGCACACGCACACCGCTGTTGCCGCGTATGCACCGTTACGCTTATCTGTATCCAAACATTTGAATTACTGCGGCGGCGCACAGCGCCTCGCATGAAGTGGTTATGACCGTGTCTGTTGCCAATCTGCTTTCTCATTACGATTACACGCTACCCGAATCGCGCATTGCACGCGCACCCACGGCGCAGCGCACAGCCTCGCGCTTGCTGGACGCCCAAACCGGTCTGCACGACCGGCACTTTGCCGACCTACTCGATTTATTGCAGCCGGGCGATTTGCTCATTGCCAATGCCAGCCGTGTGATTCACGCACGTCTATTTGGGCAAAAAAGCACCGGCGGACAAATTGAAGTATTGATTGAGCGTTTGCTGGATGAACACGAAGTGGTGGCGCAAGTGCGCGCCAGCAAAACACCGAAAGAAGGCAGCACGCTTGAGCTAACACAACGTGATGGCAACAGCCTACCGGTAACCGTTATCGGCCGCGAGCACGACTTTTATCGCCTGCGCTTTCCTGTGTCCGCGCTCGGCTGGATTGAGCAGAACGGCCATTTGCCGCTGCCACCGTATATGGAACGACAGGCGGATGCGAGCGACGAAGCGCGTTACCAAACCGTTTTTGCCAATACCCCCGGCTCGGTTGCTGCCCCCACAGCGGGCCTGCATTTTGATGATGCGCTGCTCGCCGCACTCCAAGCCAAAGGCGTGCAGTTTGAATGCGTGACCTTGCACGTTGGTGCCGGCACGTTTCAACCCGTTCGCACCGAAAATCTTGATCAGCACCACATGCACTGCGAGCGTTATTTCATTCCACAGCAAACCGTGGATGCAATACACGCCGCCAAGCGCGAAGGACGACGCATTATTTCGGTGGGTACCACCAGCCTGCGTGCGCTCGAAGCCTCGGCACAACACTCGTCCGATACGTTGCCCACTGCGGGTTGGGCTGAAACGGATATTTTTATTCGCCCCGGCTTTCAGTTTAAGGTCGTTGATCTGCTCATCACCAACTTCCATTTACCCAAATCAACCTTGCTGGTGTTAGTTTCTGCTTTTGCAGGCTTGGCACATATTCGTCAGGTGTACGACCACGCGCTGACACACGACTACCGCTTTTTCAGCTACGGTGACGCCATGCTGCTGCAACGCTGCACCGATTGCTTTGCCAAGGCACCCGAGGCACCCACAGCACCCTAGTCACCACACCCAGCATTTTTACGATTAGCCCACACACCATGTCATTGCATTACCAACTTCTTTCAACAGATGGCGCAGCGCGTCGCGGTCGCCTCACACTGGCGCATGGCACGGTAGAAACGCCCATCTTTATGCCCGTGGGCACGTATGGCTCGGTGAAGGCAATGACGCCCACCGACTTGCACAACATCAACGCGCAAATCGTGCTGGGTAATACATTTCATTTGTGGCTGCGCCCCGGCTTAGACGTGATTGGCAAACATGGTGGCCTGCACAAATTTATGAGTTGGAACAAACCGATTCTCACCGACTCCGGCGGCTTTCAAGTGTGGTCGCTGGGCGCGCTACGCAAGATCAGCGAAGAAGGTGTGCGCTTTGCCAGCCCCATTAACGGCGACAAACTCATGCTCACACCGGAAGAGTCGATGCGCATTCAAACCGTGCTCAACTCCGATATCGCCATGATCTTTGACGAATGCACGCCCTACCCCGCCACGCACGACCAAGCGGCACAGTCGATGCGCCTCTCGCTGCGTTGGGCGCGCCGCTCGCGTGACGAATTCATGCGCCTTGCCAATCCCAACACCTTGTTTGGCATCGTGCAGGGCGGCATGTATGAAGACCTGCGTGAAGAATCGCTCGCCGGTCTCACCGACATTGGCTTTGAAGGCTATGCCATCGGCGGCCTATCGGTCGGCGAACCCAAAGAAGACATGCAGCGCATTCTGGAACACACCGCGCCGCACCTACCGGCCGACCACGCGCGTTACCTCATGGGCGTAGGCACACCGGAAGATCTCGTGTTCTCGGTAAGTCGCGGCATTGATATGTTCGACTGCGTGATGCCCACGCGCAACGCACGCAACGGCTGGCTGTTTACGCGCTTTGGCGACATCAAGATCCGCAATGCGCGCCATCGTGACGACACACGTCCGCTGGATGAAAGCTGTGCCTGCTACACCTGCCAGAACTTTACCCGCGCCTATTTGCACCATTTGCAGCGCGCTAACGAAATTCTCGGCGCCCAGCTCAACACCATCCACAACCTGCACTACTACCTCACGCTCATGGCCGAGCTGCGTGCCGCCATTGAGCAGCAACGCTTTACCGAAGTCGTCACACAATTTCATGATAATCGTGCTCGCGGGGCAGACTGAACTGGCTTAACCCCAGAATCTGCCTTATCGATTGTCAAAGCAGGGCAAACGTCTGCCACGTCCAAAAAGGTCCGCACATGAGGCTCGAACACGGCCCTCGCGGACTCAAATGGGGCCAAAATATACCCCGCCAGACAGGTATAATTATTCCCTCATTCATGACAAAGGCTGACCGGTGCATTTCGCAACACGGCAGCCTGTAACACGGAGATAACTGTGCTGATTTCTGATGCTTATGCCCAAGCCGCAGCGCCCGCCGCTGCCGACCCCACCGGCGGACTGATGGGCATGCTGCCCCTACTGCTGATGTTTGTCGTGCTGTGGTTCTTAATGATTCGCCCACAAATGAAGCGCGCGAAGGAACACAAGGCACTGCTCGATGCATTGGCAAAGGGCGACGAAGTCGTGACTCAAGGCGGCGTGGTCGGCAAAGTCACCAAGGTGAGCGATGGTTATGTTGGCGTTGAAGTCGCCGCCAATGTTGAAATCATGGTGCAAAAGCAAGCCGTACAAATCGTGCTACCCAAGGGCACACTGAAGGCCATGTAATTGCCGCGCGTAAAGCAAAGCGCGGTGGTAACACACTAAAGCAACACACTGAGCGCCCCGTTTTGTACGGGGCGCGCTTTAGTTGAGCGTCAAGGCAACTGAGCGCAAAGCGCTAAACACATCGCCAAACGTTAAAAGCAGAATTAAACGTCGCCAAACAAACGCGGACCCCAGCATGAATCGCTATCCACTTTGGAAATATTTACTCGTCGGCATTGTTCTGCTGCTCGGTTTTATTTACACCCTGCCGAATTTTTATGGCGAAGCCCCTGCCGTACAAGTGTCGAGCATCAAGGGCACGGTCAAGATCAACCAAGGCACACAGCAAACGGTTGAACAGGCACTGGCCAGCATGCAGCATGGTGTAGTGGTACTCGATGCAACAAGCGTTCGCACACGTTTGCCCGATACCGAAACACAGCTTAAAGCGCGTGACGTGTTGGAAAAAACGCTGAATCCAGACCCTTCAGATCCCGCCTATGTCGTGGCGCTCAATCTGGTTTCCAAATCACCTGACTGGCTCACCTCGCTCTATGCCATGCCGATGTATCTCGGCCTCGACTTGCGCGGTGGCGTACATTTCTTGCTGCAGGTGGATATGAAGGGGGCCATCACCAAACGTCTTGATGCCACCGCAGCAGATGTGCGCTCACAACTGCGTGACAAAAATATTCGTCACAACGGCATTACGCGCGAGGGCAACACGCTCACCATTAAATTTGCCGATGCCGACACGCTTGAGAAAGCTCGTAACGCGATCACAGACCAGCATCCTGAACTTCAGCTCATCGCGCAAAAAGATGCCGCAGAACCAACACTGGTCGCCTCTCTAAGTCTGCCGGCCGAAAAATCTATTCAAGACGCCGCGCTTAAACAAAACATTTCCACGCTGCACAACCGCGTGAATGAATTAGGCGTGGCCGAGCCGGTCATTCAGCAACAAGGTGCAGACCGCATTGTGGTGCAGCTGCCTGGTGTGCAAGACGTTGCGCGTGCAAAAGACTTGATTGGTCGTACGGCCACGCTCGAAGTGCGCATGATCGACGAGTCTGCCGATGCTACCGGTTTAGCCGGCCCCTTGTCTGAATCGTTTCCGGAGCGTCGCCGTGATGGCAGCGTGGTGCCCGCCATTGTGCGTAAGCAAGTGGTGCTCACCGGCGAACGCATTGTGGGTGCAGATGCCGGCTTCGATCAAAACCACCAACCAGCTGTATCCGTGAATCTCGATAGCGCAGGCGGCCGCATCATGCGTGACATTACCCGCGACAACGTGGGCAAGCGCATGGCCATCATCCTGTTCGAAAAGGGCAAGGGCGAAGCGGTTTCCGTCGCCACCATTCAAGGCGAATTTTCAAATCGCTTCCAGATTACCGGTCGCTTCTCACCTGAAGAAGCCGCCAATACCGCGCTACTGCTGCGCGCAGGCTCGCTCGCCGCACCCATGGAAATTATTGAAGAGCGCGTAGTTGGACCTTCACTCGGCAAAGAAAACATTGAGCGCGGCTTTAACGCCACCCTGCTCGGATTTATTGCAATTGCAGTATTTATGATCGTGTATTACCAATTGTTCGGTGCGATTTCCGTCATCGCCTTGGCTGCCAACTTACTACTGTTGGTTGCGCTGTTGTCGCTGCTGCAAGCAACGCTCACGCTACCGGGTATTGCTGCGATTGCGCTCACGCTGGGTATGGCAATTGACGCCAATGTGCTGATCAATGAACGGATTCGTGAAGAACTCCGTAACGGCAGCTCGCCGCAAGCCGCGATTTCAGCCGGTTACGAACGTGCGTTTGACACCATTGTGGATTCAAACGTCACCACCTTAATCGCCGGTTTAGCACTACTCATGTTTGGTTCTGGCCCGGTGCGCGGCTTTGCTGTGGTGCATTGCCTGGGCATTCTCACCTCCATCTTTAGCTCGGTGGTGGTCTCCCGCGCCATCGTCAATTTGATCCATGGCCGCCGTCGCAAGCTCGACAAGCTTTGGATTGGTCAAGTGTGGAAACCAGGAAACGCTACGAGCAATAGGGCAGGCAAAACCAACCCGGCCAACCCGAATTAATTACGCGACGACACAGGAGACTCAATCATGGAATTCTTCCGCATTCGCCGCGACATTCCCTTTATGCGGTACGCTTTGGTGTTTAACATTATTTCGTTAGCCACCTTTGCGCTTGCCGTCTTCTTTTTAGCCACACGTGGCTTGCACCTGTCGGTTGAGTTTACCGGCGGCACCCTAATGGAAGTGCACTACGCTGAAGCACCCGCACTGCAAACCATACGCGAACAGCTAAACCAAGCCGGCTTTACAGACCCGCAAGTTCAAAACTTTGGCACCGCACGCGATGTATTAATTCGTGTGCCGGCGCTTAAGGACAGCGCCACACAGAAAACAGTATCAGACCGTGTGTTGGCCGCCATTAGCAATGGCGCCACCTCCCCGCCCGAATTGCGCCGCACCGAATTTGTGGGGCCGCAGGTAGGCGATGAATTGGCAACGAATGGCGCCTACGCCCTTGGCATGGTCGTTGCTGGCATCATGCTTTACCTTGCCATGCGTTTTGAATGGCGCTTTGCCATCTCGGCCATCATTGCCAATCTGCACGACGTCATCATCATTCTTGGCTTCTTCGCGTTCTTCCAGTGGGAATTTTCACTACCCGTTTTGGCTGCTGTGCTTGCAGTGCTAGGCTACTCAGTGAACGAATCTGTAGTGGTATTTGACCGTGTGCGTGAAGTGTTCAAGAAAAAACGTGGTCTCACCACACCACAAGTGCTAGACAACGCGATCACCAGCACCATTTCACGCACCATCATCACCCACGGCAGCACACAAATCATGGTGCTAGCCATGCTGTTGCTAGGCGGGGAAGTGCTGCACTACTTTGCACTCGCACTCACCATCGGCATCTGCTTCGGCATCTACTCATCCGTGCTCGTTGCCAGTCCGCTAGTAATGTGGATGGGCGTATCGCGCGAGCAATTCATCAAACCCAAAAAAGTGAAAGAAGAAGCAGTGGTGTGAGTTGTAAAACAACCACCAAACAAAAAAGGGAGCCGATGGCTCCCTTTTTGTTTTTGCCTGTACCGGCTAGATAGCTAGCTCATGCAGCAAACACATGCTTCACGCGCAGCGTGCGGCCTTGCTCAACGAGTTGCAGCAAGCGGTCGATATTGGGGTGCTTGCCCGGATGCAAACGCGCATCTTCCGCATGCTCTGCATACAGTTGCACGCCCACTTGTGCAGCCTCTGGCGTAATGGCACCAAAGGTTTGCGCGAGGTGGTTGTAGACGGCGAGCGAGCCGGCTTGCCCTTGCATGTTTTCAATACGGCCGACTTCAGCGCCGTCCGCATCAATCAATTGCACGGCGGCGAGATGCGAAATACCCGGCAGCTTTTTTAAGTTGTCTGAAAAGGCCACGCGCTACTCCTTAAATTCGCTTTGCCAATTCGGCGGCTTTGCCAATGTAGCTGCCCGGCGTCATCGCCAGCAGACGTGTTTTTTCTGTTTCGGGAATCGCCAACGTGCCAATAAATTCTTGCAGCGCTTCACGCGTAATGCCTTTGCCGCGAGTGAGCTCTTTGAGTTGCTCATACGGATTGGGCACGGCGTAACGGCGCATCACGGTTTGAATCGGCTCTGCCAGAACTTCCCAGCAGGCGTCGAGATCTGCCGCCAAACGCGCTGGGTCGGCTTCGAGCTTATTGAGGCCGCGCAAGCAGGCATCAAACGCTAACAGTGCATAACCAAAACCTACGCCCATATTGCGCAGCACGGTGGAATCCGACAGGTCACGCTGCATGCGAGATACCGGCAACTTTTCGGACAGGTGGCGCAACACGCTATTGGCAATACCGAGGTTACCTTCGGCATTTTCAAAGTCGATCGGATTCACTTTGTGCGGCATGGTGGAGCTGCCAATTTCACCGGCTTTGAGCTTTTGCTTAAAGTAGCCGAGCGAAATGTACATCCAGATGTCGCGGCAAGCATCGAGCACGATGGTGTTGATGCGGCCCAGCGCATCAAACAACTCGGCCATGCAGTCGTGCGGCTCGATCTGAATGGTGTAGGGGTTAAATTCCAGCCCGAACGATTCAATAAAGCTGCGATTAAACGCTTCCCAATCCAACTCTGGGTAAGCCGACAAGTGCGCGTTGTAGTTGCCTACCGCACCGTTAAATTTGGCGGTAAGACTCACCTTTGCCAATCGCTCACGCGCACGCTTTAGGCGCGCTGCGATATTGGCCATTTCTTTACCCAAGGTGGTGGGGCTGGCCGGCTGACCGTGGGTGCGAGACAACATCGGCACTTCCGCGTGTTCGTGTGCGAGCGCAACAAAACGTGCGATGACAGTATCGAGTGCTGGCAACATAACGCCATCGCGCGCTTCTTTAAGCATCAGCGCATGCGACACATTGTTAATGTCTTCTGAGGTACACGCAAAGTGAATGAACTCCGTCACTTTCATCACTTCGGCGTTGTGTGCAAGACGTTCCTTCAACCAGTACTCCATGGCTTTGACGTCATGGTTGGTGCGCGCCTCAATCGCTTTAATCGCAGCACCATCGGCTTCTGAGAATTGGCTAACGATATCGTTCAGTTCAGTTTGTGTGTCTGCCGAAAATGCGGGCACTTCTGCAATGCCGGCATGTGCGCTCATGGCGCTGAGCCACGCCAGTTCAACACGCACGCGGTTTCGAATCAGACCATATTCACTGAAATGCTGGCGCAGCGGTTCAACCTTGCCGGCGTAGCGGCCATCCAGCGGGGAAAGAGCGGTAAGAGCAGACAACGACATAACAGATCCCGAAAAAGAAACTAAATCCATTTATAACTTGCACGCTTCAAACGGCAAGACAGATGCCCTGCATGATCCCAAACCCACGATCATGCAGCGTTGAAAAAATCGATTGCGCCCGACAGCAATTGATTGCGCCTTAATTGGGCGGCCAAGAGAAGCTCGAGGTATGACGCAATAGACGTGAAGCTCACTTGAACTACGCCACGCGTAAAGCGGCGAATATTTGGTTGAGCCGGCGGCATTCAGAATCACACACCAACCACATACCAACCGCATGCCCCCTACGTCTTAACAGGACACTATTTTACCACCCTCGCCATCCGACGGCAGCCATACCACTTAATGGCTAGGCATCCGCACGTTAAGCGTGCAAGCCCAATGCTATACTCCGAGCCATTGCAGCATAAAAGCGCCCATCGGGGGCGCCTTGCAGGTCGCACAGAATCCCCATGAAGCTGATTGGTTCCCTTACCAGCCCTTACGTCCGCAAGGTCCGCATTGTGCTGGCAGAAAAAAAGATCGACGCCGAGTTTTTAATTGACTCGCCCTGGGTAGAAGGCAACAACATTTCGCAACTCAACCCTTTAGGCAAAGTACCTGTGTTGGTGTTGGATGACGAAACGACGTTGTTTGATTCCCGCGTGATTGTTGAGTATCTCGACAACGCCGCGCCCAACAACCGTCTGATTCCCCAGGCCAATCGCGAGCGCATCGCCGTGCGTCGCTGGGAAGCGCTGGCTGATGGCGTAAGTGATGCTGCTGCCGCAGCCTTTCTAGAGGCTAAGCGGCCCGACAATGAGCGCAGCAATAGCTGGATTGGTCGCCAGCGCCAAAAGGTTGCGCTCGGCTTAGCAGAAATGGAACGTGAGCTGGGTGAAAACGCGTGGTGCCACGGCAATAGCTTTTCATTAGCAGACATTGCTGTGGCCTGCTCGCTGGGCTATTTGAATTTGCGCTTTGCTGATTTGAACTGGGCAGAACAACACCCTGCATTGGCAAAACTGTATGAAAAGCTCATGCAGCGCCCATCACTGATCGACACCGTGCCGCAAGGCTAAGCCTCCGCAAGGTTAAACATTTACGCACCATTTAGCCATGGGGTGAGCAATGTTGCTGCAACAATAAAAATGCCGGCGTTTGCCGGCATTTTTATTTGCGTCATTCGGGTCGATTTGCACTAAACAATCACCCCGCCCCCCAAACACACACGTGACTCATACAACACCACGCTTTGCCCCGGCGTAATGGCCCATTGCGGCGCGGCGAAATGAATCTCACAGCGCTCAGTATTAACTGCATCAACTTCGCACGGTGCATCAGGCGTGCGGTAACGTGGCTTGGCGGTATACACCCAGTGCGTATGCGGCATACGGCCCGACACCCACGACAACTCAGTTGCGGTGAGATTGTGTTTCAACAACGCCGGATGGTCATGCCCCTGCACTGCATACAACACATTTTTCTGCACGTCTTTGCCAGACACATACCATGCGTCGTGGTCACCCGCGGTGTCATTGCCTTTAATGCCGCCAATATGCAAACCCTTGCGCTGCCCAATGGTGTGGTACATCAAACCTTCGTGACGGCCGAGCACTTTGTCGCTATCGAGCGCACGAATTTCGCCTGGCTCGGTAGGCAAATAACGCTGTAAAAATTCGCGGAATGGGCGCTCGCCAATGAAGCAAATCCCCGTTGAATCTTTTTTGTCGTGATTGGCAAGACCCGCTTCTTCTGCAAGTCGTCGCACATCGCGCTTATACAAATGGCCCACGGGAAACAGCGTTTTTGCCAATTGCGCTTGATTAAGTCGATACAAAAAATAGCTTTGATCTTTCGTGCCGTCTTCTGCTTTGAGTAACTGAAATTCTCGACCCGTTTCGGTGTGCCATTCACGCACTTGTGCGTAATGGCCCGTCGCAATGCGGTCCGCCCCCAACTGCATGGCGTGGTCTAAAAAGCAGCGGAATTTAATTTCGCTATTACACAGAATGTCCGGATTGGGCGTACGGCCCGCGCGGTATTCGTTGAGAAAATCAGCGAACACACGATCTTTGTATTCAGCCGAGAAGTTGACCACTTCAAGGTCAATGCCAATCACATCGGCTGCACTGGCTGCATCAATGAGATCTTGGCGAGATGAACAATATTCTTCGTCGTCATCGTCTTCCCAGTTTTTCATAAACAAGCCCACGACTTTGTAGCCGGCTTGCTTAAGCAAAAGCGCCGCGACAGATGAGTCCACCCCACCCGACAAGCCAACAACGACAGTTTCTTTTGCTCCACCACTCATAGTGAATCTCGCTCAACAGTCTTGTTCAAATTACAACAGCAAAACATTCGGGTCGCAAAAATATCCGGCTGCATATCGCGCAGCCAACAGACTGCCCACATTTATTCCACCACATCACCCGCACCGGCCAACCAATCATCAAGCGGTAATACGATGGCAGCTTGCGCATGCGCCACAAACCACGAATCAATCACGTATCGGTGCTGTGGATTATCCCGTTCTTCCACCACCGCTGAAAAATGTTGGGCCACCAACCAGCGCACGCGCCGCATGGGTTCTAACACTTTATGAAAGCGCAGTAGTTGTCGCGCTTCTAACATTTTCAACAAACGCGACGTGCTTTCTGCGTGGTCAATACAATCCATACGGCCGGGCACACCGTCATCTAAATAGTCGCCCGGTTTGTCATTGTGGATCAGGCTTTGTTCGCCTGCCCAACCATATAGCTTACCCACCACACGCGCCAATATATCCCGCTCTTCAGCCGCGTTATGCGCCATTGCCAATTGCTGTGCAAGCCATTGCAAGCGCGGTGCGCTGTACAACACTGAAACCTCTGCCTGGCATCCGTAGTTGTAACAGATGCTCACGTGCTCGCCCTTAGCCTCAGCAATTGGTACCGTGCTTGGCAAAGCAGGCGCAACCACGACAGGGATCACTGCGATTACCTTCGGCGCTTTCTTACGTACACTCTGTTTTGCCAATGCCGCAGACTGACCGCACACGACTAAACACAGTGTTGCGCACACCGCGAACAGCACACGGTGCGCTGGTTTAGCGTTTGTCAGATACGGCTTCATCTGCATGATGTACTAAATCAAGCGCAAAACGCTTGCCGGCCAAATAATCTTCAACACAGAGCATTACCAGCGGACTGCGATGCTGTTCGCTGCAGGCGCGCAGCTCTTCTGGGGTGAGCCACACGGCGCGCAAAATGCCGGTATCGAACTTACGATCAGGCTCATGTGCTAATGGGCGGGCTGCATAGGCAAAGCGCAGGTAGGTAATGTCACCGGCGGGGCGTGTCCATTGATAAATGCCCACCAAGGCTTCGGGCATGACGTGCCAGGCAGTTTCTTCAAGCGCTTCGCGCGCACAAGCATTGAGCAGCGATTCGCCTTGATCAAGATGTCCCGCCGGTTGATTCAAGCGCACGCCATCGTCCGTCTCTTCCTCTACCAGCAAGAAGCGACCTTCGCGCTCCACCAAGGCAGCCACCGTCACATTGGGTTTCCAGATCACAAGGCCTCGCCACTCAGGTTAAATTCGTTCGATTTTTCACGAGCCGCTATTCTACCGGCAAGGCGGTCGAAGCTGATTTCCGATAGAATAAACACTTCAAGCACCGCTTCAAGCCAGCTGTTCAGGCCCGTAGCGCTTCGCTCCCGCCTTATTAGGAGGAAAGCGATCAGTTCGCCATTGTCACTCATGCCATTCATCAGCCTAAAACAGGCTGTGCGTGAAGTGGGCCACGCGGGCTAATCGCAAGGCAAGCTGCGGCAGGCTCTTAGTGACGAGTGCGCAGGTGCTTTTACGTATGTTTTACGTAATATCCCTTTAATTTATTTTGTTCGTTGATTTTGCGTTGGAGTTTTTCGATGTCGATGGCCGATCGTGATGGTTTTATCTGGATGGATGGCAAACTGGTGCCCTGGCGCGAGGCCAACATCCACGTTCTTACCCACTCCCTGCACTACGGTTTGTCGGTCTTCGAAGGCGTCCGCGCATACAAAACCGAAATTGGCACCGCCATTTTCCGTCTCAAAGAACACACGGACCGTCTGTTTAACTCGGCACACATCTACATGATGAAGATGCCGTACAGCCGCGAAGAAATCATGCAAGCGCAGGTTGAAGTGGTGCGCGCCAACAAGCTCGAATCCTGCTACCTGCGTCCGCTGGCCTATTATGGCTCCGAAAAAATGGGCATTTCCACCCGTGGTGCCTCGGTGCACGTCGCCATTGCCGCATGGCCGTGGGGTGCTTACTTGGGTGAAGATGGCCTTGAAAAGGGCATTCGCGTAAAGACTTCTTCTTTTGCGCGTCACCATGTCAACGTGACCATGCCCCGCGCCAAGGTTGCCACCACCTACGCCAACTCAATTCTGGCCAATCTCGAAGCCACGCAAGACGGCTACGACGAAGCACTACTGCTCGACACACAAGGTTTTGTGGCCGAAGGTGCAGGCGAAAATCTGTTTGTGGTGAAAGACGGCGTGATTTACGAACCCGAAATCGCTTCTGCACTGACGGGCATTACGCGCAATTCAGTTATCGCTATCGCACGTGAATTTGGCTACGAAGTACAAGCCAAGCGCCTTACCCGCGACGACATTTACATCGCTGACGAAGCCTTCTTTACGGGCACCGCGGCTGAAGTTACGCCAATTCGCGAACTCGATAATCGCCAAATTGGTAGCGGCTCACGTGGTCCGGTCACCGCCAAGTTGCAACAGCGCTTCTTTGATGTGGTGAATGGTCGCGCGCCGGAATACCACCACTGGCTGACCAAAGTTTAATTGGGGAAACCCAATATTTTTACCCAACATCTTCGCGCACCTTAAACCGGAACATCATCATGGCTGACGCACAAGATAAGGCCCTCAAGGTCACCGTAACTGCAAAAGACTTGCCGCTGCATTGCCCGCAACCGGGCGCACCGCTGTGGGCGCGCCACCCGCGCGTTTTTCTCGACCCACTCGCCAGCGGCACCGCAACCTGTCCGTATTGCGGCACCGAGTACACCTTTAGTGGTCCCAAGCCTCACGGCCACCACTAATTGGCAAAGGCTCACCAACAGATGTTGGTGAGCCGAACTGTGCCTAACCCGCGACCATCTCGACATCATGACCAAAATCCTGGTCATCTCCCCTTCTTGGATTGGCGATGCGATTTGCTCGCAACCGCTCCTCCAACGCTTGCGCGAACGACGCCCAGCCGCTGTCATTGACGTGATGGCACCGCCTTGGGTAGGGCCCGTGTACAGCCGCATGCCCGAGGTACGTACCGTACTCACCAATCCATTTGGTCACGGCGAGCTGGAACTGAGCAAACGCATTTTGCTGGGCCGCGCGGTGCGGCGCGATCATTACGATGAAGCGGTGGTTCTACCGAACTCATTGAAGTCTGCACTGGTAACATTCTTTGCGCGGATTCCTACGCGCACCGGCTTTGTCGGTGAAATGCGCTATGGCTTGCTGAACAACACACATCGACTAAACAAGCGCGCATTACAGCAACAAGCACAGCGTTACGCGCAGCTTGCCGAAAAGCCGGGCACCTTGCCCCCATTGCCGTTGCCTGAGCCCACGCTCATGCGCAATGCAGAGTCAGAACAAAGCACCGTTGCAGAATTTGGTTTGCATGCCGCCCCTATTGTGTTTTGCCCAGGCGCTGAATACGGCCCCGCCAAACGTTGGCCCGCAGAGCATTTTGCCAATCTAGCCAAAATGCTGGCGCGACCTGACGTGCCGGTATTGTTGCTCGGTTCAGGCAAAGACGCTGAGGTGGGCCGGGCGATTGAATCCGCTTCAAACGGTTGCGCGCGCAACTTATGTGGCGAAACCACGCTTATCCAAGCAATGGATATTTTGGCCATGTCATCGCTCGTGGTGAGCAATGATTCTGGGCTCATGCACGTTGCCGCCGCCTACCGCAGGCCCATGGTTGCGCTGTACGGCTCGTCCTCACCCGGCTATACCCCACCGCTTTCACCCACCGCACAAGTGCTGTCACTCGGGCTATCTTGCAGCCCCTGCTTTAAGCGCGAATGTCCGCTAGGTCACCTCGACTGCCTCAACAAACTGTCACCACAAAGCGTGGCGGAAGCTGCAGCCATACAGATCACGCGCTTTCATTCTTCACCGCCATGAGCCAAGAACTTCATCCACCCATTCGCTTTGCCAATGCCCAAGAAGTTGAAACGGCTTTTTATGAGGCACTGGCCAATGGTGACTTAGACGCCATGATGGCGGTGTGGGCTGAAGATGAAGAAATTGTTTGCATTCACCCCGCAGGCACGCCGTTTCGTGGTTACGAACAAGTGCGTGAATCATGGCGTGTGATTTTTATGTCCGGCCAACGGCTGCGCATCATGCCCGACCTACAACTCAATATTGATGGCCCACTGACCTGTTTGCACAGCGTGCACGAATGGGTCGGGCTGGCTCAGGGTAGTACGCACCGCGAGCTTGTTGTTGCCACCAATGTGTATCAACGTGGCCCCGCTGGCTGGCGTATGGTGGTGCACCACGCCTCGCCCGCGCCCGGAGGCGACAATCTGCCGGCATTAGATGAATCGCGGCAATTGCATTAATACGACCCAAAACCTTGGGATAACCGCTCGTTGCGGCATCAAATCGGTCGCATGTCACATGCTTGGCGCCTCAGCAATGCGATAATCACGCCCTTATGGGATGAACCCGTTATTGCCCACATGTACTAAAGCAGCAGTTACAGAATCGCCTACACATCAATTCGCAGTACCGGAGCTTGCATGTCCAACCAAACGCAATACCAACCCGCCCCCGAAATCTTCAAGGCCTACGACATTCGCGGCATCGTCGACAAAACGCTCACGGAAGAAGCCTGCTTTGCCATTGGCCAAGCCTTGGGTAGTGAAGCCATCGACCGCGGTCAAAAGCGTATTGCGATTGGTCGCGATGGACGTCTCTCTGGCCCCGCCTTGGCAGGCGCATTGGCAAAGGGCATTAACGCAGCTGGCGTTGATGTGGTGGATATTGGTTGCGTACCCACGCCGGTAACGTACTTCGCAGCATTTGAACTGGGCTGTGATAGCTGCGTTAGCGTCACCGGCAGCCACAACCCACCCGAATACAACGGCCTGAAAATGGTGCTCGGTGGGCAAACGCTGTTTGGCGAGCTGATTCAAGACCTGCGCCAACGCATTGTAGAGGGCCGCGTTAATCACGCTGCCACGCCCGGCAAAACCGAAACGGCAGATGTGCGCGAAGCCTATTTGCAGCGCATTTTGAGTGACGTAAAACTCACACGCCCGATGAAAATTGTGGTGGACTGCGGCAATGGTGTAGCAGGTGATCTGGCACCGCGCTTATTCGCTGGTTTGGGTTGCGAAGTGACATCGCTGTTCTGCGAAGTGGATGGCAACTTCCCCAACCACCACCCCGATCCCTCAAAGCCTGAAAATCTTGAAGACGTGATTCGCACCCTGCGCGAAACCGATGCAGAACTCGGACTCGCATTTGATGGCGACGGCGACCGTTTGGGTGTTGTCACCAAAGACGGTGAAATTATTTATCCCGACCGTCAGCTCATGCTGTTTGCCGCCGACGTGCTGTCTCGCGCGCCCGGCGCACAAATTGTGTATGACGTGAAATGTACGCGCCTGCTCGCGCCGTGGATTCGCCAACACGGTGGCGAGCCGGTCATGTGGAACACCGGCCATGCGCTGATTAAAGGCAAACTCAAAGCGACTGGCGCCGCACTTGCAGGTGAAATGAGCGGCCACATGTTCTTTAAAGAACGTTGGTATGGCTTTGATGATGGCTTGTATGCAGGCGTGCGTTTGCTTGAAATTTTGTCACGCAGCCAAGACCCCGGCGCCGTGCTCAAGGCTTTGCCAAATGCCACCTCCACGCCCGAAATCAACCTCAAGATGCAAGAAGGCGAGCCGCATGCACTGGTGGCTGAACTGCAAAAGAGCGCTAAATTTGAAGGCGCACGGGAAGTCATTACCCTTGATGGCGTGCGCGTTGAATACGCCGATGGTTTTGGCCTTGCTCGCCCATCTAACACCACGCCTGTGGTTGTACTGCGCTTTGAAGCCGATAACGCAGCTGCGCTAGAACGCATTCAGGCTGATTTCCGTCGTGTATTGCTCACAGCCCGCCCGGGCCTAGCATTACCTTTCTAGGCTTGAGTTGTGATGCCGTGCCGAATTGGGCAACTTAATTCAGCACGACAACGTCGCACCACAACACAGCAATTCAGTTAGGCACCTTAATTGAGTCGCTGAATTGAACACCTCAGCTGGGCATTTGCACACCACAGCCGCCCCTCGGTAAGCCAATACACACGCACCCGTGCGCGGGCACGCGCTTGCGTGCGTGTAGTGGCTGGCAGCACGCACGTGCTGCACTGCAGGCGTGCATGATCTGATCTTCCCGCCAAATTCTGCACCGGTTTTGTGCCTGCAGGCCTCAAGACAAGTTGATCACTGCCGTAGTCATTTAAGCTCACTTACCGGATTGCGGCATGTCACACAACGATACCCAAGACGTCTTGCTCGCCCGTCAGGCCATTTTGGACCGTGACCAGCAAATGCATGCGTACGAAC
>SBBQ01000027.1 GCA_005239635.1 Uliginosibacterium gangwonense
ATGCCAGAGCCAATGCAAACGCCAATTCGCTCGGCGTTTTCTGGCTGCTTGCTCACACCCGCATCAGCAATCGCATCTGCTGCTGCGGCTAGACCGTAGTGAATGAAAGTGTCGTAGCGGCGCGCCTCTTTCGGAGAAAGATAGTTTGC
Source organism: Uliginosibacterium gangwonense (assembly GCA_005239635.1). Lineage (GTDB taxonomy): Bacteria > Pseudomonadota > Gammaproteobacteria > Burkholderiales > Rhodocyclaceae > Uliginosibacterium_A > Uliginosibacterium_A gangwonense_A. The sequence continues at coordinate 150 of SBBQ01000027.1, forward strand.
CACGTCGAAGTCTTTCACCTCACCCGCAATCTGCGTGGGAAAGCTACTGGCATCGAAGCGCGAAATGCGCGTAATGCCGGAGCGACCGTTGACGATATTGTCCCAAGCTTGGGACACGCTGTTGCCCACGGGAGAAATAATCCCTAGGCCAGTAATCACTACTCTACGGCGAGTCAAGATGCACTCCGGTATTGCGACAAGGCCAATTAGGCCTTGTTGAGGTGGGCGTTAACGTAATCGATGGCTTGCTGCACGGTGGTGATCTTCTCGGCTTCTTCGTCCGGAATTTCGCACTCGAACTCTTCTTCCAGTGCCATCACCAGTTCAACTGTGTCGAGAGAATCTGCACCCAGATCGTCAACGAATGATGATTCGTTCTTGATCTCAGCTTCGTTTACACCGAGTTGTTCGGCGACGATCTTCTTGACGCGTTGTTCGATATTTTCCATCTCTTACTCCTTTGCTTATGGTACCCACACCGTGTGGGGGCAAGAAAACCGCAGAATTGTATCAGATCGGGCACATACATATCCCGACGCACTGCAAATGCAGAATAAACATCATTAATTCATGTACATACCGCCATTTACGTGCAACGTTGTGCCGGTAATATATGAGGCCGCGGGTGATGCCAAGAACAAAACAGCACCTGCAATTTCTTCAGGACGACCTAAACGCCCCAAAGAAATCTGACCTAACAATGCTTCCCGCTGCGCATCAGGCAAGGCTTTGGTCATGTCGGTATCGATAAAACCTGGTGCCACGCAATTCACCGTAATGTTGCGAGAGCCCAGTTCGCGGGCCAACGCACGCGACATACCCGCCACGCCAGCCTTGGCTGCTGCATAATTAGCTTGGCCCGCATTGCCCGCGCTACCCACCACCGAAGTCACATTAATAATGCGGCCCTGGCGTGCTTTCATCATGCTCTTCATGACAGCGCGTGACATGCGAAATACCGCTTTAAGATTGGTATCCAGTACAGCATCCCAATCTTCATCTTTCAAACGCAGCGTAAGGTTGTCACGTGTAATGCCGGCGTTGTTCACCAAAATTGAAACAGCACCGAATTCTTTTTCAATGCGCGACAAAACTGCATCACAGTTTTCAGCATCTGTCACATTAAGTGCCATACCGGTTCCTGCAACGCCTTCTGCTTTCAAAGCTTCGGCAATAGCATTCGCACCTTCTTCAGAGGTTGCTGTGCCAATCACGGTGGCGCCTTGGCGACCTAGCTCTAACGCAATTGCACGACCAATGCCGCGGCTCGCGCCCGTCACCAGTGCAATTTGACCTGATAACAGTTTGTCACTCATGTGTTACTCCTTGATTGCCAAAACAGCTTCAATGCCTGCGGCATCGGCCATAGCCATGCCTTGCAACTGCGGGCTGCAACGCTTAACTAAACCAGCCAGAACTTTACCCGGACCACATTCCACAACGTGGCTTACGCTTTGGTCTGCCATTGCTGCCATGGTTTCAACCCAGCGAACTGGGGCAGCCGCTTGTCGCACTAAAGCTTCACGGATACGAGCCGGATCGGATTCCTGCGCCACATCAACGTTATTCACGACTGGAATTGTTGGTGTTTGCAATTGCACGTTTGCCAAATGTTGCGCCAAACGCTCGGCAGCTGGCTTCATCAGTGAGCAATGGAATGGTGCACTAACAGGAAGAATGACCGCACGCTTAGCGCCTGCAGCCTTGCATGCATCTGCAGCGCGTTGCACGGCTGCCGCATGACCTGCGATCACCGTTTGTTCCGGCGCATTAAAGTTCACCGGCTCAACCACATCGCCTTGCGCACTCTCCGCACAGATTTTGCCAATCTGCGCTGCATTCATACCCAAAATTGCAGCCATACCGCCTGTGCCGCTCGGCACCGCGTCTTGCATCGCTTTGGCGCGCAACTCTACCAGCGGTGCAGCTTGTGCCAGCGTCAGCACTTCTGCTGCAACCAGTGCGGCGTATTCGCCGAGTGAATGACCTGCAACCACTGCAGGCTTTGTGCCGCCTAGTGCTAACCAGTGGCGATACACAGCCACGCCAGCTGTCAGCATCAGTGGCTGCGTATTAACTGTCTGATTGAGCGCCTCTGCCGGGCCTTCCGTCACCAATTGCCATAGATCACGGCCTAATGCACTCGATGCTTCATCAAAAGTCGAACGAATGATGGCGCTCTCGCCATAGGCTTGCATCATGCCGAGTGATTGAGAACCTTGGCCCGGAAAAACAAATGCGATTTTCATGCTGTTGTCGACTCGATTGAATATTGGCAAATCTAGATTCAGAACCGAACTAGACAGGCGCCCCACGTGAAGCCGCCACCAACCCCTTGCAGCATGAGATGTTGGCCTTTTTGCACACGACCATCTCGCACCGCGGCGTCGAGCGCCAGCGGTACCGTAGCGGCTGAGGTATTGCCGTAACGATCTACCGTAACGACTAATTTTTCGAGTGGCAGACCAAGTTTTTTTGTCGCAGTTTGCATAATGCGAATATTGGCCTGGTGCGGAATCATCCAATCAATCTGATCAGCCACCATGCCTGCATGTGCCAATACTTCATTGGCAGATGAAGCCAATGAGCTCACCGCCATTTTGTAGACTGACTGACCATCTTGATAAAGGTAGGGATGACCCTCAATGCGACCACCACAGATGCGGCCCGTCACATTCAAAATACCCGACTGATTGCCATCTGCGTGCAGCACGCAAGACAAAACACCCGGCTCTTCGCTCGCTTCGAGCACTACAGCGCCTGCACCATCACCAAACAGCACACAGGTGGTTCGGTCGTTCCAATCCAAAATACGTGAGAACACTTCACTACCCACAACCAGCGCACGCTTGTGCTGGCCGCTTACAATCATGGCATTGGCAACAGATAGCGCATACACAAAACCGCTGCATACAGCTTGCACATCAAATGCAGCCGCCCCGCTTACGCCTAGGCGCTGCTGCAGCAAACAAGCCGTGCTGGGGAAAACTTGGTCAGGCGTTGAGGTCGCCAAAACGATGAGGTCAATCTCTGCCGCATCGCGCCCAGCCATTGCCAATGCTTGCAATGCGGCACCATGTGCTAGGTCAACGTTATTTTGGTTTTCTGCCACGTAGAATCGCTGGCGAATGCCCGTGCGCTCTGTGATCCACTCATCTGAAGTTTCAACGCCGATCTTTGCCAGTCGCTCAGCAAGTTCAGTGTTATTGACGGCATGCTGTGGCAAGCAACTACCCGTGCCAGTAATGCGAGCCCAACGACGTGACAAACCAGTCACTTCAGTCATGCAGCAGCTCCATTTGTGGAATCAACAACCGGGTGCGTTGCGTGATAGAGCGCCATTTGGTCTGCAATCGTGCTCACCAAATTAAAGCGAGCTGCTTCGGCAGCACGTTGTAGCGCGCATTCAAACGCATAGGCGTCAGCTGAGCCATGACTCTTCACCACCACACCCTTGAGGCCAACCAAACATGCGCCATTGTAACGGCGATGATCAACCCTTCGCTTAAACGCTTTAAGCACAGGCAGCGCCATCAGCGCGAGCAGTTTAGTGAGTATATTGCGTGAAAACTCTTCTTTCAGGAATGCGCCGACCATTTGCGCCAGACCTTCAGAGGCTTTGAGCGTGACATTGCCGACAAATCCATCGCACACCACCACATCGGTCGTGCCCTTGAAAATGTCATTGCCTTCAATGTTGCCGTAGAAATTAAGTGCGCTACCGCGTAAGAGTTCGCCCGCTTGCTTAACGATTTCGTTGCCCTTGATATCTTCTTCACCGATATTGAGCAAACCCACCGAAGGACGTTCTTTGTGTTCTAACGCGGTCACTAGCATGGCACCCATGATGCCAAATTGCAGCAACTGTTCTGGTGTGCATTCAGCATTTGCGCCGAGGTCGAGCATCGTCGTTTGACCACGTCGCGTCGGCATCGCCGTTGCAATGGCGGGACGATCAATGCCATCCAGCGTGCCAAGAACAATTGTGGAAATGGCCATCAAGGCGCCAGTGTTGCCGGCAGAAATGGCAGCCTGCGCTTGCCCCTCTTTAACGAGGTCAATCGCACGGCGCATGGAGGAATCGCGTTTGCGACGCAGCGCATCGCGTGGCTTATCGTCCATCTCAACCACTTCGCTGGCGTGATGAACGCTGAGTCGATTGGCAAAACGCGAGGCTTCACGCGCCAAAATCGGATCAACCACCTCAGGCTTGCCGACGAGCACCAGCCTGACATCGGGGTCATCGTTCAGAAATGCCAACGCAGCCGGTATTGTGACAGACGGCCCGTGATCGCCGCCCATACAGTCAATGGCTATCGTGCACTGCATATGGAATAAGCGAGGTCGTGGGCCCTGCCGCTAAAACTGCGCCACAAGGCGCCCACGTATGATCTCAAGATGAGAAAGTGACGAACAACCGGACGAACCGGATTACTCGCCCTTGGCCTTGAGGACCTTTTTGCCGCGATAGTAGCCATTCGGCGAAATGTGGTGACGCAGATGCGTCTCGCCGGTGGTGGACTCAACCGCGGTCGGCGGATTGGTCAGGAAGTCGTGCGCACGGTGCATACCACGCTTAGAAGGCGACTTCTTATTCTGTTGAACAGCCATTTTGATACTCCAGTTTAAATAGAACCCTGGTTGCGTTTTATTGCAGCCAGCGCAGCAAACGGTGAAGCAGCCGATTTGTCGTCCGCTCCAGCAGGCGCTTCGCACTTTTCATGCCGCGCCGCCAGCGGTAACGCCAGCAAGACTTCTTCTTCCACCAATTCAGTCACATTGAAGTCTTCGCTCGCCTCAATTGGATCCCACTCGTCTTCCGCTAGATCTTCATCCGGCCACTGCGCCCCAGGTGGAATCAATCGCAAATTGGCGGAAACCACCAAATGCCAAGGCAACTCACCCAAGCAACGCTGACACCGAAGCACCAGATCACCCGTGATTTCAAGCTTTAACCAATTACCTTCGCGATCCCGCCCACCCTGCATATGCAGGGTTAAGTCACCTTCATGCCGAACCAAAACATCGGCCAAGCGTGACAATGACGACAAAGCGAAACGACGCTCAAGCACTTCATTGCGGCGCGCAAACTCCAGCACATCAAGAACAAGAGCCTCATCAGTCTGTTGAGTTTGATGCTGGCCTTGACGATCAGGAAGCTGGGTATCGCGCGACATAAGCATGCAATAATAACGTTTTAACCCTAACAAGTCAAAGAGTTCCCACCTTTTAGCCTGAACTTGGCGCGGGAAGTCATTGATTTTTAGGCAGTGGCCAACCACCCAAACGGGAGGAGTCTAGGCCGAAACGCCACATAATGTATCGCCATGTCTAAACAGACACTAATCCTTGCCTCGACTTCCAGCTATCGCCGCGAATTACTAACGCGCCTGCAACTGCCTTTTAGCTGTATGTCACCGGGGGTCGATGAAACGCCCTTCAACCAAGAACACCCAACGAATTTGGCGCAACGGCTTGCCCTTGCCAAAGCGCAAGCAATTGGTCTGCAACATCCCGATGCGTGGGTGATTGGCAGTGACCAAGTCGCCCACTTTAACGACCTAAAGTTTGGCAAACCCGGCAACAAAGACGCCGCCATTCGCCAACTTCTGCAATTATCCGGACAAACCGTCGTGTTTGATACGGCCTTAGCCTTAGTGCAACAGGCTTCTGGCTTTTCTCGTGTAACCGTTGTACCTACCCGAGTTCAATTTCGCACGCTGAGCGAGACCGAAATTCTACGTTACGTTGAAGCTGAGCCGGCCTTTGACTGTGCAGGCGCAGCCAAATCAGAAGGCCTTGGCATTAGTTTGCTGGACGCCATGCACGGTGAAGACCCGACCGCACTCGTTGGCCTGCCGCTCATTGCCCTATCGCGCATGTTGCGCGAAGCGGGATTCAATTTACCCTGAATTTGCCGCCGACCTTGCAATCATGGCTAACACATCCAATCGCGGAACTTTGTATTTGATTCCCACGGCCCTGGCTGAATCTGCCGCCAATGCAACGCTGCCTGCACCGCACTGGGCGACTATGCAGCGCTTGCAACACTTTGTGGTTGAGACCGCAAAAACCGCGCGTGCAGAGCTCAAACGCATGGCCCATCCCACCCCGTTAGCGCAACTCAACATTCGCGAGATGCCACGAACTTGGAGCGCCAGTTCAGCAAAAGAACTACTGCAACCCGCCATTGACGGGCATGACGTGGGAGTGCTGTCAGATGCTGGCTGCCCTGGCGTGGCCGACCCAGGCGCTTTGCTAGTGCGAGAAGCACACCACCTGGGAATTCGCGTCGAACCGCTGATCGGCCCATCATCCCTATTGCTATCGCTAATGGCATCAGGTTTGAATGGTCAGCGTTTTGCCTTTCATGGGTATTTGCCCGTTAAAGATGATGCATTGGCAAAAGAGCTTCAGCGGTTAGAAAAAGAATCCGCGCGCCAAGATATGACGCAGATTTTCATCGAAACGCCCTACCGAAATTTGCGCATGCTCGGCATGCTAGTAGAACATTGCCAAACCAACACCTTGCTGTGCCTCGCGAGCGGTTTAACCGGCGCGCAACAGCAGATTAATACGATGCCGATTTCGGATTGGCGTAAGCAATTCAAAACTCAGCATGGCGAATTAGAAGCTAAGCTTGAACGTACGCCTTGCGTTTTTCTAATGCTCGCAAGCAAATAGATTTAGCCCGCGCAGCGTGTGCCAAAAAATCACAATACAAACTCGCAGCACAAAAATTAATCCCACAAAACAAAAACGGGTCGAACATCGTTCGACCCGTTTTGCCAATTGCGCATTCGATGACAATCTAAACCATCTAATGCCCGTCTATATCACCTGTCGTCAACGCAGATGAGTTTGATGTGCTGAGCCATTTAAGGTGCTCACAAACGCCCAGCCCATCGCGGCGCCAAATCGTTTGGCAAAGCGTTCTGCAAAGTTTTGATGCTGAGTGTAATCAACGAGCGTCTCTGCCTTAATAACATCACGGGCAACAGAGTCGACTGTCCCATATTCATCAGCGAGTCCCATCTCAACAGCACGCGCACCCGTCCAGAACAAACCAGAGAACATATCTGGCGTCTCTTTTAAGCGAGTACCGCGGCCATCGCGAACTGCTGCAATAAATTGTCTATGTACATCGGCCAACAAGGCCTTTGCGTAGTCGCGCTGTTTATCTGACTGCGGTGAGAATGGATCCAAGAATCCTTTGTTTTCGCCGGCTGTTAGCAGACGACGTTCAACGCCCAATTTGTCCATTGCACCTGTAAAACCAAAACCATCCATCAACACGCCAATTGAACCAACGATACTGGCCTTATCAACGTAGATGCGATCTGCCGCAGCCGCAATGTAATAACCACCAGACGCGCACATGTCCTCAACAACGACATACAACGGAATTTGCGGATGTAGTTTGCGCAAACGATGGATCTCGTCATACACCATTCCCGACTGCACGGGGCTACCACCCGGACTGTTGATTCGTAACACCACACCTTTGGTGCCCACATCTTCAAACGCACTTTGCAATGCGGTCACAACATTCTCAGCGCTGTTATCGCCACCCGGGCCAATTTCACCTTCAATACTGACAATGGCAGTATGTGGTGCAGAGTTGCTACCACCACCGAACTCCCACCCGCTGAGCATGATCAGAATCCAGGCAACATAAGCAAAACCCAAGCACCGGAAAAAAATGCTCCAACGTCGGCGACTGCGCTTCTCTTTGAGCGTTTCTTTCACCAGGTCTTCCAGCACCTTGCGCTCCCATGCAGGCTCTGTAGTAGCCATAGATGCAGCGTGCGCTTGCGTCCTGGAGTCCTGCTCTTGAATGTCCGTCATTTAAAATCCTTGCTCACATCGTTGCTCAGCCATCATCTTGCATGGCTGATGCAACTAATCTTTTAAATAAATCCCGCCGTCTCGCTCGACCACCTCAATGCGGACCAAGCTGCGTCCCGAACATGGCCCAGAGACGCAGTATCCTGTATCTGGTTGGTATAAGGCACCATGCGTTGAGCAAATCAAGTATATCCGCTCGCGGTCAAAAAACTCACCCGGCATCCAATCCAACTCAACCGCTACATGCGCGCATTGGTTTATATACGCATGTACACAGCCTTGATGGCGAATCACAAAAGCTGTGCTCGCTGAAAGCGCGGCTTCATGACCAAGATTGGCAATCTCAAAGCGAATGCCAACACCGCCCTCTTTCACCTCCTCAGAACGCGCAATCAAGCGTTGGCCATGAGCCATGCGCTTAGCTCCTGCATACTGTGAACAATGCCTTGACTGGGCACACTCATCAATTCATCGTGCGTATGTGCGCCAAACGATACTCCTAGGCCGTCTGCACCCGCGTTTCTCGCCATATTCAGATCATGCGTGGTGTCACCAATCATAAGGGTGCGGCCCGCCTCCACGCCTAAGCCATCCATAAGTTCATGCAACATGTCGGGGTGTGGCTTGGAACGTGTTTCATCAGCACAACGCGTATCGTGAAAGCAGCTGCGCAAACCCGACAGATCCAGAACGCGATCCAATCCTTTGCGTGTTTTTCCGGTCGCAACTGCCAGCAGATAATCTTGTTGCAATAAGCCTTGCACCATGTCAGATGCGCCATCAAACAAGACCAGCTCATGGTCTTTACACAAATAATGGTAGCGATAGCGAGCCGCCAGTTCTGGATAAAGGTTTCGCGGCAAATGTGGTACAGCGGTTGCCAATGCTTCTTCCAAGCCCAGGCCAATAACGGCACGCGCAGCGTGATCAGTTGGCTCCACCACATCCAAATCGCGGCAAGCAGCCTGAATACAGTGCACGATGGTGGCGGTTGAATCCATCAACGTGCCATCCCAATCAAACACAATCAAATCATACGAACGACGACTCATTTTCCCTCGCGAGACACAGGGTTAGGCAGTTGTAGCATTGTCTCAGCTGCTTTTCTCAGTTCAATTGGCAAAGGTGACTCAAAGCGCAACACCTCACCTGTCAGAGGGTGCTTCAATGTCAAATTGCTGGCGTGCAGAAACATGCGCTTGAGCATGTTTTGCCTTAATTGCTTATTTTCAGCGAAATCCCCATATTTATCGTCACCACATAGCGGAAAGCCCAAATGCGACAAATGAACCCGAATTTGATGTGTGCGCCCTGTCTTTAGCTCCACATCCAGCAGACTATAGGCTTGGCCTGCCTGTATGAGCCTAACGATACTATGGGCAGATTTGCCCTCTTCGCTCACACTGACGCGTCGCTCACCATCCGCCGTTAAGTATTTTTCAAGCGGTAGCCGAATATTGCGCATTGCATCCCGCCAACGCCCCATAACCAGCGTGGTGTAGTGCTTATTTATTTCACCGTTACGAAACATGCGGTGCAGTTCAGCCAACGCCGAACGCTTTTTAGCGACCAAAAGCACCCCGGAGGTTTCTCGATCAAGGCGGTGCGCCAACTCCAGCAATTTGGCTTGAGGCCGCCCTTGGCGCAGCGTTTCAATCACCCCGTAGCTCACGCCACTGCCTCCGTGTACCGCCAAACCCGCGGGCTTATCGATGGCAATTAGTGCATCGTCTTCATACAAAATATCCAAATCCCGCACGGGTACGACAGCCTGCGCGGCTTTCTCAGCGATGCGAATGGGCGGAATGCGAACCTCATCGCCTTCTTGTAAACGATAGGTCTGATCAACGCGACGGCTATTAACCCGCACCTCACCCGACCGCAAAACGCGGTAAATATGGCTTTTGGGCACACCTTTACAGCGGCGGATCAGGTAATTATCGATACGCTGACCCGCACCCTCCGCGTCAATGGTTTCTTTAATTACTTTGGCAACCTTACTAAGGTCTTCTTTACCTAAGCCATTCATCTCAAATATACTGCTGGCAGATTTGTATCGGACAGGCGCCAATGTCATGCATGGCATGTCACTGGTGATAACGGGCATACCGTCTTCGGGTCGCAAACCAGAGGACGTCAGTCGAATCGTTTGAAGTGTGGTCATGAACCACCCCAAGCCTTCGATTATCGCCCGTTAGCCGCTTACTGATTGGCAAAGCCAAGACGGTTGAACCGGACGGCATGTTACACAAACCGCGCTATCCGGGATTGACGGTTTTGAATAAACGGATTGAATTAACTGTTTTCTCCGCGCTATTTTGCTGATCAGGCAGCCTTTGCCTGCGCTAGTGTTGCACGGAATGTTTATACTGTGCCGGTACAGACTGCGTCGGGTATCCGCGATAGATACTCCGGTTTCGTCACTCACCGTAAAGAAGTGATGGTAATAGAACTGCGCCATGTGCGCACAGGCAGAATGTTGCAAATTGGTCTTTCGCCGCTTCAATTTTCATGCGCGACCACCAATTTGCCTAATGATGAACCCATGGATTGTTTCGGTCACAACCAAAAGACCAATAAAACAATGTTTTCAGCCAATTCAGTCAATACCATTTTAACGACTGCTGTAAAGGCTTAAGGGTTTGTCCTGCCCGTGTCCGGTAGTGCGCGGGGGAATAAGAATGAAACGCATGCTTTTCAATGCGACGCAGGCTGAGGAATTGCGCGTCGCGATCGTTGATGGTCAAAAACTAATTGATCTCGACATCGAATCAGCCGCCAAAGAACAACGCAAGAGCAATATCTACAAAGCGGTTATCACCCGCATTGAACCCAGTCTCGAAGCCTGTTTTGTAGATTACGGCTCAGAGCGCCACGGTTTTCTACCTTTCAAAGAAGTTTCTCGCGCTTACTTCAAATCAGGCGTAGAGGCCAGCAAGGCCCGTGTACAAGACGCGCTCGAAGTCGGCCAAGAACTCATTGTTCAAGTCGACAAGGACGAGCGCGGCAACAAAGGCGCGGCGCTGACCACCTACATTTCCCTCGCGGGCCGTTATTTGGTGTTAATGCCCAACAACCCCCGTGGCGGCGGCGTTTCACGTCGAGTTGAAGGCGATGAACGAGCCGAACTGCGTGACACGTTGGATCAACTCGAAGTACCCAATGGCATGAGCATGATTGCACGTACAGCCGCCATTGGCCGTACTGCTGAAGAATTGCAATGGGACTTGAACTACCTATTGCAGTTGTGGCGCGCAATTGATGGTGCAGCCCAATCACAAAAAGGCGCCTTTCTGATTTATCAAGAAGGCTCGCTTGTGATTCGCGCCATTCGCGACTACTTCCAGCCTGAAATCGGCGAAATTCTCATCGATACTGATGATGTATTTGAGCAAGCACGCCAGTTTATGGCACACGTGATGCCGGCCAACGTTAATCGCGTAAAACGTTACCGCGATGATGTGCCGCTGTTCTCACGCTTCCAAATTGAGCATCAAATCGAATCCGCCTATGCGCGCCATGTAAATCTGCCATCTGGCGGTGCAGTTGTAATCGACCATACAGAAGCTTTGGTTGCGGTCGACGTCAACTCCGGCCGCGCGACCAAGGGTTCAGACATTGAAGAAACCGCGCTGCGCACTAACCTAGAAGCAGCAGACGAAGTTGCACGCCAACTGCGTCTGCGTGACCTAGGCGGCCTGATCGTGATCGACTTTATCGACATGGAAAGCCAACGCAACCAGCGCGAAGTTGAAAACCGCCTGCGCGATGCGCTTCATCATGACCGTGCGCGCGTACAAATGGGCAAAATCAGCCGCTTCGGCCTGCTTGAGCTGTCGCGTCAACGTTTGCGCCCTGCTTTGGCAGAAACCAGCTACATCCCCTGCCCACGCTGTTCAGGCACAGGACACATTCGTTCAACTGAATCTGCCGCCCTACATATTCTGCGCATCCTCGAAGAGGAAGCTATGAAGGAAAACACGGGCGCAGTGCACGTTCAAGTCCCGGTTGATGTCGCAACATTCTTGCTCAACGAAAAGCGCCAAGACATCAATCAGATTGAACTGCGCCACAAAGTTAACTTGGTGCTCATCCCGAATGAGCACATGGTTACACCGCAACACGAAATCGTACGCCTGCGCCACGACCAACTGAACCTAGAAGGCGCAGTTGCCATGTCGTATCAGATGGTTCATGCGCCACAAGCCGAGGCATACCAACCGCCTTCTGCTATTACTACTGAAGACAAACCTAAGCGCCAAGAGGCCGTTGTTAAGGGCATCACGCCCGCACAACCTGCACCGATTGTTGAAGAAGCGCCAAAGCCTGCACAACGCGCTGTGGAAGCCAATGCAAAACCAGGCCTGATGTCTCGCATCATGTCTTGGTTCTCTGGCCAACCTACTACCGAAGCTGCGCCCGTTGCCAAACCCGCAACGAGCGAACGTAATCGCCGCGGGGATCGCAACGAACGTGGTGGCCGTGGCCGTGGTGAGCGCAGTCGTGGCCGTGGTGATCGTGCCGAACGCAGCGAGCGTAATGAAGGTGGAAACGACGGCCAGCGTAAAGGTCGTCAACAAGACGCAACCGCAGCAGAGAACAAAGAGAACCGCCCAGTCCGTGAAGCACGTGAGCCGCGTGAAAACAAAGAACCACGCCAGCAGCGCGAGCCGCGCGAACCTCGTGAGAACAAAGAGGCCCGTGAGCCACGCCAACCTCGCGAACCACGCCAACAACGTGAGCCGCGCGAACCGCGCCAACAAGATGCTGAGGTTGAAAAATCACTGGTCGCAGACGAAGCCGTTGCCAATCCCAATGTAGTGACAGATGCCGGTGAAGCTGCGCAAGCAGGTGAAGGTCGAAACCGTAGCCGTCGTGGTCGTCGCGGTCGCCGTGACCGTGGTGATCGTAACGAGCGTACAAACCAAAGCCAAGCTGAGTTACCGGGCACTGAATCTGTAATGATGGAAAATGATTCAGCAAGTATGCCGACTGCCACAGCGTCTGACGCTGCGGCTGAACGTCCAATGCCGGTTCCTGTTGCCAATGAACCTGCAAGCTCAGTGGAATTCGTAAAAGAGGCAGCTCCCCTGCCAGTTGCTGTCGCTGAGCCTGTTATTCAAGTTGCAGTGCCTGCTCCGGTCCCCACGCCCGTTGAAGTACCTGCAGTTAAGGCTGAACCAGCCGTTCAGGTGGTTGCCGAGGCAGCACAAGTCATCACAACGACTGTTGCTGCCCCTGAAGCAACTGCAGTTGCAGCACCGGTTCAGGTACAAAACAGCGCACCGCAACCTACCATTGTCGCGGCAATGGAATCTATCAACATTGAGTCTGCATTAGAACAAAGCGGCTTAGTGATGGTGCAAACCACCAGTCGCAGTAGCGCGCTCGCTTCTGCTGAACCTGCAATCACGCTTGGTCGCAAACCGCGTGTGAATGGGGTATCGGCGGATGCCAACGCACCGTTGCAGCAAATCGAAACACGGTCTTAACCGTTCCTCGATTCAGCGTGAAAAAAATGGCCCTTCGGGGCCATTTTTATTTGTCCACACGCTGCGCTGCAGCAGTCCACATTAGTGCAAGAAAAGTATTTTTACGCCTTAAAGCTGTGCGCACCCTCGCGATTTCTCTATATGCCAAAGGAAGCGCTTACGAAGAATTTTTATAATAATCATAAAGTTAAATTTATTGGCATACTTGATGCTGATTGGTGCGTGTTGTTCCCTTCTTTGAATAACCGCCAGGAGGCATCATGCAACGCCGTACATTTGTCAAAGCCCTTGTTCTAGCGTCGTCCATCGCAGCACTCGGTTCAGCTTCTCAATCCTATGCAGCGGATACGATCAAAGTTGGGATTCTGCATTCCCTTTCCGGAACGATGGCCATTTCAGAAACCGCGCTGAAAAACACCGCATTGATGACCATTGAGGAAATCAACGCAAAAGGCGGCGTGATGGGCAAGAAACTGGAACCCGTCGTGGTTGACCCCGCTTCCAACTGGCCGCTGTTTGCTGAGAAGGCTCGCCAACTGATTTCAAAGGATAAGGTTTCGGTTGTTTTTGGTTGCTGGACCTCTGTTTCGCGTAAGTCAGTTAATCCCGTATTCAAAGAGCTCAATAGCTTGCTGTTCTACCCCGTGCAGTACGAGGGCGAGGAGCTCGAGAAGAATGTGTTTTACACAGGGGCTGCACCTAACCAACAGGCCATTCCTGCTGTTGAATATTTGATGAGCAAGCAAGGTGGTGGCGCCAAGCGCTTCGTATTGCTCGGCACCGATTATGTTTACCCACGCACGACCAACAAAATTCTGCGCGCTTTTCTGCATAGCAAAGGTGTGAAAGATGAAGACATCATGGAGGAGTACACGCCATTTGGTCATAGCGACTATCAGACCATCATTGCCAATATCAAGAAATTCTCAAGCGCCGGCAAGAAAACTGCTGTGATTTCTACAATCAATGGCGACTCAAATGTCCCCTTCTATAAAGAACTTGGCAATGCCGGCTTGAAAGCGACAGATGTTCCTGTTGTGGCATTTTCAGTCGGTGAAGAAGAGTTGCGCGGCGTTGATACAAAGCCGTTGGTCGGTCACTTAGCTGCGTGGAATTACTTCATGTCATTGAAGAATCCAACCAACAGCGGCTTTATTAAGATGTACAAAGACTGGGCGAAGAAAAACAAAATTCCGAATGCCGACTCAGTCGTAACGAACGACCCAATGGAAGCAACTTATGTTGGCATTCACATGTGGGCCCAAGCTGTTGAAAAAGCGAAATCGACTGACACTGACAAAGTCATTGCAGCAATGGGTGGGCAAACCTTTACAGCACCCTCTGGCTTTACCTTAACGATGGATAAAACCAATCATCACCTGCACAAACCTGTGTTCATTGGTGAAGTTAAGGCAGACGGTCAGTTTAATGTTGTGTGGAAGACCCCTGCCCCCATTCGTGCCCAGCCGTGGAGTCCCTTCATTCCGGGCAATGAAAGCAAGCAAGGTATGTAATACCTTTTTGTGTAAATCATCCGCTGCTACCCTGTAGCAGCGGATCAGTCATATCTCAAGGGCGAGATCTATGTCCCGTATCCAACGATGGATCGTGTTCTGCCTGTTCGTGTTAGGCAGTAACACCGTTTTTGCCGCCCCAGATTCAGCTTTATTGAAGCAACTTGCTTCTGATGACTTCGACGTACGCCTAGCAGCAATTACACAGCTTGGCAGCCAAGAAGACCCCATTGCCAAGCGCATCATAGAGGCGCTTGACCAAGACACCTTAGCAAAATCAGGTGATCAGTTATTGATTTACGATGGTGAGAAAGCCGTCGATCCCGTAAGTGGTGGGAACATAGCCGTCATCCCCGCCAACATTGAAAATATTTCACTCAATAACCAGCTGCGCCAAGCATTGGACACCGCAAAGGCCAGCGCAAAATTATTTTCAACAGATCGTAGTACACGCTTCGCTGCAGCCAATCAAATGCGTGAAAACGCGGTTGAAAGCATGCTGCCGATTTTAGACAAAGCCCTTGCAACAGAAACGGACGCCGATATTAAACAGATTATTGGCCTTGCAAGCGCGAGAATTCGTTTAACCTCAACAGATCCAAAACAAAGGCTCGCCGCAGCAAAAAAACTAGCAGAGTCGTCTGATGCCAATGTGATTGCCCTACTCCAGTCTCGTCTGGATGCAAATACTGACTCAACTGCAACCGAGTCAGATAATGAAGTTCGAGGTGAAATTGCGCTATCACTTCAATCCATCAAAAAACGCATTAAATTTGCTGAATCAGTTGGCACCGTCTTTACAGGTCTATCACTCGGTTCGATCTTGATTCTGGCAGCACTGGGCCTCGCCATTACCTATGGTGTCATGGGCGTCATTAACATGGCGCACGGCGAATTACTCATGGTTGGCGCCTATGCCACCTATGTTGTGCAGGGTGTTTTTCGGCAGCACCTCCCCAACTTCATCGATTGGTATGTCATCGCAGCTATACCTGTGGCCTTCTTTGCAGCAGCCATGGTAGGCATACTGATCGAGCGCACGGTTATTCGCCATTTGTATGGCAGGCCGCTCGAATCTTTACTTGCAACCTGGGGTTTATCGCTCGTGCTCATCCAAGCTGCGCGGGTGATATTTGGCCCGCAGAACGTTGAGCTTGCCAATCCGAACTGGATGTCTGGCGGCATCACCTTGGTTGGTGATGTTGTCTTGCCTTGGAATCGAATCGTCATTGTTGCTTTTGCTGCCTTCGTGCTCGTGTTGATCTGGCTCATGATGAGCCGAACTCGTTTAGGTTTGTTTGTGCGGGCAGTCACACAAAACCGAACCATGGCAGGCTGTGTCGGTGTTCCAACTGGGCGTATTGACACACTCGCATTTGCCATTGGGTCAGGCGTTGCAGGACTAGGCGGTTGCGCGCTATCGCAAATTGCCAATGTTGGCCCCGCCATGGGCCAAGGTTATATCGTCGATGCTTTTATGGTGGTTGTGGTGGGTGGCGTAGGCCAACTCGCAGGCGCCGTTTGGGCTGGTATGGGTCTTGGGCTTCTCACCAAATTTCTTGAAGGTTGGACAGGCGCTGTTATCGCAAAGATTGCAGTATTGATCTTTATTATTCTTTTCATTCAAAAGCGACCTCAAGGATTGTTTGCCCTCAAAGGTCGATTTGTCGATAGCTAGGTCGCTCATGCGTACACCATTCCTTGTTTCGCTTGTGGGTAAGCTTGGGCCCAGTGCATGGCTCGCCTTATCGGGCTTCATGTTACTAACACTGATACTGATCCCAGCCTCACATTTGCTCCTCGACGACGGTCACCCATTGCATATTTCAAGCTATGCAATCACCTTAATGGGCAAGATTTTGTGCTACGCCATTGTTGCCGTAGCCATGGATCTTATCTGGGGTTACGCGGGCATTCTGTCACTCGGCCACGGCCTATTCTTTGCATTAGGCGGATATGCCTTCGGCATGTATCTCATGCGTCAAATTGGCCGAGATGGCAGCTACCAGAGTGACTTACCGGACTTCATGGTGTTTCTAGACTGGAAAGAAATGCCTTGGTTCTGGTGGAACTCCGATTCATTTGGCTGGGCGATGTTTCTCGTCATCCTAGTACCCGGCGTACTCGCATGGATTTTTGGATATTTCGCCTTCCGTTCGCGCATTAAGGGTGTGTATTTTTCCATCATTACACAAGCGTTAACGTATGCTGCCATGCTGCTTTTCTTCCGTAACGAAACAGGTTTCGGGGGTAACAACGGCTTTACTGATTTCAAGCGCATATTGGGATACGACATTACTTCCCCAGGTATGCGCACGATCCTCTTTTGCCTTTCCGCACTACTACTTGTTAAGGTTTTGCTGCTCAGCTATGTTTTAGTGAAATCGAAATTCGGAAGAGTGCTGACTGCAATTCGTGATGCTGAATCGCGCGTAATGTTTATCGGCTACCAACCTTTACATTACAAACTCTTTATCTGGACTCTCTCTGCAATTATTTGTGCGCTCGCAGGCGCCCTGTATGTGCCCCAAGTTGGCATCATCAATCCCTCTGAAATGAGCCCGGCGAATTCAATTGAAATCGCCATTTGGGTCGCAGTCGGTGGGCGCGGAACACTTATCGGGCCCGTGATTGGCACATTCATTGTCAATCTAGCCAAAAGTTTCTTCACCGTTTCATTTCCTGAATATTGGCTCTTCTTCTTGGGATTTATATTTATTGGTGTCACGCTTTTTTTGCCAGATGGCGTGGTTGGACTCTTCCGCAAATTACGCAGCAGGTTCAAAAAATCAGCAACTGATGTTTCGGTGAGTCATAAGGAGGCCGCGTGAGTTACGTGCTTGATTCAAACCAGCCGAAACCTGATGGCCTAAACAACCCAGAGAACGCCCCCGGAGAAGCGGGCACCTCGCACATTCTGGTTCCAGGTGAGGTAGACCTCACTCACAACGTCATTCTTTATTTAGACGACATTACGGTGAGCTTCGATGGGTTTCGTGCCATTAACAAACTCAACCTCGCGATTGATGTCGGTGAGTTACGTTGCATTATTGGACCCAATGGCGCTGGCAAAACCACCATGATGGATGTCATTACGGGCAAAACTAGGCCTGATAGTGGACGAGCGTTCTTTGGGCAAACACTCGACCTTACGCGTATGAGTGAGCCTGAAATAGCGCACGCAGGTATTGGTCGAAAGTTTCAGAAGCCCACTATTTTCGAACACCACACCGTATTCGAGAATCTTGAACTCGCCATGAAAGCAGATAAGCGAGTATGGCGAAGTCTATTTGCTGCGCTAGACGATTCACAACGAGATCGAATTAGTGAAACGCTTAAGCTCATTCGACTCACAGCGCATGCAGATCACCAAGCTGGCCTGTTATCACATGGTCAGAAGCAGTGGCTTGAAATTGGCATGCTACTAATTCAAGAGCCTCGTTTGCTTTTGCTTGATGAACCCGTAGCAGGCATGACTGATGATGAAACCGAACGTACCGCCGAGCTATTTGTTAGCCTCGCAGGTAAGCATTCACTCGTTGTGGTGGAACATGACATGGCTTTTGTGGAGGCTCTTGGCGGGAAAGTAACAGTGCTGCACGAAGGCAGTGTGTTGGCAGAAGGTGATTTGGCCACCGTACAAAATGACCAGCGTGTCATTGAGGTTTATCTAGGCAGATAGTCCTGCATTTATAACCATAATCAGCCCGTATAAGGACTGCACACCATGCTTACCGTCAGCAACCTAAACCAATACTATGGTGGTAGCCATATTCTTCGGGACCTGAGTTTTGAAGTCCCCATGGGCAAGGTTACAACCCTACTTGGTCGTAATGGGGTCGGAAAAACGACTTTACTCAAAACGTTGATGGGCGTTGTACCCGCAGCGACTGGCAGCATCATGTTTAATAGCCAAGATCTAACCCAGCGCACATCACATGAACGAGTCCGATCCGGGATTGGCTATGTCCCACAGGGTCGAGAGATATTTCCTAGACTAACGGTTCTTGAAAACCTACACATGGGATTAGCCACTCAACCTGCCAGCGCAAAAATTCCTGAGCGTATTTTTGAGATGTTCCCAGTGCTTCAACAAATGATCAAGCGCAGGGGCGGCGATTTATCGGGTGGCCAACAGCAACAATTGGCGATTGGTCGAGCATTGGCAATGAATCCAAAATTGCTGATACTGGACGAGCCAACAGAAGGCATTCAACCATCCATCATCAAAGATATTGAACGCGCCATCCGCACGCTTGCGGAAGAGGGGCAAATGGCCATACTGCTTGTCGAGCAATACTATGACTTTGCGAGAGCCTTGGCAGACCAATATTTACTGATGGAAAGAGGCGAAATTATCGCGCAAGGTGAGGGTAAAAATATGGATGCTGATGGCGTGCGAGAAAAGCTTGCGGTTTAATACGCCACATGACCTCAATTGCATGTCACCAAGATTTAGCTTCCTCTCCAGCTAACAATCTCTGTGCCGGCTTACCCGCATGGCACGGGTCATTGCAGCTCGATTTTGCCCATCAGATGGACAAGACCATCTTGGCTCGTCGTCAGCACAATGGCCCCCTGCTTGTTCAGAAAGTTTTATATCCTGAAGGACCTGCAGTCTGCCACAGTATAGTGGTGCACCCTCCTGGCGGCATTGCAGGAGGCGATCAATTAACGTTGCAAGTGAATTGCCAACCGCAAGCGCACGCCTTATTGAGCACCCCAGGTGCTGGCAAGTGGTATCGCTCCGCAAATAAAGTCGCGCGCCAGACACTTCACTTCGAACTTGATCAAGGGGCTATGCTGGAATGGCTGCCACAAGAGAATATTTTCTTTGATCAAAGTTGTGTCGAACTTGACACAAAAATTTCTCTCGCATCCACCTCGGGCTTTATTGGATTTGACATCACTTGCTTGGGGCGAACAGCAAGTCACGAAATTTATAACCAAGGCCAAATACGCTCCAAAACCGAGGTATGCATCGATGGAGAGCTGGTTTGGTACGAGGCGAACCGGATTCTAGGTCGCAGCCATCCAAACAGTAACTTATCGACCCTATCTGGCCTAGCCAACCACACCGTTAGTGCCACCATCCTTTGTGTCAAGCATGGGCTAAATAAGCAGGTCAATGATGCACATTTAGTAGCATGTAGATCATGTCCTGCTGAAAACGGCATTGTAGGCATTACGATGTTGCCCCATGTTTTGTTAGGCCGATATCTGGGTCACTCCAGTGCTTCAGCACGCGATTGGCTACTCAAGATTTGGGAGATTCTAAGACCTGCCCTAGCAGATCGAGATGCTGAAACGCCAAGAATATGGCGCACATAGACGCGATGCTCGCTGCAAACCTCACTTCATATTCGACATTTAACTGCTTGTAGGAATATCAATGGAACTGACACCAAGAGAAAAAGACAAGCTCCTCATTTTTACCGCTGCATTACTCGCTGAGCGCCGCAAAGCCAGAGGCCTCAAATTAAATTACCCAGAAGCAGTGGCCTTCATTTCGGCTGCCATTATGGAAGGTGCTCGCGATGGACGAAGTGTGGCCGACCTGATGGGATGGGGTGCCACTTTGCTCGGCCGTGATGACGTCATGGAAGGTGTCCCCGAGATGATTCCAGAAATACAAGTTGAAGCGACCTTTCCAGATGGCAGCAAACTGGTCACGGTTCATCACCCGATTGTTTAGGAGCAGACGATGATTCCTGGAGAACTAGTAGTCAAGCAAGGTGAAATTGAGCTCAATGTCGGCCGAGAAATCCGGACACTTGTCGTCGCAAATACCGGTGATCGCCCCATTCAAGTCGGCTCTCATTATCATTTTTATGAGACCAACGACGCACTGAAATTTGACCGGGATGCCGCACGAGGATTTCGTTTAAACATTGCAGCTGGCACTGCCGTGCGTTTTGAACCCGGCCAATGCCGAACAGTTCAACTTGTTGCCCTAAGTGGTGAGCGCAAAGTATTTGGCTTCACAGCATCCGTCACGGGGGCGCTGTAGCATGACAACACACATTTCAAGACAAGCGTATGCAGAAATGTTTGGCCCCACCACGGGCGACCGAGTTCGATTAGCTGACACAGAGCTTTGGGTAGAAGTTGAGCAAGATCTGACCATCTATGGAGAAGAGGTTAAGTTTGGTGGCGGCAAAGTCATTCGTGACGGCATGGGTCAAAGCCAGCGCATCTCGGACGAAACACTGGATACCGTCATTACCAATGCCTTGGTTATTGATGCAGTGAGTGGAATTATCAAGGCTGATATTGGTATCAAGCATGGTCGCATCGTTGCACTTGGCAAGGCCGGCAACCCAGATATTCAACCTGGCGTTACTTTAATTATTGGGCCGTGCACAGAGATTATTGCCGGCGAAGGCATGATCGTTACAGCCGGCGGGATCGATACACACATTCACTTTATTTGCCCGCAACAGATTGATGAAGCGCTCATGAGTGGGGTCACCACCATGATCGGTGGAGGGACTGGCCCAGCAACAGGAACACTAGCAACAACCTGCACACCTGGCCCCTGGCATTTGCATAGCATGCTTGCCGCTGCAGATGCCTTTCCTATGAATTTAGGATTCTTGGGTAAAGGGAATGCCAGTCTTCCGCACGCCTTACGAGAACAAGTCGAGGCCGGTGCAATTGGATTGAAACTGCATGAGGACTGGGGAACAACGCCGGCCGCAATTGATTGCTGCCTTGGTGTGGCCGACGAGATGGATGTTCAAGTCGCCATTCACACAGACACGCTCAATGAATCAGGGTTTGTGGAAACAACCATTAAGGCCTTCAAAGGTAGAACGATCCATACCTTCCATACGGAAGGCGCGGGCGGCGGACATGCCCCGGACATTATCCGGGCTGCGGGCTTGCCCAATGTTCTACCCTCTTCCACCAACCCGACTCGTCCCTATACCGTCAATACCATTGACGAACATTTGGACATGCTAATGGTTTGCCATCATTTAGACGCAAGCATTGCAGAGGACATTGCGTTTGCAGAATCACGCATTCGCAGAGAAACCATTGCCGCAGAGGATATTTTGCATGACCTCGGCGCGTTCTCAATGATGAGTTCTGACAGTCAAGCAATGGGGCGTGTTGGCGAGGTGATTCTGCGCACGTGGCAAACAGCACATAAGATGAAAGTGCAACGCGGAAGTCTGGCAGGAGATTCCGCGTACAGTGATAATTTCCGCATTAAGCGCTACATCGCAAAATACACCATCAACCCCGCCATCACGCATGGTATTAGTCATATCGTCGGCTCAGTTTCCCCAGGCAAGCTAGCCGACCTCGTTATCTGGAAACCCGCTTTCTTTGGCGTAAAACCATCCCTGATTCTGAAGGGCGGCATGATCGCTGCGGCAGCCATGGGTGATCCCAACGCGTCCATTCCGACGCCGCAACCTGTTCATTACCGCCCCATGTTTGGCGCTTTTCATACGGCGGCCAGCGCGGCTTTTGGAAGCAGCTTAACTTTTGTATCTCAAGCCGCGATGAACAACGCTGGCGTACAAAATTTGGGGCTCAATAAGCCTTTAGAGCCCATCAAGGGAACACGACACGTCACGAAGTCACATATGTTGCTCAATGATTGGCAACCAGACATTGAGGCCGACCCGGAAACCTATGCTGTACGGGCAAATGGTGAGCTATTAGTGTGTGAACCTGCCAAAGTGCTACCCATGGCACAACGCTATTTTCTATTTTAACTATGCACGTTATTGAACACTTATATAGCGGCAATGAAGAAGCTACTCTCGCACTGAGTTTGCCGTATGAGCACCGGTGTAAAAGTCGCCTACGTGTAAAGCTTAGCGATGGGAGCGAAGCGGGATTGTTTCTACCGCGCGGACATGTGCTGAGGGGCGAGCAAAAACTCATCACACAGACGGGTGTCGTCATCGTTGTAAAGGCATCGCCAGAAGCCATTCACGAGATTAAATCCGATGCGCTTTCGTTAGCGCGTGCAGCCTACCATTTAGGGAACCGGCATGTTCCAGTTGAACTGGGTCACGGTTATTTACGCTATGCAGCAGACCACGTACTTGCAGAAATGGTTCAAGGTCTCGGACTGCATGTGACTAAACTTGACGCCCCATTTGAGCCAGAAGCCGGTGCATATGCACGTGGACACCATTCCAGCGATGGGCACACTCATTCACACGGCCACGGCCCCGACAGTAATGCCCCACGCATCCATGAATTTGTGTCTCGATGAATCATTCCACACATTCATTTAATCTCAGTCGCTTACTGCAACTCGCGAGTCCTGCGCTACCCGTAGGTGCGTACACCTATTCTCAAGGTTTAGAGTGGGCGGTGGAATGTGGATGGGTTCACAATGAACAATCAGCCCAAGATTGGATCGACTCCGTCCTCTCACACGCATTCTCCAGCTTTGAATTACCCCTACTCCAACAACAATTGATGGCCTGGAGCTCAAATGATTTCTCCAGCATCAAGCGCTTAAATCAGAAATTTGTTGCGAGCCGTGAAACCGCTGAAATGCGAGCAGAAACGTTACAGATGGGCTATTCACTACTGCGCTTAGCAAACGACTTAGATCTTTTGGCAAACGACCATAAAGCTTTCTTTGAAGACACAGTCGAGTGCGCCTATCCCACTGCATGGTCGGCAGTCGCTACACGTTGGAAAGTTGATGTAACGGATGCGCTACAAGCCTACGCTTGGTCATGGTTAGAAAACCAAGTGATGGCGGCTATCAAAGCCGTACCGCTTGGACAAACAGCGGGGCAGCGTATCTTGTTCAACCTAGGGGCAAAAATTCAAACCATCTCGATAGCAGCTTCAGTGCTAGATGAATGCGAATGGAGCAATTATTCGCCTGCCCTATCCATTGCAAGCAGTTTGCATGAAACGCAGTACTCACGACTCTTTAGATCTTAATTCGTCACCTAGACATGAACTCTAAACAACCTCAAAACCAAGCGCTCAGAGTTGGCATCGGCGGCCCTGTTGGTTCCGGCAAAACAGCACTCACACTTGCCTTGTGTCGCGCACTTCGTAATCGTTACAACTTAGCCGTCGTCACGAACGATATTTACACCGCAGAAGACGCGCAATTCTTAGTGAGAAATGAAGCGCTCTCGCCTGATCGAATCATCGGTGTAGAGACAGGCGGATGCCCACACACCGCTATTCGTGAAGATGCCTCGATCAATTTGGAAGCAGTTGAAAGATTGAATCAAGCATTTCCGGGACTCGAGTTAGTCATCATTGAATCTGGTGGAGACAACCTAGCCGCCACATTCTCACCAGAACTATCCGACCTTACCTTATATGTGATTGATGTTTCTGCCGGCGACAAGATTCCACGAAAAGGCGGCCCAGGCATATGTAAAAGTGATCTACTCGTTATTAATAAAATTGACTTGGCGCCTATGGTTGGCGCCTCTCTAGAAGTCATGGAGCATGATGCACAACGGATGCGCGGAAATCGCCCATTTGTGTTCAGTAATATGAAAACCTGCCAAGGTCTAGAACAAATTATTCAGTTCGTCGAAACACAAGGCATGCTTCAAGCAAATCAGAATTGCCAAGATTAAGTTTCATTGATGGATTTCCTTTCCTACGATACAGGTACGCAACTGTTTTTTTGTTGCGTTAACAGTGTCCATGACAACAGGAGACTTATTATGAAAACGACACAAACTTTGCTCGCAATTGTTTGCGCACTTGTTCTCACTGCTTGCAACACCATCCAAGGTGCAGGAAAAGACATTGAACGCGGCGGAGAGAAAATTCAGGATGCCGCACAGTCCGCTAAAGATAAAATGTAGCAACTTAGACTGAAGTCAAGTCGCGGTACGTGTCTGTCAGCATGGGGCGAGACGGACCCCGCCAATAAAGCTCGGGAACACACAACACAATCGACCACAGGCGACTGTTTATACCCAGTGAGGTGGGTATCAGTTAGCGTAGATCTCGGCCTGTCGCTTCAGCCAGCGCTCCCAATACAGCATCTTCTAGCATGTCGAGCACATGCTCAAAGCCTGCCTCGCCGCCGTAATATGGATCCGGCACTTCGTCCTGCCATTGACGTTGCGCATAACGCATCATGAGTGACAACTTCCCGGACTTCTCAGGTGGACACTTGCGCGCCAGATTCCGCAAATTATCTTGGTCCATCGCCAAGATCAAATCAAATCGCTCGAAGTCCGCCTCTTCAACTTTGCGCGCACGTAGTTTTGACATATCAATGCCACGTCGTTTAGCAGCCGCCTGCGACCGGCGATCTGGCGCTTCGCCGATGTGGTACGCATGCGTTCCCGCAGAATCGACCTCAATCGAATCTTGCAGGCCATGTAATTGAATTAAATGTCGGGCCACGCCCTCTGCTGTGGGCGAACGACAGATGTTGCCCATACACACAAACAAAATTCGCTTCTTCAATATTCTTGCCTTCAGTTCTATTCGCTTATTGAGGTCGCTGTAACACGCTCATTTTTGCATAAGCAAATGAATTCTTCTTGGTTTGGTTAATTGGACCATCTCCGTACCATGGGGCCATCCAGTACAAAACTTAAACGGAGAATAATATGAATCGCCTCACGCATGGTTACTTCACCACATTTCTGTTGTCATCTGCACTCGCGCTGGGCTTGTCTGGCGTCACACGTGCCGACACGACGTTATTAAACGTATCGTATGACCCAACTCGCGAACTTTACCAAAGCTACAACACCGCTTTTGCCAAATACTGGAAGACCAAAACAGGTGAAACGGTTTCTATCAAACAATCACACGGTGGGTCTGGCAAACAAGCACGGGCTGTTATCGACGGGCTGGAAGCCGATATTGTGACCTTGGCACTCGCCTACGATATAGATGCATTGTACGAGAAAGGTAAGCTCATCAATCCGGATTGGCAAAAGCGACTACCCAACAACGCTGCACCTTACACCTCAACCATCGTATTTTTAGTGCGCAAAGGTAATCCCAAAAACATTCGTGACTGGAATGATTTAACCCGCAGCGGTATTGAGGTTATCACGCCTAATCCTAAAACATCGGGCGGCGCCCGCTGGAATTATCTCGCAGCTTGGGGGTATGCATTGAGTCATAACAAAGCCGCACCAGAACCTGCTCGCACTCAGGCTGCACGTGATTTTGTAAAGCGACTTTATGGCAACGTCAAAGTACTCGATTCCGGTGCTAGAGGCGCAACAACCACCTTCGTTGAACGTGGCATTGGCGATGTGTTAATCACCTGGGAAAACGAGGCCTATTTGGCAATTAAAGAATTAGGTCCAGAGCGGTTCCAAATCGTTACGCCCTCAATCTCAATTCTAGCTGAGCCACCGGTAAGCATTGTCGATAAAGTGGTCGACAAGCATGGGACTCGGGCAGTCGCTACTGCATACTTGCAATATCTATACTCAGGGGAAGGCCAAGAAATTGCGGCTCAAAATTTCTATCGCCCAACTAACCCCGCAGTGGCCGCACGTTACGCAAAACAATTCACTAAGATCAATCTCTTTACCATTGATAGCGTATTCGGAGGATGGGCGAAAGCACAGGTAACACATTTCAATGATGGCGGTGTGTTCGATCAAATCGTTCGGCAATAATTTGCCAAACACCAAATGTGTAGGAACATCATGAGCAAGACGCTTAATACTGTTCTTGTGGTGCCGGGCCTTGGCAACAGTGGTCCGGCACATTGGCAAAGTTGGCTAGTCAAACAACTACACAACGCCCAACGAATTGAACAGCAGGACTGGGATCGACCGGAAATTATTAAATGGACTGCCTCGATCCAAGCACAGATGATGCAAATCACAGGCAACGTGTGGCTAGTTGCACATAGCTTCGGCTGTTTAGCCAGCATATATGCGTCACAGGAACACGCAGGCCAAATTGCCGGTGCCATTTGGGTGGCACCGCCGGATCCGCGATTGTTTTCAACCCATGGCTTTGTGCAACAAGTGCAACTTAAACCCAATGAAGAATCCCCTGCATTAGCCGAAAACAGTGCTGTTGATACAGAACGGAATCTAGATGAAGTTCTACCTAGGTCCATACTGCCCTTCCCTAGCCTCTTAATTGCCAGCAGCAATGATCCTTGGTGCAAATTAACGACGGCAAAATTTCTGGCTGAGCGCTGGGGCAGCGCTTTTCTAAACTTGGGTGAATCCGGGCATATCAATACGGATGCTGGATATGGTCCATGGCCAAAGATCATTGAACTACTTCAAGCACTGCAAGCAACGCATCGCGACGGCCTAGTAGGCATGCTTCCCGACACGCCAGGCCTATCAACGTAAAACCGCAGCGATCTCTTTTAGCTTTCCCTTCCCGATAAGGCTGCGTACTTTCGGCCTTACACCCCATTCACGCCATATATCCATTGCAAGAATAAGCAACGCACTTTTTCTTGCTTAGCGTCTAAGCCTCCGTTCATTAGACTCGGCTCAAAGCACTATTAATTGGCAATGGTGTAGCAGATCAGATTCTGCTGCTTCCAAAAGCCGCTGAACGCACGAGTCGAATATGAACACAACGATGAACCCAGCGATAAATCCTGCAACATTCGGCACATACTCAACGAAGCGGGTCTTACCCGGATTTTCGCTAACGCTGGGCTACAGCGTTCTGTATTTATCCTTAATTGTCTTGATTCCACTCGCGGCCATCTTTTTGAAAACTTCCCAACTCACGATGAGCGAGTTTTGGGATGCGGTGAGCTCGCCACGCGTCGTTGCGTCATACCAACTGACTTTTGGCGCCTCTCTTTTCGCGGCACTCTTCAATGCAGTATTCGGCGTTCTTCTTGCGTGGGTTTTAGTGCGATATCAATTTCCAGGACGTACCGTCATTGATGCGCTGATCGACTTGCCATTCGCACTACCCACAGCAGTGGCTGGAATTGCGCTCACTGCACTTTATGCGCCCAATGGTTGGCTTGGCAGTCAATTGGGCCAATGGGGAATCAAGGTTGCATTCACGCCGCTCGGTGTATTGGTTGCCCTCATCTTTATCGGCCTACCTTTTGTTGTGCGAACCGTGCAACCGGTGTTGAGTGATTTAGATAGCGAGCTTGAAGAGGCTGCGGCCAGTTTAGGCGCACAACGATGGCAAATATTTCGCCACGTCATTTTGCCAATCATCGCACCCGCATTAATAACGGGTTTTGCTCTTGCGTTTGCTCGCGCACTGGGTGAATACGGCTCAGTCATCTTTATTGCAGGCAATATTCCAATGGTGTCCGAGATCACCCCACTCATGATTATCACCAAGCTTGAACAATACGATTACGCCGGCGCCACAGCCATTGCAAGTGTGATGCTCATTATCTCGTTCGCATTGTTGCTCTTGATTAATAGCTTGCAGGCATGGTCCGCCTCAACCACATCTAAGGGGCAAAAATGAGTGCCGCCTACATTTTGGCTAACCCCAGCATCAACAACGTTCGTATCGCCACACGCGAATCCAACGTCATTCGTGTCACGCTCATTGCACTCGCACTCACCTTCTTTACGCTCTTTCTACTGCTGCCACTGATCGCAGTGTTCTCAGAAGCACTACGCAAGGGCTGGGAAGTTTATTTGGCAGCAATTTCTGAAGCTGAAGCCTTGGCTGCCATGAAGCTCACTCTAATCGCAGCATTCATTGCAGTTCCCCTTAATCTTGTATTCGGTGTAAGCGCAGCTTGGGCTATCAGCAAATTCGAGTTCAGGGGTAAGCACTTTCTAATCACGCTAATTGATCTTCCCTTCTCCGTGTCACCCGTCGTTGCAGGTTTAATTTACGTTTTAGTGTTTGGGGCACACGGGTGGTTTGGCAGTTGGCTCTCTGACCACGATATAAAAATCATTTTTGCTATACCCGGCATCGTGTTGGCGACCATTTTCGTCACCTTTCCGTTTATTGCGCGGGAATTAATTCCGCTCATGCAAGCGCAAGGCAAGGAGGAAGAGGAAGCCGCCGTTGTCTTAGGCGCACGCGGCTGGCAGGTGTTTTGGCATGTCACCTTACCCAATATTAAATGGGGACTGCTCTATGGCGTGATTTTGTGTAACGCGCGGGCCATGGGCGAATTCGGCGCAGTCTCAGTGGTGTCTGGACACATTCGTGGCCTCACCAACACCCTGCCGTTGCATGTCGAAATTCTTTATAACGAATACCAATTTGCAGCCGCATTTTCGGTCGCATCACTTCTTGCTTTGCTGGCCTTAATCACCCTCATTATTAAGGCATGGGTTGAGCATCAGGCTAAAGCCAACCGCCTAACCGAAGGCACTTTTGCAATCAATCGCATTGGCATTACCAATAACGAACCATACGTTGGTCAAAGGAGCAAAGCATGAGCATTCAAGTACGCCATATACAAAAGCGCTACGGCCAGTTCACCGCGTTACACGACGTGTCGCTCGATTTTAATCGGGGAGAATTAGTTGCGTTATTGGGCCCATCGGGCTGTGGCAAGACGACTTTGTTGCGCATTATTGCGGGCTTAGAAAGCGCAGATCGGGGTCAGGTACTTCTTGATGGTGAAGATGCCTCTGATGTTCACGTGCGTGAAAGACAAGTCGGCTTTGTATTCCAGCATTACGCGCTATTCAGACATATGACCGTCTTCGACAACGTTGCCTTCGGATTACGCATGAAACCGCGAAAACAACGCCCTAGCGAATCGGCAATTCGAGACAAAGTTATGAGCTTACTCAATCTTGTGCAGCTTGATTGGCTCTCCAGTCGTTTCCCTTCAGAGCTTTCCGGCGGGCAACGTCAGCGTATTGCATTGGCTCGCGCACTGGCAGTTGAACCGAGAGTTTTATTATTAGACGAGCCATTCGGCGCGCTTGATGCAAAGGTAAGAAAAGAGTTGCGTCGATGGTTGCGAAAATTACACGAAGACCTAAATGTCACCTCGATATTTGTCACGCATGACCAGGAAGAAGCCCTTGAGGTAGCAGATCGCGTGGTGCTCATGGACCACGGTCAGGTCGAGCAAGTTGGAACCCCACAAATCGTGTATGGCCAGCCCGCCACGCCATTTGTCTACGGCTTTCTAGGTTCAGCAAATCGCTTTGAAGGTGTTTGGCAGGAAAATAGCATCCAAATTAACCAGCATCATTTGCCAACCCCTATACACAACATTTCTGGCGACACTGTTGTATCGGGACAAAGTGTGATTGCCTTTGCAAGGCCACACGAGCTAGATATTTTGCCTATTGAAAATGCCAGCAGCACAAGCTGCAATTCTCAAACCACGAGTGTGAACGGTTTACCCGCTCACATTACGCGCATTCTAGATTTTGGCGCGACAGCAAATGTTGAATTGACGTTAGATGGGAATACGATTCAACATTACGAAGCAGAACTCACTCGAGGTCAATTGAACGCACTGCAACTTGAGCTTGGGCAAGCCGTTTTGTTACGACCAACAGCGTTAAAAGTATTTGCCAATACGGGGAGTGTGACAGCCTCAAATTTGCAAACACAGGAACTTGAAGAGATGTCGATATGAATTTTCAACAACTGCGAATCGTGCGCGAAACTGTTCGACAAAACTTCAATCTAACTGAAGTTGGCAATGCCCTTTTTACTTCACAGTCAGGTGTTAGCAAACACATCAAAGACCTTGAGGATGAGTTGGGGGTCGAATTATTCGTACGTAAAGGAAAACGATTGCTCGGTCTAACGGACCCAGGAAAGGAGTTGCTCGAAATCGTAGAGCGCATGTTGCTCGACGCTAAAAACATTAAACAATTAGCGGAGCAATTTGCCAATCGCGATCAAGGCATGCTCACCGTGGCCACAACCCATACGCAAGCGCGTTATGCTCTGCCTCGTGTAGTCGCAGGGTTCAAACATGAATTCCCTAAAGTTCATTTGGCCTTGCACCAATCCAGCCCACATGAGTTAGTCCACTTACTCAAGACGGGTGAAGCAGATATCGGCATTGCAACCGAAGCCTTAGATGATGAACCTGAGTTGGTGTGCTTTCCATACTACGAATGGCACCATGCTGTAGTCGTGACTCAAAACCACCCACTACTCGAACAAAGTGCACTTACCCTCGAATCGCTGGCTGATTACCCGATTATTACGTATCACGAAGGCTTCACAGGTCGCGCTAAGCTAGACCAAGCCTTTGCAGCCGCTGGACTTGTACCGGACATCGTGCTCACTGCACTGGACGCTGACGTCATCAAGACCTATGTTGAACTCGGTCTCGGGGTTGGAATATTGGCTTCAATGGCATTTGATCCGCGCAAAGATGATGGCCTCGTGTTACTAGACACCCAACACCTCTTTCCACAGAACGTCACGCGCATTGCAGTTCGACGCGGACATTATCTGCGCGCCTTTGCCTACCGCTTTATGGAGCTGTGTTCATCACAACTCAAAGAAAGCGTTATTAGAAACAGCTTAAACAGCCGTTCACGTACTGACGACCTTGATTGACCGTTGAGAGTAGAACGCCAAATGTACTGAATTTGGCTTCGTCTACTCTGCACCAAAAACTTGCTGACGCAAGCGATGCAATTCATCGCGTACACGCGCAGCGTCTTCAAACTCTAAATTGCGTGCATGCTCGCTCATTTGCTTTTCAAGCTTGCGAATGCGCGTAGCAACTTCCTTTTCACTCATGTCTTCATAACGTGCACGCTCTTGCGCAATCTGCATGGCATGCTTGAGCTCGTCTGCATCATAAACACCATCAATGATGTCTTTGATACGTTTCGATACGCCGCGCGGCACAATGCCATGCTCGGCGTTGAACTCTAACTGCTTGCGACGTCGACGCTCTGTTTCGCCCATTGCCCGCCGCATGGAATCTGTCACCACATCAGCATACAAAATGGCTGTACCATTTAAGTGGCGTGCTGCGCGGCCAATCGTTTGAATCAACGATCGCTCAGAACGTAAGAAACCTTCTTTATCTGCATCAAGAATGGCAACGAGCGACACTTCTGGGATGTCCAAACCTTCACGTAGTAAGTTAATGCCGATCAGCACATCAAACATACCCAAGCGCAAATCACGAATAATTTCGACGCGCTCTACGGTGTCAATGTCCGAGTGCAAGTAACGCACTTTCACACCGTTTTCAGACAAGTAGTCAGTTAGGTCCTCGGCCATGCGCTTGGTCAGCACCGTAACCAAAACACGCTCTTCAAGTTCGACGCGCTTTCTAAGCTCACCTAACAAATCATCCACCTGGGTCGCTGCCGGTCGCACCTCAATTGTCGGGTCAACAAGACCTGTTGGCCGCACCAGCTGCTCAACAACCTGACCTTGATGCACCCGCTCATATTCAGCCGGCGTTGCTGAAACAAACACGGTTTGCGGCATCAGCTTTTCGAACTCTTCGAATTTCAGCGGGCGATTGTCCATTGCCGATGGTAGGCGGAAACCATAGGTCACTAGGTTTTCTTTACGCGATCGGTCGCCTTTGTACATTGCCCCAATCTGTCCGATGGTGACGTGTGATTCGTCAATAAATAGCAGCGCATCCGGCGGCAAGTAGTCAATCAGAGTCGGCGGCGCCTCACCCGGTTTGCGCCCAGATAAGTGGCGAGAGTAGTTTTCAATACCTTTGCAAAAACCCAACTCGTTTAGCATTTCTAGATCAAAGCGCGTGCGCTGTTCAATACGCTGCGATTCAACCAGTAATTGGTTTTGCTGGTAATACTCAACGCGGTCAACCAACTCAGCTTTAATTTTATCGATGGCGCGCAACACGGTTGAGCGCGGTGTCACGTAATGACTGGAGGGATAAACCGTATAACGGCCTAGCTTCTGCTTTTGATTTCCGGTCAGTGGATCAAAAAGCGTAAGGCCATCAATCGAGTCATCAAACAATGACACACGTAATGCATTCTCAGCACTTTCCGCAGGATAAATATCGATCACATCGCCGCGTACACGGAAGGTTCCGCGGTGAAAATCCATATCATTGCGCTCGTACTGCATGCCTATCAGACGCGCAATTACTTCGCGCTGCGAGATTTGTTCGCCCTCTCGCAAGTGCAAAATCATGCTGTGGTAATCGACCGGGTCGCCAATACCGTAGATAGACGAAACCGTTGCCACAATCACCACGTCGCGGCGCTCTAGCAGGCTTTTGGTAGCCGAAAGCCGCATCTGTTCGATGTGCTCGTTAATTGCGCTGTCTTTCTCAATAAACAAGTCACGCGATGGAACGTAGGCTTCAGGCTGGTAGTAGTCGTAGTACGAGACAAAGTACTCAACAGCGTTTTCAGGAAAAAACTCCCGAAACTCAGCGTACAACTGGGCTGCAAGTGTTTTATTGGGGGCCATAATCAAGGCCGGCCGACCCATCCGTGCAATCACGTTGGCCATGGTGTAGGTCTTGCCGGAGCCGGTTACGCCCAGCAGTGTCTGGTACATCAACCCATCCTCGATGCCCTCAACCAATTTGCCAATCGCCACGGGCTGATCGCCGGCAGGCGGAAACGGCTGCCGCAAACGATAATTGCTCCCTTCAAAAACAACTGCTTGGCTTTGGTCGCTGCCACTGCTAATGGTAGAATCCACATCTGTCCCCGATACTGGACGCAAGGTTCGTGCAAGCCACGACTGACACACTATGGCCAACTCGCCATTGCGTATCAAAGTCGCTGCATCGAATTGCATATTAATCGGTGATTATTCCGCAACTTCTGGTTTCGGTCATTTTTTATTCACGTCCCTGTGTTTAAACGCTATGCAAAGGGCCGTGTGCAGTATCCTGTTGTGCTTCGCCGCGTCGCACTTCGTTTATTTTTTGATTGCAGTTTATTTGGAGCAGAAATGAGTTCCTCATTGTTCAGTGCCGTGGAGATGGCTCCACGTGATCCCATCCTCGGTCTGACTGAAGCATTTAACGCCGACGCACGCAGCGGCAAGGTCAATTTAGGTGTTGGCGTTTATTACGACGACAACGGCAAAATCCCGCTGTTGGCCGCTGTAAAAGCCGCAGAAAAAACCCGCCTCGAAGCAGCCCCCCCGCGTGGCTATCAGCCGATTGAAGGCCCCGCCGCTTATGGCCAAGCCGTGCAAAATCTGCTGTTTGGTGAAGGCGCTAGCCTCACTAACGAAGGCCGCGTCATTACCGCTCAAGCTTTGGGTGGTACCGGTGCGCTCAAGATTGGCGCAGATTACCTAAAGCGCCTGCTGCCTAGCGCCAAGGTATATATCAGCGATCCGAGCTGGGAAAACCACCGTGCCTTGTTTGAAGCCGCTGGTTTCGTGGTTGAAAGTTACCCCTACTACGACGCATCAACGCGCGGCGTAAATTTTGACGCCATGATGAGCACGCTGGGCAGCCTGCCCGCTGGCTCTATCATCGTATTGCACGCTTGTTGCCACAACCCGACCGGCGCCGACATGACGACCGAACAATGGAAGCAAGTTGTTGCCGTAATGGACAAACAAGGCTTGGTTCCGTTTATCGACATGGCCTACCAAGGCTTTGCAGACGGCATTAAGCCAGATGCTGTGGCGCTTGATCTGTTTGCCGCTTCTGGCATGTCATTCTTCGTATCGAGCTCGTTCTCCAAATCATTCTCACTGTATGGTGAGCGTGTTGGCGCACTGTCCATCATCACCCAAAGCAAAGACGAGTCTGCACGCGTGATGTCGCAACTCAAGCGCGTCATTCGAACCAATTACTCCAACCCACCCACACATGGTGGCGCCATTACTGCAGCGGTGTTGTCTAATCCCGCTCTGCGCCAACAGTGGGAAGACGAACTAGCGGGCATGCGTGACCGTATTCGCGCCATGCGTAGCGGTTTGGTAGAGCGCTTGGCGGGTCTGGGTGTCGATCAAGACTTCTCGTTTGTGACTCGCCAACGCGGCATGTTCTCTTACACAGGTCTAACTTCTGCCCAAGTAGATCGCATGCGCGACGAGTTTGGCATTTACGCTGTAGGCACTGGCCGTATTTGTTTGGCTGCGCTCAATAACAACAATATCGACTACGTGGCCGAAACCATTGCAACGGTATTGAAAGCGTAATTTCAAACGACACGGCTGCTTCATTCAACTTAACATTGACTGAGTCAGCAGAAATAAAAAAGCCCCGAGAGTCGGGGCTTTTTTGTTGATCGGCGCAGCCCCATTAGGCCGCAATCCTAAAACACACTGGATAGCAAATTAGCGCGCACGCGCCAATGTGCCCGTAACCAACACAGGCTCTTTGCCCGTGCCTTCCATGCGCATAGGCGCCTTAACGGTCACCGCCGAACTGCGCATCACCGCTACAAACTGCCCCGACAATTTACCCTGCGAAGACACATCATATGCTCCGGTTACGCTGAGCGGGCCTGCTGCAAGCACAATGTTGTCGTAGCGACACTGCATTCCCAAATCATTCAAGCGGTCTGCTTCTGCGCCATTGCATTTGAGTTGTAGCGTTAAATTATCCATCGCCGTGGTGCCACCACGATTACCTGACTTCACTGGATTACGCATGGCTTGCGCCCAATCCACCGCTGTTAAATTGCCACGGCTTACTTGCACCGACCCTGACAGCTGGAACTTTTGGTTATCGACAATCCATTGATCCACGGGAATTTTCACATCAAAATCGCCGCTCAAATCACCCTCTAGGCGCGGCGTGGTTGAAAGCGCCTGTAACAATTTGGAAGCATCGACCCGTGTGAGTTTAATTTTTCCGTTAAAACGCGTGTCATCCAAACGGTAATCACCGCTACCTGCAAACAAGCCATTAAATAACTTGCCTTGCAGATTGGCAAAATGAACGACCCCAGCGCGTTGCGTTGCCTCGAATTCAAGAATATCTGCAACCAACTGAGGCTTATCTGATGTTCGCCAATTTAGAAGGGTTCCTTTCAGCTTCCAACCCGACTCTTCTTGCTGCAACGTTAAGCTCTGACCACCGTTTTGAATGAGCGCTAATTCGACGAGCGACTTACCCTCTTGCGCGCGAGCTGTACCAGACCATCCTTCGCTACGTAAGCCTGCCACATCAATTGCTGCCCCCGTAATGATTACGGAACCCGGCGAGAGCTGCCCCAAAGGACCAGAAAAGGCCGGCAACGACAGGGCTGAAACCGTTGGATTCACCACCTCAACTCGATACGCACTCGGCTCGCCACCCATCAGGTAACCCAAGCTTGGCACCAAACGAATTTCACGAATTGCAACAGATGGAACGTCAGGCAACGTAACATGGCTAGCAACGAGGGCCGGGTATGGCACAGCGCTCCAGGCCACATTCTCAATACTCACGCGCTTACCCAACATGGCTGACAAGGTGTTTTCTAATTGAACCTTATCCGCATCATGCGGCCGCACAATGGAATAACTAATCCATGCCACCAAAGCACACAACGCAACGATCACAATGCGCGAGGGGGACAGCATGCCTGTGAGCGATTCCTGTACACGGCTTGCAGCGCTTGTCTGCATGTCCGCCTGATGATCAGGCATAACTGAGTCGCCCGCAAAACTTGGGCTACGTTCGCGTTGCCATTGAATGCTGTGGGCACGCGCAGACACTTGCTGACGGAAACGGCCCCACCAATTTGCACCAGACTCTGCTTTGTTATTTGAAGCGCCGAATGTCTGGTCGCGGGGTACTTGCTCGTCTTGATCTGCACTTGAAAAAGGCTTGGCGCCGGGACCATACGCATCCTCAATTGAGAATTTGCGTACGGGAATCTGCGGCATCGCGGGCATATCATCGAAATTGTCGTCATCGTCAATTTCAATCAAGGTCGGCGCAAAGCCATCAGGATCTTCGCCGCCGGTATCCGTTACCGTGAACTCAGGCACCTCTTCCGCAACCGAGTCCACTTCAGCCGCGCTGGCTTGCTCAACCATGCTGGCCACGGCAGTTTCACGCAGCGGCTTCAAAACGATCCCATGGCGCGTAGGGTCGACGTCCTGCACCAAGCCACGGTGCACCAGCTCCATAATCAAACCACTCACAGACTCGATATCGCCAAAGCGTGACGCAATTTCCTGCACTGTCGTGTTGCCATCAATCATGATGAGGGCAGAGCGCAAATTGCGCTGAGAAATCTGACGGCGGCGTACCGCCTCTTCCCCAGCTTGCGTTTTACGATATGTAGAATCCGGTTTCATGATCCCCACTTGGCAGGCGCAACAATTGCCCACATGAGTGCTACGTTAAGTTCGATAGATCTGAAAGGGCAAAGGACCAACATCAGATGAACACAATGGCCTTTAACGGCAGAATTTCTGCCGCAGTCTAGCACGTCAGCCCCGTGCGGCAAGCCGATCAGATGGACGGTTGTCTACGCTGTATATGCGCCACACATTATTGGTGTGCGCCCCTAAATTTGATAGAAGAATGAACGCAGGCAGCCTCGCAGGCAACCCTATTTCCTGCTGCTTCTGAGTCCAACACAACAAAAAACACCGTCAGGTATTGACGACTTAAAACTTGTTATCTATCATTAGCGGCTCTTCTGATCCCCGATAGCTCAGTCGGTAGAGCGCCGGACTGTTAATCCGTAGGTCCCTGGTTCGAGCCCAGGTCGGGGAGCCAAGAAATTCAAGGGGCTAGTGAAATCACTAGGCCCTTTTCATTTTTAGCTCAGAAATTCATCGCTTATCCTGTCCGAAAATAAGCGTCTTTCACTAGCTTGCTAAAATACAGTCATGCTAGACGCGCTACACCGTCCCCTTCATGACTTACGAATTTCGGTTACAGATCGCTGCAACTTTCGCTGCGGTTACTGTATGCCGAGCGAGGTCTTTGATGCTCATCACCGATTCTTGCCGCGCACAGAAATTTTGAGTTTTGAAGAAATTCTGCGCGTGGCGCAGTTAGCGGTTGACCTTGGCGTGAAAAAAATCCGGCTCACCGGTGGCGAGCCGCTGTTGCGCAAAGACATTACGCAGTTGGTCGCCATGTTGGCTGCGATTCCCGATATCGACCTCACGCTCACCACCAATGGCACGGCCTTACCCACCCTCGCCGGCCCGCTTCGCGCAGCAGGTCTGCAACGCATTACGCTTAGCATGGACGCGCTGGATGACGCAACATTCCGCCGCATGAATGATGTCGACGTCGGTGTGGAATCCATATTAAGGGCCATTGATGCGGCCGAAGGCGCGGGCTTTGCGAATCTCAAGATCAACATGGTGGTGCAACGCGGCGTCAATGATCAGCAAATTTTGCCCATGGCTACGCATTTTCGGGGCACGGGGCACGTGTTGCGCTTCATTGAATACATGGACGTGGGCCACACCAACCAATGGCAATCTAACGAAGTTTTTTCTGCACGCGACATCCTTCAGAATTTGCAACGTGAGTATGCACTGGAAGCGCTTGCGCCCGCATATTCAGGCGAAGTCGCAAAGCGTTGGCGCTATGTAGATGGCGCGGGTGAAATTGGCATCATTGCCTCTGTAACCCAGCCTTTTTGTGGCGACTGTACGCGCTTAAGACTATCCACCGACGGCCAACTCTTCACCTGCTTATTTGCGCATCAAGGCCACGACTTGCGCGCCAGGCTGCGTAGCGAAGCGTCGAATGACGCGATACAAAATTTTATGCGCCAAGTTTGGCAAACGCGCAGCGATCGTTATTCTGAGTTACGCGGCCAACAGAACGGTGTTGTCGTGCCGCTGCACCGAGTTGAGATGTCGTATATCGGTGGTTAATCATTCGCCGCTCATGAACGACAACACGCTTAACCCAACCTCACTCTCCGCAGAAAACATGACTGGGCTTGTATTGGCAGGCGGTCAAAGCCTGCGCATGGGCGGCACAGACAAAGCATGGTTGCGTTGCGAGCCGAATGAACCCACCTTAGTTGAGCAGGTTG
Organism: Uliginosibacterium gangwonense; assembly: GCA_005239635.1. Classification (GTDB taxonomy): domain Bacteria; phylum Pseudomonadota; class Gammaproteobacteria; order Burkholderiales; family Rhodocyclaceae; genus Uliginosibacterium_A; species Uliginosibacterium_A gangwonense_A. The sequence goes on from SBBQ01000027.1 coordinate 38,826, forward strand.
TAGCACGTTTGCGGCCACAAGTTAGCGCGCTCTACGTGAGTTCACGGCAATCGCATGCGCAATATGCTCAGCTCGGCTTGTCGTGCATTGCAGATCGTATTGAGGGCTATGCCGGCCCCTTGGCTGGATTGCATGCCGCCTTGTGTACAGCCCAAACGGATTGGGTACTCACTGTGCCATGCGACGCGCCACTGCTACCGCTGAACTTGGCCGCCAAACTAAGCGAAGCGCTGCTCGCCACTGCATCATCCAAGCTCGCCGCCGTGGCCTGCGACGAATCTGGCTTACAACCCACCTTTGCTTTAGTGCATTGCCAATTGGCAAAATCGCTCGAAGAATATTTATTGAGTGGGCAGCGCCGCGCTGGGCGCTGGTTTGAAGAAATGGGCGCAGTGCGTGTGGTATTTGATGAACCGTATGTGTTTAGCAACATCAACACACCGCAGGATTTGGCCAACCTAAAGCGTGCCGCACCCTAGCGCAGCCCCTGGGTGGCGTAGAACATTCCGCTACGGCAAGGCTAGTGGTTCGTCGCCGTCATCGTCTTCAAGTTCAGCGTTTTCAATGCGCTTAAAGTGCGTAGAAATTTTGCGGCTGCTGGTTTGCACATCTTGCACATCGTCATGCGCCTGACGAATATGCGTCGCCAGTTTCTGCATGCGCTCGTCAAAGCGCGCAAAGTCTTTAGAAAGCTTGCCTAGCGCATCTTTAATCACGTGAATTTGCTTACGCGTTTCTACGTCTTTTAGCACTGCTCGCGCCGTATTGAGCACCGCCATGAGCGTGGTAGGCGAAACGATCCACACGCGGCGTGCCTGCGCATGGTCCACCACCTCGGCGTGATACGCATGTATCTCTGCAAACACGGCCTCTGCCGGCACAAACATCACCGCGCCGTCAGACGTTACGTCTTGCACAATGTATTTGGCTGCAATGGCATCTACATGCTTCTTCACATCTGAACGGAACGCATTCTGTGCAGATCGGCGTTCTAACTCAGACAACGTGTCGTCAAACATGCGGTGGTAGTTTTCCAGCGGAAACTTTGAATCAACCGCCACCATGCCCGTTGGCTCAGGCAATTTGAGCACACAGTCTGCCCGCACATTGCCAGGCAAACCGTATTGAAACTCATAGCTGCCGGGCGGTAACAAGTTGCGCACCAGTCCTTCGAGTTGCACTTCACCAAAGGCCCCGCGCGATTTTTTGTCGCCCAGCAATTCTTGCAAGCTCACCACATTGGTAGTGAGGCCATCAATTTTCTTCTGCGCTTCATCAATAGTGGCCAAGCGCGCCATCACATTAGCAAAAGTCTCATTAGTTTTCTTAAATCCTTCATCCAGGCGTTCTGTCACCACACCGCTAATGCGTTCGAGGCGTTCATTCACGGTGCGTGTGAGCGATTCAATAGTGGTCGTCAGTTGGCCAGAAGCTTGCGTCAGCCCACCGGTGAGGAGCTCGCGCTCGGCACGGCCCTGCTCCGCCAACGACTGCAAGGTTTTTTCAATCAGCTCGGTGCGCAATTGGTCTTGTCGCAACTGCATTCCGTTTGCCAATTCGGCCAACTGCTTCAAAATTTCTTCGCGCTGTTCAGCAAAGGCCTTAACTTGCCCAAGTTGATTGGTTTGCACCAAGTCTCGCATTTGCCGAGCTTCGTTTTCTTGCGCCGTGCGCTGGCGTTCACCCGCCTCGCCTTGGCTCGACACAAAGCGATCTGTCTGGCGTCCCAGTTGCTCGTGCAAATCTTTTAGCAATTCGCGGTGCAAAGCCTCGGCACGACTATTCAAGTCACCCACAGGCTTTAAGGCGAGTGCGACTTCATCCAATTTCGTATGTAAAGCCGATAGACGGCGCCCCATTAATAGCACGAACACGGCTAATACCAGCAGCGCGATAAGGCCAAGCATCAGCCAAAAGGATAAGTCGTTGGTTTGTATCATGGTTCAAGTATACCGATACCGCTAAAGTCCTGGCCCACAACTCCGATAGGGCCCATATAACCTCAGGCAAATTACCATGTTCACTTACGCCCCTACCAATCAGTCGGATACTCCTCGAGCTATAAGCAGCAAGGCTTCAGGCCGTTCTGCGCAGGTATGGGGTGAAATAGGTGAATGGAGTATTACCAGCCATTTTCAGCCGATCTTTAGTTTGTCGCACGGCTGCGCCATTGGACACGAAGCCTTGTTGCGTGCATTTGACCACACAAACAAGCCGGTTGCGCCACCGCATGTTATTGCTTTTGCCAATACCAGTCATGTGTCGCTTGAAGCAGCTGATCAGAAATTTCGCCGTATTCACGTTGAAAACTTCCGGCAAGCCCTTGCTAGCACCCATCAACTCAACGACAGCTGGTTGTTTCTAAACATTCATCCTCAACTGTTTCGACACGGCTGCCAAGCGGGCCTAAAAGGCGCGCAAGACTTCATGCCTGAAATTGTGGCCACCGGCATTGACCCACGCCGTATTGTGGTTGAGGTGATGGAAGAATCGGTGCCAGATGATGGACGCTTTGTAGAAACCGTTAACTCACTACGCGAAATGGGCTGCCGTATTGCGCTCGACGATTTCGGCGCGGGCCATTCTAATTTTGACCGCATATGGAAACTCACCCCAGAAGTCGTCAAGCTCGATCGCTCGTTTGCCCTGCGCGCGGCTGAAGACAGCAAAGTGCGCCGCATTCTGCCGCGCATGGTGGGCATGATTCATGAAGCAGGTTCGCTCGTATTGCTAGAAGGCGTGGAAACTGAGGAGCAAGCGCTCATCGCACTCGATGCTGACATCGACTTAGTACAAGGCTACTACTTTGCTCGTCCAGCCGCAGACCCCGTCGACACACATCTGCCACATCGCTTAATTGACCAGCTGTGGGACAACTTCGACCAGATGCGCAGCGAAGCCACCGTGCAAAGCCGCGAACAAATGGCACCCTATCTCAATGCCATCGGTTACGCCGCCACACTATTAGAAGCGGGTCGCAGTTTATCTGTCGCCTGCGCCAGCTTTTTCGATTTGGCAGGCGCTGAAAAATGCTACCTGCTCGATGCACAAGGCCAACAGGTGCATGATAACCATCAACCACCCGCACCCTACTCGCCGCTGGCACTACTGCCCAGCTGCACCCCGGTCGTGGGTGCGCGTTGGTCACGTCGCCCATACTTCCGTCGCGCACTAGAACACTTTGGCAAACCGCAACAAACCCGGCCTTACATTTGTATTGCCAGCGGCAAGCTGTGCATTACGGTGTCTGTAACCTGCCAACTGCGGCAGGGCGTGCACGTGCTGTGCGCTGACGTAATGGTCTAAAGAACCAATTTACCATTAAGGAACCACTGAACAAGTCCGTTCGCCCTGAGCTTGTCGAAAAGCCCCCCTGTTAGCAAGGGCTTCCCAAAAAATTTCAACGCGCTCAGCCCGAACGGTGGGGGCTTAACTAGCGTTTCCTTAATCACTTACCCCGAAAAAACGCCCGACAAACTTCATCGGGCGCTTCTTCTATCAAGATGACGCGGTTAGGGTTGGCTTTGTCTTGAAAGACCGTTGCGCTGAACCCACTTGGATCAAGCTCGGAAGATTGCGTCAGCACACTGTAGCGTTCGGTGAATTGCTGCGCCTCGCCTTCAGCAAAGGGACCGTTGGGGGCTGCGGTTAGTGCCTCTGTCATCGTTTTCCCAGCAAAAAAGGCATACGCAGCTTGCCCCAATTGCACAAACTCTTTGAGTTGCGTGGTGTTCATTTGCGATGGACTCATTTCGTATCCCCTTGGTAATTTTTCAAAATTAATTCCGGCAATAGAAGCTCTGCTCCCTTGTTTTGAGCATCCAGGTAAAAGCATCGCCATCCAATATTCATCGCCCCATTTCTTGACCAGTAGTGATAAAACATGGTCCAAGAGGCATACAACTGTCCGTTGCGCGACAATGTCCACGTCGTCTTTTCAATTTCATTTTCTAGCTGATCTGCTTTGCCAAGCACATACAAACCGGGCGTGGGCTGGCTAAGCGGTGTCTTGATGAACTTCCAGTCTTTTTTGGGTAGCGTGATGGTTGCGGGGTCAGGCGCATAAGCGAAATAGCCCGTCTTGCCCGCACTTGTGTAATGGCCGTCCCAAGCCTCCACTACCGCTAACCGGGGATAGAAGTTACGAAGCAAAAATTCACTTCTCTCCTCTCCACTCAAAGCATCCAACCGAAGCCGGTCCACCTTCTCCGGTTGAATAAAAACCTTCAACCCGCCTTCAAGCTTGCAATCGCGCCGGTGTTCATACTGCACATACTGGTAAGTACCCACCCAATAAAGAATGGGTGATAACAGCACCAGCAAAACCGGGACGCGTACCAGCCACCCACTGAGCGTGCGGCCAACCCAAACCAGCAAGGCGATATACAACGCCGAGATAAATAACAGCGAGATGGTAATCATGCAGCTAGCCTATCCAGCAGCGTGCTCCACCCCTCCCCCCCCCCGACAGCACATCATTGCCACCCATGCCATACAGCCGGTCAACACCATCACCGCCGGTGAGTGTGCTGTTCGTCTCTGCCTTGCCAAACTGCACCGAGCGAATGGGCCGGAATATGGCTGACAGTGAGTCACTTACCACCGTGATGGTGCTGTCGGTGGTCTGGTCTATAAAGCGCCAGGTGGCATCGGTCTGCGGGCCTTGAAGTACGAGTTCGTCACTTGTGTTGGCTCTGATCATCCATTGCTGCTGGGTGGCACGGTCTGCCAGCCATTGCTCGCTGTAATGGGCTTTGCCCGCCGCACGTTCGGCAGGGCTAAGGGCTTGGTCTTGCTGCCATTGACCAAACAGTGTGGCGTGGGCACTTTGTATATTGGCCAGCGCGCTTGCATTGCTGGTGCTGATGACAAACGGGGTGAGGTAATACAGGGAGAGAAACTGGTTGAAGTCGTTGCGCGCGCTGTTGATGCTGATGTTGGGGCTGACGATGCTGGCGTTGCCAAGCAGTGCGGTGTAGGCGGGGTTGGCTTGCAGGGCAAACAGATTGGTGTAGTACTGCTCTCGATTGTCAATCGGCGTTGCCGGTATTGTGGTGCCCATCAGCAGATGACGCAAGGCATCGAGGGTGGATTCGAAGCCCTTGGTATTCTCTACGCTCGCCGCTTCCATGTAGGCACGAATCTGACTCATGCTGATTGAGGGTGAAAGCTGCGCCAGACTTGAATAGAGCGCCAGGCTATCGGTCATCTGCCCGCTTCCATGACCTAGCGTGGTGGCGAGACTAAAACTTTCGGTATAGGCTTCAACACGACCTGCTGGTTGCTGGAGAAAACGCCAATCCTGAGCAACCAGATTCATGGCGGCGGTACCCACCACGTTTGCTATTTTGCTGGCATCAAAACCCATCCCGCCAGAGAGCAAGGCGAACAGGTGGTCCACATTGCTGTTACCCAGATCAAAGCCTGCTCCATTAATGGCCGTTGCGGTGCGCGTTTGGTTTGGAAACAGCCTGGAAAAGGCCATCGCCAAATGGCCGCCCAAGCTGTGCCCTACCGCATCAATATTAGCAATGCCGGACAGTTTGCCGGAGCCTACCTGCAATTGCGGGTCTGATAATTCCGTCGAGGTCACACCCAACTGTACGGTCAGCACAGTGTGGCTTGGGTTGTCGACAATAATGTCAGCGCGTTGGCGCAGTAGTGTTTCATAGGTCAACCCACCCGCTATGCCGCCAATGGAATAGGCGGCTTGCAACGCGGCCGTTTCGGCCGTCAACGTAACGACCTTAGCTGCCTGATAAACACCCACATGGGTCAGGCTTTGCCAATAGTTGTAGAGGTCAACAAGCTGATAGATCGCAATGCCATCCGCCAGTACATCACCTGCATCCGTTATCAAGTCGCCAACACCTGCCGTGCCGCGCATGGCTATCACATAGCGGCCAAAATCCGGGCTGCTTGTGTCAATGTTCTTGAAAACGGTTGCAGAAAAACCTGTCGAAAACAAGGGTGCATCGCTAAACTGATCCACAACTTGCCAGTGCGTGACGAACGTGTTGGCTTGGGTGCGGGAAAAATCGCTTCCATTGTTTTGAAGAGCTGTAGCGGCTTCAATACCAGGCCGAGTGAAATCCGCGTAAGCAGCTTCTGCAAGCTGTGCCTTCTCAAATAGAGTTGATGTAGCACTCATTCTTTTGCTCCCTCAAAGTGTGAAAGGAAAATACGATAGCGATTCTCATCATCCTTACTGGCTTTGCAACCGTGAACATGCAACCAGAATTTCCATGCATCACCTGAATCTGGCTTATGTATCGTGTAAAAATCTCGAGAGCGCCCCAGAATTTCGTTTGTTTTTTTATCAACTAGAGCAGTTTCTACTTCCCATCGGTTAAACAACATCGGACCTCGACGAGAGTTAAGCAAGCCTATCCGTTGATTTAACGAATACGAATCTGTCCTGTTGTTTTCATCGCCATCACTGCGTACAGGAACCTGCGCTTTGTTTGAAACCAACTTCTCCATCTCCCCCGGATTCTCTGCCTTCCATTGCTCGGGGGTTTTGTATACCCAGAAGCCCGCTTGGGTAGCGCAGTAGTATTGGTGTGTTGCCACCGTCGGAATCCAGTCCCAGAAGGGAATCAGAAACGCCACCAGTGCTGCGCCCCAGCCCCAGCGTTGCGAGCTCTTGCCGTGTGTTCGTGCATAACTCCGCGCTTTGTGCACGGCATAGGCTGCAAACAGCAGATAGATGCCCAGCGCAAGAAATACCAACAAGCCAAACATGCATTGCTCCTTTTATGCATTTATTCTTTGTGCCAAGCCTACCGGGTTTGTTGCGCCAGTACTATCCGTAAAACTACGTAGTCATGCGTTTCGCTGCTTGCATATATCAAAGGCAGATGAGTCACTTAGCAATTGCAGGAGATTGGCGGCGACAGTGGCCTTGCCACGGTTTGTTGCGAGACAAAAAAGGCTGTGTTGCTCTTGGCAATGTTGGCGCACGCAACACCACCACCCCTAGTTGCAAGGCAATGGCCACGGCATGCGGCCTGTTGCATGCCTGTAACTTTCTAACTGCGTTTTTTACATGTGCCTGTGCTGTGCGAATACTCAAACCAAAGTGACGGGCCAGTTGTTTGTCGTTCGGCCCGAGAGCGACAAACCGAAGCAATTGTGTTTCACGCTCCGTAAGTGCTCGCAATGGCTGAATTTCACACTGACCACACTCAGTATTTGCATCAGATTTAAGTATCGCCTTCTTGTTTGCTTGGCTTGTTGGACTGTTTGAACCCTGTGGTGGTCGCAGCTTAGCCTGCTGCACACCGGCAGTAGCAACAACGTCATGACTTGGTCGATTTGATTTTGTGGGCAGAATCGCGTCCATCACCGCTCCCTGAGGCTTTCAGTAGTGGTTTTCTTGATCGGGTCGAGTACGTAGTCAATCACACGACTGGTAATACGCTTTGCAAAATTCGCTATACGAGTCCTAGAAGTTCATCCAACTTGCGCGTATCCAAATGCGCTTCAATCGCATCGGCCACGCGCTCCATATCAAGCTCACGACGAGCAGCAATATCTAGGGCGCGCTGCGCTTGATTCGCACCTTGGCCGTAGCCTGCCCACGCCAGTAATGCATCGCACGCCTGTGGCGTATCAAATAGACCGTGCACATAGGTGCCGAGTATTTGCCCGTCGTCGCTCAGCGCGCCATCTGCGTAAGGTTGCAACGCTGCATCCTGCTGCAACACAGCGGCAGGTTTTGCCAATGCCGCGCCGTGTGTCACCCCTACATGAATTTCATAACCTGCAACCGGCGCATCACACCATGCAAGTTTGCCGCTCACATTGCGTAACTGCTTTTCAGTGTGCAGTTCGGTATGCATATCAAAGTAGGCGAAGCCTGGGCTGCTGCCGGGCGTGCCTTCAATGCCGCGCGGATCATCAATGGTGTGCCCCAGCATTTGAAAGCCGCCACAAATACCGATGAGTTTGCCGCCGTAGCGCAGATGGCGTTGCAGGTAGGCCTCCCAGCCGTTTCGACGTAATGACTCAAGATCAGCGCGAACTGACTTGCTACCGGGAAGGCACACCAAATCTGCGGGCGGCGGCGTGTCTTCCGGCCCCACAAAAACCAGATCTACGCCGGGGTGCAAACGCAGCGCATCGAAGTCCGTGTGATTGGCAATGCGTGGCAACACCGGCACAACGACTTTGAATGAACTGTGTTCTGCTTTTGATTGATGCCGTGGGATCGCATCTTCTGCATCCAAATGCAGATCCATCATGTAGGGCAACACACCCAACACGGGTTTGCCGGTTTTGGCTTCTAGCCAATCTAACCCCGGCTTGAGCAACGCCAAATCACCGCGAAAACGATTGATGACAAAGCCTTTGATGCGCGCCTGTTCGCTCTCAGACAGCAAATTTAAGGTGCCAACTAATTGTGCGAACACGCCGCCTTTGTCGATGTCGGCAATCAATATCACCGGGCAATCCACTGCTTCGGCAAAGCCCATATTGGCAATGTCGTTCTCGCGCAGATTCACCTCGGCCGGCGAACCCGCACCTTCAACAATCACCGCTTGATATTGCGCACCCAAGCGCGCAAACGATTGCAACACAGCTTGCTTCGCCACCTTTTTGTAATCGTGGTAAGCCGCGGCTTCAAGCGTGCTGATAGTGCGGCCCTGAATAATGACTTGCGCAGCAGTATCCGAATTGGGTTTGAGCAGCACCGGATTCATATCGATATGCGGTGCCAAGCCGCAGGCCTGTGCTTGCACTGCCTGTGCGCGACCGATTTCGCCACCCTCCGCGGTGACCGCGCTATTGAGCGCCATGTTTTGCGGTTTGAATGGCGCCACGCATACCCCGCGCCGATGCAACCAGCGGCACAAGGCGGTGACTAAAAAGCTCTTGCCGGCATCTGATGCGGTGCCTTGCACCATGAGCGCGTGCGAAGTCATCGACAGCGTTTCAACGTCATCAGCTCAAACTGCGCACGGCATCGAGCGCTTCTTCAATGCGCTCTACAGCGATGACTTGCATGCCAGCAGGCGCTTGCTTAGGCATATTGGATTTAGGCACGATGGCATGCGTAAAGCCCAGTTTGGCGGCCTCTTTTAAGCGCTCTTGTCCACGTGGTGCGGGGCGAATTTCACCGGCCAAACCCACTTCACCAAACACCACCACCTTCGGCGGCAGCGGTTTGTTTTTGAGTGAGGAGACAATGGCCAATAACACCGCCAAGTCTGCCGCGGGCTCGCTAATGCGGACCCCACCCACCGCGTTTACAAACACGTCTTGGTCACCACACACCACACCTGCGTGACGATGCAGCACTGCCAGTAGCATCGCCAAGCGGTTGGCTTCCAAGCCCACACTAAGGCGACGCGGCGATGGTGCTGAAGCGGAGTCGACCAAGGCCTGAATCTCCACTAGCAAGGGGCGTGTACCTTCCTGCGTCACCAACACACAACTACCTGGAACAGCCTGCGAGTGTTGCGAAAGAAACATCGCAGACGGATTGGATACACCTTTGAGTCCGCGCTCCGTCATGGCAAACACGCCCAATTCATTAACCGCACCGAAGCGGTTTTTGAAGGCGCGCACCAAGCGGAAAGTTGAATTGGTTTCACCTTCAAAATACAACACGGTGTCGACAATATGTTCCAACACACGCGGTCCGGCGAGCGTGCCCTCTTTGGTAACATGCCCCACTAGAATCAAACTAAAACCTGCACGCTTGGCTGCGCGTGTGAGTTGCGCCGCACATTCGCGCACCTGCGCAACTGAGCCGGGTGCGGAGGTGAGTTGCTCGGTGTAGATGGTCTGAATGGAGTCGACCACCACGACAGTATGTCCATCAACGTTGTGCCGATTGGCAGCAGTGGATTTGGCGCCTTTGTCTGACGCGCTGCTATTGGCTTGTTGCGCGATGGCGGACAGAATTTTTTCGAGGCTAATCTCCGCCAGCAACTGCAAGTCTGCCGGCGGCAACGCCAAGCGCTGCGCACGTAGCGCGACTTGTTCCCCAGATTCTTCGCCGGTGACGTACAAACACGCCACGCCACGCTGCGAGAGTTGGCTCAGCGCTTGCAATAACAAGGTCGATTTGCCAATGCCGGGGTCGCCACCAATTAACACCACTCCGCCGGGCACCAAACCACCACCCAGCACGCGGTCAAATTCTTCTACGCCGGTTGCTAATCGCGGTTCTTCGCGAGGCGTAATTTTTGAGAGCGCCTGCACTTGCGCGGTTCCCGCTAAGGCATCGTAACGATTACCGGCCGCTGGACTATTGTCGACGATGGACTCAACGAGTGTGTTCCATGCTTGGCAATGCGGACACTGCCCCTGCCACTTGGGCAGCACGCCACCACATTCGGTGCAGATATATTGCGTTTTGGGTTTGGCCATTGTTTTGGCTTTTAGAAATTTTGAGCAGCGTTAATTCAAACTTCAACTTGCGGCACGCGTGGCGTGAGTGCGCAGAACAATTCATAGCTCACTGTTCCGGCCGCCTCTGCCACAGCGTCGGCCGAATTATGGGCACCCCACAATTCAACTGTGCTGCCCATGCCTGCGTCGGCAATGTTGGTCAGATCAATACACAGCATGTCCATTGAAACGCGGCCGAGTGTGCGCGTATGCACCACGCCACGCGAGGTGTGCACGGCCACCGGTGTACCTGTCGGCGCATGACGCGGATAACCATCCGCATATCCACAGGCCACAATGCCGACACGCATCGGCACATTGGCTGTAAATGTATTGCCGTAACCCACATGCTCACCAGCTTGCAGATTTTGTACGCCAACAATGTTGGCTTGCAATGTCATAACCGCTTGCAAGTCAAGCGACTGCGCAGATTGCGCTGTACCAAACGGTGATCCGCCATACAGCATAATGCCCGGGCGTATCCAATCACCTTGCGATTCCGGAAAGCGTAGCAACGCAGCCGAATTGGCCAAACTGATTGGCCCTTGCCAATGCACCTCGGCCTTGGCTGCGTTAAACACTTGCAACTGCTCGGCCACACCAGATGGACCATCAGCATCTGAAAAGTGCGTCATCAATCCAAGTTGCGGTTGGCTCGGCAATGCACGCAATTTTTCCAGCACACTGGGCAGGCGCTCGGGGCGTAAGCCTAGGCGATTCATGCCCGTATTGAGCTTAATCCACAGCATGCCCGGCACAGGCGCATCTGCTGCGCATAGCAAACTCACCTGTTCTTCACAATGCACCACACAGGCCAAACTAGCAGCCTGCGCCCAGTGCAAATCGGTTGGCTCAAACACCCCTTCTAACAACAAGATTGGCTGCTGTACGCCGCTTTCACGAAGGTGCACGGCCCCATCCAGTTCAAGCAAGGCAAAACCATCCGCCACGGACTCTAGCGCGTGCACTGCTGCATCTAGCCCATGCCCATAGGCATTGGCTTTAACCACCGCCCAGCTTTTGCTTTGCGGTGCGGTTTGCTTTGAGCGCACATAGTTATGGCGCAAGGCGGCTAAATCAATGAGTGCTTTAATGGGGCGCGGCATGGTGAAACGTGATGTGTTGGCTAGTTGTTGGGGCGATTGGCAAAGATTATAGGGGCAGCCACGACATCGCGGGGCAGAGGCGCGTTCTAAACAAGCTAAATATGTTGTGATCGACTCGCTTGCGAGCCATTTGGCAAATGGCTGCCTTGGGTTAAGTCTTGGATTACGGCGCAACACGCACACTGCAAAACTGCAAGAAGGTTTGTAGCAGTCGGCTACGTTGTCGTGCACCGGGGGTGATCAACCACAACTTGCGCACAAGTTTGGGTTCCATTGGCAATGCAACTAAAGAGCCGAGCTCACATTCTTTCGTTACGGCTGCACGAGACAACATGGTGTAGCCCAAACCACTTTCAAGCACGCCCTTAATCGCAGATATATTGCCAAGCTCCAGCACCACATCGAGCTGGTCGCTGTGTACGCCCTGCTCCGCTAGGTAGATCTCAAAAAGTTCGCGCGTGCCAGACCCAGCCTCACGCGCCACGTGAGGCTGGCCTACCAAGTCTTGCGCAGTTAAGCCCCTCTCAGCACCGAGTTTTGCCAAATCATTTGTTGGGGCGCACACAGCAACCAATTCATCTTGCCCACACGCTTCATACATGAGTTGTGATGAATTTGAGGCAGATTCAATGAGGCCAACATCGAGCGTATTTTCTGCCACACGAGATTCGATATGCGCAGAATTGCCCACTACCAAGCGGATGCGGGCTTTGGGATAGCACGATTTAAACTCACCCAAAATGCGCGGTAACACGCACTCGGCCACCGTGAGGCTGGCACCGACCAAAAGTGAGCCACCAACTTCGTCCGTCAGTTCGGCCAGGCGACCTTCAAGTTCTGACGACTGCGCCAGAATACGCTCGGCGTACTCCAACACCAGCTCACCGGCCGGCGTGAGTTCAATGCGATTGTGGGCGCGATCAAACAAGCGGGTGTGTAATTGCTCTTCTAGTTGTTTGATCTGAAAAGTGACTGCCGGCTGTGTCATGAGCAGCACTTCAGCCGCACGCGTAAATGACAACTGCGTTGCCACTGCATGAAACACTTGAAGTCTGCGATCTGGCATGACACCCTCACCTTCTTATGCAATCCGGGCAAATTCAAACACAAAGCCACACATCGAGCCAGCCAAACAGGAACGCTATTGGATTGCTCCTCACAGGCGATCTCGCGTCGTAACGTAATTTCACCCCCAGATCATGTTATAAAGCCGCATGGAGTTTTCTTACAGACCATCTGTTTTTTGCTAATCCATGCAAAATCAATGATCTACGTATAGCTCGCATTAAGCCAACACAGAACGCAGATCGGTTGAGCCAAAAGCCGACAAATCTGCCTATTGCACGA
>SBBQ01000059.1 GCA_005239635.1 Uliginosibacterium gangwonense
ACAAGAAGAAGGAAGGCAAGTGTGGCGAAGGTAAGTGTGGCGCCGACAAGAAGAAGGAAGGCAAGTGTGGCGAAGGTAAGTGTGGCGCCGACAAGAAGAAGGAAGGCAAGTGTGGCGAAGGTAAGTGCGGCGCAAACAAGAAGTAATTTGCCAATCGCATCGAGCCTATTGGCAAAATTGCCAATAGGCATCAACGCCTCAACGGGAACCGTATCGTGACTCTCCTCTCCTCTCCTGATCTGGATTCGCGCATGAAAGCTGGCCTCGGCTTTCGGCGAGAGCTGCTGCATGACATGCGCCAGGGCATGCCAAATTCAGTTAGCTTTCTCGAACTCGCGCCAGAAAACTGGATCAGGATGGGCGGTCGCTCGGCGAAGGACCTGCGCGCCTTCACCGAACGGTTTCCATTTGTTGCACACGGTCTGTCGCTTTCGATCGGCAGCCCTGCACCTTTAAATGAAGCTTTAGTGCATGACGTGCGCGACTTCATGCGTGAGCATGGCATTACGCTTTACACAGAGCACCTGTCATGGTGTTCAGATGATGGGCAGCTCTACGACCTGCTGCCGATACCTTTTACCTCCGACGCTGTGCGCTGGGTTGCCGAACGCATTCGTCGCGTGCAAGACATTATTGGCTGCCGCATGGCGATTGAAAATGCGTCGTACTACGTCGCACCACCCGACGCGGAAATGGATGAAATTGGCTTCATTCGCGCTGTTGTTGAAGAGGCCGATTGTTTACTTCATCTCGATGTAAACAACGTCTACGTGAACAGCATCAATCATCAATACGATGCAGCGACGTTCATTCGCAGCATGCCCGTCGAGCGCATTGCCTACATGCATGTAGCGGGGCATTACGTTGAAGCAGAAGATCTGATTGTGGATACGCACGGCGCAGATGTCATTGACCCCGTGTTTCAGCTATTAGATGTAGCTTACCAACATTGTGGTCCCGTCCCGACACTGCTCGAACGCGACTTTAATTTCCCTCCGCTCGCACAACTCGGTGACGAGGTTGCACGCATCGCGCAGATACAAGCTCGCCATGCTCATCGCCCGACTGCACTTGCTAATAGCACATTGGCAAAGCAGAAGGAGCTAGCGTAATGTCTTCAGCTCCACCCGCAACGCCATATCAGCAATTTCAAATGGCGTTCGCGCGCCATATTCGAAACCCAAAACTCAATGCACGGCCTACCAATGTACCGGCGCGACGCATGCATATTTATAACGAGCTGCTGTACAGCAACCTCGAAGGTTTTTTACTCGCCTGTTTTCCCATCTGCCGCAAGATACTTGGGCAGCGTCGCTGGGCAAAACTGGTACGTCGTTTCTTTACAGAGCATCGTTGCCAAACCCCCTATTTCCGCGAGATTCCGCAAGAATTTGTGGCTTGGCTTATGACGCAACAGCCGGAAGAGGCTATACAACCAGAATGGTTGATTCCACTGGCGCACTATGAATGGGTTGAACTCGCCGTAGATGTTATGGCGACCGAAGCGCCCACGCAGATGATTGCCGATGAGCGTGTGCCACACAGCCTACTCAGCCATCACCCCGTACTTGCGCCTGCGCACATGTTGGTTGGCTATGACTGGCCGGTACACTTGGCTGCGCCGCGCAAAAAGTTGCAGCCACAACGCACGCAATTCATGGTGTACCGCACGCCCGATGACAGCGTGCGTTTTGTTGAGCTGAATGCTGTCAGCGCGCGCCTTTTAGCGCTCTTGCAAGATGCATCGCTCACCGGACAAACCGCTCTCCTTCAAATTGCGCACGAATTGCAGCACCCTGAGCCAGAGCGCATCATTGAACACGGCCACAGCTTGCTTCACGATTTTTATCAACAACACATCCTCATCGGCTGCTACGCACCAGCCTGATCTCAATTTCGGAGTTTGAAATGGCACGCACGAATGCCGGCAACGCTGTTGCCAATCCCCTGTTACGTCTCGTCGACTGGCTGTTGCTACAGCTCGATAGTCTCGGTGAATGGTTTGCCTTATTAGGCTTGCGCCTTGCTCTAGCATGGGACTTTTTTGAAGCCGGCCGCGAGAAATTTTTAGGCGAAAACTGGTTCGCCGACATACAAGACCGCTTCCCCTACCCATTCAACATCATCCCAACAGACATCAGCTGGGGCATGGCAACGTGGTTCGAGTTGATTGGCGCATGTGCTCTGTTGTTGGGCCTTGGCACACGCTTTACCGCGATTTCATTAATGGTGCTCACCGTGGTTGCGACAGCCGCAGTGCACTGGCCAACGGAATGGCATACGCTATCTGAACTCGCAATGGGCTATGCCATTACGGATGACGGCCATGGCAACTTCAAGCTGCCACTCATTTATCTAACGATGTTCCTGCCGCTGCTGCTGTGGGGCCCAGGAAAGCTGAGTGTGGATGCTTGGATTCGCCGCAAAGTGTTGGGCCGCTAATCAACGCCCTACCTATTACGCAAGAAGAACCTAATAGGATTGGCAAAGCGCAGCTTGGCTGCGCTGTTGCAGCAAATAAATGGCGTCGCGGTTGCTCCACGAGAACACGCGTTCAGCCGCCTCACGCCAAGGCAACCACTGCTGTGCCACATGCTCATCTGAGAGCATGACCATTGTGTCGCGCGGAACACAACAACTAAACATGTACTCAACGTTGTGGGTTACGCCTGCGGCATAGCGGTGGCGCCACTGCAAAAAAATTTCATAGCGATTGGCTTGTTGCCAATCAACTATGCAACTTGGCGAAACTTGCAAAGCCGTTTCTTCGTGCAATTCGCGCAGCGCTGCTTGATGCGGCGTTTCGCCGAGTTCGATGCTACCCGTGACCGATTGCCAAAAGCCGGGGCTTCTTGCGCGTTCGAGCAATAACACATCGCGTTCAGGGCTGTGCAATAGCACCAGCACCGACTGCGGACGCTTCATCATGCGGGGGAATAGTTGGTTGCAGGCAAGTTGCGCGCAGCTTCAGATGGCTCAACTAAGGCCCAGAATGGGGTGCCTTCTTCGCGCCAATATTCGGCGCAGTCAGCAAAAATTTCGAGCGCGGTTTCGTACTCTGCGGCAGCAGCAACTTGAGCAGAGCCATGCAGGCACACCACATAGCCTTCGGCGACTTTCCACGAAAGATCAGACAAACAATCTGCCAGCGCATCCCAGTTGTGACCAAACCAATCCGGAAAACCAAAAGCACGCGCAAGCTCAGCCAGCAAATCATTGCGATTGGCAACGCGCGACAAATCAGCCTCAATCACTGCCAATCGTGCAGTTTTGGCTGAAGTCGCCATGGCATTCATCTGCTCTGGCAACATCATCACCACGCCAGCGTGTTCTGCGCGATCTAGCGCAATAGTCTGCAGCGTCTTCATTCGCGTATTAGCAGAAAACGTTTGTAGTGATCGGGCGTGTAGTAATACTCGCCTGATGTGCGCACATCACCCGTACTGCCTTGCCCCGCAATAATGCGGCGTGCGCCACGGTCTTGAGCGCCTGGGGTGGGCACCGTGTACTCTCGGTAGTAGCCCCTCGATTTAATGGGCAATCGACGCTCTCGATTCTGGAATACGATGCCATCACGACGATAGGGAAACGGGCCGCCGCGTTGAATACGTCGCAAAGTCTGCAAGGCCTCGGGCGGCAGCTCTGCCAGTTTAATTTCTTCAAGATCTGCATTGCGCTGAAAAGCGTGTGCTTGGGGCACACACAACAACAGTGTGCAAGCCAATACCAACCATAGGCGCCGCAAGATCAAGAAGAATGTTGGCATTATTAAGCCTGAGTTTCAGCTTTAACAGGATTGCGCAGCTTAATATGCAATTCACGCAACTGCTTTTCATCTACCAAGCTCGGCGCATTGGTCAGCAGACATTGCGCACGCTGGGTTTTCGGGAAGGCAATCACATCGCGAATAGATTCTGCACCGGTCATCATGGTGACGATACGGTCCAAGCCAAAGGCCAAGCCACCGTGCGGCGGCGCGCCGTACTTGAGCGCATCTAACAGGAAGCCAAACTTGAGTTGCTGTTCTTCAGCGCCAATACCCAGCGCATCAAACACCTTCGCTTGCACTTCTGCACGGTGAATACGCACAGAACCACCACCGATTTCCCAGCCGTTCAATGCGAGATCATAGGCTTTTGCCAAACACTTGCCTGGATCTGTCTTGAGCAACTCCAGATGCTCATCTTTCGGGCAGGTGAAGGGGTGGTGACACGCATTCCAGCGATTCTCGTCTTCGTCGTACTCGAACATTGGGAAGTCCACAACCCACAACGGACGCCACGTTTCGCCGGTCAAATAGCCTTTCTCGTGACCGACCTTAAGGCGCAAGGCACCCAGGGCATCATTCACCACTTTGGTCTTGTCCGCGCCAAAGAAAATCAAATCGCCAGACTGAGCGCCCGTGCGCTCCATAATCGTTTTGAGCGCTTGCTCGTGAATGTTCTTCACGATGGGCGATTGCAGACCTTCTTCGTTCAACTTGCTCGCG
Source organism: Uliginosibacterium gangwonense (assembly GCA_005239635.1). Taxonomy (GTDB): domain Bacteria; phylum Pseudomonadota; class Gammaproteobacteria; order Burkholderiales; family Rhodocyclaceae; genus Uliginosibacterium_A; species Uliginosibacterium_A gangwonense_A. The sequence goes on from SBBQ01000059.1 coordinate 4,490, forward strand.
TCATTGACCTTGATGTAGGCCAGACCTTTGGCGCCGTAAATCTTCACGAACTCGGTATAGCCGTCGATTTCGCCACGCGACAAACTGGCGCCGCCCGGTACGCGAATCGCAGCGACACGACCACCCGTCGTTGCAGGGCCGCTAAACACCTTGAACGCAACATCGGTCACTGCATCAGTAACGTCGGTCAGTTCTAATGTCACGCGCAGATCCGGTTTGTCGGAACCAAAGCGTGCCATCGCCTCTGCGTACGGCATTCGTGGGAACGGATTGGGCAGCTCAACTGACAACGCTTCTTTAAACACGTAGCGAATCATGTCTTCCATGATCGCGGTGATTTCGTGTTCATTCAGGAAGCTGGTCTCGATATCCACCTGCGTGAATTCTGGCTGACGATCAGCACGCAGGTCTTCGTCGCGGAAACATTTGGTGATTTGGTAATAGCGGTCGTAGCCTGCCACCATCAGCAATTGTTTGAATAACTGCGGACTTTGCGGCAAAGCGAAGAACTGACCATCATGCACACGGCTGGGCACGAGATAGTCACGCGCACCTTCTGGCGTGCTTTTGGTAAGCATCGGCGTTTCAACATCGATAAAACCCTGTCCGTCCAGAAAGCGGCGAAACGCCATGGCCGTCTTGTAACGCAGCATCATGTTTTTCTGCATCGCGGGGCGACGCAGATCAATCACGCGATGCGTGAGGCGCACGTTCTCAGACAGATTCTCATCATCCAGCGGGAATGGCGGAGTCACACTTGCATTGAGCACTTCAATTTCGTGACACAACACTTCAATTTCGCCTGAACGCATATTGGCGTTTTCAGTGCCTGCTGGGCGGCGGCGCACTTTGCCCGAAATCTGCAAACAGAATTCGTTACGAACCCCTTCTGCCACTTTAAACATATCTGGGCGATCCGGATCGCACACGATCTGCACCACACCTTCACGATCACGCAGGTCAATAAAGATCACACCGCCATGGTCGCGGCGGCGATGTGCCCAGCCGAACAGCGTTACGGTTTGATCAAGATATGCGGTATCAACAAGGCCGCAGTAAGTGGTACGCATCGTCAGAATCCGTGAAATTAATTATGAATTGTTTATCGTGTATTGATTTATTTTGAGCCCGGCGTCATATCAGGCGAAATCGTATTTGGGCGCTTATTTGGGGGCGGCACAACGCCCATCGAAATAATGTATTTGAGCGCTTCATCCACCGTCATATCGAGCTCAACCACATCTTGCTTAGGCACCATTAAGAAAAAACCGGAGGTCGGATTCGGTGTGGTCGGCACATAAACACTGACATGATCAGGCAAGTGATTGGCGGTATCGCCACCGGGCTGCCCCGTTAGGAAAGCCACCGTCCACATGCCACGGCGAGGATATTCAACCAAGACTGCTTTACGGAAAGCCTCACCACTGCTCGAAAACAGCGTGTCAGAAACCTGCTTTACGCTGTAATAAATCGACTTCACAACGGGGATCCGCGAGAGCAAACCTTCCCAGAACATCAGCAGGCGCTGGCCTAAAAAATTATGCCCAACCAGGCCAGTGCACAGCACCACCAAGAAGGTCAGAATCACGCCGAGGCCCGGCACATTGAAACCAAACAAGTTAACCGGCTGCAATGCCGACGGCAAGAGCAGTAGAGTTTTGTCTAAGGTACCAACGATCCAAGACAACACCCAGACTGTAATAGCCAAGGGGATCAGGATTAACAAGCCGGTGATGAGGTATCGTTTCAAGGCAATCTCGGTTGTGTGCTGCAGGCGCTTCATATCATGGCCTCGCGGCCATGATGGGCTCGCGAAATTGCAAAATTATTGACAAGCGGGGCAAGCGCCGGTGCCGCATGCCGCGGACGGCGGATCTTTCTTTTGATTCCCGCCTTTAAAGTCCGTGGCATACCAACCGGTACCTTTTAGCTGAAACCCAGCTGCTGACAGCAATTTGCCATAGCTTTCTTTGCCGCAAGACGGACAAGTAGTGAGCGGAGCATCACTCACTTTTTGCAGATGTTCTTTTTGGAAGCCGCAATCAGTGCAGCGGTATTCATGAATCGGCATGGTCTAACCCCAGCATGCAGGAAAACGGGAAATTATAGACAAGATGTGGAATTTCCACACCTTTTTCAAGGGCGACAAAGAGCCACACCCCCTAAAACAAGGAGGAATGATGAGCAAGACTGCTTAGAGACGTTGTAGATATGCCTGTGTGAGCTGCTGACCCCACAACAGGGCGATAACGCCAGCACCTGCCAAATAAGGGCCAAAAGGTATTGGTTTGTCGCGGCCCATGCCTTTGAATACGATTAAAAGCAGGCCAACACTCGCCCCCACGACCGAGGAAGCCAAAACTACGACTGGGAGCATTTGCCAACCCATCCAAGCGCCAAGCGCTGCCAACAACTTGAAGTCGCCGTAGCCCATGCCCTCTTTTCCAGTCGCCAACTTAAACAGCCAAAAGATGCCCCACAATACGAGATAGCCCGCCATTGCGCCGATCACCGCATCATTCAATGGGGCAAACACGCCAAACAAATTGAATAGCAAACCCAACCAGAGCAACGGTAGCGTAATCACATCCGGCAAAAGATAGGTGTCTAAATCAATTCCGGCCAGTGCGATCAAGCCCCAAAGCAAGAGCAGCGCACCCAACGCTTGCCAACCGTAACCAAAGTGCCACACACACAGCACAGACAAGAGTGCCGTTGCCAATTCGACAATGGGATATCGACAAGAAATTGGCTGAGCACAAGCATGACACTTGCCACGCAACAACAGCCATGACAACAGTGGGATGTTGTCGCGCACTCGCAGCTGTGTTTTACAGTGCGGGCATCTTGAGCGAGGCTTTGACAGTGTTATCGGCGGTTCATTTGACTGCGCCTGTCCGAGAAACTCTGAAGCCTCCTGCCGCCACTCTTGTTCTAATTTGAGCGGGAGTCGATGAATGACGACATTCAAAAAACTCCCAACCGCCAATCCAACAATAAAAGTCAGCGGCAGCAATAACTCGGGCTGCGCCCACACAGCGGACAAAGACGACATGATTTAAACCGTTTGTGCGATCTTGAAGATGGGCAGATACATGGCAACAATCAAACCGCCAATTAGCGTACCCAACACCACCATGATGACTGGCTCAATCAAGCTAGACAAGCTCTCTACTGCATCATCAACTTCCTGTTCAAAGAAGTCCGCCACTTTCGACAGCATGCTATCGAGCTGCCCCGATTCTTCGCCAATCGACACCATCTGCACCACCATATTGGGGAAGACGTTAGAGTTTTGCATGGATACGGTCAAACTCGTGCCAGTACTCACCTCGCTTTGAATCTTCTTCGTAGCAAGACGGTAAATGTGATTGCCCGCAGCCCCACCCACAGACTCCAGCGCTTCAACCAACGGCACACCTGCAGCAAACATAGTAGACAGCGTGCGCGCCCAGCGCGCGATGGTCGCTTTACGTATCACATCACCCATGACAGGAATTTGTAACAGGATTCGATCTACAGTGATCTGCAATGGCACAGACCTTTTGTATAGCGAAGAGAACATTACAACACCTACCACCAGCATGGCCGCAATGATGTACCACCATTTCACCACGGCATCCGAAATTGCAATCACCATAAGAGTTGGCCCCGGCAGATCGGCACCAAAGCTTGTAAACACTTTTTTAAACTCTGGGATCACAAAAATCAGGATCACCGCAGTAATAATCAGCGCTACAACAATCACAGCGATTGGGTAAAACATTGCAGACTTAATCTTGCCTTTGATCGCAAGAATCTTTTCTCGATACGTTGCCAACCGTTCTAGCAACGTATCCAGAATACCCGCTTGCTCGCCTGCCGCGACCAGATTGCAGAATAGCGGATCAAAGTGCTGCGGATATTTACGAAACGCCTGATTCAGGCTTGACCCTGTCTCGACATCGTTCTTGATATCGCCCATGAGTTTGGACACCGCCCGATTGCTCGCCCCTTTGCCCACGATGTCAAAAGACTGCAACAGGGGCACGCCAGCCTTCATCATGGTGGCGAGCTGTCGGGTAAACAAGGTGATGTCCTTTTCTTTGACACTCCCTATAGAGCCACCCGAACTACGCTTTTTAATTTTCGGAGAAATCACACCTTGACGACGCAAGGTAGCCTGAACTTGGCTAATACCACCCGCCCGCATTTCACCCCGAATAATCTTGCCGGCTTTATCCTTGCCCTCCCAAGTAAAGGCATATTCCTTTGGTTTGGACGCGCGCTTGGTGGAACGAGGTTTATTCACAGTTGCCATTAGCCATTCTCCGTCAGCACGGCTGCTATTCGTTAGTCGTGGCCAATACTTCAGCCAATGAAGTCACACCCAGCTTGACCTTGATTAAGCCCGACTGTCGCAAATCTTTAACACCTTCACGCTGAGCCTGAGCAGCAATATCAATTGAATTGCCATTTGTCATGATGATGCGAGCTATTTCGTCAGAAATTGGCATGACTTGATAAATACCCACACGCCCTTTGTAGCCCGTCCCTTTGCATTTGTCGCAACCGGCAGGGCCATATAACTTCCAACTGCCATCTAACTCAGACTCTGCAAAACCCGCTTCTAACAAAACTTCACGCGGAATGTTTTCTTCTTTTTTGCAGGAACACAGGCGTCTCGCCAAACGCTGTGCCGTAATCAAAATAACGCTCGATGCGATATTGAACGGGGCAACCCCCATGTTGCGCAGGCGTTCTAACGTAGTTGGGGCATCATTCGTATGCAGCGTAGATAGCACCAAATGCCCCGTCTGTGCAGCTTTAATGGCAATCTCAGCTGTGTCGATATCGCGGATTTCGCCCACCATAATAATGTCGGGATCTTGCCGCAAAAATGATCTCAAAGCGGCCGAGAAAGTCAGGCCCGCCTTTTCATTCACATTAACCTGATTAATACCTGCCAAATTAATTTCAGCGGGGTCTTCTGCGGTGGAAATATTGGTACCCGGTTTGTTCAGCAGATTTAGGCAGGTGTAGAGCGATACCGTTTTACCGCTACCCGTGGGCCCCGTTACCAGGATCATGCCGTAAGGGCGGTTAATCGCCGCAGTGATCGCTTCACGCTGATCTGGGTCATAACCCAACGCGTCGATCCCCAACATTGCTGATGACGGATCAAGAATCCGCATTACGATTTTTTCACCGTGCAGCGTTGGCAATGTGCTCACACGGAAATCAATCGCTTTGCTTTTAGACAGCACAAACTTTAAACGACCGTCCTGCGGGATACGTTTTTCAGCAATATCCAGACGAGAAATAACCTTGATACGCGCGGCCAGTTTTTCTTTGAGCACAAGCGGGGGCTGGGCTATTTCGCGCAACACACCATCCGTGCGGTAACGAATGCGGTAATACTTTTCGTACGGCTCGAAATGCACATCCGAGGCGCCTTCGTTAATCGCATCGTAAAGAATTTTCTGGATAAAACGCACCACTGGCGCGTCATCCACTTCGACTTGTGCAGCCTCATCCTGCTTGTCGCCGGTGTCGATACCGATTTCGGCTTCCAGGTCGATACTGTCTCGACTGAAATCATTAAGCGTGGTTTCCACGCTTTCGAACATGCGATTGATTAGGGCGCTAATCTTGTCCGCCTCGCCCACCACATAATCAACCTGCAAGCCAGCCTGAAAGCGCACCTCATCCATCGCACGGGTGTTGGTGGGATCGGCAATGGCCAGCGTCAGTCGATTCGCACGCTTTTTGAGCGGGATGATCTGATGCGTCCGCACCAGCTTCTCATCCACCAGCTCTTTAGCAATCTGATCCGTATCAAGCGCCGTAATATCGACGAGCGGACAACCAAATGTGTTGGAGGCAAAGCCGGCCACATCGCGCGCACCCATTCGGCCCGTCATCAGCAACTGTGCGACAAAACTCACACCACTCGCGCCCGCTTGGCTCGTCAGCGAAATAGCCTCCGCCTCAGGCAGACGGCCCTGCTGAACCAGCGCACGGGCAAGCCCGCTGAGTACGGTTTGTGGGTTAGCAGCCATTCTTACGCATCGATCCTTGCAATGTTCAACACAGTCTAGGGCGCTACAAAGCCCTAGTTTTGGTCACACGCCATCTGTCACGCGCCGAGCACAGCCCGGTTTACCACAAGACAACAGATTATGCAGCCGAGCCTTCAGGACGGCCGTGCATTGCAGCACATTGTACCCTTCGCAACAACGCACCGCAGGAAGCGCGTTCAGATTGGTGCCACCTCAGTCTCTGGCTTAAACAGGCGTACGCTCTTCACCATACGATCTTGGGTTTGCACAACTTCCATCGCCACGCCTGCGATTTTCACGCTCACATCGGACTCAGGAATATCCTCAAAGTGCTCAAGGATGAGTCCATTTAGTGTTTTCGGCCCATCCAGCGGAAGATTAAGGCCTAACGATCGATTCAACTCACGCAATGCCACTCCACCGTCCACTAAAACTTGCCCTGCGTCACTCCAATTCAACACAGGCACAGCGCCGGGCATTGAAGTTGTAAATTTGCCAATGATTTCTTCGACAATGTCTTCGAGCGTCACTAAGCCCACTACTTCACCGTATTCGTCCACCACCATGGCGATGCGCTGGCGATTTTCGCGGAAATGCTCTAACTGTGAGTAAATCGAAGTGCTAGCCGGAATGTAATAGGGTTTTGATAGCAACGCCCGAATATCTTCAATTTCCAACTCGCCCGCCGTGAGAGCCGCGACCACACGTCGCTGGTGCAACACCCCGAGCACGTTGTTCAGATCTCCGTCGAAAACCGGCAAACGCGTATGGTAAGCCGTTGCCAATTGCTGCCTCAGTCGGTCCATCGGCACTGCAATATCGAGCGCCTCAATCTGCCCACGAGGCGTCATCACATCTTCCATAGTGATATCACCCAGCTCAAACAAATTGAGCAAAATTGCCCGGTGGCCACTCGGAATCATGCCGCCTGATTCCAATACCATCACCCGCAATTCTTCCGGTGACAAATGCTGCTCACCCTCGCTGGTCTGTTTTAAGCATGCCAGCTTCAGCAAACCATTCACAAACAAGTTAATAAACCAAACAATCGGTGACAGCAGCTTTAACAACGGTGTCAGCAAAAATGCAACGCGCGGCGTGAGCCAATCAGCATAGGTTGCCCCAATCACCTTGGGGGTAATTTCTGAGATCACTAAGATCAGGAATGTCACAATTAGCGTTCCCAAGCCTAACGCTAATTTTCCATCGCCAAACAATTGGATGGTAATAATGGAGGTAAGCGTAGCCGCCGCCGCATTAATCAGATTATTGCCCAGCAAAATCACGCCCAACAATTGATCCGGATTAGCCAGTAATTGCTGCGCCAACAGCGCGCCACGCTCACCTTGTTGTGCAGCCGCACGCAAACGATAGCGGTTACACGCCATCATGGCGGTCTCCGCCAAAGAAAACAGGCCAGACAAAACAAGCAGCACAAACAAGGCCCACATTAATTTGGGAAGGGCGATGTCATCCATATCGGGGTTCCGGCTGAGAGGCAGTGCGCCCCAAAGCAAATTTGAGCAAAAGACAAATCAACTGCGGCCGAGCAACACTTCCACCACGAAGCGCATACCAACGTACGCCAGCATCAAAAATAGAAATCCACCCATGGTCCAACGCAAAGCCTTACGCCCACGCCAGCCTCTGAGATGCCGGCCGACAAGCAAAATGGCGAATACCACCCATGACGCGATGGCAAAAATAGTTTTGTGATTAAACGGAAATGCGCGACCAAAAAGCTCTTCTGAAAACACCACACCTGACAGCAACGTGGCTGTCAACAGGGCAAACGCCAACGAGATAAGGCGAAATAGCAGCGCCTCCAACGTCAGCAGGGGGGGTAACGCAGCCAGCGCACGAGTCACGCGCCCCTGATGCAATTGCCGCTCGGAAGCCGACATCAGCAAGGCGTGCATTGCGGCCAGCGTAAACAAGCTGTAGGCCAGCATCGCGAGGAAGAAATGCAACCGAAAAATCGGGCTATGCGACGCGGCAATTGCCCGCTCTTCAGGCCACATGACGGGCATTAAGGCGCACAGCGCGGCCAACGGCAAGGCCAACGCCAACAGACCTTCGAGCCGGGTATAAAAACTTTCAACCCAATAAAACACGAGCGCCAGCCACATCATCAAGGACAACGCATTGGCAAAACCAAAATGCAAGGTCTCACCCTGCAGCATTTGGCGATGCACCACAACGCCGTGCACCAGCAGCATGGCGAGCAAACCACCACGCTCCAACCAAGTTAGCGGTTGCGGCGTATTGGGCGCCATAGTGGCTGGGCCGCTTTGCCAACGTGTTCGCGCCAAATAAGCGGCGAACATTGCATACAGGGCAATCGGCAGGAGTTGCAGTAAAATGGGCATCGAACTTGGCATAACGTCAGTCTACCGCATCGCGGCACTTGCCGGCCCGACTGTTTTGTTCTCGGCTCAAGATGCAGCTTACGCGACCAACACTACGTTAGGTGCAGACTTAGGCACACGCATCATGGCCTTGTAGCGTGACAGCCTAGGCCAAATGTTTAAGCCTAGGTTTGGCGCCGAGTTGTGCATTAGCTTGCCCCCCCTTTATAGCAGGACATTTTTCATGCTCGATAATCTTACCCAGCGCCTTGCCAAAGTCGTTAAGACCATGCGCGGTCAGGCGCGGCTGACCGAAGACAACATTGCCGAGATGTTGCGCGAAGTGCGCATGGCGCTGCTGGAAGCAGACGTCGCGCTACCCGTCGTCAAAGAATTTATTGCGCGCGTTAAAGACAAAGCTGTTGGACAAGAGGTCATCGGTTCGCTGACCCCAGGGCAAGCGCTAGTGGGCGTAGTGCACGCCGAACTCGCCGGGTTGATGGGCGGCGAAAACGCTGCAATCAACTTGGCCACACAACCGCCCGCGATCATTCTAATGGCAGGTTTACAAGGCGCAGGTAAAACCACCACCACCGGTAAGCTCGCTCGCCTACTGCGCGAACAGAAAAAGAAAGTGCTCACAGTGAGCGCCGACGTTTACCGCCCGGCCGCTATTGAGCAGCTCAAGACCGTTACCGAACAAGTTGGTGCAGACTTTTTCCCTTCCCGCACGGAGCAGAAACCCGCTGACATTGCACGCCAAGCTATCGAATGGGCGCGCAACCATTACTACGATGTGCTGCTGGTTGATACAGCGGGCCGCCTCGCCATTGACCAAGCAATGATGGACGAAATTCGCGAACTGCATAGTTTGCTGAACCCCATCGAAACCCTGTTCGTAGTCGATGCCATGTTGGGCCAAGACGCCGTGAATACCGCACGCGCCTTTAATGAAGCGCTGCCCCTCACCGGTGTCGTGCTCACCAAGCTAGACGGCGATTCACGCGGTGGCGCGGCGTTGTCAGTACGCCATGTCACCGGCAAACCCATCAAATTTGCCGGCGTTAGCGAAAAACTCAACGGCCTTGAGCCGTTCTACCCCGACCGCATGGCCAGCCGTATTTTGGGCATGGGCGACATTCTCGGTTTGGTTGAAGAGGCGCGCAAACAAGTTGATGAAGAAAAGGCCATCGCCTTTGCCAAAAAACTCAAAAGCGGCAAAGGTTTTGACCTTAATGATTTCAAAGAACAGATTTCACAAATGCGAAAAATGGGCGGTCTATCTGCCTTAATGGACAAATTACCTGCGCAACTCACGCAAGCCGCGAGTCAGCTACAACCGGGGCAAGAAGACAAAGCCATTCGTCGTGTAGAAGGCATCATTAATTCGATGACGCCCTACGAGCGTACTCACCCTGAACTCATTAAGGCCAGCCGCAAACGTCGCATCGCAACCGGCAGCGGCGTAAGCGTGCAAGAAGTGAATCGCATGCTCACGCAATTTGAGCAAACGCAGAAAATGATGAAACAGTTCTCCAAGGGTGGCATGGCCAAATTAATGCGCGGCATGAAGGGCATGATGCCCGGCATCCCCCGTTAATTTGCCAATCCATCGCAGCAGCCTCTACGAGCAAACAAAGTTAGTCGTCTGATTCGGTCAGCAGGTCTGGTACATGACTAAACGCAATGCGCATAGGGGCTGCATCGCGCACATGAAACGCGCCCCCATAAAATAGGGTGTGCCGCCCGAAGCGCTGGTTAATCGCGTCCACAGCCGTATCTAAACGCCTCCCCATTGTGGATGTGGCAAACAAATCGTCTGTCGTTTGTCGCGCATCAACCAGCAACCCCAACACAACGCCCACCGACATTGGCACGCCACGCAACGCTGCACGTTGTTGCCACATCTCTGCGCACAGCGTGAGTAAGTCACGCGTTGCTTGCGTCGGCGCTAAACGACGTTCATCGCCCCAATTGGCTCGCGCACGCCCTTGTCGCGATTGCACCCAAGATTGCACCCAAATTTGCACGCTGCCACAGGCCATGCCTTCATGGCGCATACGCGTTGCAGCTTTTTGCAACAAACGCTGGATCACGGCGTAGGCACTCTCTTCGTTGCGCAGCTCGGGCGGCAACACGTGCGAATGCGTAAAACTACTACGTGTACTCGCCGCAGCTCGCATCAATTCACCTCGCAAGTGCGCATGCATTACATCGCCGGCCACGCCACCCCAAGCACGTCTAAGCAAGGGGGCATCTGCCGCACACAATTGCGCCACGGTATAAATACCCATTTCGTGCAGCCGACGCTCCATCGCAGCACCAATGCCGCATAGATCGCGCAGCTCAAGCCGATGTAGGCAATTAGGCAAATCCGCATGCTCTATCACCACACAGCCATCTGGCTTTTGCATGTCGCTCGCGGTTTTTGCTAAAAAGCGATTCGGTGCAATACCCACCGAACAACGTAGTTGCGTGCCGACTTTAGCGGTAATGCGCTGCTTGATTTGCTGCGCCAACATCAAAGCCCGTTCACGCCGCTGCTGGCTACCGCTTAAATCGCACACCATCTCGTCAATTGAACAAACTTGTTCAACAGGCGTACAACTCTCCACCACCTCTACCAAACGCTGGTGGTATTCAACATACAAAGCGGGGCGCGCCAATACAAAACGAATTTCAGGACAACGTTCGCGCGCATCGCGCACCGAAGTTCCTGTTTTGACGCCAAAAAGCTTGGCCTCATAACTCGCGGCAATACAGCACGTTCCCTCGGTTGCAACCGGCAACACCCCTATCGGTTTGCCACGCAGCGCGGGGCGCTCCTGCTGCTCGACAGAAGCAAAGTAAGAATTGAAATCGACGTATAACTTGCGTAGCGGAAACATGAAACGACACCCCTCAGCCTAGCCATCGCCAAATTTACTGTACATATATACATATGTACACTCGGATATCGGCTGATTCAGCGCTTTCGTGAACCCGCGCGCTGCGGTAGAATTTCGCCCTTATTTTGCCCATTCCCCTTCGCCACCACAGGCATAGCGCCGCGCTGCAGTCATGGATTTTGTCGGTTACAAATTACGCAACAATCTGTTTGTCGCACCCATGGCGGGCGTGACCGACCGTCCTTTCCGCCAGCTTTGCAAAAAGCTCGGGGCCGGCTTGGCAGTGAGCGAAATGGTGACCTCCAATTCGCTGCTCTATGGCAGCGCCAAAACGCAGCGTCGCGCTAACCACGATGGCGAGGTTGCGCCCATCTCGGTGCAAATTGCCGGCGCCGACCCCGCCATGATGGCCGAGGCCGCACGCCATAACGTTGATCGTGGTGCGCAAATCATCGACATCAACATGGGCTGTCCGGCAAAGAAAGTGTGCAACGTCTATGCTGGCTCCGCGCTCATGCAAGACGAATCGCTGGCGTACAAAATTCTCGAAGCCGTTGTAAAGGCCGTTCCCGACACACCCGTCACGCTCAAAATGCGTACCGGCTGGAATCGTGCCAACCGCAACGCGCCCGCATTGGCAAAACTGGCTGAAGACTGCGGCATTCGCGCCTTAGCCATTCATGGCCGTACCCGTGCCGACCAATACACGGGTGATGCAGAGTACGACACAATTGCGCAAGTAAAAGCTGCCGTACGCATTCCCATCATTGCCAATGGCGACATCACCACACCGCAAAAAGCGCAGGCCGTGTTACAGCAAAGCGGCGCAGATGGCGTCATGATCGGGCGCGCCGCACAAGGCCGTCCGTGGATCTTCCGCGAGATTGAATACTTCTTGTCCACCGGCAACATTCTGCCGCCGCCACAAGTCGCCGAGATTCATCAAGTTTGCCGCGAGCACATTGAAGATTTGTACGGTTTTTATGGCATTGAGTCTGGCGTCAAAATCGCACGCAAACACATCGCGTGGTACACCAAGGGACTCGTGGGTTCAGCTGCATTCCGTTTCAGCATGAATCAACTGCAAACGGTTGAAGAACAAATGGCCGCGGTCGACACCTTCTTTTTGCGCATGGCTGAACAGCACGACACGCTCACCTATGAAACACCACAGAACTCGGCAGCAAATGGCTTAGAGCAGGCCGCCTAAAGTAGACCGTCCAAGCACAAATAATACAAACGGCAACGCACACAATAACCGGCAAACAACAAGCCAGACACGGCGGAGATCAACATGAGTCGCGGTCACAGTGACATTGCAGAATGCGTACGTAAAGCGATCGAACGCTATTTTCGCGACTTAGACGGGGAAGACGCGGTCGACCTGTACAACATGGTGATGCAACAAGTTGAAGCCCCCATGCTCGAAGCTGTGATGCGCCATGCTGAAGGCAACCAAACACGCGCCGCTGAAATGCTGGGCATTAATCGCAACACCCTGCGTCGCAAGTTAGACGAATACGGTTTGCTCTAATTGGCAAGGCCGCGTGTCACCACCCCTGCAAGCAAATAACAGCACAAAAAACCGCATCACGAAACTGCACCAAAAATTACATCAAAATGATGCGCACTCTCCACGCGATCATTTGCTTCACAGAATTTAATTTCGCTTCAAGGATTGAACATGAAAGTCACTCAGGCGCTCCTCAGCGTTTCAGATAAAACCGGCATCGTCGACTTTGCGCGCGGCTTAGCGGCATTGAACGTCAAATTACTCTCAACCGGTGGCACCGCCAAATTGCTGCGTGACGCAGGCCTTGATGTAACCGAAGTATCAGACCACACAGGCTTTCCTGAAATGCTGGATGGTCGCGTTAAAACCCTGCACCCCAAGGTGCATGGCGGCATTCTCGCCCGTCGCGATCTACCGGAACATTTAGCAGCCATTGACGCAGCTGGCATCCCACGTATCGACATCGTGGTCGTGAATTTGTATCCGTTTCAACAAACCATTGCCAAAACCGACTGCACGTTGGATGACGCGATTGAAAACATCGACATTGGCGGCCCCGCCATGGTGCGCGCAGCCGCTAAAAACCACGGCAACGAAGCCGGTGGTTGCGCCATCATCACCGACCCCGCGGATTACAGCGTGGTACTGAAAGAAGTACACGACAGCGGCAGCGTTAGCGCCGCCACGCGCTTTGGCTTGGCCAAGAAAGCGTTCACCCATACCGCCCGTTACGATTCAGCCATCGCCAATTGGCTGACTGCGCTGGACGAAAACAACAAGCCGGGCTCCTTCCCGCAACGTTTGCAAGTGGCTTTCGACAAGGTAGAAGACCTGCGCTACGGCGAAAATCCGCACCAACAAGCTGCGTTCTATCGTGACACGCAGGCCTCCGCCGGCGGCATTGCCAATTACACACAACTGCAAGGCAAAGAACTCTCTTTCAACAACATTGCCGATGCAGATGCCGCGTGGGAATGCGTTAAGAGCTTTGACCCATCAGAAGGTTGCGCCTGCGTCATCATCAAACACGCCAACCCTTGCGGCGTGGCTTTAGCCAGCAGCACTGAGGCAGCCTATCGCAAAGCCTTTTCGACCGACCCAACGTCGGCCTTTGGCGGCATCATTGCCTTCAATACTGCAGTCGACGCTAAAACAGCTGAAGCGGTAAGCGCCCAGTTCCTCGAGGTTTTGATCGCGCCCGACTTCACCACCGAAGCGCGTGAAGTATTGGCAAAGAAGCAAAATGTTCGCGTGCTGCAAGTACCGTTCTCAACCGACGTTGCACCGGGCTGGGACATCAAACGTGTAAACGGCGGCATTCTGCTGCAAAGTTTTGACGCTGCACGCATTCGTCGCGACCAACTCACGGTGGTCACAAAACGCGCCCCGACCGAAGCCGAAATGAACGACCTGATGTTTGCATGGCGCGTGGCGAAGTACGTTAAATCCAACGCCATTGTGTACTGCAAAGACGGCATGACTGTCGGTGTAGGCGCAGGGCAAATGAGCCGCGTAGACTCGGCGCGCATTGCCAAAATCAAAGCGGAACATGCAGGCTTGTCGATCACCGGCTGCGTGGTTGCGTCCGACGCATTCTTCCCGTTCCGTGATGGCCTCGATGTGCTGGCACAAGCGGGCGCTACGGCCGTTATTCAACCAGGCGGCTCCGTGCGTGATGCAGAAGTGATCGCCGCAGCCGATGAGCAAGGCATTGCCATGGTGCTCACCGGCTTCCGTCATTTCCGTCACTAATTTCTGTTAATCAACGCGGTTTTTTCAACATGAAAATTCTCGTCATCGGCTCCGGCGGGCGCGAACACGCGCTGGCCTGGAAGCTCGCCCAATCTCCACGCATTCAAAAAGTTTTTGTGGCACCCGGCAATGCTGGCACCGCGCGCGAAAACGATCTTGAAAACGTTGCGATCACTGACGTTGCAGAGCTCGTTGCCTTTGCACAACGTGAGCAAATTGCGCTCACCGTTGTCGGCCCCGAGGCGCCATTAGCAGCCGGCGTGGTTGATGCCTTTCGTGTACAAGGCCTGAAAATTTTCGGCCCCACACGCCAAGCGGCCCAACTCGAAAGCTCCAAAGAATTTGCCAAGCGTTTTATGGCTCGGCACAACATTCCCACCGCTTTCTTTGAAACCTTCTCCGATCCCGCAGCCGCACATGCTTATATCAACAAGCATGGCGCACCCATCGTCATCAAAGCCGATGGTTTAGCCGCCGGTAAAGGCGTGGTGGTTGCGATGACACTGGAAGAGGCGCATGCAGCGGTCGACCACATGTTGATCGACAACACCATGGGCGACGCCGGCGCACGCGTAGTGATTGAAGAATTTTTAGAAGGTGAAGAGGCCAGCTTTATTGTGATGGCCGACGTGCAACATGCACTGGCTATGGCAACCAGCCAAGACCACAAACGCCTCAAAGATGCTGACGAAGGCCCCAACACAGGTGGCATGGGCGCCTATTCGCCCGCACCCGTGGTCACCCCCACCTTGCACGCCCGCGTGATGCGTGAGGTGATTCAGCCTACGCTGCAAGGCATGTTGTCTGACGGCATTCCTTACACCGGTTTTTTATATGCCGGCCTCATGATTTCGCCCGAGGGTGACATCAAAGTCTTAGAGTTCAACTGCCGCATGGGCGACCCCGAAACGCAACCCATCATGATGCGCTTGAAGTCTGACATGGTTGATCTGGTTGAGGCGGCCGTCGAAGGCCGACTCGACAAAATCGAGGCTGAATGGGACCGCCGTGTGGCGCTGGGCGTCGTGCTCGCCGCCGAGAATTACCCAGAATCACCGCGCAAAGGGGATGTCATTCACGGCCTGCCCGACCGCGTAGCAGCGGCTGAGTGCGAAGACGCACATGTGTTTCATGCAGGCACCGCATTGAAAGATGGCGAAGTCGTTACTGCCGGTGGTCGCGTACTTTGTGTCACCGCGTTGGGCGACACCGTGCGTGGCGCACAAAAGCGCGCTTACGAAGTTGCCGAAACGATTCAGTGGGACGGCATGCAATATCGAAAAGATATTGGCTATCGCGCAATTAAACGCTAATCGACCACACACAAAACGCCATGAGCGCCACTTCGCAGACACTCGACACACAAACCATTGCGACCCTGCGCAGTTATTTTCTCGGCCTGCAAGATCGCATCATTCAAGGCTTAGAAGCGCTTGATGGACAAGCCTTCTTAACGGACGCATGGACACGCCCAGCAGGTGAGCGTTTACAGGGCGATGGTCGCACTCGGCTGATTGAGAATGGCAACGTGTTTGAGCGTGGCGGCTGTAACTTCTCGCATGTGCGTGGCGACACGCTACCGCCCTCAGCCAGTGCCGGACGTCCTGAGCTAGCGGGTGCGCGTTTTGAAGCGATGGGCGTGTCGCTGGTCATGCACCCGCACAACCCCTACACGCCCACTACGCATTTGAATGTCCGCTGTTTTGTGGCGTTTCCAAAAGCGGCGGATGCAGCACCGGTTTGGTGGTTTGGCGGCGGCATGGATCTCACGCCGTACTACGGCTTCGAGGAAGACGCTGCGCATTTTCATCGCACCTGCCAAACCGCTTTGCAACCTTTCGGTGAGCATTACTACCCAAAATTCAAACGTTGGTGCGACGAGTATTTCTTGTTAAAGCATCGCAATGAACCACGTGGTATTGGCGGCGTTTTTTTTGACGACCTCGGTGCCGATGGCACGCTCGATTTTGACCATTGCTTTGCGCTCACCCGCAGCATTGGCGATGCGTTTTTAGCGGCTTACGCGCCTATTGTCGAAGCCAGACGCGCACTGCCATTTGGCGAACGTGAGCGTGACTTCCAGTGCTACCGCCGCGGTCGCTACGTAGAATTTAATTTGGTATTTGATCGCGGCACCTTGTTTGGGCTGCAATCAGGTGGGCGTACCGAATCAATTTTGATGTCGATGCCGCCCTTGGTGAAGTGGCGCTACAATTGGCAACCGGACGCTGGCACGCCTGAAGACAAGCTATATTCAGACTTCTTGCGCCCACGAGACTGGGCGAGCTGGAAAGCTTAAGCAGTAAAAACACGGGCTCGACGAACGCAAATCCAATTGCGCCGTCCAGCAGACCATCACGACTACTTATCCACGGTAGCGTGAATCGTTGTTGGCACGCAGGCTACGTGCATCTGGACGCCAGCCACAGAGCAGAGCCGCTTCACGATAATGCTTTTGCGCTTCGTTCGTGCGCTCTAACTGCTCACTCAGCGCCGCCAACTCAGCATGTGCAGAACGTGTTTCATGTTTTGCTAATGATGCCTCAAGGTAGCTTTGTGCCTTACCCCACAGCTCGGCTTGACGACAAATCTTACCCAAAGCAAATAACAACCCAGCATCTTGCGGATGTTCTTTAAGCCATTGCTCCGCACGCACCAATCGCGGCGCGGCCGGCGTATCTACTTGGCCATAACACTGCACCAGTTCGCTATCCCATTCGCGCTCTAAGGCTTGCTCGATCAGCTTTTGTGCCTGAGCGCCATCGCCCGCAGCAATTAACGCATTCACCATCGCCAATGCGGTTTGTGGGTCAGCGCGCTCTTTGGACTGCATTTGCGTGCGCCAGTATTCGCCCAACATGTAGGCATCACCCGCACGATCTTCAATATTGCCCAGGTGTGCACTACGCATAAGCGGACGTGCTTGTTCTGGGGTAAGACCGCGATGCTTTTCAAGCTGGCGAATTACTTGCAGCGCCGGCGTCCAAGCTTTGCGTCCCAAATTAGCCCGCATTGCCAATCGCAAAGCGGCAGCATGGCGCGGACCGCCTTTGAGCAAGCCCTGCAACATTTCAGCGGCCACATCGAACTCACGTCGCTTCAAAGACAACTCCGCTTCGGTCATCAATCGCGCTTGCCGCACTTCTTCATCATGTTGTTGGGCTAGATCAAGCCAAGCGCGTTCGCGCGCATCGTCACGCAAACCGCGAGCTGCGCGTGCCGCGACCAATGCAGAGAGACCGGGCAAGGTATCGCCATCCACTGCCACTTGGGCATAGCGAATAGCACGGCTATAGCGTCCTTCGTACAACATTTTGACGGCTTCGCCAAAAGCGAGCACACCATTTTCATGACGCTTGCGCGCACGATAGGCTGCCACCATGGATGGCATGCGTAGCGCATTGACGAGCAAACGCACCACGACATACAACACAAAAAAACTAATCAGCAGCAGCGCAATAAAAAAGTTGAGCGAGAGTTCAAAGCGCCAAGGCGACATCTGCACCAACACAAAACCATCATTGAGCTGACCCAACTGCGACACACCCACCGCAAGCGCGGTGAGTGCGATCAGCCAAAACAGAGCTCGCATGCGTTTCCCCTTGCCTTAGTGGTTACGCTGACGCAAGGCACTAATTTGTGCGAGCGTGTCGGCAAGACTAGGCAGCTCAACCGAGAGGTCGGCCTGCGCCAATTGATCTAACTGCAGCAAGGCGTTTTGCGCTTGGCGCGTGCGTGTATCAAAGTGCCGTTGAATCCATTGACGCGCCTGTTGTACGTCACGACGAAACACACGGGTATCACGCTGCAGCAGCATCAAACGTGCATTGAGCAAACGCAGGCGCAAATTTTCGCGCAGGAAGAACCCTTGATCAGGCGCCAACAAGGCCGGATCAGCCCCATCGAGGCGCTCGATACGCACCAAGCCTTTCAACTCTTGCCAAACGTCGTTGCTAAGTCGCTCCAACCACGTTGAATTTTGCGCCGGTGGCTCACCCTTAGGTGCCGGTAGCGGATGGCGTTCGTAAGCAAAGCCAAGTTCGTCTACCACTGCGATCACGCCATCCAATTTCAGCGTGAGTCCGGAGATATCACTTTGCGGTAGCGCACGAAGTTTTTCGATATCGCGCGTGAGTTGCTTACGTAAACTAAAAAACTGTGGGCGATTCGTTTCCGTCAGGCGGGTTTCTGCGCCCTGTAACGCAACCAAAGCTGCCTGTACGTTTGAAGCCAATGCTAGCTGCTGAGAAGCCAACAAAATCGCTTGCTCAACTTCTACCAATACGCTTTCATCGCGAACACGGCCGACGTCTTGGTATAACTGCGCCAGCGTCGTCTGCTGCGATTGCAACTCTGCTACGCGCACGTCCATACCGCCGATTTTGCTTTGCATATCGAGCAATGCTTCTTGGCTGGTGTGCGCTAAGGTACGACTATCGCGCGCCACGGCATCAGCCTCTGCCAAACGACGCGCCACTTCCTCTCGCAGGCTAGACAGTTGCTGCTGCGACATCCACCATTGGCCCACCACCAAAACCGCGATCGCGCCTAAGGCCCACACCCAGGCTGTCGTCTTGCGCGGCACGGCTGCGCTCGCAGACGCCATCGGACGAGATGCATCTGGCTCAGCTATAGCGTTGTTGGCTGCGGACGCTGCATTTGTCGATGCAGCGGTAGAAATATCGTGTTCGTTCATGTGCAGACTTAAACTTTTAACTTGCCGGTCATTCCATTAATTGGATATTTTGTAATTTTGCCTGATGTTGCGCAGCTTGTTGCATGTGCAGCGTGCTACGCCGCGCTTTTTTCATCGATACGTGGTTTCAATACCACGCCATGCACTTGGCCATACGGCCTTCCCTCAGTCTCGATAAACGGCGGAAAAATTGAAGGCTAAAGCTGTGCCAGGCAGGCCAATATGCCGCTATCGCCCGGCTCACTCAGTTGAATTTGCACCAAACCCAAGTGCCGAGCTTCGACAGCAATACGTGCGTGTGGCACGACCAACGTAGTTTCAGCGAGCTTAACGCGACCGGCAGCATCTAGCATCTGCCACAAATTGCGTAATCCCTCACTCGAACTAATGCAGATCGCACTCACAGTTGGCTGCCACAATGCGGCCAACTGTTCAGATGAGTAGCTTGGACAGCTACGGCGGTAACACGTGAGATAACGCACGTCGGCACCTCGCTCACGCAGCACATCCCCCAGCAGTGGTCTGCCACCATTTCCACGCAAGATCAGCACCTTTCGGCCTGCTATGCGCTCAGTAGCCAAGGCCGGATGTTGTAGCAAGACTTCTGAATCTTGCTGCCCTTGTGGCATCAAAATGGGGGGCAAACAAGCGTTCAGATCTTCGCTGTTTGCCAATCCAAACTGGCGCAAGGCCGCCAGACTGCTCTCGCCCATCACAGCGATTGCGGTCTCTAATGGCCACGTTTGGTTTTGCAGCAGGACTGGCAAAGAGAAATCGATGGCGTTGCTGCTCACGAAAACAGCCACAGCGTAATTTGCCAATTCGCCGCGCAATTGGACCAGCTCTGTGACATTATCAATTGCACTGACTTCGAGTAGCGGCAGCACAACGGCCTCACCACCCGCTGCGCGAATGCTGTTTGCGAGCCTCTGCGCTTGGTGCGCGGGACGAGTAATTACAATGCGCCGGCCAGCCAACGCAGTGGGTGTCATGCCCCAGCCTGTAGTGGATTTTGCAATTGTGCGAGAATTTCTTCCGCGCCTTGGCTGCGCAACTGCGAGGCGATGTACTGCCCCATTTGTTCAGCTTGATCTGGCCTACCCGTGGTTTCCGCTTGAATCATGCGAGTGCCGTCCGGCAGAGCAATCAGGCCGCGCAGTCGCATCTGACCATCTGCCTGCATATTGGCAAAAGCACCCAACGGCACATCACACGAACCTGCCAAGAGGCGCGCTACTTCACGTTCGGCACGCACACAGGCTTGCGTGTCTGGATGATTGAGCGGTGCCAACCAAGCCGCCACATCTGGGCGCGATGCCAAAGCTTCAATACCCAAGGCACCTTGGCCCGCCGCAGGCAATGAGTCTTCAGCAGGAATGTGGCCACGAATACGATTTTCTAGCCCCAAACGCTTGAGCCCTGCTGCCGCCAAAATAATGGCGTCGTATTGGCCTTCGTCCAACTTGCGCAAACGGGTGTCCAAATTTCCGCGCAAGGCAGATACCGACAAATAGGGATAGCGCGCGCGCAATTGGGCTTCGCGGCGCAAGCTAGACGTCCCCACCACAGCACCGGGAGGCAAATCGGCCAAACTGTCGTATTTGGGTGACACAAAAGCGTCGAGCGGTACTTCCCGCTCACCCGTGGCCACCAAGGCGAATTCGGGGGGCAGTACCATGGGCACATCTTTCATGGAATGCACCGCCAGATCAGCCTTTCCGTCCAGCAACGCCGTCTCAAGCTCCTTTACAAACAGGCCCTTGCCCCCGACTTTTGCCAATGGACGATCTAAAATCTGGTCGCCTCGGGTCGTCATTCCCAGTACATCAACGGTGCAGCCGGGATACAATTGCAATAGTCGGTCACGCACATGGTGCGCTTGCCAAAGTGCCAAACGTGATTCGCGGGTGGCAATGACCAGACGCGCGGGCGCAGGATAGCCTGCGTTCGGCGATGTATCTTGGGCAGATGGGTTCTGAGTTGGCGAGTTCAATTGAGGCTGTCGCTCGATATTAGAAATGAGAGAGTGGTCCGTTGGGGTTTCTCACCAAGGGCATCACTCCGGGGTATCTATTGCAATGAGCAAGCAGTGAGCAAACCCACTGCAGCGCTATATGCATTCTAACATGGCCCTGCGAAGGCTCTTCGCGGGGTTTCCCGTCAGGCGGCTTGTCGCCTGTCTCATGCCCGACTGCGGGCGACCCGCCTAGATACGTTGTACCGACGCGCGCCCAAGCTGCCCTGCAGCGTAGCAAGCAGTTCGTTTGTCGATATTTATTTTTGTAAAGCACAACAATGAGTCAGAACATTTCTCTCCCAGCACAGGCAGCGGACCAAGATAAAGATAGGCCGTTGCGCGATGACATCCGTTTTCTAGGCCGTCTGCTCGGCGACACCGTGCGCGAGCAACAAGGCGAGGAAATGTTCGACATTGTGGAGCGGATTCGGCAAACCGGTTTTCGCTTCCATCGCCATGACGATGAAGAAGCGCGCCGCGAATTAGAAGCGATTCTGGACAGCCTCACCCGCGACCAAACCATCGTCGTGGTGCGAGCCTTCTCTTACTTCTCTCATTTGGCAAACATTGCTGAAGACCAACATCATATTCGCCGCTCGCGCAGCCACGCAATTGCGGGCTCCACGCCGCGTGAAGGTACACTCGATTACGCACTTGATCGCGCACAGGAAGCCAAGCTAAGCGCCGATACAGTTCGTAGCTTTTTTGAAAACGCGGTCGTTTCGCCCGTGCTCACAGCGCACCCGACCGAGGTGCAACGCAAGAGCATCCTGGATTGTGAATTTAAAATCGCGCGTTTGCTCGACGAACGTGATCGCACACAACTGACGCCGGATGAGCGCGAAACGATTGATGAAGCAATTCGTCGCTCTGTGCTCATCCTTTGGCAAACACGCATGCTGCGTCGTGCCAAGCTGTCTGTCATTGATGAAGTCAACAACGGCTTGTCGTATTACGACAGCACGTTCTTGCGCGAACTGCCGCGCATGTACACGCGCCTTGAAGATCAACTCAACCGCCGCTTCCCCGAGTCCACTGCACGCAAACCTGCTTCATTTATGCGCATCGGCGCATGGATTGGCGGCGACCGCGACGGTAATCCCTTTGTCACCGCCGATGTGTTGCGCACCGCGATGCGTCTGCAAAGCACACGCGTCATCGAGTTTTATCTCGAGCAACTCCATAAGCTCGGCGCTGATCTGTCAGCCACCACCATTCTCACGCAAGTTTCACCGCAACTGATTGCGCTGGCAGATGCGTCGCCCGACCGCTCACCGCATCGCGACGACGAGCCATATCGTCGCGCCATCGTCGGCATTTATGCACGTCTCGCGGCCACCGCACGCGTACTTGATAATCATGAGGCGATTCGTCATGCCATAGTTGATGCGCCGGCCTACGATACACCACAGCAATTCTTGGATGATCTCAACGTCATTCATCACTCACTCATGGGCCACCACGCCGACTTGCTAGCACGTGGTCGTCTGCGCCGCCTGCGTCGCGCAGTCGATGTATTCGGCTTCCATCTCGCGCCCATTGATCTGCGCCAAAACTCAGACGTGCATGAGCGCAGCGTGGCCGAGCTATTGGCAAAAGCCCGTCCGGAAATTGACTACAAGTCGCTCGACGAGCAAGCTCGGATTGATTTGCTGATTAACGAATTGGCAACGCCGCGCCCCTTGGGCAGCCCCGCTATTCAGTATTCTGAAGAGACCACATCAGAGCTCAACATCTTCCGCGCCGCCGCCGAATTGCATGCGCGCTACGGTTCCGCCTGCATTCCGAACTGCATCATTTCTAAAACAGATGGCGTGTCCGATATTTTGGAAGTAGCCGTGTTGCTCAAGGAAGTGGGCCTGCTGCGTCCTCACGAAGCCGCACTCAACATCAATATTATTCCGCTGTTTGAAACCATTCCCGATTTGCAGAACGCCGCAGGCGTAATGGATCGCTTGTTCTCATTACCGCGTTATCGCAATTTGTTGGCAACACGCCGTGAAACGCAAGAAGTGATGTTGGGCTATTCAGACAGCAACAAAGATGGCGGCTTCCTAACTTCCGGTTGGGAACTCTACAAAGCACAAACGCAATTGGTCGACGTATTTGCGCGCCACAAAGTCGGCTTACGCTTATTCCACGGCCGTGGCGGCAGCGTCGGTCGTGGCGGCGGCCCCAGCTATCAAGCAATTTTGGCGCAGCCCGGTGGCACCGTGCAGGGTCAAATTCGCATTACTGAACAAGGCGAAGTCATTGCCTCCAAATACAGCAATGCTGATGTCGGTCGCCGCAACTTAGAGATTCTCGCCGCAGCTACATTTGAAGCAACCCTGCTGCCGCGTGACACAGGCGCACCGCCGGCAGAATTTGTGGCTGCGATGGAGTCATTGTCCGAGAAGGCCTATCAGGCTTATCGCGCGTTGGTGTATGAAACCCCGGGTTTTGAGCAGTATTTCTGGGAATCCACCGTGATTAGCGAAATTGCTGAACTGAACATCGGCTCACGCCCAGCTTCTCGCAAGAAAACCACGGCGATTAACGATCTGCGCGCGATTCCATGGGTGTTCTCATGGTCGCAGTGTCGCCTCATGCTGCCCGGCTGGTATGGTTTTGGTTCAGCCATTCAACAGTGGTTGAATGAAGGCCAGCAACAAGATCCGGCCAAACTCGCCTTGCTGCAACGCATGTATCGCGAGTGGCCGTTCTTTGCCACACTGCTCTCAAACATGGACATGGTACTGGCCAAGAGCGATCTCGCCATTGCCTCGCGCTATGCACAACTGGTGAGCGACACCGAATTGCGTGATGCCATTTTCAAGCGCATTGGCAATGAATGGCAGGCAACGGTTGACGCGCTGTTGTCCATCAGTGGCGCAAGCAGTTTGCTTGAAGCAAACCCGTTACTGGCGCGCTCCATTCGCAACCGTTTCCCCTACATGGATCCGCTCAATCATCTGCAAGTTGAGTTGATGCGCCGCTACCGTGCGGGCGACCACGAAGAACGCACCAAGCGTGGCATTCATCTCACCATCAATGGTATTGCAGCAGGTCTGCGCAATAGCGGCTGATTAATAGTTTTTGATTGGCAAAGCAGCCACACAAACAATAAGGCCCGCATATGCGGGCCTTATTGTTTCATATATAGAAGAACATATTAGCTGCCACACAATTGCTTAACGTTTGCCCATTGTCGACGACTCACAGGCAAATGTTCAGTTAAGCCATGCAATACGACCTCCCAGTGTGCCTCACCCTCAAAGTTACTCCGCTCAAAACCCGCAACAGCTTGGCGTGCCACTAAGCAATTTCGGTGTATGCGCATGAAACGTTCGCCAAACTCTTGTTCTAGCGCCACTAAAGATTCTTCCAGCAAATACTCACGCTCGGCAGTGCGGGCCACAACGTATTTTTGCTCAGCCTTGAGATACAGCACATCGCTCACGTTAAACAACAAAATGCGGCCACGTTCTGTACAGGAAAGCTGGCGACGCGCATCCGGGTTGATCTGCAACAGCTGGCTGCGGCTCAGCGGCGCACTTTGCGCCGCTTTGATGAGCGCCGCTTGCAAACGCGCTAAGCGCACGGGCTTCATCAAATAATCAATCGCGTTTAGCTCAAAAGCTTGCACCGCGTATTGATCGTACGCCGTACAAAAGACCACGCCAGGTGGCTGCGCCAAGCCTGAAAGATGCGTTGCCAATTCAATGCCCTCCATGCCGGGCATGCGAATATCTAGCAGTGCAACTTGCACGGGCAAACCCTCTGCTGCTTGCTCAATCGCCTGTAATGCGTCTGCACCGTTATCCGCCTCTCCGACAATGATGCTCGGCAGCTCAGGCATCAAATCTTCCAACAATGCTCTCAGTCGCAAGCGTGCTGGCGCCTCGTCATCTACGATAAACACGCGCAAGGGGGACTCAGCCGTAATCGACGGCACAGCGCTCATGCTGAGGCTCCAGTCGTTTTGCCAACATCATGGCGTAGCGGCAATTGAATCGTCACCTGATAACACAGGTCTGTGCCTTGCGTACCCGGCAGCGCAGCAATCACGCGTGCTTCGAGTCGTGCCTCTAGGTCATAAAAAAGCATCAAGCGCTCCCGAATATTTTCTAGCGCCATACGATTGCCCGCCGATGAAGCATCGCCATAAAACGGGTTGGTAATCTGCAATGCCATTTCGCCCGCATCCGCCGCAATACGCACCACGATTAGTCCCGGCGCAGTGCCAGGCTCAATACCGTGGTAAACGGCATTTTCGAGCAGCGGCTGCAGCATTAATGGCGGAATATAAGCCTCTGGTGGCATTTGCTCGACTTGCCACTGCACCAGCAGGCGCTCGCCCAAACGCAACTTCTCAAGCTCCAGATACTGCCGACATAAGGCAATCTCGCCTCCCAGCTGGGTAAGGTCGGTGTTTTCACGCATCAGCGCACGAAACAAATCACTCATTTCTTCAAGCGCTTGTTCGGCTCGCCGTGGGTCAGAACGAATTGTTCCTAACACCGCATTAATGCTATTAAATAGAAAATGAGGACGAATTCGGGCAGTGAGTGCCATGAGACGCGCTTCGGCCAAAGCCGGGGTATAGGCCCGCTGCTGTATCCAGAAGTACGCCAGTGTTGCCACTGCAGCAAACGCGCTCCAACCTATCGCTCTAGGCAGATCAAGCGGCCCCAGCATGTACGACAGCATAAGGTTGCACACTAACCCACCTGCCACAGCCACTAACACACACCAAACTACGCGCGCCACTGTCATCGAGCCTCGCAGCAAGGGCGCTAGCAAATAGAGTAACAATGCAGACAACATGAGCGGCAGTTCGACCCGGGCTGCCATCGCCAACATTTCTTGTGAAAGCGTGGACCAAGACTGGTTGCGCACGAGCACAGCCAGCACCATGAGCAAGTTAATGAGCAGCAACAAACGGAGCTGCACACCTAAATTGCGGAAGTCAGGCATTTGGTCGCCACCCGCCCGCATGAATTGGGAAGACGGTGCTCGCCCCCTTTCAGGCGGCCTTTGGCGCGACTTTTGGTCCGACTTTTGGCCTGACTTTTGGCTTATACTGCCCACGTTTCCCAGCTCCTTGAATGTCCCCGCACAACAAGGGGCCTGGCCAGACGTAATTTGCGTGCGCTGCGTCAATCCGCAACCCACCAAACCGTTCAGCGGCTAACAGAATGACTGAGGGCTTTATCGCCCTCGCTAGTCGCGCAACATACCGCATACCGTATCAGATTTCTTCGCATTCCGATTATGTCAGAACCTCAAACCTCTTCTACTCAGAACGACACCAACAAAGCCTGGTCGGGTCGTTTTTCTGAACCCGTCTCCGATCTGGTGAAGCGCTACACCGCAAGCGTCTTCTTCGACCAGCGCATGTGGCGCCAAGATATTCGCGGCTCATTGGCGCATGCTGCCATGTTGGCCAAACAGGGCATTATCGGCGAGAACGATTTGGCCGATATTCGCCGCGGCATGGCACAGATTACGCAAGAGATTGAAACAGGTCAGTTCAACTGGAACCTGGATGACGAAGACGTTCATCTGAATATTGAGAAGCGCCTCACGGCGCTCGTGGGCGATGCAGGCAAGCGTCTGCACACCGGTCGTTCACGTAACGACCAAGTTGCAACGGACATTCGTCTGTGGCTGCGAGATGAGATTGATCTCATTCTGGAACGCCTACTCGCCTACCGCCAAGCGCTGCTCAACCTCGCGGAACAGCACGCCGCCACTCCAATGCCGGGGTTTACACATCTGCAAGTTGCGCAGCCCATTACCTTTGGTCATCACTTACTTGCCTACTTTGAAATGGCAAGCCGCGACGCAACCCGCCTACAAGACTGCCGCGCACGCATGAACCGTCTGCCGCTGGGCAGCGCCGCACTGGCTGGCACCAGCTACCCAATTGACCGTGAATTTGTAGCGCGTGACCTTGGCTTTGATGGCGTTTGCGAAAACTCGCTCGACGCAGTCAGTGATCGTGACTTTGCCATCGAGTTCTGCGCTGCTGCTGCATTGGCAATGACGCATCTTTCACGCCTGTCTGAAGAATTGATTTTGTGGATGAGCCCGCGCATCGGCTTTATCGATTTGGCCGACCGTTTCTGCACCGGTTCGTCGATCATGCCGCAAAAGAAAAATCCGGACGTGCCTGAACTCGCCCGCGGCAAAACAGGCCGCGTCAATGGCCACTTAATTGGTTTGCTCACGTTGATGAAAGGCCAGCCTTTGGCCTACAACAAAGACAACCAAGAAGACAAAGAACCGCTGTTTGATACCGCTGACACCTTGCGCGACACCCTCACCATTTTTGCCGACATGATTGGCGGCATTCGTGTAAAAGCTGACGCGATGCGCGCAGCACTCAAACTCGGCTTCGCCACCGCCACAGACCTAGCCGACTATTTGGTGAAAAAAGGCCTGCCCTTCCGCGATGCGCACGAGGCTGTTGCACTTGCCGTACGCGCAGCAGAACAGCGTGGCTGCGATATTGCAGACTTGTCGCTGGCCGACTTGCAAGCGTTCTCACCGCTGATTACCGATGATGCGTTTAGCGTACTCACTATCGAAGGCTCACTCGCCTCACGCAACCACATTGGTGGCACTGCGCCCGAAGCGGTACGTGCCGCCATCGTGCGCGCCCGAGCGAAGCTCGCTTAAGGCCACAAGAATACGTGGACACCTCAACCACACCTATGCCCCCACCGGCGCCGGCGGATGCCAATACGGCAGCGCCGCGCCAAATCGGACGTTACGATGTTCGAAAGCTATTAGGCCTCGGTGCAACCAGCCGCGTGTGGTTAGCCTACGATCCGTTGGCCGAGCGTGAAGTCGCTATCAAACAGATTTTGCCGCACGTTCTAAAAGACAACACACGTGGCAAGTTGTACCGGCATTTGTTGGTGAACGAAGCCTCACTCGCCGGCAAACTGATTCATCCACACATTGCGCAAATTTACGATGCCGCGGTAGAAGGCGATGACGCCTATATCGTGGTTGAATACGTGCCGGGCGGCACACTCGAACAGTTCAGTTCGCGCGGCAAACTACTGCCGCCTTCGCGCGTGGTTGAACTCATGTTCAAATGCACGCGCGCACTGGACTACGCGTTTCGCAATAACGTCACGCATCGCGACATTAAGCCTGCAAATATTTTGCTGTCCGGTAATGGCGATATCAAAATCTCAGACTTTGGTGCGGCGCTATTCTCTAGCAACGACATGACGCAAGTAGCCGGCGTCGGTAGTCCTGCCTATATGTCGCCGCAGCAAGTACGCGAAATGCCGCTCAATCATCAAACCGACATTTATTCGCTCGGCGTGGTGATGTATCAATTGCTTACCGGCCAATTGCCCTTCACCGCCAGCAACAACTACTCCATGGTGTACCAAATTACACATGTGGAGCCGCCGCCGCCATCGGCCTACCGCCCCGACATTCCATCGAGTTTAGATGCCATCGTGGCGCGCGCCATGAACAAACAACTCGAAGGCCGTTATGCAACGTGGTCTGAGTTTTCGCATGACTTGGCGCATGCCTTTCGCAACCGCGCACTCAACCAGAACGCAGAGGAAGAGAGCGGCCCTGAGCGTTTAAGAATTCTGCGCGGCATGGGGTTTTTTGCAGACTTCGGCGAAGCTGAACTTTCAGAAGTTTCGCGTACCTGCGACATCGAACGCGTTGGCAGTGGTACAGCGATCTTGCGCGACGGCGACAATGGCCAAGACTTTTACATCATCGCTGAAGGTGAAGTTTTAGTTACTAAGCGAGGCTGCGTGTTGGGCGCGCTCAT
Organism: Uliginosibacterium gangwonense; assembly: GCA_005239635.1. Lineage (GTDB taxonomy): Bacteria > Pseudomonadota > Gammaproteobacteria > Burkholderiales > Rhodocyclaceae > Uliginosibacterium_A > Uliginosibacterium_A gangwonense_A. The sequence goes on from SBBQ01000059.1 coordinate 33,543, forward strand.
GCCAGACGATTCTTTCGGCGAGATGGCGCTGTTCTCGCGCGACGAAGAAGCGCATCGCGCAGACATTACCGCTCGCACCGAATGCACCCTCATTAAGCTCAATGAAGAGGCCTTGCAGCATGTTTCAGTGAGTTGTCGCATGCAGTTTTATTTTGCGTTTCTGCACACCATGTCAGAACGCCTAAATCAGGCCAACCACCGCATTGCCACACTCATGGGCAGTAACCGCTAACGTTTCACACCATGCATCATTCTATTTTTACGCCTGAGTTGGCGGCCGTACTCGGCGACGCTTTTGGCGACGACTTTGCACCAACCACCATTTCTGCTTGTAGCGGCGGCTCAATCCATCATACTTGGCAACTATCAGATGGCAAACGTCAGGTATTCGTTAAACGTAATGCCCCCCAAGCGCTGCCGCAATTTGAAGCCGAAGCCGCAGGCTTAAACGCCATCGCGCGCGCGCAAGCATTCCGCACCCCGCAAGTGTATGGCGCTGGACAGGATTCAGCCGGCGCTTTTTTGGCCATGGAGTTTTTGGCGCTAACACCCATTGGCAAAGGCCACGATGCTGCGCTCTTTGCTGAAGCGCTCGCACGTATGCATCGAATGCAAGGGTCGCGCTTTGGCTGGGAGGACGATAATTTTATTGGCAACACGCCACAATCAAACAAGCCCCATGAAAGTTGGCCGCTGTTCTTTGCCAATGAACGCCTGCAGCCACAAATTGATTTGGCGCGTCAGCATGGCGCGTCGAGCAATTTGGTCCGCACTTGCCAATCACTTGCCGAACAGGTGCCATGCTTCTTTGTGGACTACACACCGCAACCTTCTTTGATCCACGGTGACCTCTGGTCAGGCAATGCCGCCATGGTTGAAGAGAATGGAGAACGCCTGCCGGTTATTTTTGACCCCGCCATTTACTACGGCGACCGCGAGGCCGACCTCGCGATGACTGAGTTGTTTGGCGGCTTTCCACTCGATTTTTATGCGCAGTACCGCGCTATCTACCCGCTCGATTCTGGCTACGAGCAACGCAAAACCCTATACAACCTGTATCACATGCTTAATCACCTCAATCTCTTCGGCCTAGGCTATCTGTCGCAATGCGAGCGTATGGCCTCACAATTGCTGAGCTGGACACGCAATCAGTAGCTCCTCATACAAATCAAACTGCCTGCAAATAGAATGCCGCCGCTAGACATCTGTCTGATGGAATCCCTGTCTCCATTCTGTAAAATCGCGCCGCTACGCTTAACAGCGCTAAAAGTATTAACGACACCCGATTGGTAATCACCGCGCTTTTCTGCGGATTGAATTCAGTCCAATACGACTAAAGTTGATCTGCCCCCAGGTGTGATACGCCTCACGGAATCTCTTGCGACAAGACGGTAACGTGTCGTACCTGAGGATGTTGATTTGGCGCGTACAGGTTTGAGATGGGTCTCTCTTACACAGCCCACTTAAACAACGCACACAAACGGCGTACTCAAGCAGCGCAACCACAGAACACAGCCATTAAATTGGCTAAAAGATTGCTTGCTAAGTGAGCGTGGGTGCTAAAGGTTAGCGGCACAACTGCTCATTGAGCCCATAAACACAAACCAAGATCACATAAAGATCGGTTAAGAAAAAACAAAATGGTTCGGGTATTCAACCACTTCTTTCAAGTCAGCACGCTCGTTCGAGTTCTACTCGATACGTGCTTACTCATTATCGCAGCCGCATTGGCAATTGCATGGCGCGCACCAGAATGGTTCACGCTGCACGGCATTGGTGTCACCGCTGTCGTGTTTGCGGTAATCGTGACGCTCGCCATGAGCTTGGTCGGTATGTATGACACAGACCCCTACACAGGCCAATTACTCGGCATTGTTGGTCGTACCTTATTTGCATTTCTCATCGTGCTACCAATCTCCTACGGCTTAGCGATGTTGGTGCCGCAAAGCGAGCGGGCCTTGGGCGTGGTGAATGCGGGCACTGCTTTAGGATTGGGCGGCATGCTCGTCATGCGTGCGGCCAGCTACGCACGTAACGGCGAAGCCAGTTTATTCGCGCGTCGCGTACTCATTATGGGTGCAAGCCAACAAGCAGCGTCCGTAGTGCAGTCGCTACACGAGTGCGGCCCTGGCTTTCAAGTCGTAGGTTGCTTGCCCGCCGCCAGCGAAGACGAAGTTTCTGTTCAACCCTCTATGTTGCTGTCTCGCTCAGTGAGTTTGCGTGAATGGGTAGAACGACTGAACGTGAGTGAAGTTGTCGTGGCTGTACGCGAACGCCGCGGTGGCGCATTGCCGCTGCGCGAATTGCTCGACTGCAAATTAAGTGGCGTACAAGTCACCGACCAGGTTTCCTTTTTAGAACGCGTGCGTGGCCAAGTACATTTGGATTCACTGCGTGCGAGTTGGCTGATTTATGGCGATGGCTTCCGTCGTGGCACCACACGCAATATCGTTAAGCGTCTGTTTGACCTGAGCGCTAGCTTAGTGCTGTTAGTACTCACCGCACCACTCATGGCGCTCGCCGCTTTGGTTGTTTCGATGGAATCGCATGGCCCCATCATCTATCGCCAAGAACGCGTTGGTCAGGGCGGTCGTACCTTCAATGTGCTCAAATTCCGCAGCATGTGCAACAATGCCGAGGCAGATGGCAAGCCGCGCTGGGCAGGTCAGAACGATAGTCGCGTTACGCGCTTTGGCAAATTCATGCGCAAAACCCGTATCGACGAACTACCGCAGCTGTTTAACGTGATTCGTGGCGACATGAGCTTTGTTGGCCCACGTCCTGAGCGTCCCTTCTTTGTTGACCAACTCACCCGCGACATTCCATTCTACGCAGGTCGCCATAGCGTAAAGCCGGGCATTACAGGCTGGGCACAAGTTAAGTATGCCTACGGCGCTTCGGTTGATGATGCCGTCGCCAAGCTGCAATACGACCTGTACTACGTTAAGAATCACACCGTCTTCCTAGACCTCATGATTCTGTTTCAAACGATTCGCGTAGTCCTCACCGGCCAAGGTGCCCGCTAAATCGCATTGGCAAAATTAGCGATGACTCAAGGAACGCACCCAAGGGTGCGTTTCTCATTTAAAGCAGAAGTGATGGTCGTGGCACAATTCAGCTTACGGTGGCAACACCTTGCATGGCGCCGCCGCCTCAACTGTCGCTCACAGGACCTATAGCCCACATGAAAACCTGGCGCCTCACAATGCGTGGCCTACAACATGGATGATTTGTTAGGCATTGCCACAACCAGCTATGCGCTCACCGCCATGGCCTATGCAGTTTTTTGTCTGCAGCTGTGGCGCAATCGCAATGTCAGCAGCTCGTCACGTTTGCTGGTTTTTGCGGTCATGGGCACCACTGTTTGGGCCGCCACAGCCACCGCCGCACTTTTAGTCAAATCCGATCTGCTGTGGGCGATTTATATTCTGTGTGACGTTGCCCGCCTCTCGCTCTGGTTGTTATTTATCGCCAGCATGCTGCAAGGGTTTGGACAACTCACCATTGGCAGCAATTCATTGCGTTTGCTACGCACCTGGATCGCCCTGCTAGTGGTGTTTTCATTAAGCGGTTTTTTTGGTGACGGTAGCGCCTCACACGCTCGCGTCAGTTTGATGGCAACGCTTGGATTTGCCATTACCGGCATGGTCATGACTGAACAGCTCTATCGTTCAGCACCCGAAGCAGCACGCTGGTCGCTCAAAATGCTCTGCGTCGGCTTGGCGGCCTGCTTCGGCTTTGACATGTATGTGTACGCTGATGCAACCTTGTTTGCGCATGTCGATAGCGTTGCCGCCCTCATGCGCGGTGCGGTTCAGCTCCTTGCCCTTCCGCTACTCGTCATCGCGATTGCGCGCAGCCCAACGCTGCGTTTCAAAGTCGCAGTTTCGCGCCGCGTGGTATTTCACACCACGACGCTCTTAGCATCAGGTCTTTACCTTCTGGCGGTATCGGCCGCGGGCTATTACCTGAGAACCTTTGGCGGCACCTGGGGGCAAGCTGTTTTTGCAGTCCTTGTAACAGCAGCACTAATTTTGCTAGCCCTCATCGCTGTATCAGGCAGTATGCGTTCCCGCTTGCGCGTGCTGATTAGCAAAAATTTCTTCTCCTATCGCTATGACTATCGCGAAGAGTGGCTGCGCTTTATCAACGCCCTATCGAACCCAACCGATGAACGCGAACTAAAACGTCACGTCATTATGGCGCTGGCAGACCTCGTAGAATCTCCCGGCGGCTTACTGCTGATGCGCGACGAACGCGGTTTTGCTATTAGCGCCTCAGCCAATGCCAGCAGCACTGAGCGCGAACAAGCCAACCTCGTAGTGGCAGATGATGATGCAATGGTGGCGTACCTCACACGCAAGCGCTGGATCGTCGCGCTAGACGACTGCCGCGCCAAACGCTCTTCCTACGAAGGCTTAACGCTCCCAACCTGGCTGTCTCATTTGCCCGAAGCGTGGTTGGTCATCCCACTGTTTTACCGCGATGAACTGACGGGCATGGCCGTGCTGCAACAACCGCGCACGCATATTGATCTGGACTGGGAAGTTTTAGACTTGCTCAAAACAGCGTCACGCCAAGCTGCCGCTTTTTTGGGCTATGCTCGGACCGCGGAAGCGTTGATGGAGGCACGAAAGTTCGAAGCCTTCAACAAAATGTCTGCCTTTGTGGTGCACGATCTCAAAAACCTCGTTGCTCAGCTTCAACTGCTGTCCAGAAACGCTCAGCGTCATATGGACAACCCCGACTTTCGCAGCGACATGCTGATGACGATTGACCATGCAGCTGACCGCATGAGCAAATTGATGATGCAACTGCGTGAAGATACCCGCCCGATTGATCGGCCAACGCGTCTAGAACTCACACCGCTGATTGGCAAATTAGACCGCCTACGCCCTGGTCGCGGTGCAGCGCTTGAGCTGATTCTCGATCAACCCGTGTGCGTTATGGCACATAGTGATCGACTTGAACGCGTTTTGGGCCATCTTGTGCAGAATGCACTAGAAGCTACCCACGAAAACGGTAAAGTGACAGTCCGTGCCACCCAGAATGAACAATTTGCCCTGATTGAAGTGATTGATAACGGCCAGGGCATGACCGAAGAGTTTGTGCGCGAACGGTTATTTAAACCGTTCCAAAGCACCAAGTCTGGCGGGATGGGAATTGGTACGTACGAAAGCGCCCAATACATTAAAGAACTGGGCGGCCAGATCGATGTAGTAAGCCAGCCAGGAGAAGGCACCCGGTTTAGGGTTAGCCTCCCCTTGTGCCGGGATACCGAAGCGGATACTAAGATTCATGGCTGATAAGAAACGCACCCTGTTAATCATCGAAGACGATCCGGCGCTGCAAAAGCAGATGCGCTGGAGCTTTGATGCCTATGAAGTGGTCACCGCCGACGACTACGAATCGGCCATCAACCAGGTTCGACGTCATGAACCCGCCGTTGTGACCATGGACTTGGGCTTACCCCCAGCACCGGATGATGTGACCGAAGGTTTTCGTATCCTTGAAGGCATCTTGTCGCTCGCACCAGACACCAAAGTGATTGTGCTCACAGGGCAACACGATCGTGACAATGCAATACGCGCGATTGGGATTGGCGCCTACGACTTCTTTGCCAAACCGTTTGAACCTGACCTGCTGAGTTTGACAATCGAGCGCGCATTCCGTTTGCATGATTTGCAACAAGAAAACAAACGCCTGCAATCGTCTAAAGACAGCGCGAGCAGCGGCATTCTGAGTCGTGACCCACAAATGCAGCGCATTTGCCGCACGATTGAAAAAGTTGCTCCCACCTCTGCAACCGTCTTGTTGCTAGGTGAATCGGGCACCGGCAAAGAAGTACTCGCCCGTGCAGTACACGAAACCTCCCCACGCAAGAATAACCGCTTCATCGCGATCAACTGTGCAGCCATTCCTGAGAACCTTCTCGAATCAGATCTGTTTGGGTACGAAAAGGGGGCGTTCACTGGCGCAGTCAAAACAACACCAGGCAAAATTGAACTGGCCGACAAGGGTACGCTTTTCCTTGATGAAATTGGTGACTTACCCCACCCATTGCAAGCAAAGCTGTTACGCTTCTTGCAAGAACGGGTAATTGAACGCGTCGGTGGCCGCGAAGAAATTCCGATTGATGTGCGCGTCGTGTGTGCAACACACCAAAATCTACAAGGGCTCATCGAACAAAGTCGATTCCGCCAGGACTTATACTTCCGTCTGGCTGAAATCGTGGTGAACATTCCCCCCTTGCGAGATCGACAAGGCGATGCCGCATTGCTTGCCCACGCATTTGTACGACGCTTTGCGCAAGATCAAAATCGCGGCTCAATGACCATGCGACCAGATGCCATTAGCGCAATTGAATTACATCGCTGGCCGGGTAATGTGCGCGAAATGGAAAACTGCATTAAGCGCGCCGTGATCATGGCTGATGGCAACCAAATCACTGCAGAAGATTTATGTTTGCCAATCAACGGCAATATTGATGACAGTGCGCTCGACGGCATGCTCAATCTACGCCAAGTGCGTGACGAAGCAGAACGTGCTGCGGTGCTTAAAGCACTTGCGCGCGCTGACAACAATATTCTTCGGGCAGCTGAAATGCTGGGTGTCAGCCGCCCGACGTTGTATGACTTAATGAATCGTTTTGGGCTACGCAGCCCCACCGAGAAAGCCTAGGAGCTCTCCATGATGAACCGTACCATGCACCGCCCCGTGATTACCGCGCTGTTGTCATCTCTACTCATTGTGGGGGGCTGCAGCAAGGGAGAGAAGGCAGAAACGCTTGTTGTCTCCGCAAAAGAAGCGCTCGCCAAGCGGGACTACAACACGGCAAGCATTCAATTGAAAAATGCCGCGAAGAAAGCACCCGACAATGCTGAGATCCGCTTTTTACTCGGCAAGGTCTTGCTTGATTCTGGCAACGTAGTAGACGGTTCGACAGAGCTCAAAAAGGCCATGGATTTAGGCCAAGCCAAAGAAGATGTACTACCGCTGCTCGCTAAAGCACTGGTCGAACAAGGTCAAGGCCAGCGCCTCGTCGCTGAATATGGCAACGTAAAACTCGCGCAAGCAGACGCTCAAGCTGAACTCTTATCGCAAATTGCGCTAGGCCTGCTCGCAACCAATAAGCCAGACCAAGCGCAAGCCAAGGTCAATGAGGCACTGTCCGCCCAAGCAGACTATCCGACAGCACTTTTGATTCAGGCGCGCATCTTAGCGTCCAACCAAAAACTGGAAGAGGCCGAAGCGCTGGTTGATAAAGTTTTGGCAAATGCTGCTGCTCGTAAAGATGCTTTAATCCTTAAAGCCAACATTCAAACAGCACGTGGTAACCGTGAAGGCTCGCTCAAAACGTTTCAAACCATTCTAGAGAACAGCCCAACTGATTTAACCGCAAACCGCGAAATCATTAGCCAACTCATTGCCAATAGTAAATTCGATGAAGCCGCACAGGCGCTAGATAAGCTGGGCAAAAGCATGAACGGTCATCCCACCGTCCAATATCTACGCGGCCTCTTGCTGAGCAAGCAGAACAAACCTGCTGAAGCGCGCGAACTACTCAACCAATCACTCAAGTCTGCGCCCGACAATTTTCAGGCAGTCTTACTCTCCGGCACTGTTGAGCAAACGCTAGGGGCAAACACAGTCGCTGAAGAGCGCTATCTCAAAGCGGTGCAGTTGCAGCCAGACCATCCGGCCGCACGTCGTTTATTGGCAGCACTTCAAATGACAAACGGCTCGCCTGACAAGGCGCTAGAGACGATCGCCCCCTTAAAAGCTCAGGCAGGCAAAGATCCGGCAATTGCCTTATTGCTGGGTGAAGTTTTGGTACGTAATGGCAAAGCACGCGAAGCCTTGCCTCATTTTGAAACGGCCATTCAATTAAGTCCCAACAACAACAGCATCAAAATTAAATTAGCTGCAGCGCGCATTCTGGCAGGCGAGACGGATAAAGGTCGTCAAGAACTTGAAGCGCTAAGCAAATCAGACGAAGGAATTGTGGCTGATGAGGCGCTCTCCAGTTATTACCTAGAGACGCAGCAGGCAGACAAAGCACTCGCCGTGATTGCTCGCATGGAAGCGAAGCAGCCCACCAACCCATTGGTGTATGGCATGCGCGGCAATGCTTTGGCGCAAAAGAAAGACTTTGCCAATGCAACCAAGAGCTACCTGAAGGCGCTCGAGTTGCGCAGCGACTTTTTCCCAGCCATGGCAAATCTAACGGGCATGGAAGCCGCTCGCGGCAACAACGCCGAAGCCATTAAATACGCCACCGATTTTGTAAATCGCAACCCGAAACATGTGGATGCCCTGCTAACACTCGCGTTCTTGCATGGTCGGAATAATGCAAGCAGCAAGGACATTCTTGCCATTATCGAACGCGCTGTCGCAGCGGACCCGAACTCTACAAAGGCACGCGTGGCGCTGGCTACATCTCAGCTGAAATTGGGTGACAAAAAACAAGCTGTCGCCACGGCTGAAAAGGCTAACGCCGACCTGCCGAATCGTCCGGCCATTCTTGAAGTGCTCGGCATGACGCAGGCAGAAGCGGGCGAACACAACCAAGCCATTAAGAGCTTCACCGCTATGGCTGAACTGATGGACAACTCGCCGCGCGCGTTGATGCAATTGGCGTTTGCCCAACAAAGTGCCAACGATTTGCCCGCTGCCGAACAAACTTTACGCAAGGCCTTCTCCAAGGCCCCTGAAGAAATTGGCATCCGTAGTAGCTTGATTGGCTTGCTGGTAAAACAAAAGAAATTCGATGCTGCATTGGCACTAGCCCGTGAAATTCAGGGCGCCAACAAGCAAGCCGTTTTCGGCCTCGAACTTGAGGGCGATATCATGCAAGCCAATGGCAAGTACGCCGAAGCCATGACAGCCTTCCGTAAAGCGCTCGCATTAAACAACACCTCGACGCTCGCGATCAAACTACATTTGGCCGCCACCAAGATTAGCGCCAGCGAAGCGCAAAAAGTGGCCGATGAGTTGCTCAAGCAAGGCTCGAAGGACCACGCCTTCCGCAACTATTTAGCAGAACGCGCCATGGCCACCAAAGATTTTGCTGGTGCCGTGCAACATTACCGCGTACTGCTTGGCATTCAGCCTAATAATGCCAACCTGTTGAACAACATGGCATGGTGTTTATCGCAACTGAAAGATCCAAAGGCAATTGAGTATGCCGAGCAAGCCAACAAGCTCGTACCTCATGCAGCGGCCTATATGGACACCTTAGCTGTGCTGCTAATCGAAAAAGGCGAACTGGCACGCGCAATCGAATTGCTCAAAGAAGTGGTGCAGCGTGCGCCCAACGCTTTGCTGCCTAAGCTGCACCTTGCACAAGCCTTGGCCAAAAAAGGCGACAAATCTGCCGCCAAAGCTGAGCTAGAGCCGTTGCGCAAACTGGGTGAAACATTCTCCGAGCATGCTGAAGTTCAGCGCTTGTACCAAACGCTGCAGTAATTAAATTAACTGTTGTGACGTTCGTAACCGCACACAAATAATGATTGGCAAAACGCCAAACTGAATCTGGATGAATGGAATGTCTGATATCAAAGTTGCTGTAATTGGTTTGGGCTACGTGGGCCTGCCACTCGCGGTTGAATTCGGTAAGAAATTTGACACCGTTGGTTTTGATCTTTCCGCCGAGAAGGTCGCGCATTACCGCAACTTCTTCGACCCCACCGGCGAAGTCAGCACCGAACAGCTTAAGGCCGCAACACGCTTAACTGTCACAACGGACCCTACGCTACTCGGCGAGGCTGACTTCATTGTGGTTGCCGTCCCCACACCCGTGGATGAAGCACATCAACCTGATTTTTCTCCGTTGGTTGGTTCCTCAAAGTTCTGCGGCCAATACATGAAAAAAGGCGCGACGGTGGTATTCGAATCCACTGTTTACCCTGGCGCAACCGAAGAGGTTTGCATTCCAATCATTGAGCAGCAGCGCGGCTTAAAGTGGAAGCAAGACTTTTATGTGGGTTACTCGCCTGAGCGTATCAACCCGGGCGATAAAGAACGTACTGTTACCAAAATCACCAAAGTGGTTTCTGGTGACACCGCAGAAACATTGGAAAAAGTTGCGGAGCTGTATGGCTCAGTCATTACGGCTGGCGTGTATAAAGCCGCTAGCATTAAGGTGGCGGAAGCGGCCAAGGTGATTGAAAACACGCAACGCGACCTGAACATCGCGCTCATGAACGAGCTGGCGATTATTTTTGAGCGCATTGGCATTGAT
>SBBQ01000044.1 GCA_005239635.1 Uliginosibacterium gangwonense
GAAAATGAGCACGGATGTATCTAACAAGGTGCGGTGAAACAACTTGCCCTGCGGAACTTCGCTGGATAACGCTGCCACGTACCAGGCGTTCATTAGGTAGGGCGTTTCTTTTTTTGTAGCCACTTTGGTCTCCTCTGGTTTGCCAACTTATTTACCGACTAAAGGTCAAGCACAAGCCTCCGTGATCGCGAGCGCGAACAACATAAAGTCATTTGATTGTTCGCAGCCTTTTCAGCCTCACTGAGATACATATCTCGGTGATCTGGCTCGCCTTCGAGTACGCGCACCAAACACGTTCCACAAATACCTTGCTCACATGACAGCGGAACGGTTACGCCGGCATCGGTAAGCGCTTGAGCAATTGACTGTTCAGGCGAGACCATGACCACTTTGCCGCTTGAAGCTAGGCAAACCTCAAACGATCCAGACTCGACTTTGTTATCAGTAACGGGCGCGGAGAAATACTCGAAGTGGATGTTTTCTGAAGACCAACCTTGGGCTTGCGCGGTTTTTATGACCGCATCCATAAAACCCTGAGGACCGCACACATACAGATGTTTCTCAGGATGCGGTTCTGCAAGCACTGAGGCTGCATTGAAATGCTGTAGCGGACCACCATCATCAAAGTGAAACTTGACGCGATTGGCAAATGGGCTTTCTTGGAGTCGCTGAAAATACGCCATGCGGTTTTGCGCGCGTGCGCAGTAATGCATGACAAAATCGCCACCCTCGCGATGCAACTGCGCCGCCATAGCGAGGATTGGGGTAATGCCAATTCCCCCCGCCAGCAGCAGACTCTGCTTAGCGGGCTTTAAGCGAAAAAGATTACGCGGGGCACGAACCAACACAACATCGCCCGCATGAACATTATTGTGTGCAGCGCGTGAGCCACCACCGCCATCAGCCACCAACATGATTCCGAGTTCGTAACGATTGCGCTCTACGGGGTCGTTACACAGGGAATATTGGCGTATCACGCCATTGGGTAGCTTGAGATCCACATGAGAACCCGCCGTAAACGGCGGCAACTCATTTTCATTGGCACTTTGCAATACCAGGCCTAATACCCCTTCGGCCAGTATCTTTCTTGAAACCACAGTGGCTTGCAGCCAGCTGCCCACCTCTGCAATCTGAGCAGATGAGCCATTCATGCCTCGCTCCCCGTCGTTTATTGGTAAACCGCAAAATGCCGACAGACATCCTGCAGATCCAAGGCGGGAATAGCACGCTATGTGCCAGCTAATTCAATAAACAATAACCCATTGATTTTTATTTATTTAACAAACAAACACCTAGCGTTTCGGCAATATTTGTTGCACACAATGTCAAAATATGTCTGATTTCAGAAATATTCAAAACCCGGGAATGTCTGATTTCAGTAAATTGAAAAATGCAGCCCTAGCACCGGGGCAACGCCGGTAGGTTAAAAAACAAGGGAATGGATGAAATCGGTCGCGCCAGAACCGTTAAGTTAGGCGGAGAAGCACATCAAACGCCAAATGTCCTACCGAGGCAGCCGCACAGACGCAGACGCAAATTTTATGCGCAGAAAAACAAAAAGCGCCGACATGTCGGCGCTTTTTGTTAGCGTTGGTTGCGGGGACAGGATTTGAACCTGTGACCTTCGGGTTATGAGCCCGACGAGCTGCCAGACTGCTCCACCCCGCGTCAGAGAAGCGAGAATATAGCACAACCGTCATGGCGCCGCAATACGCACTGTCGGACTGAATAATAAACGCTCGCCTAATTGAGCCATGTCTCGCGCGACAGCCAGTCCTTTTGCCTGTAAAACAGTGTCAGGACACAGGTTGTCGCAAGCACATCGAAAGCGGCCGCAACTAAAAAACACAGAATATTGAGACAGCAAATGCAGCGGAGGGCACACAAGAAGCCGTGTGCAGAGGATCGAACGGAAGGCGGCACAGACGGAATAGATGGTGCCGCTTGTCTGACTCGAACAGACGACCTATCGCTTACAAGGCGATTGCTCTACCAACTGAGCTAAAGCGGCGAAGGCGAGATTATATCGCAAGCTGGGCCGCATACCAATTCCGCACATAGATTAGATGTGCAAGAATTCACTGTTACCAAGATGCACAGGCACAAGATGCGCTCAGCACGCACATAAAACTCGACATGCACACGACCCAAGACACTGTAGATAAACGGCATTTGCGCATACTCGTCATCGAAGACAACGAAGACGATGCTTTTTTGCTCTTACAGCGATTCCGTGACGCGGACTACAAAGTGCACGCTGAACAGGTCTGGGACGACCTTGGTTTGAATCGCGCGCTTGATGAATCCACGTGGGACTGCATTTTGTCTGACCACAGCATGCCCCAATTCAATGCCATTTCAGCGCTGAACATTTTGCAGCAGCGCGGCTTAGATATTCCGTTTGTCATTGTCTCCGGCGTGATCGAAGAAGATTTGGCCATTACTGCCATGCGCGCAGGGGCCAGCGACTATCTAAGTAAGGAACGCCTGGATCGTCTCGTACCAGCGATGGAGCGGGAATTGCGCGAAGCGCGCAATCGTGAAGAACGCCGCCAAGCGTTGGAGCGTGTTCGCGAGAACGAAGCGCGATTTCGCGCGCTTGCCGCCAATTTGCCCGGCATGGTGTTTCAGCTCACTCGCACCGACGCCTCTCACCTGCAATTTACATATGTAAGTGAAGGCTGCGCTGCGCTGCTTGGCGTTCGACCCTCAGAACTGATTGCGTCTCCCAATTTATTGACCGACATGATGTTCACAGAAGATCGTCTGGTCTTTGAACGCACCATTGCCGAAGCTTCACAAAATCGCGCCGTATTGAACTGGGAAGGCCAAATCCGGCTTCAAGGTCATGCCACAAAATGGATTAACGTCCGCTCGTCACCGCGCGAATTAGAATCTGGCCAACTGGTATGGGAAGGCATTGTTTCCAATATCACGCATAGCAAGCAAGTCGAACAAGAATTGCGTGAATCGCATGAGCAACTAGCCGACTTATCTGAGCATTTGCAAATTGCAAAAGAAGAAGAACGCGAGCGCATCGCCCGAGACATTCATGATGAGCTCGGCGGTACCTTAGTGGCGATTAAAATCGAAACAGCACTACTCAGCACCAAGCCACCAGAAGACCCACACACCCTACGGAAGCGGGTTCGCAATGTGGAGAAAATGATTGACGACGCTATTGCCATTGCCGGACGAGTAGCGCGCGAATTACGGCCGGGCATCTTAAAAGACTTTGGCTTAGGGGCCGCCATTGAATGCCAAGCAGAAGACTTTACGCTCCGCACAGGGATTCCCTGCCGTATACTTTGCGCGAACCATGATTTAGAGCCTGAAGAAAATACAGCAATCGCTTTTTTCCGTATTTTTCAGGAAGCGCTGACCAATATCACCAAGCACGCCAAGGCCACCACCGTAGATGTGCGTTTTTATGAAGACAATGGCGAGATGGTGCTAGATGTAACTGACAACGGGTGTGGCATGCAAGCGCTCGATATGAGCAAACCCAAGTCATTTGGCCTACGCGGTATTCGTGAGCGCATTTCCAGCTTGGGCGGCAATACGATCATCGAACCTGCTAGCCCTCACGGCACACATTTGCATGTACGCGTTCCATTACTACTTGATACAAACGATGAACCAACCATTCACGAAGACTTGCAAGGTCAACTGTTTCCGGAGTCAGGTGAATGAGTAAGCAGATTCGAATCTTGATTGCTGATGACCACGCAATCGTACGGCAAGGACTTCGCCAAATTCTTTCAGACAGCGAAGACTTCTTAGTCAAAGGCGAAGCCTCAAATGGTGTGGAGGCATTGGCAAAGCTGAGACAAGACGAATTTGATCTCGTCTTGCTCGACGTATCTATGCCCGACCGCAACGGAATTGACGCACTTAAACTCATCAAGAAAGAGTTCGCCCGCATCCCCGTGTTAATGCTCTCCATGCATCCAGAAGAGCAATACGCAATTCGCGCCCTCAAATCTGGCGCGTCTGGCTACCTCACCAAGCAAAGTGCGCCAGAATTACTCGTGACAGCGATTCGACAAGTAGCTTCTGGCAAAAAATATGTTAGCCCGTCGCTGGCAGAGGCTCTTGCCAATGCAATTAGTGATGACAATGAGCGTGCACCGCACGAATCTTTGTCAGATCGCGAATATCAAACACTTTGCATGATCGCATCAGGAAAAACCTTAACCCAGATCGGCGAAGAGCTAAATCTCTCGGTGAAGACCGTAAGTGTTTATCGTGCTCGTTTGCTCGAAAAAATGCGGCTGCGCAACAATGCCGAACTCACTCACTATGGCCTAAAACATGGTTTAGTCGAATAAACAATGACGTAGCGCAGCATTCGAAGCATTTAGTAAAGTCAGCCCCCCGCCGTGCCGATAGAACACAGAGTAATGTTGTTCGTATCACCATGGCAAAAATATCAAATCCCTCGGAGTTGGCAAGACTCACCCTGCAGCGGCTGGCTCAGCGCCAGTTGCCGCCTACGCCCGACAATTACCTTGCGATCTATAACGAGATAGCAGGTACAGATGGGGCGCACGAGGGTTTTCCCGAGAAACAATTCAAGCAAATTGTGCAGGCACTGCCCCGCACGAACCCAGAGCAACTCGCCTTAGCGTGTGCCGTTGAAGATGCTGTACGCCAACAAAACTGGCCAGCCCTAACCGAGGCTTTGGTACAGCAGTCACGCAAGCTCGGCTCGACTGAGTTGGCATGGTCTTCTATGCTACAAGACCTGCTCACTCAATATGAGCAACGTCATGCCAACGTTAACCTCGATGAAAAGCGCGAAGGACTTCTGGCGGTTTTATCAGGTCATCACGAATCTGCCACTCAACTATTTCAACGCCTACAGCAGCTACCCCGGCAATGGAGCGGACATAGCAATCGGCGCCAGGCACAACCTCATGTTGATCAAACACATGTAGAACAAGCAGCCGTCTCCGTAAGCCCGATCGTTGAAGGCACACCTATCTTTCGTGAAGAGATCGCAACATTGCTTGAAAACTCAGGCAATTTATTACGTCACGAAGTACCAGACTTACGCACTGAAGCGCTGGCGCTGGCTGAGCAGATTCGAACAGTTGAGCGTCAAGCGCAAGCGTCTTTGCTGCTCGACCAGATCACCTTGTTGAGCCGGCGCTTGCAATGGGCGGGTGAAGATCAACGCGAACTTCAACATACGCTCGCCTCGATTTTGCAACTCATGCTGCAAAACATTAGCGAACTCATACAAGACGACCACTGGTTGAGTGGGCAAATTGAGGTTCTGCGCGAAGTTATTTCGGGCCCACTCAATACACGCCAGCTTGAAGATGTTGAACAAAAGTTAAAACAAATCATTCAACAGCAAGGATCGCTGAAATCGAGCCTGAGTACGGCCAAAAGCCAGTTGCGTGAAATGCTGAGCACTTTTGTGTCTCACCTCGGCGACTTTACCAATCACGCTTCAGATTACGAGAACAGATTGGAAGATTTTTCTGTGCAGATTGCAGGTGCAGAAAGCATTAGCCAATTGGGCGAAGTGATTCAAGCGGTGTTACACGAAACGAATGTGATCCGCACACAGTCAATGGAGTCGCGTGATCGCCTGACGACCATGCGTCACGAAGTGAACAAAGCCGAAGAGGAAATTAACCGGCTTCAGTGCGAGCTAGAACAAACAAGCCGCCAGATGCGCCACGACCAATTAACGGGTGCGCTCAATCGTAAAGGTTTGGAAGAATCCTTCATGCGAGAACAGGCTCGGGCGGCACGGCGCAGCACCCCCATGTGCTTGGCGGTGCTCGACATCGACAACTTCAAACGCCTCAACGACAACTACGGCCACCAGACAGGTGACGAGGCATTGATTTATTTAGCGGACGTTGTACGCAATAACCTACGGCCACAAGACACCCTGGCGCGCTTTGGTGGCGAAGAATTTGTCGTCATTCTTCCCGAAACGACACTTGATGAAGCCGTGAGCGCAATGGCGCGTTTGCAACGCTTGCTGACTAAAACTTTCTTTTTGGCAAAATCAGAAAAGTTGCTGATCACCTTTAGCGCTGGCGTCACTTTAGTTACGCCGGATGACACGCAAACAGGCTCAATCGCACGTGCCGATGAGGCAATGTACCAAGCCAAGCGCGAGGGTAAAAACCGTGTAATTGCGGCGCAATCTCTACATGACAATCCCGTAGAGCGCGTGAGCGGCTAGTTGTACAAGCCCGAACCTAAGCAAACCTAAACCGTACATACCGAACTTGTTAGCGGCAAGCTCGGCATGTACGCCTTGCTTTAGCCAAGCAGTTCGAACGATAGGGGCGTACCCCGTTCAATATCGCGCGTCGCTTTATGATTGAGCGTTTGCTCTAAATAGCGCGTTGGCAAACCTAAACCAGGACGAATAGCACGCACGTTTTCACGTGTGAAGGCTTCGCCTGCTCGCACATTCTTTACGACATACAGCGAACGACGAAACGCCAGCGACTTCGTTTCGGCTTTTGTGGGACCGTAATGAATGCCACCCATCGCTTGCCAAGCACGCTCAGACTCAATCACGAGTGCGTGCAGCTCTTCTGGCTCAAGCGAGAAGGTCGAGTCAACGCCCCCATCTGAACGGCGAATGGTGAAATGTTTTTCGATAACACTAGCGCCCAAGGCAACCGCTGCCACTGCTGCACCCACACCCATGGTGTGGTCTGACAAGCCAATTTCACAGCCAAACAAATCACGCATATGCGGGATGGTACGCAGATGTGTGTTTTGCGGTGTTGCCGGATAAGTGCTCGTGCACTTAAGCAGGATCAAATCTTTACAGCCTGCGTCCCGCGCCACACGTACCGTCTCATCAAGCTCCGAAACGCTAGCCATACCGGTTGAAATGATCAACGGTTTGCCCGTAGAAGCGCACTTGCGTATAAGGGGCAAATCCGTATTTTCAAACGATGCAATTTTGTAGCAGGGCACATCGAGTGTTTCGAGGAAATCAACAGCCGATTCATCAAACGGAGTTGAGAAGGCCACCATACCATGCTGCATGGCACGTTCAAAAATCGGTTTGTGCCAATCCCAAGGGGTGTGTGCTTCTTGGTACAACTCGTAAAGTGATTTCCCCGCCCACAAACTACCGCTGTCACGAATGGAAAACTCATCGCGCTTGAGGTCAAGCGTCATGGTATCAGCGGTATAAGTCTGAATCTTGAGTGCATGTGCACCAGCATCGGCCGCAGCATCCACAATTGCCAATGCGCGTTCTAGCGACTGGTTGTGATTGCCCGACATTTCTGCGATGACCCAAGGCTTCCAGCCCTTGCCCACCATGAATTTGCCAATCTGAATACTCATTCCTGCCTGCCTTGTATTTTATTGTCATGCCGCGACACGGCTTTTGTCATATGCAATGATTGCCCATCCTGCGACACAAGTCGATAGCCCATTTCGATAAATAATTTTTGCGATGCCACATTCTGTGCGAGAACCAATGCATTAAAGCGTTGAATTTGGGAATGCTGCTTAACCATCCATTGCTCACCTGCATGCAACAATGCACTCCCCTTCGCCTCACCATGTCGATCCGGATGCAGGTAGATGGAAACACACGCCGAAAATTCATCTTCTTGATCAAATCTCAGCACGCCCACACTGCCGCGCGCATCTTCCGCGATCAGCAACTGACGCTGAGGTAATTGCAGCGTTTTGGCAAACCAATCCCGGTGTTGCTGTAAGGGAATTTCATTCGCATCGAGCGAGTACTGTCGATTGCGCGGATCATTACGCCAAGCCCATACTGCATCACAATCAGCTTCAGTGGCTAAACGCAGCGTGACCGCAAATGCTTGCATGCGTTGCACCACACGCGCCACGCCGCGACCATCACACAATTCGTTCGCTTTTTGCCGCATCGCGTGCAGTGTCTTTGGCTGATCTAGCAGGCGAAGGCAAGCTTCTGTTAAGCGTTCAACTGTTACCGTTTCATAGCTACCCAGATTAACGGCGGCGCCGGCAGTTTCAAGTGCAATCGCACCAGCGGTTTGATTTGCACCACAAATGGTCAATATCGTCGGCAGTCCAACGCAGCATCGTTCCATAGACGATACGCCGGCTGCACCAAACGCAAGATCGCACTCACTTGCCAATTGCGCCATGTAGTCGATGTCGATATGGCACTGCCAGTTTTGCGAATCGACTAATGACACAATCGCTTCACGATTGGCAACGCCATTGCCAATGACGCAATCCACCTTCACTTCGCGCCCTAGACGCTGCAATGTTTTCAGAACCTTAAGGGTTTCACCGGTAGGATCTGTGCCGCCATAGCTAATCAAAACACGAGGGGGCGTGTGTTGTACGGTGTATTCGTCACGCACGGATTGGCAACGCATTTGCGCCCACTCATCTCGCAACAAGGCATAGCGAGGCCCTTGTAACAACAGGCTGGAAGACGGCAGGTGTTCGTCGTAAGGTTTGGGGGGAGATGGCGGCAAATTTGCATCAACCAAGATGTCGCAATCGTAGTCTCGATCAGCAAGGTCATCCAACACGAGGATGTTTTTGGTGTGAGGACGCAATGCAGCATGCCAACGCGCATCAATCCCGTAGTGGTCCACAATCAACCAATCGCAATCGCCCTGCTGTGCCAAGAACGTGGCACATTCATCCGCATCTTCTTGCCAAGGTAGCCCCAACCAACTGCTATGCTCTTCGCGATTGAGTGGTTCATTCAATAGCGGCTTGAGCAAATGCAAACCATAGCCGCTCGCACGAATGCGCTCAACCATATTTGGCAAAATCTGTCTGCACACAAAATCAATGCACACGCCTTGTTGCGATAAGGCTTTTGCCAATGGCAAACAGCGCATGATGTGGCCACTGCCAATGGTAGAAGAAGCATCAGCACGAATAATGGCGCGCTTCATTTCGCTTACTCAGGCAACGCGCTGGCTATCACGCACCGGCACGCCAAGGGCCGCTAAAAAGGCCTTTGCTTGTGCGGGCGTTTGTTCAGTGAAGTGGAACATCGCTGCTGCTGCTACGGCACTTGCACCAGCTTGTGTAAGCGCTTCATGCATATGCTGGTAGGTGCCCGCACCGCCAGATGCGATGACCGGAATGCTAACCGCCTCGGTCACACATTTAATGAGATCGAGGTCGTAACCTTGTAGCGTGCCATCGCGCTCTACACTTTGAATAAGAATTTCACCTGCACCGAGTTGTTCTAATCGTTGCGCCCACTCAGCCGGATGTTGATGTGTTGATTGTTTGGCCGCATGGCTATGGCAAACATAGCGATCACCAGTTTTTACCGCATCAATTGTTGCCACCACGCATTGAGAGCCAAAGCGCAAGGCGGCTTCCGTAATGAGCTCGGGGCGGGCATACGCCGCACTATTGACGGTAACCTTATCAGCGCCAGCGCGCAGCAAGAGGCGTACTGCTTCTATATCGCGCACACCACCACCAACGGTTAAGGGCACAAAGCATTCCTCGGCCAACTCGGCAATCGCATCAAAGTCCGGCTCGCGCCCATCCACTGTTGCGCTGATGTCCATCAAAATTAATTCATCGACATCGCGTGTGTTGTACACCTTGATAGCGGGCATGGCGGAGCCGACGCGACGCCAACTATTAAACCCCGTGCCTTTTACGAGGCCAACATCTTTGTACAGCAGCGTTGGAATCACTCGCACTTTAAGCACGATAACTCCTAACTGGCGGCCGCACAAAACGTGGCGTCTGCTCTTCGCTATTTGTAAGTCCAGCTGCTTCACCACGCCAAGTCAGAAAATTTCTGAGGATTCGCAAACCATGCCGCGAGCTTTTTTCCGGGTGAAATTGCGTACCGAATGCAGCGCCCCGGCCGACTGCTGAAACGAAATGGCCGCAGTAAGGTGTCGTTGCACGAATGTCTTCGGCATCGGCGGGTATGAAATGGTAGCTATGTACAAAATACACATCGCTATTCACCGGCACACCGTCGAATAGCTCATGCTGTCGGTGCGCAACTGAGTTCCACCCCACGTGCGGGATTCTTTCATTGGCAACAGGTTGCAAGCGCACGACACGTCCAGGAATAATGCCCAGCCCTGGGTGGATACCGCCCTCCTCACCTACATCTGCTAGCAATTGCATGCCTAAACAAATGCCTAGTAGGGGGATGTTTTCGTCGCAGACGATACGACGTAATGGCTCAACCCATCCACCCTGCTGCAGTCGTTGCATCGCGTCTGAAAAAGCACCGACGCCCGGCAATAAAATATGGCTACAGTCTGATAAATCTGCTGGGTTGTCAGAGATGAAAGCGTTTGCGCCACACTCCTCGAGCGCTCGCCTCACTGAAGCAAGATTGCCCATTCCGTAGTCGACAATCAAAACGCTCATACTCAATTTCCAGATTTGGATGTCAGCCCCAAAATAACTTGGGCTGTTTCACTGCCTTAGCTACCTCAATTAAGCAACTCTAGTTCCCGCGTCAGCATCATTTGAAGGAACAAGATTGTCATCATTCAGTCGTGCCAAATTACCGTAGCGATCTCGCACCAGCTGACCGCGCGAATCGGTCACAAACAGTTTCTTATTGGTGAAACGGTCGCAAATTCGCGTGAATTCGTCCACGGAGACTTCCAGCGGCGCCAGCATGTCATCCAGCGATTTACCCAAATAACTCCAAGGGTACTTTCCATCATGCTTCTTCACGACTGCAATGCCATCTTCACGTGTCATACGGCCACGACGGATGTGCAAACAGGCATGGTCTGTGGCGCGACCAAACGCAAATTTCAGATATTTGAAATAGTCGTGGATGCCATGAAAGTGATTGTCCAAATTCTCGTAGCTCACAATCGAGCCTTCGACTGCGGTGTGGTAGCTGGTGAAGCCATTGGCCTGTGCTAACAGCGCATTGGCGTAACCATCCCACGGGAAGTAATGGCCCAAGAACAACCCCGTAACACCAACACTCATCAGCTCTTCGTCACTCGGGTAGGAATACGGAATCAAGTGTCTCTGCTCAATGCCTTCCAAACCGACCAAATCGGTTACACGTAATCCGAGCAAGCCACCGAATTCTTCTAACCAACGACGGTTCAACACATTATTATCTGCCGCTGCAGCCGGACCACCATATTCGTTTTGTGAATTCTCGCCCCAAATAATCAGCGGCACGCCGTATTGCACTGCTGCACGAACGGGAATCGTAAAAATGCCGACGTGTTCTGGCCACGAAATATCACCAACCTGCATGAGGCCAATACGATTCAGTTTGCGACGGACGACAGGATTGGGAGAGAACTCGACATAATCGACGCCCAGCTCTTTAATGTTCTGAATATTGCGACGACCAATTTCCGACAGATCACATGTCGTCGCCGTCACGCACAGCGGGTTCATCCCCAGCTGCAACATTTTGATGACTTGAAAAGTAGAGTCTTTACCCCCTGATACGGGCACGATGCAGTCCCACTGGCTGCCACTCTTGGAGCGATAGCGCTCGATCAGATTCAAGAACTCTTGTTTGCGTACAGCCCAATCAACTTCTTTGCGGTTTTCATAGCTGCGGCACGCATTGCAAACACCGTCTTCATCGAGGTAAAGATCGGGTTTGGTATGCGGCATCACGCAGCGGGTGCAATATTTGATCATGGCGTACTCCAGTTCAAGCGTGCAGCGATTTCTGTTGAATATGTTGGTTGATCTGCGCGAGTTCAGGCGCGCTATCAAAGATTTTAAGCAACGTCTCAATATCAATATCTACGACGTTATGGCCGAGCATTTGAATACGTTGCATAAACGCAGCTAAAAATGCCAAATCTTCTGGCGTATCTAGGGTCCAGCGCAAGTCCGAGCGATTTGTTTCACGCACCCAATGCTGCAAGCGGAACCGTTCAGGATGTTGATAGATAAACGGCGTCACGTGTTCCCGTTCATGCGGCTGCTGCGCAAGGCCTGCGGCGCGCATGAGGGCGTCTTTGGAAAACACCTCTGCATCCAGTCCACGTGGAAACGTACGTTCAATCGCATTACTCAAATAATCGCAATCACCCTGTGCAAACCGTTCCAGCATGGAATCAATCACACCTGGGTCAATCAGCGGGCAGTCTGATGTGACGCGAATCAGCGGGTCACCGCCAAATGCGCTAGCCGCGCCCACATAGCGCGACAGCACATCCGTGAGTGACCCACGGTGCACCTCGATCGGTTTTGCCAATGACAAGCGAGAGCAGGCCGTCACGATGGCATCGTCTTCTGGCTCTGTGGTGGTTGCCACAACCAGTTGTACCAAATGCCGACTGCGTGCCAAACGACGCAGCACCAACTCAAGCACACTGTGCGCACCAAGTTGCATCAGCACTTTGCCAGGCAGCCGAGTACTGCTCATGCGCGCTTGAATAATGCAGGTCGGGCCGATCATGTGAGTGCCTCGGTCAATCGCGCAACCACTTCATCTTGCTCAGCGTCTGTCATGCGCGTAAACAAGGGCAAACTGATAGCGCCTGCGTAATAAGCCTCGGCTTGCGGATATCGCCCCTCAGCAAAACCAAATTGACGATAGTCCGGCTGCAAATGCACGGGGATATAGTGCACTTGAACGCCAATGCCCTGCTGCCGCAGCTGCTCGAACACGCGCCGACGTTGCGAAATGTCATGCAGGCGTATGGGGTATAGATGGCGAGCCGAACTGGCCGCACTGTGTTGCCATGGCGTCGCTAATGGCAATGCAGACAATAGCGCGTCGTAGCGGGCAGCACGCTGCTGGCGTGTCTTTACAAATTCATTCAAACGCTTCAACTGACTGGCACCCAGCGCAGCCTGAATATCCGTCATGCGGTAGTGATAACCCAGCGATTGCTGTTCGTAATACCAAGGCCCATGCGAAGACTGTTGCAATTTAGAAGCTTCTCGCGTGATGCCATGATTGCGTAACAAGCGTAGTGACTCAGCAATCTCATCATGCTGCGTGATCGCGACACCGCCTTCTGCGGTGGTGATCATTTTGACTGGGTGAAAACTAAAGACCGTAATGTCAGCCGCGGGCATATTGCCAATCGGCCGGCCGTTCCAAGTTGAGCCGAGCGCGTGCGAAGCATCATCAATCAGGCGGAAGCCATATTGCTGTTTGAGTTTACCTAGGGCATCCCAATCACAGGGTTGCCCTGCAAAGTCCACCGCCACAACCACATCAGGCAGTGTATTTGTGCGTGCCGCATCCGCGAGCTTTGCGGCCAGTGCCTGCGGATCCAGGTTGTAGCTGCGCGGATCAATATCCACAAAATCAACTTGCGCGCCGCAATAACGCCCACAATTAGCTGAAGCCACAAACGTATTAGGTGTTGTCCACAAACGACCGCCGGCTTTAAGCCCCAATGCGAGACAAGCAATATGGAGTGCCGCGGTGGCACTGGCTGTGGCTACGGCGTGAGTGGCCCCTGTATGAGCACACAAAGCCTGCTCGAATTGCTCGATAGCAGGCCCTTGTGTCAGCCAATCAGAGCGCAAAGTCTCTAATACAGCTTGTACATCATCTTCGTTAATATCCTGACGGCTGTATGGGATCATGTGCAGCACACATCATTTCAGTCATTGGCAAATGGGTTATTAAGCCGCGGCAATAAGGTTGCGAATTTCATCCACTGTGAGCAACCAAGGGTTATTGTCAGAGCTGTAGGAGAATCCATCTTCAACCGTCTTGCCTTGTTCGCCCGTCATGTCGTAATTGAAATTCGGCTGTGCCACATAAGTGATGCTCGGCGCAATCACATAGTGCTTTTCAAACTCAAGGGTGAGACGTGAATCGTCGCCCGTCACCATAATTTCGTGCAGCTTCTCACCTGGGCGAATACCTACATGACGAACACTGCACTCAGGCGCGATGGCGCTCGCCAAATCGACGATACGGGCGGTCGGGATTTTTGGTACGAATATCTCACCGCCGTGCATACGGCCAAAACAGCGCAGCACAAAATCAACGCCCTGATCTAACGTAATCCAGAAGCGCGTCATGCGCTCATCAGTAATCGGCAACTCCTTCACGCCCTCTTTCACGAGTTGGCGAAAGAACGGCACGACGGAGCCCCGTGAGCCCACCACATTGCCATAGCGCACGACTGAGAAACGCGTACGACGGCGCCCTACCATATTGTTGGCGGCCACAAACAGTTTGTCTGAGGCGAGCTTTGATGCACCATACAAATTAATCGGACTAGCTGCCTTGTCGGTCGATAATGCGATCACGCGATCTACTTCGTTATCAATTGCTGCATTAATGACGTTTTGCGCGCCGTTAACGTTGGTCTTAATACATTCCATCGGATTGTATTCAGCAGCCGGCACTTGCTTGATCGCGGCGGCGTGCACAACGTAGTCAACATCGCGCATAGCTTGGCGCAGACGATCCCCATCACGCACGTCACCCAAAAAGTAGCGCATGGCAGGATGATCAAATTCGCGCTGCATCTCAAACTGCTTGAGTTCATCACGCGAGAAGACGATCAGTCTTGCCGGCTTATAGCGCTTGAGCACAGTGCGGACAAACTGCTTGCCAAATGAACCTGTTCCGCCGGTGACCAAGATGGTTTTGTCGTCAAACATTTCCTGCTCCTGTTGCAGCCGTGCTGCACCTACGTAGCGATTAAATTAAGGACGCTTCAATTTGCTGTTCATACATCGACCGAACCGATCAAGCTCGGTCTCAATGTTTAGCCCTGTACTGCGCCGTGCTGGGATGATTTTCTGCTTCAAGACGCATTTCCGCCATGCGCGCCTCAGCAGTGCGGAAGAATCGCTCCAACAACTCGAAGCCGTAACGTGCGTATTCACTCGCCTTCTCGTCGTTCGGCGTGAGCGCCATCGCATCCAAAAAGAAACGGCCTAAGTGCAGCATTGAACCGCGCACCATAGGAAATATCTGCGTCGCCTTGCTTTGGTCGTCAAACAAATATTGATGGAAATCGAACAGCGCATCGGCCACGTCCATCTTGTTCGTAATGGGGCGCTCAAATAGGCGATGAGCGTCTTCAGCAATCGCGCCAACCTGCTCTTCAAGCCAACCCAAGCGTTCAGCCATATCGCCTTGGTAATCGCGTGTAAAGGCTGCAAAGATTTGCTCTAGAATTTCTGCTTTCGTATGTGTCGGCGCAGGGATCACGCAGTCTTCAGCATGTAAAGGCTGTGCGCCACGAATTAACATGCCATCGTTGAGATTAAACACCTTGGCATTGAAAAATTCGGCGATGGAAGTTTCCATCGCATCGCGCGAATGTTGGTACAGCTCTAACGTACGAACTTCGCCGCCAAAATTGCCTTCTGCAGACTTACTCGACTTATGGTTCTGATCAGCCTGTTTCATCATGGCTGACAATTGCGCTGACTTTTCGTCGCCATCGAAATAAAGACTATTGCTCGCATGATGCTTCCCGTCTTCGCGGAAGCCCAAATCCACACCAAACAAATAGACCTGCTTAAAGCCCATCCGCAGTGCAAAATCAACGCCGCCATTTGTGCAGGTTGGGTTGCTGCGGAATCGCGGCAAGCGCTTGCCGCCTTCGAGTAGCGAAGCACCCAGATCCAGTTGCTTCAAGAACATGAGCGGCTTACTGGTCAGCGTAAATACACGTGGATCCAAAATTGCCAATCCGACAAGCGGCACATCTTTAATAAACTCACGCAGCTCAGGGTTTTCGAACATCACATACGTTTCAGACGTACGTTCAATTTCAAGATGCAGGTCCGGTTTAATCCCCGCACGGAACAGTGCGGTCACACCACTGCCACAACTAATAATGATGGCGCGGTCTTGGTGTTGACGCATCAGCGGCAAAAGTTTATCGAGCGAGGGGCCTGCTCCCACCACAAAAGCCACGGCATCATCACTCACCACCCCTGTCTTGGTCGCGAGAGGATGATTAGCAAGCGCATTACGCGTGGCATGCGTCAGGCCCAGTATTTCATCGTCCATAAACCCCCAGCCGCGATAGAGGCGCCACAAATTCTCGCGCAACTGGCTCCAAAGCGTTTTTGCGGGTTCGGAGTCATAGTCGTTAAAGTACAGGCCTGCCCCTTGAATAAAATAGGGCGGCCATAAATTGAACAGAAGTGCCGTGAGGTATTCGGATAGACGCTGCGTATCCTTGTGATACGCCATCGTGAAATAAAAGCCCTTGACCATGAGCTTTTGTTCAAGCGCCACGTAATCCACAAAATACAACGAGGTATTCAGACGCTTAATGTCTGTGTCGACCAGGATCAGATGACGCAAATCATAATCATCTACCAGTCGATCTAAGTGCCAGCCATATCCACTGCCAAATACCAAGGCAATTGGCAAACGACGCGTCCCAAAATTTGGCATCGGTAGCCGGTCAGGCGTATCTGGGCACATCTCCAGAAATTTATTGACCAAGCCTTTTCTAAACTCGGGTTCAATCGGTCGATCAAATAGCCCATTGGTTTCATGCGGTGCTGCGGCCCCCGGCATGAAAATATGTTCCATTGATACAGAAATACTGGGGCGCGAGGCTGGATCATCAAACAAGCGAAAGAGCTCTCGTCCAAGATCGGTAAATTCTCGTAGACCACCCTTGAAGCCGCCGTAATAAAGCGTCACCCGCCCATCTGCATCAACCTGAAAAGGCGCATCAAGCGGTACTTCCATCACCGATTCAAACACGCGCGGAAAGCGCTGACGCAGCCAATGCAGATTGGCCTGGTAGGTCGCCATCAGTTTGCCAATATAAGCCTCCTGTAGCGGCGTCCAGCCCTGATCATCTGTATTTTCAAGCGTTGCCTGATCCATAGCGCTCTCTCAAAAACGTGAAATTTGTCACCAGTGCCTTGCAAAATTCCTGCCAGCAAGCCTGCTGGCACGCAAAAAAGTCGCGAAATTGACCCTTTGTCAACCCGCTTCTGCACCATCGGACACGATGTTCATACAGGCAAGCCCAGTCTGAAAGCTTTATCAGAAGGGCGTTTCCCCCCTTATTCAATTTCAAGTTTTAGTTTTTTCACCTGCAAGCTCAGGTAACCCTGTTGAAACCAAAGATGCGGACGTTGATTTGCACATGGCAGCAACGTTGCACAAACCTGCTAACAAGCCGCGACACACACACACTGTTATTCGCGGCCAACGTGCAAGCCAGACCAACAACCCGAGAGTTAGGAGAACGCATCATGGCACTTAGTATCGCAACCAACCCGCTGTCACTTTCAGCACAACGTAACGTCACGGTTAACCAAGGCTCACTGCAGTCTGCTGTTGAGCGCCTGTCTTCTGGCCTGCGCATTAACAGTGCGGCCGACGACGCTGCTGGCCTGGCCATCGCAGAACGTATTCGCACTCAAGTTAAAGACATGAGCGTTGCTATTCGTAACGCTAACGACGCCATCTCCCTCATGCAAGTGGCAGACGGTACCGCCCAACAGATCGGCGACAACTTGCAACGTATGCGTGAGCTGGCCGTGCAAGCAGCCAACGGCACCTACAACTCAGGCGACCGCGGTAAGCTGGAAGACGAATTCTTTGCGCTGGGCAACGAAGTGAGCCGTTTGTCACGTGCAACCAAGTTTGCCAACGTGAATCTGCTGGATTCAAGCGCTGCAACCTTCACCTTCCAAGTTGGCGCCGGCACCACTTCTGATAACCAAATCACCGTATCAACGGTCGATTTGCAGGCATCTACCATTGGTGTTGATTCTGCGAGCGTTTCACTGCAGTCCTCAACCAATGCTGCTGCACTGTCAGCCATTACCAACCTGGACTGCGCGATCAACACGCTGACCACCAACCGTTCTAAGTTTGGTGCTGCGCTGAACCGCACTTCAGCCGTAATCTCCTCGCTGCAAATCGCAGTTGAAAAGCAGGCTTCAGCACGTGGTCGCATCATGGATGCCGACTTCGCCGCAGAAACCGCCAACCTGACCCGTGCTCAGATTCTGCAACAAGCAGGTACGGCGATGCTGGCACAAGCC
>SBBQ01000010.1 GCA_005239635.1 Uliginosibacterium gangwonense
ATCCGAACCGGATTAAAACACGATGCAATTCAACGAATCTTGGCTGCGTGAGTTTGTGAATCCGCCGCTTGATACTGCGGCGCTATCACATCAGCTAACTATGGCAGGCCTTGAGGTTGAGGCCATTGAAGGCGTGGCTGCAGACTTTACGGGCATTGTGGTGGGTCACGTGCTTGAAGTGGCGCCGCATCCTGATGCGGATCGCCTGCGTGTGTGCAAAGTTGATGCAGGGCAAGCCGCTCCGCTGCAAATCGTGTGCGGTGCGCCCAATGTGGCGGCCGGTATGAAAGTGCCTTGTGCCATGGTGGGTGCACAGCTGCCCGGATTGGCAATTAAGGCGGCCAAGCTGCGTGGAGTAGAAAGCTTCGGCATGCTGTGCTCTGCCCGCGAGTTGGGGATTTCTGAAGAAAATGCGGGGCTGTTGTCGTTGCCTGCGGAAGCCGTGGCAGGCACGGATGTGCGCAAACTTTTGGCGCTCGATGATTGCAAAATCACCATCAAGCTCACACCTAATCGTGCAGATTGTTTTGGTTTGTTGGGTATTGCGCGCGAGGTTTCTGCGCTAACAGGTGCGCCTCTCAGCGTGCCTGAGGTGCCTGCAACCGATGTGACGATTGCTGATCGTCGCCAAGTTGACGTAGCAGCTGCAGATTTGTGCGGACGTTTTAGTGGTCGTGTGATTCGTGGTGTGAATGCACGCGCTCAAACGCCCGATTGGATGAAGCAGCGACTCGAACGTTGTGGTCAGCGTTCTATCTCTGCGCTGGTGGATATTTCTAACTATGTGATGCTGGAGCTTAACCGCCCGAATCACGTATTCGATGCCAGCAAAGTGCAAGGCAATATTCAGGCGCGTTGGGCACGTGAGGGTGAGCAGATTCTATTGCTCAACGGGCAGACCGTCACGCTGACGGCCGATGTTGGTGTGATTGCAGATGATTCTGGCGTGATTGGTTTGGCAGGTGTCATGGGTGGAGAGTCCACCTCGTGCACGCTTGATACGACCGATGTGTATGTTGAAGCAGCCTTCTGGTGGCCGGCTGCCATTCAGGGTCGTGCTCGTCGCTATGGTTTTTCAAGCGAAGCGGCGCATCGTTTTGAGCGTGGCGTTGATTTTGCAGACACCTTGAAAGGCGTCGAACGTGTTACGCAGTTGATCCTGCAAATTTGCGGTGGCCAAGCCGGGCCGTTGGATGATCAAACAACTGCATTGCCAAAGCGCGAGTCCATTCGTCTGCGTACGAGCCGTGTACGTCGCATCCTCGGCATTGATATGCCGGCGACGCAGATTGCGGAGATTTTGCAGCGCCAAGGTTTAGCGTTTACGCAAGAAGCGCAAACAGACGACACGATTTTTGTTGTGACGCCACCTAGCTATCGCTTCGATATGGAAATCGAAGAAGACTTGGTTGAAGAGCTGGCGCGACTACATGGCTACGACAATATTCCAGCTCGCGAACCAAAGGCACGCCAGCCGTTGCGTCCGCTGCCAGAAGGCCGCCGTACGCTGAGCAATATGAAGCGTGTGATGATTGGGCGTGATTACCAAGAGGTGATTAACTACGCCTTCATCGAGCGCGAGTGGGAAGCCGATTTCTGCGACAACGCCGAGCCTGTTGTTTTGGCTAACCCGATTGCGAGCCAAATGGCGGTTATGCGTTCATCGCTGATGGCCGGCTTAGTGAACACCGCAGTGGTTAATCGCAAGCGTGGCGCTTCACGCGTACGGGTGTTTGAGAGTGGTCGTTGCTTTTTGCGTGATGCCCAAGCGAAACCTGTTCCGGGCTATCACCAGCCTATGCGCATTGCAGCGATGGCATGGGGCAGCTGTGCAGAAGAGCAGTGGGGTGTAGCTGCACGGGCAGTCGATTTTTTTGATGTCAAAGGCGATCTGCAAACATTGCTTGATCCCTACGAAGTCGCGTTTGCCAATGTCGATCACCCGGCGCTTCATCCGGGGCGCCGTGCATCTGTCGTGATCAATGGGGTGGCAGCCGGCGTGATCGGCGAGTTGCACCCCAAGTGGGTTCAAAAATACGACTTGGGGCAAGCGCCCATTCTGTTCGAGTTGGATTTAGCTGTGCTCACGTCAGTGTCGATTCCGCGTTATCAAGAGGTTTCGCGTCAGCCCGCAGTGCGTCGTGATATTGCCTTGGTAATGCCGCAAAATACGCAGGCAAATACGGTGGCCAATGTGTTGCAAGGCGCTGCGCCAGCCATTGTGAAAGAAGTCGCGTTGTTCGACGTGTATCAGGGTAAAGGCTTGGCGGAAGGGGAAAAAAGCCTTGCGTTCCGCATAGTTATGCAAGATACTGATCGTACTCTCGAAGATGCCGAGGCAGATGCAGCTGTCGCAACCATGCTGGCAGCCGCATCAGAAAAGTGTGGCGCAAGACTGCGCTAACATCCTCGGATACAAGAATCCAAATAAAAAATCCAAACACTCATTCATTTGTCGAGGCTTTAGGTAATGACCCTCACCAAGGCTGAACTGGCCGATCTTTTATTCGACAAGGTAGGTCTCAACAAACGCGAAGCCAAAGATATGGTGGAAGCGTTTTTTGAAGAAATTCGCGCAGCGCTGGAGCGTGGAGATAGCGTAAAGCTTTCTGGCTTCGGCAATTTCCAGTTGCGTGACAAACCGCAACGTCCTGGTCGCAACCCGAAAACCGGCGAAGAAATTCCGATTACTGCACGCCGTGTAGTCACCTTCCATGCGAGCCAGAAGTTAAAGGCAGCGGTCGAGTCTACGCGCGATGTCAGCCAGCAGTCCTAAGCAGTCTCCTGAACTGCCTCCCAT
>SBBQ01000046.1 GCA_005239635.1 Uliginosibacterium gangwonense
ATTTCTTCAACCCCGCGAAACCCCGCACCACATCAGCCAAGTACCCACACCTTTCGGCTGTTTTTTCTTTTTAAAGATCGCGCTGCATCAGCAGCAGAGGTGCGCATTATACGGAGCATTTTTACCCCGTCAACACCTTTTCAAATAATTTTTTAAAAAAACTTAAAAAACTTTAAACAAAACTTCTGTAAAACCCTAAAAAACATGACAAAAGAATATTCAAAGCAGGCTTAACTCAACTCTAACCTACTGTTCCAAAATTACTTTTGCGAACTTTCGCTTGCCCACCTGAAGCACAACAGTAGCGCCCACCGAAACATGAAGCGATCGATCAATTATTTTTTGCCCGTCCATACGCACACCACCTTGGTCAATCATCCGCAGCGCTTCGGACGTCGTTGCAGTCAGCCCCGCAGCTTTTAATAGTTGGGCAATTGGCAATCCGTCGGCTGCAGCTAGGCGAACTTCCGGGATGTCATCAGGGATAGCGCCCTGCTTAAAGCGCGTTTCAAAGTCCACCAAAGCGTCTTCCGCTGCAGCACGATTATGAAAGCGCTCAATGAGCTCCTGCGCGAGCAAGACCTTTACATCTCGCGGGTTGCGACCCTCAGCAATATCTTGGCGCAAGCGTGCAATCTGGTGATCCGGCAAAAACGACAACAAATCGTAGTAGCGCCACATCAACTCGTCCGAAATGGACATGACTTTGCCAAACATGTCGCGCGGCGCATCAGTAATACCGATATAGTTGCCCAGCGACTTAGACATTTTATTGACACCATCTAAGCCTTCCAGCAAAGGCATCATGAGAATGACCTGGGGAGACTGTCCTGCACTTTTTTGCAATTCGCGCCCAACCAGCAAGTTAAATTTCTGGTCCGTACCGCCCAACTCTACATCGGCCTTCATCGCAACAGAGTCATAGCCTTGGCACAGCGGGTATAGAAATTCATGTACAGCGATAGGTTGATTATTGGCGTAACGCTTAGAAAAATCGTCGCGTTCTAACATACGCGCCACCGTATGCTGCGAGGCAAGTCGGATCATCCCCGCTGCGCCCAGCGGCTCCATCCAAGTAGAGTTAAAACAAATCTCCGTCTTGCTCGGGTCAAGTATCTTGAAAACCTGCTCTTGGTAGGTCTTGGCGTTTTCAAGAATTTGCTCACGCGACAAAGGAGGGCGCGTCGCGTTTTTACCCGTCGGATCACCAATCATGCCGGTGAAGTCACCGATCAGAAACATAACGTGGTGGCCCAACTGCTGAAAATGGCGCAACTTATTAATCAACACCGTATGACCGAGGTGCAAATCTGGCGCCGTGGGGTCAAAACCGGCCTTAACCCGTAATGGGCGCCCAGATTTGAGCTTTTCAATCAGCTCCGCTTCGACCAGCAGCTCTTCGCTACCACGCTTAATAAGATCGAGTGATTCCTGCATGTTTATGACCTAAAAACTTGACCGACAGCCCTATAAGCCGGCTTTTGCCAATACCCATAAGGTCTGTCTAGACGAAGGGAATGATTCTGATAGACTAGGCGGCTGTTTTTCTAGCGATGACAGCCATGCGCGCACGCATTCTATCCCAGCTGGACCACCTGCGTCGTAACAAGCCCACTCTCTTTTGGGGGTCGATGGCGGCTTGCGGCATGAGTGCGCTTGGCATGGCCACCGCTTTTGCGCTTGCGCCGGACGAAGAAAGCCTAGTCTCGCAACGCCCCATCATCCAAACGCCTGTCGCTCTAGACATCCCGCATCGCGAATCTGACGACCTCGGCAACTTTGTGCGTGAAGGCACGGTGCGCAGCGGAGATACGCTCGTCAGCCTACTCAGCCGCCTTGGATGCGACGAAGATAGCATCCGTAACTTTGTGCGCACCAGCGGCCCGGCCGGCTGGAATACATTGCTATCTCCCGGTCGCTGGATACGCGTCACACTCGACACGAACAACACCTTGCTGGGCATCACCATGCCCACACGCGAAGAAGGCACGCAACTTAGCGCCAACCTCATTGGCAACCAGTATGTCAGCCAGCGCACGCAAGCCCATCGCATTACACGTAGCGCGATGAAGTCCGGCGTTATCAATAGTTCGCTTTTTGCGGCTGCAGATGCGATTAACCTGCCCGATGCGGTCACCGTACAGATGGCCGAAATTTTTTCCGGACAAATTGATTTCCAGCGCGACTTACGTAAAGGCGATCGCTTTGCCGTGGTGTACGAACAAACACTACAAGATGGCAAAGCCACAGCCACCGGTCGCATTGTTGCTGCCGAGTTTATTAACGGAGGCAAGCGACACACCGCTTATTCCTTTGCCAATGAGAGCGGCACACCGTCGTACTACGACGAAAACGGTAACAGCCTAAAACGCGCTTTTTTAAAGTCTCCGCTAGAATTTTCGCGTGTCACCTCTGGCTTTAGCATGCGTTTTCATCCAATTTTACAAACGTGGCGCGCGCACAAAGGCGTAGATTTCGGCGCACCCATTGGCACCAAAGTTCGCAGCACAGGTGACGGTGTGATTGATTTCGCTGGTGCGCAGAATGGTTACGGCAACGTCATTGTTGTGAAGCACGCAGGCAACTACTCTACCTACTACGCACACTTAAATGGATTTTCTGCAGGCATTCGCAAAGGCCGTCGAGTGTCGCAAGGCGATACGATTGGCTACGTTGGCAAAACCGGCTGGGCCACAGGCCCTCACTTACACTACGAGTTTCGCGTAGCAGGCGTGCAACGCAATCCGCTTTCGACAGATTTGCCCACTGCCGTTCCGCTCTCACGTGGCGAATTGGCGCAATTCAAAAATCGTACGCATGAAGTTCAGTCAGAACTCGCACTGGCAAAAACCGTTCAGCACGGCAACGAATAATTCGTGAGCAACCTCTATGTCGGCATCATGTCAGGCACCAGCCTAGATGGTATTGATGCTGCACTTTGCGATTTCTCTGGCGACACCCCTCGTTTAATTGGCACGAGCTATCAGCCCTACCCCAGCCACTTAAGCACGGCCTTGCTCGCATTACACAAAGCGAGTGAAAACGAACTACACAAAGCACAAACGCTTTCAATTGAACTCGCCTCGCGTTATGCAGAGTGCGTCAATTCACTATTAAAAAATGCCAACGTCGCCAGCACAGACATTGCCGCAATTGGCTGCCACGGCCAAACCGTGCGACACAGGCCCGAAAGTGGTTACTCACTACAACTGAATGCACCTGCATGGTTGGCAGAGCAAACGGGCATCACCGTGGTGAGTGATTTTCGTAATCGCGATATTGCAGCTGGTGGCCAGGGCGCTCCACTCGTACCGGCCTTTCACGACCACACTTTACGCAGCGCCAGCACCACTCGCACCATCGTCAATATTGGCGGGATTGCCAATCTCACCGTGCTCGCACCGAATGCGCCAGTCATTGGTTTTGATTGCGGCCCAGGCAACTTGTTACTCAATTCATGGATCCAACATCACACAGGCAAACCGTATGATGCAGACGGCCAATGGAGTCAAAGCGGGGCCGTTGTACCCACGCTATTGGCAAAGTGGCTGGCACACCCATTCTTTACTGCTCCACCGCCAAAAAGTTGTGGGCGTGAGCAATTTGATTTTGAATGGCTTGTGAGCACAATCCCTGGAAATGTCAGCGCCGTAGACGTTCAAGCCACACTGTGTGAACTCACAGCGCAAGGCATCTCGCGTGCAATTCAACAGCACGCACCCAGCACACAAGAAGTTCTCATCTGTGGCGGTGGCGCGCACAACACGGACTTAATGACACGCATTGCCAATGGATTACCACAGGCCAGCGTGTTGAGCACACAACACATCGGGGTTGATCCGGACTGGGTTGAGGCAATCGCCTTCGCATGGCTGGCCCGCCAAACGCTGTCTCAGCAGCCGGGCAATTTACCAAACGTCACGGGTGCAAGCGGCCCGCGCATTCTCGGCACAATCACCCTTGCTTAGGCGCGAAGCCAGCGAGGCGCCTTCAAGCACACAAAATAAAAAAGGCTCGCAGTTGCGAGCCTTTTTTATTTGCGCCTTTTTGTACTGCTTTGATCAAACCGAGAAGGACGATCCGCAGCCACAGGTGGAAGTTGCATTCGGGTTCTTAATCACGAATTGCGCGCCTTCCAAGCCTTCGCTGTAATCAATCTCAGCGCCCAACAAATATTGGTAGCTCATCGGATCAATCAGCAACGTCACACCCGACTTTTCAAGCACGGTGTCATCATCATTCGTCACTTCATCGAACGTAAAGCCGTACTGAAAGCCAGAACATCCTCCACCCGTCACAAACACGCGCAGCTTCAGCTCAGGATTGCCTTCGTCTTGAATCAACTCCAGCACTTTGTTGGCGGCGCTGTCGGTAAAGTTGATCGGCAGCGGCATGTCAGTCATAGCATTCATCATTTGTACTCCAGCGTCAGATGGTCTGATTATGGTCCGAATAGACCGCAGAATCAACGTTTTCGTGCGTCTATAACCCTACTGACTAGAGGCTAATTTTAATTCGACCGATTTGCCACTTGCTGCTTTGTGTTCCAGCTTACCATCAATGACTGCGCCCAAATGCATTTCAATGCGGCTGTAAGCAACATCGCCCGCGATTCGAGCACCAGGTTGCAATTCAAGGAACTCACTTGCATGAACGGGGCCAACCACGGCGCCATTAATTACCGCATGATTGACCTTAACCGACCCCTCAATTCGGGCGCGCTCGCTCACCACTAGTGTCGCCGGCTGATCACCTTCACAGGTGACATTGCCAACAATCTCGCCATCCACACGCAAACCGCCCGTAAATGAGATGTCGCCCTGGATCCGGGTACCTGCGCCGATCAGGCTATCAATGCGGGTTGGGGTCTTGCTGGTTTTATTTCCGAACATGCTGTTCTCCTTGCTCATAAGGATGCGGACATGCGCGCGCGCACCTGCCCACCCTGCAAAACACGCGCTTCTACACTTTTGGCCACAACATCAGCAGGTAACTGCAATTTCCCTTCCATGCGCTGAAAGTGGCGAAAATCCAATCCGTAAGCGCTACGACGCGCATCGGTCGCAGACGGATAGGTCAGCATTACGCTACGACCTTGCTGCATACCGCTCACGACTAATTGTAGCGAACCACTAAAACTACGGTCTTTTTGCCCACCGACTGTCACTAGCATACGGTAATTCAAGACACTTGATCCGTCGGATTCAACCTGAAAACGGTTGATATTCACAGCACCGTCTTGCGCGCCCGAACTCGCCAAGCCCTGAAAAAGCGCTAAATCTTCCTTAAGACGTGCATTCTCAGCCTGTAACGTCTTGACTTGTTTGCTCAGCTCTTCTTTCGCCGTTCGTTCAATCTGAATCACGCTGTCAGCCGAGCCACTGGATGAGCGCAAGGAACTCAGCTCTTCCTGCATATTTGCCAATTGCTCATTGGAAACCCCTGCGCGCAAATTTAGCGAAGGCGACAACCAAGCTAAATAGGCCTCATACAGCGCTATACCCAATGCAAAACCAACCGCCAGTAGAGCCACGCGAGAAAGCACCCGCCAATGCCATGGCAAGTGGGTACGCACCGAAACTTGCGGCGCGGCAATACCGAAACGCGCGCGTAGCCTGCGCAGCGTTAAGGCAGTAGGGGAACTTGAGACAGTCCTGCGCATTCGTCAAATCCGAACATGAGGTTCATGTTGTGCACGGCTTGGCCTGCTGCCCCTTTGACCAGGTTGTCGATCACCGACAACACCACTAATGTGTCACCGCCTTGCGGGCGATGAATCGCGATACGACACATATTCGAAGCGCGCACTGAGCGGGTCTCAGGGTGGCTCTTTGCCGGCATCACATCTACGAAAGGCTCATTGGCAAAGCGCTGCTCAAACAATGCCTGAAAATCAACTTCTTTCGTAATCCGCGCATACAAGGTGGCATGGATGCCACGAATTAGCGGAGTGAGGTGCGGCACAAACGTAAGGCCGACGGATTGGCCCGCTGCATTCGTCAAGCCCTGACGAATTTCTGGCAAATGCCGATGCCCCGACACGCCATAAGCTTTGAAATTATCAGCCGCTTCAGCAAACAGTATATGTGTTTCGGCTTTTCGACCAGCGCCGGATACACCTGACTTGGCATCCGCAACCAAGCCCGACACATCGACTACACCAGCCTCAACCAGGGGCAAAAACCCCAGCTGCACAGCAGTGGGGTAGCACCCTGGATTGGCAATTAAGCGTGCTTGCCGAATCTTGTCGCGATTTACTTCTGGCAAGCCATACACCGCTTCAGCCACAGCCTTTGGGGAGGCATGTTGCATGCCGTACCACTTTTCCCATTCTGCAACGTCTTTAATGCGGAAATCCGCAGCCAGATCAATCACGCGAACACCGGCTTGCAACAACGCATCAACCTGCTGCATCGCAACGCCATTGGGCGTGGCAAAGAACACCAAATCACATTGGTCGAGCGCAGCCTCTTTCGGGTCGACAAATGACAAATCAACGCGGCCACGCAGATTGGGGAACATTGCAGCGACCGGTGTGCCTGCATCACTGCGCGAGGTAATCGCTTGTAATTTCACATTCGGATGCTGTGCCAGCAAGCGCAGTAGCTCTACGCCCGTATAGCCAGTACCGCCGACAATCCCAACCTTGATCATG
Source organism: Uliginosibacterium gangwonense (assembly GCA_005239635.1). Lineage (GTDB taxonomy): Bacteria > Pseudomonadota > Gammaproteobacteria > Burkholderiales > Rhodocyclaceae > Uliginosibacterium_A > Uliginosibacterium_A gangwonense_A. The sequence goes on from SBBQ01000046.1 coordinate 6,656, forward strand.
TTGCCTCCACTGCAGTTACGCGCGTGCGTTGAGCTTTCATCACACGCAGTATCTCATGATGACCTTCAAATTTCGTCACACGTTTTAGCCACGCGTTGACAACAAACTTATCTGCGCAGTTCGCTCGAACAAACAAGGATGCTGAAAAAACAAAAGCCGCCCAGCGGGGGCGGCTTTTGTGGCTGCCGGCACTTGCAACTGTGTGCCTGATGCCGGCCTCGCTGAACAAACAGCGTTAGCGCTTGGAGAACTGCTTGCGACGACGCGCTTTGTGCAGACCAACCTTCTTACGCTCAACTTCACGAGCATCGCGGGTTACGAAACCTGCGCGTGAAAGTTGTGACTTCAGCGCTGCATCGTATTCGATCAGTGCGCGAGTAATGCCGTGACGAACCGCGCCAGCTTGGCCGTTTTCACCGCCACCAGACACATTCACCATAATGTCGAACGTCTCAGCGTGCTGAACCAGTTCCAACGGCTGACGCACGACCATACGGCCTGTTTCGCGTGAGAAAAACTGATCAACCGGCTTGCCATTTACAACAATGGTGCCTGTGCCGCGCTTCATAAATACACGTGCCGTTGCAGTCTTGCGGCGGCCGGTACCGTAGTAGTAGTTACCAATCATGGCGAACCTCTCAGAATTCTAGCGTCTTCGGCTGCTGTGCAGCGTGCGGGTGCTCGCCACCGGCGTAGCACTTCATCTTCTTGATCATGGCGTAGCCCAGCGGGCCCTTGGGCAGCATGCCCTTAACAGCCTTCTCCAGAGCACGACCCGGGAAACGCTGTTGCATTTTGCCAAAAGTCGTTTCGTAAATACCGCCGGGATAGCCGCTATGGCGGTAATACTTCTTTTGCTCGACCTTGTCACCGGTCACGCGGATCTTGTCCACGTTAACCACAACAATGTAATCGCCCGTATCAACGTGCGGGGTGAACTCAGGCTTGTGCTTGCCACGCAGACGGCGTGCAATCTCAGCAGCCAGACGGCCCAGCACCTTGTCAGTGGCATCAACCACGAACCAGTCGCGCGTCACTTCGTGCGGCTTGGCAGAAAAGGTTTTCATCGGAATATCCCTAATGCGTTCTCAAATACTCGGCAGCCAACAATGCTGCGTCGGGTCGAGGTGGTGTCGAGACCAGCCCAACAAACCACCACTCGTATTACACCAATCCCCGCAGACGTTTAACGCAGACAAACGCAGCGCATCGGTGCTGTCTAACCGCCCGGCCCATGACCACCACCGCACTACGCCCAAGAGCTACAGAGCGCGGCAGCGCAAAATCAGCACAGACCACAATTGCGGAAAGCTGGCGATGATACCCATAAGCCACGTCTTCTGTCAAACACATTGGCAAAGCCGCGCTGGGCAAACCAAGTCCGGCCGATCTAATGCAACCGCTGTCGCCGTGTAGCGGGCTGCGCGCAGCTCGCGGTTCGGCGCGAGCCAGCTCCAAACAGCCAAAAAAAACGCGACTCGTTGGAGTCGCGCTGAATCCACACCAAAGGAGGAGGGTGGAGGAGACACTGGGTGATTCGACCGCTATCGCTTTACAACCAGACAACAGTTCGAATCGGTTGGCTCAACTTTAGCGAATAATATTGTGCAATGCAAGATTTTTATTAGAGTCAGCAAGAATTAATATTTATTCATTCAATAACATTATCTTATTAATTTTTATGTCTTATAAATGACCTTGACGACACGAGATAAAAGCAGGGTTAGACTGCGATGCAACAATATAATCACCAACCTGAAAATTCGATCAAAGCCCATCCAAAGACCAGCCCACCCCGCCCAATGGTTTCTTCACACGCCTGGGTTGGCTACAATCGCGCCTCTACCCACGAGCACACGCGCCTTTAAGGACTCAGCATGGAATGCACCATTAAATGGCTGGAAGACGGCATGTCATTCTTGGCCCAAACCAGCACCGGCCACCTAGTAGCCATGGATGGCGCCCCCGAAGCAGGCGGTAACAACTTAGCGCCCCGCCCCATGGAGCTTGTGCTGGCAGGTACGGGCGGCTGCACAGCATTTGATGTGGTGTTAATTCTGAAGCGCGGTCGCCACAATGTTACTGGGTGCGACGTAAGCTTGAAAGCGGAACGTGCCGAAAGCGACCCCAAGGTCTTCACCAAAATTCACTTTCACTTTCGCGTGACCGGCAAAGGACTCAAACCTGAAGCCGTTCAACGCGCAATTGACATGTCGGCAGAAAAATATTGTTCAGCCTCTATCATGCTGGCCAAAACAGCCGACATTACGCACGATTTCGAAATCATCGAGGGCTAAGGAAAACCCCAGTTTTTATAAGCTTGGTCAATAAAAAAGCCGTCATTGAATGACGGCTTTTTTGTTTTCGATGACCCGTCCTGAATTAGGTTGACACTTTTCCGAAGAGAGGAAGGGTAGTCAGATGGAGCAAGGGATACGTCGTAGCCAACGGGATTACAGCTTGGCTTTTAAATTGAGCGTTGTCGGCCAGATCGAAAACGGCGAGATGACGTACAAGCAAGCGCAAAAGCGTTACGGAATTCAAGGACGGTCGACCGTTTTGGTATGGTGTCGGAAACATGGCTTGCAGGACTGGACGCAGCCGAGGGGTCGCGGCAAGCAAGGACAACATATGCCAAACAAACCGAGCACACCGTTGTCGCCTGCACAACGGATCACAGAACTTGAGCGCCAGCTCAAGGAAGAAAAGCAGAAGTCAGCGCTGTTCGAAGCGGTCATCGACATCATGCGCGAGGAGCACGGGGTGCTGGTAAAAAAGCCTTTGGGCAAGCGATCCGTCGTGGTCAAGTCGAAGGACTGAGCATACAGAGCGCTTGCCGCTTCATGGGCATCAGCCGTCAAGCGTATTACCAACGTTGCCAGCGGGAACGAGACGAGCACCAGCTTGCGACGGCGGTGATCGAACGGGTGCAGGCGATCCGGCTTCGCCAACCTCGTATTGGCACGCGCAAGCTGCATAGCCTGTTGAGTCAGCCGCTGGCACAAATGGGCATCACAGTCGGTCGTGACAGACTGTTCTGCATCCTGCGGCAAGCGCGGCTATTAGTTCAGGCACAACGGGCGTATCACAAGACGACCGACAGCCACCATCGCTTCAGACGCCATCCTAATTTACTGAAAGCCGGCACGGACCAAGTGATTCCGACCGGGCCGGAGCAGGTTTGGGTTGCCGACATCAGGTATCTACCGACGCGCGGAAAGTTCGTGTACCTGAGTTTGGTGACGGATGCATGGTCGCGCAAGATCGTGGGTTACCACGTGCATGGCAGCTTACAGACGGAAGCGGTCAGCCAAGCGCTGAAGATGGCCCTGCGGGATCGGCGTGGCAAAGCAGCGTTGATTCACCACTCTGATCGAGGTATCCAATACTGCTCGACGTATTACCAAGAGATCCATCGCCGACATGGACTGGTGTGTTCGATGACCGATGGCTACGATTGCTACCAGAATGCCTTGGCCGAGCGCGTCAATGGCATCCTCAAGGGGGAGTTCCTGCTAAACCGTCCCGCAGATCTGGCACAGGCTGCGAAAATGGTGGCGCAATCGGTACGGATTTATAACCAGGAGAGACCGCATACGGCTTTGAAATACAAAACGCCCGATGCGGTGCATCGGGCGTCTGAGGGGCTGTAAAACCTGTCAACCTATTTTAGGACTGGACA
>SBBQ01000071.1 GCA_005239635.1 Uliginosibacterium gangwonense
GATCGCGCCGATCGCGATGGAAGAAGGTCTGCGTTTCGCCATCCGTGAAGGCGGTCGTACCGTCGGCGCCGGTGTCGTCGCTAAAGTTATTGAGTAATTATTGCCTGGCTGCGAGCTTATGCTCGCAGCGACACCGCTCTTTGGGATAAAATTATGCAAAGCCAAAAAATCCGTATTCGCCTCAAGGCGTTTGACTATCGTCTGATTGATCAATCGGCAATTGAGATTGTGGATACGGCAAAGCGCACGGGCGCTGTTGTTCGTGGCCCGGTTCCGCTGCCGACGCGTATCGAGCGTTTTAACGTGCTGCGCTCACCGCACGTTAACAAGACCTCGCGCGATCAGTTCGAAATCCGTACGCATCAACGTCTGATGGACATCATTGATCCGACAGATAAGACCGTTGATGCGCTCATGAAGCTCGATCTTCCGGCTGGTGTGGATGTAGAAATCAAGCTGCAACCGATTGGCAAGTAATTCGCCGATTGTTTGCGCGCAAGGATTGGTTGGTTCGCCAGCCGTAACGCGACGACTGAAAAGTACGTTGCAGTAATTAAAGGTCCCGGTCAATCGTAACCGGGGTTAGGAGAAAAAATGAGTCTAGGCCTTGTTGGACGCAAGGTCGGCATGACCCGTGTGTTCACCGAAGACGGTCAAACCGTCCCGGTGACCGTGCTGGATGTGTCGAACAACCGCGTCACGCAGATCAAGACACCTGGTAACGACGGCTATGCCGCCGTTCAGGTGGCCTTCGGTACTCGCCGCGCAACACGTGTGGTGAAGCCTTTGGCTGGTCACGTCGCGAAGGCTGGCGTTCAAGCCGGTCACGTTCTGCGTGAGTTCCGCGTTGACGATCAGCAACTGTCTTCATTGAAGGCGGGTGACGTTATCAGCGTCAATATTTTCAAGCCGGGTCAACTGGTTGATGTGACCGGCACTTCAATCGGTAAGGGTTTTGCTGGTGCAATTAAGCGCCACAACTTCTCTTCCAATCGTGCATCTCACGGTAACTCTGTGTCGCACAATTCCCCTGGCTCTATCGGCCAAGCGCAGGATCCGGGCCGCGTGCTTCCGGGTAAGCGCATGGCGGGCCATCTAGGTGATGCGACCACGACCACATTAAATCTTGAAGTGGTGCGCGTGGATGAAGCCCGTCAACTGCTGTTGGTTAAGGGCGCAGTGCCCGGAGCCAACGGTGGTGATGTCATCGTGCGCCCGGCTATTAAAGCCGGCAAGAGCGCAGAATAAGGAGCGGCACGATGGAATTGAAAATGATTAATGCCGCGGGTCAAGAAGCTTCAACATTGCAAGCTTCCGACACCTTGTTCGGCCGTGATTTCAATGAAGCGTTGGTGCATCAAATCGTCGTTGCTTTCCAAGCAAATGCACGTATGGGAAACCGCGCTCAAAAAGACCGTAGCGAAGTCAAGCACACTACGCACAAGCCTTTCCGTCAAAAGGGTACAGGCCGTGCTCGTGCTGGTATGGCTTCTTCCCCGCTGTGGCGTGGAGGCGGTCGCATTTTTCCGAATTCACCTGATGAGAATTTCTCACATAAGGTGAATCGTAAAATGTTCCGTGCAGGCATGGCTTCCATTCTGTCTGAACTGGCTCGTCAAGGCCGTCTGGCAGTAGTTGATACGTTCGCTGTTGATGCGCCTAAGACTAAGCTGCTGTCACAGAAGCTGAAGGGCATGGGTCTTGATTCCGTGTTGGTAATTACCGACGACATGGATGAGAACCTGTACTTGGCATCGCGCAATCTGACCAATGTTTTGGTGCTTGAGCCGCAGTATGCTGATCCGGTTTCGCTGATCCGTTACAGCAAAGTTCTTCTGACGAAGAATGCTGTTGCGAAGTTTGAGGAGATGTGGGGATGAGCCAATTTAATACCGAGCGCTTGGCGCAGGTTCTGCTCGCACCGCAGATCTCCGAAAAGGCGACCTATGTTGCAGATAAGCATAACCAAGTGGTTTTCCGCGTTGCATCTGATGCGACTAAGCCGGAAATTAAGGCCGCGGTTGAGCTGATGTTCAGCACCAAGGACCAAAAAGTTGAAGTGGTAGGCGTGACTGTTGCCAACGTAAAAGGCAAGGTCAAGCGCTTTGGCCGTTCCATGGGTCGCCGCAAGGGCTGGAAAAAAGCCTTCGTGAGCATCAAGGGTGGTCAAGAGATTAACTTCGCTGAAGGAGGAGCCGCGTAATGGCACTCGTTAAAGTGAAACCGACCTCACCCGGCCGTCGCGCCGTTGTGAAGGTTGTACATAGCGATCTCTACAAGGGTCGTCCTTTTGCAGCGCTGACGGAGAAGCAAACGTCAACAGCTGGCCGTAACAACCATGGCCACATTACGACCCGTCACAAGGGTGGTGGTCATAAGCAGCACTATCGCGTTGTCGACTTCCGTCGCAATAAAGATGGTATCGCTGCTAAGGTTGAGCGTGTTGAGTACGATCCTAATCGTTCTGCTCACATTGCTTTGTTGTGCTATGCCGACGGCGAGCGCCGTTACATTATTGCCCCGAAGGGCATGACGGTTGGCCAGCAAGTCATGAGTGGTTCTGAGGCCCCGATCAAGCCGGGTAATGCACTGCCATTGCGCAACATTCCGGTTGGTACCACCGTTCATTGCATTGAAATTATGCCGGGCAAGGGTGCGCAGTTGGCGCGTGCTGCAGGCACTTCAGTTCAGTTGTTGGCGCGTGAAGGTAGTTACGCTCAGCTTCGTCTGCGTTCCGGTGAAATTCGCCGTGTGCACGTTGAGTGTCGCGCAACGATTGGTGAAGTCGGCAACGAAGAAAATAGCCTGCGTAAGATTGGTAAGGCCGGTGCGCAGCGTTGGCGCGGTATCCGCCCGACCGTTCGCGGTGTGGCCATGAACCCGATTGATCACCCGCATGGTGGTGGTGAGGGTCGTACGGGTGAAGGCCGTGTGCCGGTTAGCCCGTGGGGTCAACCGACCAAGGGCTATCGTACCCGTAACAGCAAGCGCACCGACAGCATGATCGTGCAACGTCGGCACAAGCGATAAGAGGACACTATGTCACGTTCTATTAAAAAAGGTCCGTTTGTTGACGCGCACCTGCTGGATAAGGTTGAGGCTGCTGTTAAGTCAAATGACAAGCGCCCGATCAAGACCTGGTCCCGTCGTTCAACGGTGCTGCCGGATTTCATCGGCCTCACGATCGCTGTACACAACGGTAAGCAACATATCCCGGTGTACGTGTCTGAAAACATGGTTGGCCACAAGCTTGGCGAGTTCGCTTTGACCCGTACGTTTAAGGGTCATACCGCCGGCAAGAAGGCCCAGAAGAAGTAAGGAGCAGACATGGAAACGCAAGCAACCCTGCGTGGCGTGCGCCTGTCGGCACAAAAGGGCCGCCTCGTAGCCGATTTGGTGCGTGGCAAGCCGGTGGGTCAGGCGCTGAACATTCTCACCTTCTGCCCGAAAAAGGGCGCAGGCATCATCAAGAAGGTTGTTGAATCAGCAATTGCCAATGCAGAGCACAACAATGGCGCTGACATTGACGAGTTGAAGATCACTCGCATTTATGTTGAGAAGGGCACTGTGCTGAAGCGCTTTACCGCGCGCGCAAAGGGCCGTGGCAATCGCATTTTGAAGCCAACTTGTCACATTTATGTGACTGTGGGTAACTAAGGGGAAACTATGGGACAGAAGATTCATCCGACCGGTTTCCGCCTTGCGGTTAACCACAACTGGTCATCTCGTTGGTTCGCTAGCAGCAAAGATTTCTCTCGCATGCTGAACCAGGATATCGCTGTGCGCGATTTCCTGAAGAAGAAGTTGTCGCATGCCTCAGTTAGCCGCGTGCTGATTGAGCGTCCGGCCAAGAATGCTCGTATTACGGTTTTCTCCGCACGTCCGGGCGTTGTGATTGGCAAAAAGGGCGAAGACATCGAGTTGATCAAGGCCGAACTCAATCGCATCATGGGCGTACCTGTGCATGTGAACATTGAAGAGGTTCGCAAGCCAGAAATCGACGCGCAGCTGATCGCCGATTCAATCGCGCAACAGCTGGAAAAGCGGATTATGTTCCGCCGCGCCATGAAGCGTGCGATGCAGAACGCCATGCGTCTTGGTGCTCAAGGCATCAAGATCATGTCATCTGGTCGTCTGAACGGCGCAGAAATTGCCCGTACAGAATGGTATCGTGAAGGTCGTGTGCCGCTGCACACACTGCGCGCTGACATCGATTACGCTACCTCAGAAGCATCTACCACCTACGGCATCATTGGTATCAAGGTGTGGGTGTACAAGGGTGACGTGCTGTCTCGTAACGAACAGCCCGCTGCCGCACCTGAGGCAGGTGAAGGTGAACAACGCCGTGGTCGTCGCACCGACGGTGACAAACCCGCAGCCCCACGCCGTGCGCGTGCAGGCGCTGCAGATAAGAGTGGCGAGGCTGCAGCACCAGCTGCCAAGGCCCCGGCCAAGCGTGTAAGGAAGTCAGGAGCGAACAATGCTGCAACCGGCGAGAAGGAAGTATCGTAAGGAGCAAAAGGGCCGCAACAAGGGTATCGCCACCCGCGGCGCCAAAGTCTCCTTCGGCGATTATGGCCTCAAGGCAATTGGCCGCGGACGCCTGACTGCACGTCAGATCGAATCTGCGCGTCGTGCCATGACCCGTCACATTAAGCGTGGTGGCCGTATTTGGATCCGCATTTTCCCGGATAAGCCGATTTCCCAGAAGCCTGCAGAGGTGCGTATGGGTAACGGTAAGGGTAATCCAGAGTACTGGGTTGCTGAAATTCAGCCGGGTAAAGTGCTGTATGAAATGGATGGTGTAGATGAGGCGTTGGCGCGCGAGGCATTCCGTCTTGCAGCAGCTAAGTTGCCAATCGAAACCACCTTTGTTACCCGTCAATTGGGGTAAGAAGAGATGAAAGCCAAGGAACTCAAGGCAAAAGATGCCGCTGAACTCAAGAAAGAGTTGGATGACCTGCTGAAGGCGCAGTTTTCGCTGCGCATGCAGCTGGCTACCCAGCAGCTCTCTAATAACAGTCAGCTGAGCAAGGTGCGCAAAGATATCGCGCGCGTTCGTACCATCATGCATGAAAAGGCAGCTGCCAAATGACAGAGCAAACCACGCAGAAGGTCGTGCGCACCCTAACGGGTCGCGTGGTCAGCGACAAGATGCAAAAGACGGTGACCGTATTGGTCGAGCGCCGTGTTAAGCATCCGCTGTACAACAAGGTGATCATTCGCTCCAAGAAGTACCACGCTCATGCTGAGGACGCAGTCCAGGCAGGCGATTTGGTTGAGATTGAAGAATGTCGTCCCATTTCTCGCACTAAGGCATGGCGCGTGTCACGCGTAGTCGAGAAGGCTCGCATTATTTAATAAAAAAATTGCGGTAGGGGCTTGCAAATGTCTGCAAGCCCTGCTAATATCTTCCGCTCTTTTGCCCTGTCACCATTTGGTGTGGGGCGCCAACCCGAACGGGATCCAAGACTGACCGCTTAGGCGGGACAAGTTGGAGAAATGAAATGATCCAAATGCAGTCCATGCTCAACGTGGCCGACAACACCGGCGCGCGTTCAGTGATGTGTATTAAGGTGCTTGGTGGTTCTAAGCGCCGGTACGCAGGTATTGGCGACATTATCAAGGTCAGCATCAAAGAGGCTGCCCCGCGTGGTCGCGTCAAGAAGGGCGAGGTTTACAACGCCGTGGTGGTTCGCACTGCCAAGGGTGTTCGTCGCACCGACGGGTCGCTGATCAAGTTTGATGGTAATGCCGCTGTGTTGCTTAACAACAAGCTCGAGCCGATTGGCACGCGCATCTTTGGCCCCGTTACGCGTGAGTTGCGTACCGAGCGCTTTATGAAGATCGTGTCGCTCGCGCCCGAAGTGCTCTGATCCCTATACGAGGTCTGTGATGGAAAAGATTCGCAAGGGTGACGAAGTTATCGTTCTGGTGGGGCGCGACAAAGGTCGCCGTGGCACTGTTCTCCGTCGTATTGATGCTGATCATGTTGTGGTCGAAGGTGTCAATCGCGTCAAGAAGCATGTCAAGCCGAACCCGATGAAGGGTCAGACCGGTGGCATCGTCGAGAAAGAGATGCCGGTTCATATCTCCAATGTGGCGCTGTTTAATGCAGCAACGCAAAAGGCTGATCGTGTTGGCATTCGTGTGCTTGAGGATGGTAAGAAGGTTCGCTTCTTCAAGTCCAATGGCGAACTGGTCAACGCGTAAGGATAAGCAATGGCCCGTCTGCAAGAATTTTACAAGTCCGATGTCGTGGCTAAGCTGCAAAAGCAGTTTGGCTATAAGTCGATCATGGAAGTTCCGCGTATCACCAAAATCACGCTGAATATGGGTGTGGGTGAAGCGGTTGGTGATAAAAAAGTGCTTGAGCACGCGGTTGGCGACATGACCAAGATTGCCGGTCAAAAGCCTGTTGTGACTCGCGCTAAGAAAGCTATTGCCGGCTTCAAGATTCGTGAAGGCTACCCCATCGGGTGCATGGTGACCCTTCGTGGTCCGCAAATGTACGAGTTTCTCGATCGCTTCATTTCAGTTGCTATTCCGCGTATTCGCGATTTCCGCGGTATCGGTGGCAAGGGTTTTGATGGCCGCGGTAACTACAACGTGGGTGTCAAGGAGCAGATCATGTTCCCTGAGATCGAGTACGACAAGGTTGATGCTCTGCGCGGCATGAACATCAGCATTACGACGACTGCAAAGACCGACGCGGAAGCGCGTGCGTTGTTGGCAGCGTTTAAATTCCCTTTCAAGAACTGAGGGTTGTATGGCGAAGCTGGCTCTCAAGAACCGTGAAGCAAAGCGTGCAAAGTTGGTGGCCAAGTTTGCTGCCAAGCGCGCAGCTCTGGTTGCTATCGTAAATGACACTGCACAGTCCGACGACGAACGTATGGCTGCACGTTTGAAGCTGCAACAGCTTCCGCGTAATGCCAACCCGACTCGTCAGCGTAATCGCTGCGAGTTGACGGGTCGTCCTCGCGGTTATTTCCGCAAGTTTGGCCTGTGTCGCAACAAGCTTCGTGAGGCTGCCTTCCGTGGTGAAGTGCCGGGTCTTGTGAAGGCCAGCTGGTAAGGAGACGGATAATGAGTATGAGTGATCCGATCGCCGATATGCTGACGCGCATCCGCAATGGTCAGATGGCGCAGAAGGGCTCTGTGAGCATGCCGTCATCCAAGATCAAGGCAGCGATTGCTGCAGTGCTTAAGGATGAAGGTTATATCGACGATTTCGTGGTGCGTAAGAATGGTGCGCACACTGAATTGGATATCGCGCTCCGCTACTATGCGGGCCGTCCGGTAATCGAGCGTATCGAGCGAGTAAGCCGTCCTGGCTTGCGTATTTATCGTGGCATGTCAGATCTGCCGCGTGTGCTCAATGGGCTGGGTGTGGCAATTGTGTCCACGCCTAAGGGTGTAATGACTGATCGCAAGGCGCGCTCCCAGAATGTTGGTGGCGAAGTGCTGTGCATCGTTTCGTAAGGAGTTAAACGATGTCACGCGTAGCTAAGAATCCAGTCGTTTTGCCAAAGGGTGTAGAGGCAACGGTTTCTGCTGAGCAGATCTCAGTTAAAGGCCCGCTCGGTAGCTTGAGCCTAGCTTTGACTGGTGCAGTCAAGGTTAGCAAGGAAGAAGATAAAGTTGTTGTCGCGGCTGACGAGTCGCACCCGAATGGCCGTGCCATGTCGGGTACGGTTCGTGCGCTGGTGAATAACATGGTCAATGGCGTGAGTAAGGGCTTTGAGCGCAAGCTGACGCTGGTGGGTGTGGGTTATCGTGCCCAGGCTCAAGGTGACAAGCTCAATCTTACGTTGGGTTTCTCCCACCCTGTTGTACATCAGATGCCTGCTGGCATTAAGGTCGAGACTCCGCAGCAGACCGAAATCCTGATTAAGGGTATCGATCGTCAGCTGGTGGGTCAGGTTGCTGCCGAAGTTCGTGCATATCGTCCGCCGGAGCCCTATAAGGGCAAGGGTGTTCGCTACGCGGACGAAGTGGTGGTAATCAAGGAAACCAAGAAGAAGTAAAGGCGGCTTGAAATGAATAAGACTCTGGTTCGTCAGCGTCGTGCGCGCAAGACTCGCGCCAAGCTTGCAGAACTCAAGATGGTGCGTTTGTGTATTCATCGCACTAACCTGCACATTTATGCTCAGGTGATTTCCGGCTGTGGTACGCAAGTACTGGCAGCGGCGTCAACGCTCGAAGCTGATGTGCGTAAAGATGTTCCCAATGGTGGCAACGTTGCTGCAGCTAAGCTGGTTGGTAAGCTGATTGCAGAGCGTGCGAAATCCAAGGGGATCGAGCAGGTTGCTTTTGACCGTTCTGGTTTCTGCTACCACGGCCGCGTACAAGCGTTGGCTGATGCGGCGCGTGAAAGCGGACTTAAGTTCTAAGCGAGGCAGTGATGGCTAAGCCCCAGAAAAAACAGCAAGTGCAAGCCGGTGATGAGCGTGATGACGGCATGCGCGAAAAGATGGTGTCGATCAATCGTGTCACGAAGGTTGTGAAGGGTGGTCGTATCCTAGGTTTTGCTGCGCTGACAGTAGTTGGCGATGGCGACGGTGGTATCGGTATGGGCAAGGGCAAGTCCCGTGAAGTACCGGTTGCCGTACAAAAAGCAATGGACGAAGCGCGTCGTAAGATGGTTAAGATTAGCCTGCGCGATGGCAGCTTCCATCACCCCATTATGGGTCAACACGGTGCGTCAACCGTGCTGATTCAGCCGGCGGGTGCTGGTACCGGTATTATTGCCGGTGGCCCGATGCGTGCAGTATTTGAAGTGATGGGTGTGACCGACGTAGTGGCCAAGTGCTTTGGTTCTACCAACCCGTACAACGTCGTTCGTGCAACGATTGATGGGCTGTCCAAAATGAACACCCCGTCTGAAATTGCTGCCAAGCGCGGCAAGACCGTTGCCGAAATCCTGGGTTAAGGAGCGGTCATGTCTGATAAGAAAATTAAGGTAACGCTGGTCAAGAGTGTGATCGGTACCCGCAAAGACCACCGCGCTACGGTTCGTGGCTTGGGTCTGCGTCGTTTGCACCACTCTGTTGAACTGCAAGACACCCCGGAGATCCGCGGCATGATCACCAAGGTGGCCTATCTGTTGAAGTGCGAGGCTTAAATGCAACTGAACAAGATCAAGCCGGCAGCTGGTGCTAAGCATGCACCGAAGCGTGTGGGTCGCGGTATCGGTAGCGGCCTCGGTAAAACGGCTACCCGTGGTCACAAGGGTCAGAAGTCACGTAGTGGTGGCTTCCACAAAGTTGGTTTCGAAGGCGGTCAAATGCCGCTGCATCGTCGTCTGCCGAAGCGTGGTTTCACCCCGCTGACCGCAGGCCGCAGTGTTGAAGTGCGTTTGTCTGATCTTGAGCGTTTGCCAGTTGAAGACATCGATATGATGGTTCTGCAGCAAGCAGGTGTTGTCTCCTCGCTGGCGCTGTCCGTCAAAGTGATTCTGTCTGGCAGCATCACCCGCAAGGTGACGCTCAAGGGTATCGGCGCGACCAAGGGTGCGAAGGCTGCGATTGAAGCAGCTGGTGGCTCCGTGGCCGAAGCGTAACGACCAGGATCGTACGTGGCAAATACTCCGGCATTGGCAAAAAACGCAAAGTTTGGCGACCTCTGGCGCCGTTTGTGGTTCTTGCTGGGCGCTCTCGTGGTTTACCGCGTAGGCGCACATATTCCGGTGCCGGGTATTGACCCTGTTCGATTGGCTGAGCTTTTCCAGTCGCAACAGGGTGGAATTTTGGGCGTGTTCAACCTGTTTTCGGGTGGTGCACTTTCAAGATTCACGATTTTCGCATTAGGGATCATGCCGTATATCTCGGCGTCGATCGTGATGCAGTTGATGACGGTTGCGGTGCCTTCCTTAGAGGCCTTGAAGAAGGAAGGCGAGGCGGGTCGTCGCAAGATTACGCAATACACCCGCTACGGAACAGTGGCATTGGCGCTTTTTCAGGCCTTGGGTATTGCGGTAGCGCTTGAGGCACAGCCAGGGCTAGTGCTTGAGCCGGGAATGATGTTCCGTTTCGTAACGGTCACCACCCTGCTAACTGGAACAATGTTCCTGATGTGGTTGGGTGAGCAAATTACGGAGCGTGGCTTAGGTAATGGTATTTCGATCATTGTCTTCGCAGGTATCGCGGCAGGTTTGCCAAGCGCAATTGGCGGAATGCTCGAGTTGGTGAGAACCGGCTCAATGCATGCGCTAACGATGTTGCTGATTGTCGCCATCGTCGCATTGGTAACAGCATTGGTTGTGTTTGTTGAACGCGGTCAGCGCAAGATTTTAGTGAATTACGCCAAGCGTCAAGTTGGCAACAAGATTTACGGTGGTCAGAGTTCGCATCTGCCATTGAAGCTGAACATGGCAGGGGTAATCCCGCCGATTTTTGCCTCATCTATCATTCTTTTCCCTGCGACAATCGCGGGTTGGTTTGGTACCAGTGACGGCATGCGTTGGTTAAAAGATTTGGCGTCGATGTTAGCGCCGGGTCAGCCTGTGTATACCTTGTTGTATGCAACGGCGATTGTGTTTTTCTGTTTCTTCTATACGGCGTTGGTATTCAACCCCAAAGAAACAGCTGACAATTTGAAAAAGAGCGGTGCCTTTGTTCCAGGAATTCGTCCGGGTGAGCAAACTTCTCGATACATCGACAAGATTTTGACTCGACTGACCTTGGTGGGCGCGGTTTACATCACTCTGGTGTGTTTGGTTCCCGAAGTGATGATTTTGAAATGGAATGTACCGTTCTACTTCGGTGGAACAAGTCTGTTGATCATCGTGGTTGTGACCATGGATTTCATGGCGCAAGTGCAAGCGTACGTGATGTCGCATCAGTACGAGAGCCTTCTGAAAAAGGCGAACTTCAAAGGCGGCATGTAGCCGATACGTTGAGCAGCGATGTCGAAGGAAGACGTTATTGAAATGCAGGGTGAGGTAACCGAAAACCTCCCCAATGCCACGTTCCGGGTCAAACTGGAAAATGGCCATATTGTGTTGGGACACATCTCTGGAAAGATGCGCATGCACTATATTCGCATCCTGCCTGGAGACAAGGTTACTGTGCAACTTACGCCGTACGACCTGACAAAAGGGCGTATTGTGTTCCGTGCCAAATAAGGCGCGGGCAAATTAGGAGAGCAACATGCGTGTACAAGCTTCCGTAAAAGCGCTTTGCCGCAAATGTAAGGTCATCCGTCGCAAGGGTGTGGTGCGAGTAATTTGCGCCGATCCCCGCCACAAGCAGCGTCAGGGTTGATCGTTAGTTTTCAATCGTTTATCATTTAACGTTTAGCTTTTGGGGTAGTCGGATGGCACGTATTGCCGGCGTTAACATTCCGAATCATCAGCACGCTCAAATCGCGCTGACTTCTATTTTCGGGATTGGTCGTACCCGCTCACAAAAAATTTGTGACGCTGCGGGTGTAGAGCGCACCGCCAAGATGAAAGACTTGACGGATGCGCAGATGGATAAGCTGCGTGAAGAAGTGGGCAAGTTCACGATCGAGGGTGACCTTCGTCGTGAAATTACCATGAACATCAAGCGGCTAATGGATCTGGGCTGCTATCGTGGCGTACGTCACCGTCGTGGCCTGCCGGTGCGCGGACAACGCACCCGCACAAATGCGCGTACCCGTAAGGGCCCGCGTAAAGCAGTTGCTGGCAAGAAGTAAGCCGCAGATCACGGGTTAGGGTAGAACATGGCCAAGAGCGCTCCCAAAGTACGCAAGAAAGTAAAAAAGAACGTTGCTGAAGGTATCGTGCATGTACACGCATCCTTCAACAACACCATCGTCACGATTACCGATCGCCAAGGTAATGCTCTTTCATGGGCAACCTCAGGCGGTGCTGGCTTCAAGGGCTCACGTAAGAGCACGCCGTTTGCAGCGCAGGTTGCTGCAGAGGCTGCTGGCCGTGTAGCGGTTGATTGCGGCATCAAGAATCTTGAAGTTCGCATCAAGGGTCCTGGTCCGGGTCGTGAGTCTGCCGTTCGTGCGCTGAATGCACTCGGCATCAAGATCACCAGCATCACCGACGTGACGCCGATCCCGCACAACGGGTGCCGTCCGCCGAAGAAGCGTCGCATTTAAAGGAGACGAAACGTGGCTCGTAATCTGGACGCCAAGTGCCGTCAGTGCCGCCGTGAGGGCGAAAAGCTGTTCCTCAAGGGCGAAAAGTGTTTCACCGACAAGTGTGCCATCGAACGTCGTGCCTATGCGCCCGGCCAACATGGCCAACGTTCTGGCCAACGCCTGTCCGGCTATGGTCAACAACTTCGCGAAAAGCAGAAGATCCGTCGCCTCTACGGCGTGCTAGAGCGTCAGTTCCGTAAGGGCTACGCTGAAGCCGAGCGTCGTAAAGGTCAGACCGGTGAAAACCTGCTTCAATTGCTAGAGTCTCGTTTGGATACGGTTGCCTACCGTATGGGTTTTGGTGCTTCACGCGCCGAAGCTCGTCAAGTAGTCCGCCACAACGGCATTCTAGTGAATGGCAAGCGCGTGAATATCCCCTCTTTTGAAGTGTCGCCGGGCGATGTGATCCAGCTGACTGACCGCGCACGTGGTCACCTCCGCACTAAATCTGCGGTGGGCTCTGCTGAATCACGTGGTTTCCCGGAATGGGTTGAGGTGGATGTGAAGGCGGGCAAGGGTGTGTTTAAGGCACGTCCGGTTCGCGCTGAACTGCCGTCGACCATCAACGAGAGTCTCGTGGTTGAACTGTACTCACGCTAATTGTTAGCGTGACGCCGTATTCGACAACTCAGAAAGAGGACTGCAGATGCAAAGCAACGCGCTCCTGAAACCGCGCATCATCGACGTCCAGAATGTATCTCCGGCCCATGCACGTATCGTCATGGAACCGTTCGAGCGTGGTTATGGACACACGCTCGGCAATGCTTTACGCCGGATTCTTCTGTCTTCTATGCCGGGCTATGCACCGACGGAAGTAAAGATTGAAGGCGTGCTGCATGAGTACTCCACGCTGGATGGCGTGCAGGAAGATGTAGTTGATCTGCTGCTGAACCTTAAAGGTTTGGTGCTAAAGATGCACAATCGCGCTGAAGGCCACTTAACTTTGGTTAAGGAAGGCGAAGGCGTGGTGAAGGCATGTGATATTGAAACGACTCACGATATCGAGATCCTGAATCCGGATCACGTTATCGCGCACCTTGCTCCCGGCGGCAAGCTGAATATACAGATCAAGGTCGAACAAGGCCGTGGTTATGTGCCCAGTACAGTGCGTCCGGTGAGTGGCGATAGCAAGCAAATTGGCAATATCGTGATGGACGCTTCGTTCAGCCCGATTCGCCGTGTCAGCTACGCAGTAGAAAACGCCCGTGTTGAACAGCGTACTGACTTGGATCGCCTGGTCATGGACGTTGAAACCAACGGTGCAGTTGATCCCGAAGAAGCAGTGCGTTTCGCTGCTCGTGTGCTGGTTGATCAACTGTCTGTATTTGCTGATCTTGAAGGTACGGCACCGGCTGTGGAAGCTCCGCGTCCGGCACAGATTGATCCGATCCTGCTGCGTCCGGTGGATGATCTCGAACTGACCGTTCGTTCTGCGAACTGTCTGAAGGCTGAGAACATTTACTACATCGGTGATCTGATTCAACGTACTGAAACTGAGTTGCTGAAGACCCCGAACTTGGGTCGTAAGTCACTCAACGAAATTAAAGAAGTCCTTGCCTCACGTGGTCTCACGCTTGGCATGAAGCTCGAAAACTGGCCGCCGGCTGGTCTCGAGAAGGTTTAATCGCCTTAAGTACTGGTCAAGTACAAGACTTCGCCCCTGTTAATTCAAAATGAACCGGCCGCTAGCCAGACCAGCGGCGGCCGTATAGAAGGGAAATTAAAATGCGTCACGGAAATGGTCTGCGTAAGCTGAACCGTACCAGCGCTCATCGTCAAGCGATGCTGCGCAACATGGCCAACTCACTGTTGCGTCACGAGGCCATCAAAACCACGCTGCCGAAAGCTAAAGAGCTGCGCCGCGTTGTTGAACCGCTCATCACATTGGCAAAGAATCCCACGCTGGCAAATCGCCGCTTGGCATTTGATCGCCTGCGTGATCGCGAAATGGTGGTTAAGCTGTTTGATGAGCTGGGCCCGCGCTTCAAGGTTCGCCCGGGCGGTTACATGCGTATCCTGAAGATGGGCTTCCGTGTTGGCGACAACGCGCCGATGGCATATGTTGAGTTGCTGGATCGTCCGGAACCCACCGAAGCGCCCGCAGCTGAGTAATATATTGATGCAAACTGTTTGCTGAAAAAAGCAAATGCAGAAAATAAAAAGGCCGACGTTAGTCGGCTTTTTTATTTGGTTGCACCCATTCGTTTGCCCGTAGGGCTGCTTCTCTAAAACAACTCCGCTGAGAACAAGATTGATGGTGCAGCTTGTGCCGTTTGCCAATCAGGAGCAGCATGGCGGCAAGTTTTGCAACCCTCAATAAATTTGATGTCTATGAGTTTAGATCGACGCATATCGCTTGCCCTACTGCCGACACCGCTGCAATTACTGCCACGGCTGACAAAATTACTCGATGGCCCAAATATATTGGTCAAGCGTGATGATCTTACCGGCCTTGGTATGGGGGGAAACAAGTTACGCAAACTTGAATTTCTACTGGGCGATGCGCTTGCTCAGGGCGCCGATACGATTTTGACCGTAGGTGCATTGCAGTCGAACCATGCACGGCAAACTGCTGCTGCCTGTGCCAAAGTAGGCCTCGATTGCGAGTTGATATTGCGTCATGGAAAGCATCATCAAGTAGAACATGAGCAGATAGGTAACATGCTGCTCAATCAATTGTTCGGCGCCAAAATCCATTTGTTAGCGTTGCCTGCTGAGCGTGAGCCAGTGATGGCCGAGCGAGCAGAACAGTTGAAGGTGGAAGGTCGCATACCTTACTGTATACCGGTCGGCGGGAGCGGTGTGATCGGCAATTTCGGTTATGTTTTATGCGCCGAAGAAATGATTCAGCAAGCGAGTGAGATGGGGCAAGAGCTGGATGCGATTGTTGTCGCAACAGGCAGTGGCGGCACCCATGCGGGCTTGCTCGCAGGCCTACATCTCATCGGCTCAAAAACGCGCGTCATTGGCATTGCAGTTGAGGGAACGCGAGAAGAGCAAGAAGCGCTCGTGTACCAACAGGCGAGTGAAGTCGTGTCTGCGCTGCGTGGGCGCAAAATGGCACGCACGAAAGTTGAAGTGCTTGATGCGTATGTTGGTCCCGGTTACGGTAAGCCAACACCAGAAATGGTGGAAGCCTTGCATCTCGCTGCGAGTACCGAAGCGCTCGTGCTTGATCCTGTATACACAGGTAAGGCGATGGCGGGGCTTATTGACCTGTGCCGTATGGGCGCGTTTGACACGGAAGATCGAGTGGCTTTTCTACACACCGGTGGAGCGCCCGGGCTTTTCGCGGGCGCTCTTGGGCGTCAAATCTAGACCTTATTTCTCAACGAACGCGCGTTCGATTACGTAATCCCCCGGCGCACCAATGTGTGCGGAGATTTCAAAGCCACGCTCATCTAATAACATGCGGGTGTCGGCCAACATACTCGGGCTGCCACAAATCATGGCGCGATCATGCGAAGGATCCAGTGGTGGCAAACCGATGTCTTCGAATAGTTTACCGCTAGTGATCAGGTCCGTTAAACGACCACGATTGCGGTAAGGTTCGCGTGTCACGGTTGGGTAGTAAATGAGCTGGTTGGCAATGAGCTCACCAAAGTATTCGTGTTGCGGCAATTCTTCTTGAATATAGCGGCTGTAAGCAAGCTCGCTGACTTGGCGCACGCCGTGTACAAGTACAATTTTCTCAAAACGCTCGTATGTCTCCGGGTCTTGAATAATGCTCATGAAGGGCGCCAACCCCGTGCCAGTGCTAAACAGATATAGGTTTGTGCCCGGACGTAAATCGTGAAGTACCAGCGTGCCTGTCGGCTTGCGACTGACGATTAACTCATCGCCTTCTTTTAAGTGTTGCAGACGTGAGGTCAGCGGACCATCCGGCACTTTAATGCTAAAAAACTCGAGATGTTCTTCGTGGTTAGCGCTGGCAATGCTGTAGGCGCGCAACAAGGGCTTGCCATCGACCGGTAGGCCAATCATTACGAAGTGGCCATTTTCAAAGCGCAATCCTGGATCGCGTGTAGTGCGAAAACTAAACAGGCTTTCGTTCCAGTGATGAACGCTCAGCACGCGTTCGGTTGCCAGTGTTGCCATGGTGAGCTCCTAAAAGCAATGTCAGTCCATAGCGAAGGTCGTCAATTTGCCAATGACGAAATCGTGCGGACCAAAAAATTAAGGCAATGATTTTTGTGTATTGAGCAGAAACTTTGTTCGCATCAAGCGGCTAAAAATTAGTTGCGGCCTTCTGCGTGGCGATAGACTTCGCCCAGTAATACGATGGTTGGGGCACGTCCGCGTGAGGCAAGCGCCTCGGGCAGCGTGCCCAACGTACAGCTCACGCTACGCATATTGGCTCGTCCTGCGTTCATCACCACATGTGCCGGCGTGCTCTCTGCACGGCCTTGCGCAAGTAGCGCATCGCGTACTGCGGCAGCATCATTGCTCGCCATGTACAACGCCACGGTATCGGCCTGCGCTGCGGCGACGGCCCATCCGTTATCCGGTTCACCGGGTCCGGTAACAGGCGTAGCAAACAACACCGAGCGCGCTACGCCACGGCGCGTCAGTGACAGTGCTAAGTCTGCACTTGCGGCAAGTGCGGCGGTAATGCCCGGAACAACTTCACATTGAATTCCTGCTGCCTTGAGCGCATCAACTTCTTCTTGCGCGCGACCAAACATTGAAGGGTCGCCGCCTTTGAGGCGAACCACATGCGCGTGAGTTTGCGCAGCTTCGATCATGCGATCGTGAATCCAGCTTTGTGTAGAAGACGGTTCGTTCGCACGTTTGCCAACGTTAATGAACGTGGCTTGTGGTGCGAGTTGCAGAATTTCTTCACTGACGAGTGCGTCATGCAACACCACCTGCGTTTGTTGCAGCAAGCGGGTGGCACGAACTGTGAGCAGGTCAGCAGCGCCCGGCCCTGCGCCGATTAGCCACACCTTGCCGGGCAATGCTGAATTGCTCATAACACCATGCCAGCACCAACGGTGTTGTTGGTGGTTTCATCGATTACAACAAAGGCACCTGTGGCGCGGTTAACAGCGTAGCTGTCAATGGCCAAAGGCAGCTGCAGCTTGAAGCTGACGCGGCCAATGTCATTCATCGACAACTTTGCACCCTCGTGCTTTTCAAGCGTGTTGATGTCGAGACGATAGGCAATGCCGGCCACCATCGCGCGCGTTTCGCGTGCCGTGTGGCGAACAATATATTTGCGACTAGTATCGAGCGGTGTTTCAGATAGCCAGCACACATCCGCTTCAATTTGCTTTTCAATACGCGGCTGTTCGTCTGCAGAAGTCAGCATGTCGCCACGCGAGATGTCGATTTGATCTGCCAATTGAATGGAGACAGATTGGCCCGCAACCGCGCGTTGTAATTCGCGACCGCCTAAGTCGATGCTCTTCACCGTAGAGCTCAAACCATTCGGCAAAATTTTGACCGCGTCGCCAATTGAAATCGCGCCTGATTCCACACGACCCATAAAGCCACGGTAATCGTTGCCATCGGCGGTGCAGACGAACTGTACCGGGAAGCGGAACGCTTCCGGCACTTCACTGTGTGCGAGCGGCGCGGCTTCTAAAAACTCCATCAAAGTGGGGCCGGTGTACCAGTCGAGGCGATCACCGCGTTCCACAATCATGTCGCCATTCAAAGCGGACATCGGAATGATCTGCACATCTTCAAGGCCGATTTGTTTGGCAAATTCGCGGTACTCGGCGCTAATGCGATCAAACACAGCTTGGTCGTAATCCACCAAGTCCATTTTGTTGATGGCGAGCACAGCGTGCGGCACGTTCATGAGTTTGGTGATGGCAGAGTGGCGACGCGTTTGCGTGAGAATGCCCTTACGCGCATCAATCAAAATAATTGCCAAGTCAGCGGTCGAAGCCGCTGTCACCATATTGCGGGTGTATTGCTCGTGGCCCGGCGCATCGGCAATGATGTATTTACGACGACCGGTTGAGAAGTAACGGTAGGCCACATCAATGGTAATGCCTTGCTCGCGTTCGGCTTGCAAACCATCGGTGAGCAGTGACAGGTCGACGGCTTCCATGCCGCGACGCTGCGACGTTTTTTCAATTGCATTGAGCGTGTCGGCCAAAATGGCTTTGCTGTCGTACAGCAAGCGACCGATCAGCGTGCTCTTGCCGTCATCTACGCTGCCGCAGGTGGTAAAGCGCAGCAAACCGGTATCGGCCAAGGGGAGATGTTCGTTAGCAGACATGATGTAATCTTTTTCTATTCAATCGAGGAAATAGGCGAGCGACTTTAGGGGCGAGCGTTTTTACGAACAAACGTTTTGCCAATTGCCCATCAGAAGTAGCCTTCTTTTTTGCGCTGTTCCATCGCGGCTTCAGATTGTTGGTCATCCAGACGTGTTGCGCCGCGCTCGGTCAGCGTGGTGGTCGCCGTCTCTGCCAAAATTTCTGCAATCGTGCTGGCGGTTGATTCAACCGGCGCGGTACAGGTGATGTCGCCGACTGTGCGGAAACGTACCACTACATCTTCAATCTTCTCGCCATCGCGCGCCGGCGTTACATCAGTAATCGGCACCAAGCTGCCGGCACGACGCACTAAGGGGCGTGTATGTGCAAAATAGATGGACGGCAACGCAATGCTTTCGCGCTCGATGTATTGCCAAACATCTAACTCCGTCCAGTTCGAGATGGGGAAGGCGCGGATGTTTTCACCCTTGTGTGTGCGTGCGTTATACAAGCTCCACAATTCGGGACGCTGGTTCTTTGGATCCCAACCGCCGAACTCGTCGCGGAAACTCATCACGCGTTCTTTTGCGCGCGCCTTTTCTTCATCTCGACGTGCGCCACCAATACAGCAGTTGAACTCGAACTCTGCTATGGCTTCGAGCAGCGTGATGGATTGGTATTTGTTGCGTGACTCATCCGGCGTTTTCAGCACGACGGTGCCGCGCGCCATAGAATCTTCAACCGAACGCACGATGAGGCGTTCGCCCAACTCGGCGGCGCGTGCATCACGGAAGGTGATGACTTCCGGGTAGTTGTGGCCGGTGTCGATGTGCATCAACGGAAATGGGAAGCGGCCCGGGCGAAAGGCTTTTTCTGCCAGCTTGAGCAACACGGCAGAATCTTTACCGCCCGAAAACAGCAGCACCGGATTTGAGCACTGTCCGGCGACTTCGCGCAGGATGTGAATGGCTTCTGCTTCTAGCGCATCCAAATGCGTGAGGGTATCCTTATTCAACAACGTAGTCATGACGATCTCTTCAATTCTTTAACGACGAATCATGGATACAGCCTGGCTCACATGCAGGCCACATTCCTTAGCTAGCGGGTCTTCCCACCACCAACGGCCTGCACGAATATCTTCACCGGCGGCAATAGCGCGCGTACACGGCGCGCAACCGATGCTGGGGAAGAAGCGATCGTGCAGTTCGTTGTACGGCACATCGTGCGCACGCACATACGCCCACACTTCTGCGTTGCTCCATTCGGCCAGCGGGTTGAATTTGGCAATGCCGCGGTCGGTGTCGACGTCCTGTACTTTGAGTTCAGTACGGGTGGTCGATTGCTGCGCGCGCATGCCGGTGATCCACGCTTTTTTGCCAATCAATGCACGATTAAGCGGCTCAACTTTGCGGATTTCACAGCAGGCTTTGCGCAGGGGAACGCTTTGATAAAAAGCGTTAACGCCATTATCTCGCACATACGCTTCCACCGCATCTTGCTGGGGGAAATACACCTTATAGGTGATGCCACGCTCGCGTACGTAATGCTGCTGCATGCGTTCCATGGTGGCGTAGGTTTCGTCGTGAAGGCGGCCGGTATCGAGCGAAAACACTTCAATTTCTGGCGCGGCCTGGGCAATGAGTTCGGTTAGCAACATGTCTTCCACGCTCAAACTGGAAGCCAAGGTGGCTGGTCCAAATTCATCGGCGATGCGCTTTAACAGTGTGCGCGCTTCTTCGGCCTTGAGTTCGGCACGGTCAAGATCAGCAAACTGCGTTTGGGCGGTACTCATGTAGCGCTCCCGCGAGTCGCCGCGGTGTTGGCGCCAAAATGACGGCGCGCCACCGGCAGCGCTTGGTCGGTTGAAAATTGATAGATGTCTTCAAAATCTTTGAGCGCAGCCAAGCCCACTTCTGCTGAGCGATCACTGCGCAAGGCATAGGCGTTAAAACCCACGCGTTGCATGTAGTAAAGCTGATCATGCAGTACATCGCCAATCGCGCGTAGTTCGCCCTTCCAATGCAACTTGCTGCGTAGTAATGAAGCGATGGAATAACCGCGGCCATCGGTGAACTTGGGGAAGTCCACCGCGATGAGTGCGATTTGACCAAAGCTATCAGCCAATTGTTGCGGGTCATCCGCCGGTGCCAGCCAAACGCCAACATCGCCGCGTGCGGCCAGTACATGACGCTGCGATTGCCAAACGGGCAACGGCACAATCACGCGACCAGCGGGAATTGGATGTGCCTCAGGGGCGAGTTCCGATGCCAGCGGCACGAATTGCCAATCGTCCGCCACAATGGCGCCATCTTTGATGATGCGCGTGACCTTATACAGGTCAGGCTTCGTGGTTTGTACGGGATCAGCCATTTTGGGCCACCTTGTTGTCTGCTGCGCTCTTGCCCTTGTTGGGGTAGAGCTTGTTCTTAAATGGTTCTGCGCCAATGCGGCGAACGGTGTCGAGGAAGCGCTCGTTCGAGGCGCGTGCCTCTAAGTACACCTCAATGATCTGCTCGACTGCATCCGGCACTTGGTCTGCACGCAGCGATGGGCCGAGCACCGCGCCAATGCTGGATTGCGTGCCGCCAGAGCCGCCCACGGATAATTGATACCACTCTTGACCTTGTTTATCGACGCCCAGAATGCCAATGTGCCCAGCGTGGTGTTGGCCGCAAGAGTTCATGCATCCGCTAATGTTTAGACGCAGCGGACCAATGTCTTCTTGCTCATCGAGGTCTTCCAGTCGTTCTGCAACAGCAGCGGCAATGGGAATAGAGCGTGCATTGGCTAGGTCGCAAAAGTCGCCACCCGGGCAGGCGATCATGTCGCTCACCAAGCCGATCGACGGTGTGGCAAAACCCAGTGCGTGCAATGCGCTGTGCAAAGCTGGTAAATCGCTTTGCTTAACATGCGCCAACACAATATTTTGGTCGTGCGTAATGCGTAGTTCGCCCAAACTATATTGGTCAGCCAAATCGGCAACCGCGTCCATTTGCGCGTCCGTTACATCGCCCGGTGCAAAACCCGCACGCTTGGTTGACAGCGTAACAGCTGCGTAGCCCACAGCCTTGTGGCCGCGCACATTGCGTTTGTGCCAGCGTGCAAACGGTATGTTGCTTGCCAATGCATCGCTCAGTACCGCAGGGTTATTCGTCAGCGTTTCGTATTGTGGCGTTACGAAGCGTGACTGGATCCAGCTCAGCGCATCTTCCGGCAAGCGATTTGGGCCATTGGCAATGCGCGAGAATTCTTCCTCAACTTGCTCGCGGAACGCGGCCACGCCCAACGACTTCACCAAGATTTTGATGCGCGCCTTGTACATGTTGTCGCGGCGGCCAAAGCGGTTATACACACGCAAAATTGCTTCAAGGTAGGTGTGCATGTCGCGCCACGGCACATCGTCGCGTACCGTTTCGCCCAGAATCGGCGTGCGGCCCATGCCGCCTCCCACAATAAAGCGAACCAGCGGTTCGCCATTTGCGTCACGATGCAGCTCAAGCGCGACGTCGTGAAAGCGCAACAGTGCACGATCTTCCGTGGCACCGCTCACCGCAATTTTGAATTTGCGTGGCAGGTAAGCGAATTCAGGATGCAAAGTTGACCATTGACGCACCAGCTCACAAAACGGACGCGGGTCGACAATTTCATCCGGCGCTACGCCAGCATATGCATCAGTGGTGATGTTGCGAACGCAGTTGCCGGAGGTCTGAATGGCGTGCATATCGACATCGGCCAGATGGTCAAGAATATCTGGCGTTTCTTCGATCTTGACCCAGTTGAGCTGCAAGTTTTGGCGCGTGGTGAAGTGGCCCACGCCGCGATCATAGTGGCGGGTGATGTAAGCCAGCTTACGCAGCTGCACGCTGCTCAAATGTCCATACGGAATGGCGATACGCAACATCGGTGCGTGACGCTGAATGTACAGGCCGTTTTGCAAACGCAACGGGCGGAACTCATCATCCGCCAATTCGCCGGCCTGCCAGCGTGCAACCTGACGTCGATACTGTGCAGCGCGACTGCGAACTACGCGGCGGTCAAATTCGTCGTACTGATACATGGTGGTCTCTAACGATCAATAAATAATGAAGCTATTTCTTAGTAACGTATTTTTGTAACGCGTGTGTTTGCCAATTAGCGTGCGGCTAAAGAGTGTTTTAACCCAAAGCGCCCAGTGCAAACTTGCCGCCGATAAAAGCTAGCAGCGTTGCCAATGCCGGTCGTAACCAATGTTCCGGCATATGACGGGACAATCTTGAGCCCAGTACGATGCCGGGCAGTGAACCTAAAATCAATGAAACCAATAAAGCCCAGTCGATACTGCCCATTAACCAGTGACCGACGCCGCCAACTAGGGTAAGCGGCACAGCGTGCGCAATATCAGAACCCACGATGCGTACGGTGGGCAGTGAAGGGTACAAGAAAAATAGCACTGCGACGCCCAGTGCACCTGCGCCAACAGAAGAGAGTGTGACGAGCACGCCCAGTAGTGCGCCGACTGCGATGGTGGCATTGGCAATATGTTTCTCACGCCAAGCAGCAATATGTGGTTGCTGCGAAAAAGCCACAATGCGGCTGCGTAGTAACAAGGCGCAAGCGGTGAGCAATAACGCCACGCCCAAGGCGCCGGTAATAACGTTGCCTAGGGCTTTTTTGTCTGCGCCCAGCAAAGCCATCAAACCGAGCGTAAGCAGCGCCGCTGGCACGCTACCTGTTGCCAAGCGGCGAGTAATCGTCCAATCGACCGTGCCTTGGCGCGCGTGAACCCAGCCGCCGCCGGCCTTGGTAATGGCTGCATACAGCAAGTCGGTGCCCACCGCAGCATGCGGCGGAATGCCGAAGAACCACACCAGCAACGGCGTCATGAGCGAACCGCCGCCCACGCCGGTAATGCCGACAATAATGCCGACCACAAAACCGGAGAGGGTTTGTCCGAAATTGATGATGCCAAGATCCATGTCTTCGTTCGCCTGTTAGATGCGGGTGGCAGTGCCACATGGCAAAAGTGGGTGTGGCTTTATGAGGTGCCGCAGTATGGCGGTTAGCCTGCTGGAGCCAGCCTTTTGCGAGGTTTGGATGATACGGGCGCTTATATGAAACCGGAAATACTTTATAATCAATTCTATATAATTATTAGTTATATAAAGAGGGCAAGGTATTGAATATTCAGCAACTCCGATACGTGGCTGAAGTGGTGCGCCAGGCGTTTAACGTGTCTGACGCGGCGGGTGTTTTGCATACCTCGCAACCCGGTGTGTCGCGGCAAATCAGCTTGCTCGAAGAGGAGTTGGGCGTAGATGTGTTCGTGCGACGCGGCAAAAGATTGGTTGGGCTCACTGAACCGGGCCGTGAAATTGTGGCGATTGCCGAGCGCGTGCTGGGCGAGCTGGGCAATCTCAAACAAGTGGGCGAAGAGTTTAGCCATGAGCAGCAGGGGCGCCTGTCGATAGCGACCACTCACACACAGGCGCGTTACGCTTTGCCTCAAGTGGTGTTGAAGTTTCGCGAGCGCTATCCGCAAGTGCGTCTCGAATTGCATCAAGGCAATCCGAATCAAGTTGCGGAGGCGGTGTTAAGTGGCGCTGCGGACATTGCCATTGCGACAGAAAGTTTGGCCGACAAACCAGAGCTGGTTACCTTGCCGTGCTACCAATGGAACCGCAGTTTAGTGGTGCCGCCTGATCACCCTTTGCTTAAAAAGCGTCAGCCCGTTTCTTTGAGCGATATTGCGGCGTGGCCTTTGGTAACCTACGACAGCGCATTTACGGGGCGAGGGCAAATTAACAAAGCATTTGCCGAACGTGGCTTGCAGCCCAATGTGGTGCTGACCGCGTTGGATGCGGACATTATTAAAACCTATGTGCGGCTCGGGCTGGGCGTGGGCATTGTGGCGAGCATGGCATTTGATGCGGCGACCGATACAGACCTACGTGCGATTAGTTGTGAGCATTTATTTCAATCGAGTACCACGCGTATCGCCGTTAAGCGTCACGCATGGCTGCGTGGCTATGTGTTTGCCTTTATAGAGCTGTTCGCGCCACATCTATCGCGTCACGCGGTTGAATTGGCGATGCAGGGTGGGGGCTGTGATCCGGGCTTGTAGTTAAGTGGGTTGTTCTTCCTGCTGCTGCATTGCCCACATCTGCGCGTAATGCCCGTTGAGGTTCAGTAGCTCGGTGTGCGTGCCGCGTTCAATTACGCGGCCACCTTCAATCACTACAATTTGATCGGCATTCATCACGGTCGATAATCGGTGCGCAATAACAAGCGTCGTGCGCCCGCGTGCAGCCTGTTCGAGCTGTTCTTGGATCGCTTGCTCAGTGCGTGTGTCGAGTGCGCTGGTGGCTTCGTCAAAAATCAGGATCGGCGGATTCTTGAGCAGCGCGCGCGCAATGGCCACGCGCTGCTTTTCGCCACCAGAAAGTTTGAGTCCGCGTTCGCCTACCGGAGTGTCATAGCCTTTTGGCAATTGATTAATAAAGTCGTGTAATTGCGCCGCGCGTGCAGCGATTTCAACTTCTGCGTCACTTGCATCAGGGCGGCCGTAACGAATGTTGTAGCGAATGCTGTCATTAAACAGCACGGTGTCTTGCGGCACGATGCCAATGGCGCGTCGCAAGCTGTCTTGTTTGATCTGGCGAATATCGTGTGCGCCAATGCGAATGCCGCCGTTGCCGGCGTTTTCCGGAACATCATAAAAACGATACAGCAAGCGGGCGAGTGTACTTTTTCCGCCACCTGAATGTCCGACCACCGCAACGGTTTTGCCGGCAGGAATGTGCAAACTCAAGTCATGCAGAATGGTACGGTCTAGCTCGTAACCGAAGGTGACATGGTCAAAGCTCACATCAAGCGGCGTATGTTGTGCGATGCTGTCCAGCGAAGCTGCATTCGGCGAATCGCTCACTTCGCGCTGTGCGTGCAATAGACTAAACATGCGCTCAATGTCGGTCAGCGCTTGCCGAATTTCTCGATACAACATGCCCAAGAAGTTGAGTGGCAAATACAGCTGAATCATCAGCGTATTCACCAGCACAATATCGCCCAGCGTCATATGGCCTTCTGCCACGCCCACGCTGGCACGCCACATCATGGCGGTTACGCCAATGGCAATAATGAAGGCTTGGCCCAGGTTGAGATATGACAGGGTGATTTGGCTTTTAACCTGTGCTTGTTCCCAGTGTTGCAATTGTTCGTCGTAACGACGCGCTTCGTACTCTTCGTTGTTGAAGTACTTCACCGTTTCGTAATTCAGCAGCGCATCAATCGCCCGCGTATTGGCGGCGGAGTCGAGCTCATTCACCTTGCGACGCAAATGCGTGCGCCAGTTGGTAATGACGATGGTGAACCAGATATAAACGACTAACGTGCCCAGCGTGATGGCGGCGAAGCTCCACTCGTAACGTGTTGCCAACAGGCCTAACACCAGCGTGATTTCGACAATTGTGGGAAAGATGGAATACAGCGTCCATGAAATGAGCGAGCCAATCGAGCGTGTGCCGCGCTCAATGTCGCGCGTAAGTCCGCCTGTTTGGCGTTCCAAGTGAAACCGTAGTGACAGACTGTGCAAGTGGCGAAATACCTGCAGCGTGATGGTACGAACGGCGCGCTGCGTAACCCGCGTAAACAGTAATTCGCGTAGCTCCGTAAACAGCGAGGTTGAAAAGCGTAATGCGCCGTAGGCCCCTAGCAAACCGAGTGGGATGAGCACGATTGCCGCTTGGCTGCCTGCAGCGGGGGTGAGCGCATCAATAATATCTTTGAAGATGAGCGGGACGCCGACATTGGAAAATTTGGCTGCCACCAAACTTGCCATGGCAAACATGACACGCCACTTGTAGGCCCACAGGTAAGGCAGAAGGGTGCGAATCGTTTGCCAATCGTGGCGATCACCGCCGCTTGCGGCAGGTAAAGGGGATGGGGCTGCATGTTGTCTCATGCAGCCATTGTACGACGAGGCGGGTGTGCCGCTAAGGTTCCTGAGGTGCGTTGCGGCCCTGCGTGAAGCAAAAGACGTCTAACAAAAAGCAGAGACTTAAAACACAACGGCCCCGCTGTTTCCAGCGAGGCCGTTTTTTTCGTCAGCTAACGAAAATTATTACTTCTTCTTCTTGCCGCCAACAGCGGTCTTGAAGCCTGCGCCAGCAGAGAAGCGCGGCACGGTTGCTGCCGGGATCTTGATCGCTGCGCCGGTCTTCGGGTTCTTGCCGGTACGAGCAGCACGCTTGGTGCTCTTGAAGGTACCGAAACCAACCAAGGTCACATTGTCACCCTTGGATACGGCCTTAACGATGGTGTCCAGCGTGGCGCCGAGTGCGCGGCCAGCGTCGGCCTTGGACAGGTTTGCGGATGCTGCAATAGCGTCGATCAGATCGGACTTGTTCATGTAGTACTCCTCCTAGGGTTGAGCCGACGAAAGCCGCAGGCTAGCACGGCTCACATCAAAAGTGTGTGTAAAAAATTCTCGAACAAAAGTTTTTCTGTTGCGCGTGTGCTGCTCTGTAACGCCCATGCCACGGTCGTTGGAGCGCATTGTGCAACGGCTTTTGATTCTGCGCCATAGTTTTTTTAAATTTTTTTTCATAATTTGTTTGGTGCAAATTGCAGATATCGACCGCTGGAGAAGCCCCTGTTATGGGGCATGAGGCGAAATTGATGCAGCGCGATGCAACCGATCATCTTGATTTTTCTAATGCATTTGTCTGAAGCAAGGCTTGACCAAATGTGTGCAGCGAGTATGATTAAAACGACTGTTTGAATCGTTTGTTTGAATTTTTAAGTGGTGTTTGTGACACGCAAAAACCACGGGGAATCGCGAAAATTAGCGCATCTCGTGCGCTGAAAAAGGAGATGCTGAACAAACGAGCACGCAATTTCGGTGCATATATGTAAGTAGAAAGCATGTTGTTCATATGTAATTGGCGAGCCAGGTAGTGCGCTTTTGGCCGATTTAATGAAGGTGTGCATTAAGGTCATGCATCATGCGAGCAGCAACTGATTTCGAAATGGACTTGTCGCAAACACCGGCGCGTTTATTGGATGCGGCCGAGAGTTTGTTTGCCGAGCACGGTGTTGATGGTGCGTCGATGCGGCAAATTGCGCACAAAGCAGGCGCCAATCTGGCGGCGTGCCATTATCACTTTGGCAGCAAAGAAGGCTTGGTTCGAGCGGTTTTTCAGCGCCGCTTGTCTGAGTTGAACGCGGCGCGCTTGGCCGCGCTCTCTGCTTATGAAGCACAAGCGCACCCACAAACACCCAAGCCGCATCAAATATTAGACGCTTTCTTTGGTACCTCTCTGCGCTTTGCGCGCCAAGACTCAGGCGGTGCGGTCTTTATGCGCTTGCTCTCGCGCAGCGCCACCGATCCCGTTTTCTTTATCCGAAATTTTGTGGCGCAAGAGTCTGAAGGGGTGATCTTTAGATTTAAAAATGCGCTGTTCAATTCACTCCCCGAGGTTCCGCAAGACGAAATTGTCTGGCGCTTCCACTTTATGTTGGGCGCAATGTCTTACGCCCTTGCCGGCATTGATGTGCTGAAAGTATTGGCGCATATTGATGTGACGCCGAGCGAACTTGAAGGGGCGGACGAAGTGTTGCAAGTGCGGCTGATGGCGTTTTTGTTGGGAGGTTTGCGTGCGCCCTTACCAGAGGCAGAGTTGCCGGTATTGGCAAAGCGAACGCGTACGGTGGCTGCGGCAAAAGGAAAATCAGCACCACGTAATTCGACGAACAAAAGGAAGGCGGATTTAGCGGCGGCTAAATAGCGCGCTGCCAAATCGCTCGTAGATCGGTTTGCAGGTGGTCTTGTCGTTCGAAGCGTTGAGCTGCTGAATCTAATGTTCAGTGGCCCCACATTAAAATGAATCGCATCGCATCAAAACCTTAATGCGAATGCGATGGAGGAGACCCTCATGGCCTGGATGCTCTTGCTGCTCATTCCGCTCGTGATCGTGCTGGGTTATTTGCACGTGTCGGGCTGGGTTTGGCTTGCCGGTTTGTCGGTGTGGTTGGTATTAGGCGCTGGAACCGGCGCTTGGCCTGCGAGCATGTTGTATTGCGGCTTGGCAATCTTGGCGCTGGTGGCGCTAACTTTGGTGTGGCGTCCGCTGCGCCGTCATTTAATATCTGCGCCCTTATTGCGGTTGTACCGCAGTATTTTGCCGCCGATGTCAGACACCGAGCGCATTGCGCTAGAGGCGGGTACGGTGTGGTGGGAGGGTGAGCTGTTTCGGGGCCAGCCTAACTGGCACGAATTGTTGGCGATTCCCAAGCCTGCGTTGAGCGAAGAAGAGCAGCGCTTTCTAGATATTGAAACGGAAGAGCTGTGTCGCCTATCAGACGATTGGCAAAGCACGCAGCAACACGATCTATCCCCCGAGGTGTGGACCTACATTAAGCAACAAGGCTTTTTAGGCATGATCATTCCGCGCGAATTTGGCGGAAAGGGATTCTCGGCACAGGCGCACTCAGCTGTGGTGATGAAGTTGTCCACGCGATGCTCCGCTACTGCCGTGAGCGTGATGGTGCCGAATTCACTCGGCCCGGCAGAACTGCTGTTGCATTACGGCACCGACGCACAGAAGCAACATTATTTGCCGCGCCTAGCGCGTGGTGAAGAGATTCCCGCTTTTGCGCTCACCAGCCCGCAAGCTGGTTCAGATGCAGCTGCGATTCCCGATTACGGCGTGGTGTGTAAAGGTGAATGGCAAGGCCGTGAAGTGCTCGGCATGCGTGTGACCTGGGACAAGCGCTACATCACGTTAGGCCCAATCTGCACCGTATTGGGGTTAGCCTTCCGCCTGTATGACCCAGAACACTTGCTCGGTGAAACAGAAGATCTCGGCATCACCTGCGCGTTGGTACCGACCGATCATCCAGGTGTAAATATTGGCCGCAGACATTTTCCGCTCAACGCTGTTTTTCAAAATGGGCCAAACTGGGGCAAAGATGTATTCATGCCGCTAGAGTGGATTATTGGCGGCCCCAGCATGGCCGGCCAAGGTTGGCGCATGTTGATGGAGTGTTTGGCCGCAGGTCGTTCCATTTCCTTGCCAGCTTCAAACACCGGCATGGCGAAACTGGCGGTGCGCAGTGTAGGCGGCTATGCCCGCGTGCGTAGCCAATTTAAAACGGCGATTGGCAAATTCGAGGGTATTCAAGAAGCGCTCACGCGTATGGGCGGCAATCTCTACATGATGGATGCCGCACGCAGCCTCACCACACGCGCGATTGATCTGGGCGAAAAGCCCTCCGTCGTTTCAGCCATCGTGAAATACCACATCACCGAGCGTGCTCGCCAAGTCGTCAACGACGGCATGGACGTGTTGGGCGGTAAAGGCATTTGCTTAGGCCCATCAAATTTTTTGGGGCGTGCGTATCAGCAAATTCCAATTGGCATTACGGTGGAAGGCGCAAATATTCTCACCCGCAGCCTCATTATTTTTGGCCAAGGGGCCATCCGCTGTCACCCCTATGTGCTGGACGAAATGCAAGCTGCGTTGAGCGGTGCACCTGACGCGCTCAAGAAGTTTGATGCGGCGCTATTCGGGCATGTGGGCTACGCCGTGCGCAATGCCTGCCGCGCCTTGGTGATGGGGCTGACCGGCTCGCACTTTGTGTCGGTGCCGGAAGTGTCGCCGGATACGCAACGTTATTACCAACAGCTCACACGTTTTTCGGCTGCCTTTGCGTTTGTGGCCGATATGGCCATGGGCACCATGGGCGGTGACCTCAAGCGTAAAGAAAAATTATCTGCACGCTTAGGCGATGTGCTGAGTTTGATGTATCTCGCCTCGGCCACACTCAAGCGCTACGAAGAAGAAGGACGTCGCACCACCGATGCGCCGCTCATGCACTGGGCCATTTGGGATGCCATGTTCAAAGCGCAAAACGCATTTGAGGGTGTGATCTCAAATTTCCCCAATCGTCTTGTAGCTCGCCTGTTGAAGTGGATTGTGTTCCCCTTGGGCCGTCCGTATGTGGTGCCGTCAGACCGCTTAGGTACGGACGTTGCCAATATATTGCTAGAGCCTTCTGCTGCGCGTGATCGGCTCACCGCAGGTGGTTATGCGCCGCGTGACGAGAATGATGCGGTCGGTGTGATTGAGCTCGCGCTCGAAGCCGCAGTCGAAGCCGAAGGTTTTGAAACTCGTTTGCGCCACGCCATTAAAGAAGGTCGCTTGCAGGCGCAAGGCCGCTATGTTGCTACGGTACAAGCCGCAGTGGCGGCAGGCATTATTAGCGCGCCTGAAGCGCAGGTCATGCAGCGTCGTGACGAACTGCGTCAAAAAGTCATTCGAGTGGATGACTTCCCGCAAGATTTTGGACGCGACGAGCAGGCCGCGCAATCTGCTGCTTCGCATCGTGAAGCAATGGCAGGCGTGTTGCAACGGAGTTGAGATGAGTGCATCCAAAGCAACATCAATCAACCCGACGCCGATTTACATCGTCGATGGCGCGCGTACGCCTTTTCTTAAAGCGCGTAACACGCCGGGGCCCTTTGCTGCCAGTGATCTGGCGGTGGCCGCAGGCCGTGCCTTGCTCTCGCGCCAACGGTTTGGTGCAGAGGCCTTAGACGAAGTGATTTTGGGTTGTGCCGCACCCGCGCCGGATGAAGTAAATATCGGACGTCTGGTGGCGTTACGCATGGGGTGTCCGCAGTCGGTGCCCGGGTGGACGGTCATGCGCAATTGTGCCTCGGGCATGCAGGCCATCGACTCTGCCATGGCGAATATTCAAGCAGGGCGTTCCCACCTCGTGCTGGCGGGCGGTGTCGATGCTTTGTCGCGCGCGCCGCTGCTGTGGCCCGATGCTGCGGTGAAGTGGTTTGCGGCTTTAAATAGCGCACGCAGCATGGGACAAAAACTCGGCGTGTTGACGCAATTTAAGTTGGCGTATTTGTCCCCGGTGATTGGCTTGCTCAAAGGCCTAACCGACCCCGTAGTGGGTTTGACCATGGGGCAAACCGCCGAAAATTTGGCTTGGCGTTTTGGCATTGATCGCACGCAGATGGATGCGTTTGCAGTGCGATCACATCAACGCACGGCTGCGGCGTATGACGCGGGCCATTTTGCCAATGAGCTGGTGCCCTTGGTTGAGCGCAATGGCAATGCGCATGAGCAAGACGATGGCCTGCGTCGCGACTCATCGCTCGCCGGATTGGCAAAACTCAAACCCGTATTTGATAAACCCTTGGGCAACATCACCGCGGGCAATAGTTCGCAAGTAACAGATGGTGCAAGTTGGTTGCTGTTGGCGAGCGAAGCCGCAGTCAAGCAATACGATTTGCAACCCTTGGGCCGCATTGTCGACAGCCAATGGGCGGGGCTGGATCCAGCACAAATGGGCTTGGGGCCGGTGCATGCGGCAACGCCTATTCTGCAACGTCATGGCTTGTGTTTGAACGACCTTGATGCATGGGAAATTAACGAAGCCTTCGCCGCGCAAGTGCTCGGCTGCCTCGCGGCGTGGAAGTCCGACGAATATTGCCGAACTGAATTAGGTCTGTCCGGCGCCTTGGGCGAGTTGGATGAGCACAAACTCAATATAGATGGTGGCGCCATTGCAGTGGGCCACCCCGTGGGCGCAAGTGGTGCGCGCATTGTGCTGCATGTGTTGCAAACATTGCGTCGCATGCCGGGCACGCACGTGAAGCGTGGCATGGCGGCCATTTGCATTGGCGGCGGCCAAGGCGGTGCGATGTTAGTGGAGACGCTGCCATGAACGCGCAACCCAACAACTTGCGTCATTGGCGGCTTGAAGTGCGCGACAACGGCGTGGTGTGGGCATGGCTGGACCGCGTCAATGTGCAGGGCGCAGAGAATACGCCTGAAAACCACACGCCTGAACACACCAATGTCCTGACACGCGAGGTGATGGCAGAGTTGGCGCAATGTGTGTCGCATTGGCAAAAGCAATGTGAGCATACACCCAACGTACTGCGCGGCATTGTGTTTGCATCGGCCAAAGACAGCGGCTTTATCGCAGGTGCAGACATTGAAGAGTTCACGCAAATCCGTGATGCCTCAACCGCTGTGCAAGTGGCAACCCAATTAGTGGAGCGCGGCTGGAACCTCTACAACCAGCTCGCTGCTTTGCCGGTGCCCACCTTAGCGTTGATTCGTGGTTTTTGCATGGGCGGTGGGTTAGAGCTGGCCTTGGCCTGCAAATACCGCATCGTGGTCGACGAGCCCTCAACGCGGCTTGCGCTACCCGAAGTGATGTTGGGCATTGTGCCTGGCTGGGGTGGCATGCTGCGTTTGCCGCAATTGGTAGGCGCACCCGCCGCATTAGACATGATGCTGACCGGCCGCGCGGTGGATGCGCGCAAAGCAAAGCGCATGGGCTTGGCCGATGTATGCGTGCCGCCGCGCTTGATGCAGCGCACTGCTGATGAATGGATTGTGTCTGGCAAACGCCCGCGCTCAGCGGCTGATTTACCCTGGATGCAGCGGCTCATGCTGGGTCCGCTGAAAAGTATGGTGGTGCGCAAGGCGCGTGCACAAGTGATGCAGCGTGCGCGACCCGAGCATTACCCTGCGCCCTATGCCATTTTGGACATGTGGGCGAATTACGGCGGTAATGCGTTGGCTGTACCGTCTTCACAGCCAACTTCTATGGCGGCATTGGCAACGTCGCCCACCACGCCCAATTTATTGCGCGTGTATCAACTGCAAGAGCGACTCAAGCGCTTCGGGCGCGAGAGCGATTTCAAAGTTAAACATGTGCACGTCATCGGTGCGGGCACCATGGGCGGTGATATTGCTGCCTGGTGCGCAGGACGCGGCATGACGGTCACGCTGCAAGACCAAAGCGTGGCGCGTATCGCCCCAGCCATTGCACGCGCAGCCAAAGCCTACGAACGCAAACATAAAGGCGATCGCCGCCGCGTAACGCAAACGTTAGATCGCATCGTGCCCGATGTAAGTGGGCGTGGCGTTTGCCAAGCAGACGTGGTGATCGAGGCGATTTTCGAAAACATTGATGCAAAGCACGCACTGTTTAAATCGATTGAGCCGATGCTCAAACCTGGTGCCATCTTGGCCAGCAACACATCGTCGCTAAAGCTCGAAAGCATTGGCAGCGCTTTGCGAAATCCCTCGCGCTTGGTGGGCATTCATTTTTTCAATCCGGTCGCGCGCATGCCACTGGTTGAAGTAGTGCGCGGCGAGAACAGCAGCGAGGCTGAAGTGCAAAAGGCCTTGGCCTTTGTGCGGCAACTCGACAAGCTGCCGCTGCCGGTTAAGAGCGCGCCCGGTTTCTTAGTCAATGCCGTGCTAGGCCCATACATGCTGGAGGCCATGCGTTGTGTGGATGCGGGCCTGCGCGCTGAAACAGTGGACGAAGCCGCATTAGCGTTTGGCATGCCAATGGGCCCGTTAGAGTTGGCTGATGTAGTGGGGCTGGATGTGGCGCTCGCCGTAGGTAAAAGTTTATCGGCTAGTGCTGGGTCTGCTGAAACATCCGTGGTGCCGACGTGTTTGCAACAGCGTGCAGATGCCGGCGAGCTCGGCAAAAAAACGGGCCGAGGCTTTTTTGATTGGCAAAACGATAAGGCCGTAAAACGAGCACCCGCTGCGATGAGTGAAGCGGAAAAATCTGCCTTGTCAGAAAGACTAATTCGGCCCATCGTGCTCACCACGCGACGCTTGGTTGCAGAGGGTGTAGTTGCCGATGCAGACTTGGCAGATGCCGGCATGATCTTTGGAACAGGCTTCGCCCCATTTAGGGGTGGCCCTTTGCATGATGCCGATTCAAGGTCTGTATAAGAATGCGCTGTCCGAGTGAAGGAGCGGCGAGACGAAATTAGAAGTGATTGCTGTGAGTGCTTTTGAGGCGCAGCAAGCTAGCGCAACAGCTGTCGTGAAGAGTTGCGGTGAAGAGTTGCAGTGAAGAGTTGCAGTGAAGGGTTGGAGTGAAATCATGGAGCATTTGGCAGAGTTGCCAGAAAAACAACCGGCATTACGTGTGATGGCGTTTCCTAAAGACGCCAACCCAGCCGGTGATGTATTTGGCGGCTGGATCATGTCCTATATTGATGTGGCGGGTTCGATTCCTGCGGTGCGCACTGCGCGTGGGCGTGTGGTGACCGTGGCCGTCAACTCGGTACAGCTACATCAAGCGGTGTCAGTGGGTGATCTGCTCAGTTTTTATGCTGAAGTGTCGCGCGTTGGCCGTACTTCAATGACAGTCGACGTTGAGGTGTACGCCGAACGTAATCCCTTTAATCCGATCGTCGTAAAGGTGACCGAGGCTCAGCTGACCTATGTTGCGCTCGACGAACATGGCAACAAGCGAGAGGTGCCGCGTGATTGAAAAAAATCAGACACTTTCAGTATGCCAATACGATTTTTGTTGCCACATTTGGCGTGGCGGCGGGTAGAATTTTGGAGCACGGTTTTTGAAAGACGGGTTCAAAAAACAGGCTTGTCAAACAAGCATAAAGACACAATCGAGGCACAAACAGGAACACTAAGGAGGAGACTATGAATAAGCAAAACAATCACATCAAATTGCTGGTCGTGTTGGTCAGCATGGCATGCTCGGGCGCAGCAAGTGCATCAGGCTTTCAACTACTCGAACAAAACGCCAGCGGTTTAGGTAACGCCTACGCAGGTTCAGCGGCCATTGCAGATAACGCCAGCACGATTTTCTACAACCCAGCCGGTATGACGCAGCTGAAAGAGCGCGAATTTTCAGCAGGTGCGGTGCTGGTCGATATTCACGCAAAGTTTAATAACAATGGTTCATCGTCGTTGGGTGTTCTGCCTAATACTGGAAACGGCGGAAACCCCGGCGGGTTTGCTGCCATTCCCAATGGCTATCTATCCTTCGCGCTGAATAAAGATGTTTATGTCGGGGTAGGCGTGGGCGCACCATTTGGTTTGACGACCGAATATAGCAATCCTTGGGTCGGTGCTGCGCAAGCTATTAAATTTGACGTTAAAACTTACAACATCAACCCCAGTGTTGCATGGCGTGTAAATGACAAGGTTTCGTTGGGCTTTGGTTTGAATTGGCAGAAGCTTGAGGCCGACTATTTCCGACTCGCCAGCGTGGCGTCGACAGCAGCAACGATTCATTTGGTTGCTGATGACACCTCGTGGGGTTGGAACGCGGGCGCATTAATTGATGTCTCCCCTACGACACGTGTTGGTGTGTCGTATCGGTCGTCGATTAAATACACCATTGAAGGCAGTATCTCAGGGGCGCTAAACACTCCAGCAAAAGCTAACATCAAACTTCCAGACACCTTGATTCTTAGCGCCACTCAGAAGCTTGATGATCGTTGGACGATGCTTGGCGACTTGTCTTGGACCGGCTGGGCGAAGATCCCGAAAGTTGATATTACAAACACATCAGGCACTGTTTTACAGACGTTAGATACTAATTTCCGTAATTCATGGCGTGTTGCTCTGGGTGGTAACTATAAATACGATGGCAACACCACGTTGAAGTTTGGCGTGGCCTACGACCAAACGCCGGTTAAGGGTGAAAGCACTCGCCTTGTTTCGCTGCCTGACAATGATCGTATTTGGTTGTCGACCGGCGCGCAGTGGCAGTTGAGCCCATCGTCCAAGATTGATGCCAGTATCGCTTTTGTACATGTTCGCGATTCCAAGATCGATAACGATCAAACCGCTGGTGGTCGCGGCCGCGTAACAGGTGAATTTACGGGTGTAAATTTCTGGCTGTTGGGCGCACAGTACTCCAGCAGCTTCTAATTGCTTGGTGTAACGAACAACAACAAACAGCGCCCACAGCTAACCCTGTGGGCGTTTTTGTTTTGGGTGTAGAGAAAATCAAAAATAGAAATCTGATGAGCGTGAGACGGGAGTAAACATGGACACGCAGACGAGCACACAGACAACACAACAAACGGTGCATATCCGCAAAGTGGCAGTGTTAGGCGCAGGGGTGATGGGGGCGCAAATTGCGGCGCATTGCGCCAATGCTGATGTACCTGTTTTGTTATTCGACTTGCCCGCAAAGGACGGCGCAGCCAATGGCATTGTCGACAAGGCACTGGCCGGCTTAAAAAAACTAGAGCCCGCTCCATTCGCGAGCAAAGACAGGCTCGCAGCGATTGAGGCCGCCAATTACGGAACCGATTTAGCGCGCTTGGAAGAGTGCGACCTCATCATCGAAGCCATTGCTGAGAAGATGGAATGGAAGCTCGACCTGTATCAAAGAGTCGCGCCGCATGTACGTGCTGATGCCATTTTTGCGTCAAACACTTCCGGCTTATCGATCAATGCGCTGGCAGAGGGCGTGCCTGCGGGGATGTCTTCAGATGTCCCTCACTCCATGCGCAGTCGCTTTTGCGGCATCCACTTTTTTAACCCGCCGCGTTACATGTCGTTGGTGGAACTCATCCCAACGCGACATACCGATCCCGCATTGCTCGATCAACTCGAAAGTTGGCTCACCACACGGCTTGGCAAAAGCATTGTGCGGGCAAAAGATACGCCCAACTTCATTGCCAATCGCGTGGGCGTGTTTTCCATCTTGGCGGTGATGCATCACACCGAGCGACTTGGCTTAGGGTTTGATGAAGTCGATGCGCTCACCGGCCCGCTAATTGGTCGCGCAAAAAGTGCGACTTATCGCACCGCCGATGTGGTGGGTCTCGACACGCTGCAACACGTGATCAATACATTGCGCGATACCCTGCCAGATGACCCGTGGCATCGTTATTACCAAGCACCCGTTTGGCTGCAAGCCTTGATTGGCAGAGGCGCGCTGGGACAAAAAACGCGCGCAGGAGTGTACCGCAAAGACGGCAAGCAGATTATGGTGCTCGATCTCGCCTCGCAAGATTACCGGCCTAGTGCGGGTGTGGTGGCAGATGAAGTGTTGGCCATACTCAAGCAAAAAAATCCGGCCGAGAAATTTGCGCAATTACGTGCCAGTGCGCATCCGCAAGCTCGTTTTTTATGGGCGATTTTTCGTGATGTGTTTCATTACTGCGCGTGCCATTTGCCAAGCATTGCCGACAATGCACGCGATGTTGATTTCGCCATGCGTTGGGGGTTTGGGTGGAGCATGGGCCCGTTTGAAACCTGGCAAGCCGCCGGGTGGCAAAACATTGCACAGGCCATTCAAAACGATATCGCCTCGGGCGAGGCGCTCACCAGCACAGCCTTGCCCGCGTGGGTAATACAGCGTAGCGGCGTGCATGAGGCGACCGGTTCTTATTCAGCCGCCGACAACACACTCAAGCCGCGTTCCAATCTGCCGGTTTATCAGCGCCAGCTTTACCCCGAACAAGTGTTGGGGGAGGCTGCACCTGATCGCGGCACGACGATTCTCGAAAACGAGGGCGTGCGTTTGTGGGTGCGCAAAGATGTTGATGAGCGTATCGGCATTCTCTCGTTCAAGTCCAAAATGCACGCCATTGGCGATGAGGTACTGGATGGCGTGCTGGAAGCCATTGCGCGCGCCGAGTGTGAGTTGGATGGCGTAGTGGTGTGGCACGAAGCGCCGTTTGCCGTGGGTGCCAATTTGCAGCAAGTGGCGCAAGCGTGTCAGGCCGGTGAGTTTGATCGACTAGAACGCACGGTCGCAAAATTCCAGCAAAGTTCGCTCGCGCTCAAGCACGCGCAAGTGCCCGTAGTGGCTGCCGTGCAAGGTATGGCGCTGGGCGGCGGGTGTGAGTTTGTGATGCACGCAACACACCGTGTGATGGCACTCGAAAGCTATGTGGGTTTGGTTGAAGCCGGGGTGGGCTTAATTCCGGCAGGCGGGGGCTGCAAAGAGTTTGCGCTGCAAGCACACGCACTTGCGCAACGCGCAGCAGGCGGCGATGTGTTTCCCTACATTCAAAACGCATTCCAAACCATCGCCATGGCCAATGTGAGCAAGAGCGCGCTCGAAGCGGTGCAACTCGGTTTTGCCAAATCCTCGGACGACATTTTGTTTCATCCAGCCGAGTTGCTGTATGCCGCCATTCGTCGCGCGCGTGCTTTGGCTGAAGCGGGCTATCGGCCACCGCTGTCGCAACGTGCCATTACCGTGGCGGGGCGAAATGGGATTGCGACGCTCGAAATGATGTTGGTGAACATGCAGGGTGGCGGCTTTATTTCAGAGCACGACTATCGTGTGGCAAAAGCTGCCGCAACAGCCTTGTGTGGTGGCGAAGTCGACACCAATGCGCAGGTGAGTGAAGCATGGATTCTCGATGTAGAGCGCGCGCAGTTTGTTGAATTGCTCAAGCACGAGAAAACACAACAACGCATTGTGCACATGCTTGAAACAGGCAAGCCCCTACGTAACTGACGATGCAACAAACCAAGCAACGCAGCTCGAAACTTAGCCCAGCACGCAAGCCCAGTAATGTTCAGCAAACTTAGCGGGAGATGAATATGAGCCATGCAGTGAGCAAAGCAAT
Source organism: Uliginosibacterium gangwonense (assembly GCA_005239635.1). Lineage (GTDB taxonomy): Bacteria > Pseudomonadota > Gammaproteobacteria > Burkholderiales > Rhodocyclaceae > Uliginosibacterium_A > Uliginosibacterium_A gangwonense_A. The sequence goes on from SBBQ01000071.1 coordinate 38,737, forward strand.
ACAAGCGGTCTATCTCGTTGCCGCGACACGCACGCCCGTTGGCAAAAAGGGCGGCATGTTTCGCAGCGTACGACCGGACGACTTGCTGGCGCACGTCATCCGCCAAGTGGTGGCCAAAGTGCCGAACTTAGACCCGCATGAAATTGGCGATGTGATCGCCGGTTGCGCCATGCCTGAAGGTGAGCAGGGCATGAACGTGGCGCGTATCGGTTTGCTATTAGCAGGTTTGCCCAACACGGTGCCGGGCGTCACGGTCAATCGATTCTGCGCATCGGGCGTGCAAGCTGTGGCCGATGCAGCTAATCGCATCCGCCTTGGCGAGGCCGATGTCATGCTCGCTGCCGGCACCGAGAGCATGAGCTGTATGCCGCAAATGACCGGCAACAAAACCAGCCTTAACCCTGCCGTATTTTCACATTCAGAGAATGTTGGCATTGCCTATGGCATGGGGCTCACCGCAGAGAAGGTGGCGCAGCAATGGCAAGTGAATCGCGAAGACCAAGATGTCTTCGCATTTCAATCTCACCAGCGTGCGTTGGCGGCACAAAGCACGGGCGCGTTTGCCAATGAAATTTCACCCTACACCGTGCAAACCTATGCGCCGGGCCAAGGCGGCGCAGTGCGCGTGGCCGAGCGTATGTGCGCAGTGGATGAAGGTCCGCGTGCGGATTCGTCGATTGAAGGATTGGCAAAACTCAAACCCGTGTTTGCGGTACGCGGCAGCGTAACCGCGGGTAACAGCTCGCAAATGTCAGATGGTGCAGCAGCCGTGTTGCTCATGAGCGAAGCTGCGCTCAAACGTTACAACGTAACGCCCATTGCACGCTTTTGCAGTTTTGCGGTGGCGGGCGTGCCGCCCGAAGTTATGGGCATCGGTCCGATTGAAGCCATACCGCGTGCGCTCAAAGCCGCAGGCATAGCGCAAAACGCATTAGATTGGATTGAGCTGAACGAAGCCTTCGCCGCGCAGTCGCTGGCGGTTATGCGTCAATTGCAACTCGACCCCGCTAAAGTAAATCCCTTGGGCGGTGCCATTGCTCTCGGCCATCCGTTGGGCGCGACTGGCGCAATTCGCACCGCGACCTTGCTGAGCGCGATGCAACGCGATGCATCAGTGCGACACGGCATGATCACCATGTGCATTGGCACGGGCATGGGTGCGGCTGCTATTTACGAACGGTGCTAGTGGCTGCTTGTTAAGCAAGCTCGGTTACACAGGCAGCGAGCGTGAGGGTGCGGTGGAATACACCCACTACGCGGGTGTATTCAAAAACTAATTGGCAAAATGGCAGCCGCGCCAGCTTGAGCCTTCCATCATCTTGTTGTGGTAAAAAACAGATTCAATCAACGCAAAAAGGCAGCGCACCGTGAGTAATCAGGCCAACACCAATCAAACCGTTTTGCTGCAAATTGATGAGGCTGGCATTGCGACACTCACCTTAAATGACCCACACTCGCTCAACGCCCTGTCTAACGACATGATGCAAGCGCTACGCGCCCAAGTTGAACGCGTAGTGGCCGACGCTAACGTCAAAGTCATCGTGCTACAAGGGGCCTGTGGCCACTTTATGTCCGGCGGCAATATCAAAGAATTTTCGCAACAACTCAGCCTGCCCGGCAAAGACCGGCTTGCGCTCACCCACGCCATGATCACGCAGTGGATCAATCCCACCGTGCTCGCCTTGCGCAACACACATCAACCCGTTATTGCCAAAGTGCAAGGCGCGTGCGCGGGCTTTGGTTTGTCGCTCATGCTCAGTGCCGACCTGGCGGTGGCAGACGACAGCGCACGCTTTAGCACTGCCTACACGCGCATTGGTTTATCGCCCGACGGTGGCGCTACACACTTTTTGGCGGCGCGTCTTGGGCCGCTGCGTGCCGCACAGTTGTTCATGATGGCAGAACGATTTGACGCCGAACAAGCGCACGACATGGGCCTGCTCAACAAAGTGGTGCCGGCCGGCATGCTCGATTTAGAAGTGGCTCAGCTCGCGCAACACTTAGCGCAAGGCGCGCGCCACGCCTATGGCGAAATTAAACGCCTACTCAACGCCGCGCCGCTCAACACATTGGCAACACAGCTTGAGGCGGAGGCTGATGCCTTCTCGCGTTGCAGCGCCACCAACGACTACGCCGAAGGCATTCAGTCGTTTCTGCAAAAGCGTAGGCCGAGGTTTGAGGGGCGGTAGATTGATGGAGGGCTACATTGAAACGGGCTTTGAAGCTGATTTGGCAGATTCCTTGGAAATGGCGTTCGTCTTTCTAGAGTCAAGCCAAACAGACAGTCGATACTGGAAGTGGTTTGTTCTAGCGCTTCATTCATCTGTGCAAGGTACTGCCGCATTGGCACTGGAGCATGGAAATGGCCTGCTCATTCAAAAACCAGGGGTGATGAAGCGCATAATTGAGTCGCGGGGTGATAACGCCCAAATAGTTGAGCGTTATATGGACAAATTTACCAATCTTGTTGAGAAAACCGGACGAAATGAAATGCTGAGGCAGGGTGCAGTCCCGCTGGAAGATAATGGCCATGTTAGTGCCATGAGAGTATTAAATGATATTCGTGAGGATTTCGTTCACTTCAATATCAACTCATGGATGATCGGCATTCAAAACTTACTTAAGCTAGCTCAGCATGGAGTTGAATACATTTGTCATTACGCCAGAGACACTCCTGCAATTTTGTGGCACGAAGAATCGTGTCAGAAGCGAGCAAATGCGGCTATTGTTGCACTACGAGATAAATTAGCTGTATTAAGTGTGTCTAATAATAATTAGCGCGTATCTACTCGCACCACCGCATACCCCAACATCTCATGCAGCGCGTAGTAGCTGTTATGCAGCGCGTTCATCGACGGTAAAAAATCATTCACTTCTAATGGCTCAGGCTCGGGGTATTGCATGTCGAGCGGGGCCGGCACCATTTCAAACCCGACATTGGCAAATTCGGCCATGGCGCGCCGCATGTGAAAGGCGTGGGTGACCAGCACGATGCGTTTAACGTTGGCCTGCTTCAGCAAGGGGGCCGATAGCGTGGCGTTTTCGTGTGTGTCGTGCGAGCGATCTTCTGCCCATTGCACGGGCACACCAAACTCATTTTCGAGTGACTGTTGCATCACCTTGGCTTCAGACGGGCCGCGTCCAATTTGCCCGCCGGTCACGAGCACGGGTAGCTGCGTGGCGCGTGCAATGATTGCGCCATGACGCACCCGTTCTAAGGTGAGGGCATTGACGGACCAGTCGTCATATTCTGGCGCAAAGCGTTTGCCGCCACCCAAAATCACAATGGCTTGCGCGGTTTGCAGTTGTTCTAAATTAGGTGAGGCCGGTGCTTGGCCTGCGGCTTGGCGCAGCAAAAAATCGCTGCAAACGGGTAGGCATAACAGCAGCCCCAAACTCAGTCCGCCGATGAGCAGTGTTTTGCCAATGCGTGGCCATTTGCGCCAAAGCAGTAAGCCCAGCAAGGCCAGCAGCAACGGCCCACCGGGCGGCAGAATGAGCGACGAAACCAGTTTTTTGAAAGCGAAATACAGGCTAGACGACATAAAAATGGTTCTCGAACGGGCTGAGGGCTGTGTGTGTGGGTGGATTATGCGTAAAATCTGGGCCAGCAGGTGTGTGTGAAGTTTTTTTGAGTGTGTTGAAGATGCGTAGCGTTAAGTTACGTGTGCGTTTATTAACCACGGACCGATGTTCATGTCATCAACAGCCTGGTCATTGGATTGGCGGGGAATTGCGCTGCTGGCAGTGGCGTTGGTGGCCGTTTATTTGGCGGCGCTGATGTTGCGTCTGTTCATTATGCGTCGTCGGCGCATGGCTTGGCGCGATACGCAGGTGGCACAAGCGGCCGTGGCAGGTGGTGTGCCAGAAGATTTTTTAATGCAGGCCCCGACAACTTCAACACCGGTCGAAACGGTGAGTCCGGCATTTCATCGTTTGCTGGCAGCGCGCTTGCAGCAAGATGCAGCGGACGACAATTTAGATGATGCCGAGCATTTTGAGCCCTACCAGCCGGGCGTGAGAACGCCTGTAAATCCAATTTCAAATGCGATGACTAGTACGTCTATGGTAAATGCGCCCATGACGAGTGTGTCAGAGTTTTCAGTGCCGGCTGTGCCGCAACCCGCGATATCCAAAACGTCTATGCATCAAGCTGCTATGCCCCAACCCATTACACCAGCCGAGTACGATGCGCTGCGTGATGAAGTCGCGCAGTTGCGCGAGCAGTTGCGCGAAATGCAAGACGAATTACTCACGCTCAAAGTGACGCGCAATATTTCGCCACAATATGCAGAGGCTTTGGGTATGGCGCAGCGCGGGCAAGCAGCTTCAGACATTGCGCAGCAATGCGATATTTCAATTGGTGAGGCGGAGCTGGTGCTCGCCTTGCAGCAACAACATCGGGGTGAGTCGTAATGAGTGAAATACGGGACGATCATGGCCAAACAGATACGGACCAGACGGATCCTTACGCGCAGTCGTCGGATGAAACGGCGTTACGCAATAAGCTGATTAAACGCAGCGCGATTGCGGCTTCGGTATTGGTCGTGTTGGCCATCGGCATTTTTGTGTTGGGCCAAGACAGCAAAGAAGAGCCTGCTCAGGAAGCTAAGCAAGAAGCCAAACCCGAAGTGGTTGAAGAAAAAGCCCCGCCACCGCAAGCGGTGCAGGCGCAAGACGTGCAGGTAGAAACAACCGATAAAGCAGATGACGCAGCGCAGGCAAAAGAAGGTGAACACGCTAAGCCTGATGGTGAAGCTGTGGTGGAGTCCGAGTTGACTGAGAAGTCTGAGTTAAAACGTGATCCGCATGACACGGAGGCACCGGGTGCAGTTTCCCCGCGCAGTGCCATTAAGCAGAAAGCGCAAGCTACACCTGCGCAGCCTTCGCCACCGCAACTCATTATTCGCAACACAACGCAACCTGCGGTTGCGCCATCCAAGGCGACTGTGCCCGTGCAGCCCCCCGTGATTGTGCCCAAAGCCATTGCCCCCACGGGCCCGGTAAAAGGCTTTGTGGTGCAAATGGGGGTGTTTGCCAATGTTGGCAATGCGCAGCAATTGCATGAAAAATTAGTGAAGGCGGGCATTCCCGCGCAAATTGAGGCACGTGTGCAAATTGGCCCCTTTACGTCGCGGGAACAAGCCGATTTGGCACGCAGCAAAATGCGTGAAATGGGCTTAGACGCCGGCGTGGTGGTGCCCCTGCCGGGTAAGTAATGACATGCCGCAATGGCCGTAACGGCACGTAGATCGTGCCGTACAAGATTGACTGGAGAGCAACATGACGCAGAATAACCGCACCCCTAAAACCATTATTTCAACGCAAAACGCACCGGGCGCCATTGGCACCTATTCGCAAGCCGTGCGTGTGTGCAACACCATTTATTTGTCCGGCCAAATTGGTTTGGATCCCGCCACCATGCAAATGGAAGAAGGTATCGACGCGCAGATCGTTCGTGTCTTCGAAAACCTTAAGGCCGTGGCTGAAGCTGCCGGTGCAACCTTGGGTGATGCAGTCAAAATCAACATCTTCCTCACCGACTTGGCCAACTTCGCCAAGGTGAATGAGGTGATGGCGAAGTATGTGCCGGAGCCTTACCCCGCACGTGCCGCCGTTGGCGTGACACAATTGCCGCGCGGCGCGTTGGTGGAGGCCGATGCCGTTCTGCACGTTGGTTAATCTTTCTGCGTAGCGAGTTGGGTCGTCGTCACCATGGCGCGTCAAAGCGGCAGCACACACTCTACGGTGACTGCCACTGAGCAGCGATTGGCAAAATTGGGTTTGCAGCGCGAGATGGATCTGGCGCTGCATTTTCCGCTGCGTTACGAAGACGAAACACGCATCACGCCACTCGATGAAGTTGTCGATGGCGTACCGGTGCAAATAGAAGTGGTGGTTGAAGAATCCACCGTGCAATATCGGCCGCGTCGCCAGTTGGTGGTGCGTTGTATTGAACCGAACACTGCACATCCGTTGTTTCTGCGTTACCTCAATTTTTATCCCAGTCAGCAAAAACAATTAGCGGCCGGCCGCCGTGTGCGCGTGTTTGGCGAAACGCGTGGCGGCTTTTTGGGCAAAGAAATGGTGCACCCTCGGGTGAAGGTGGTGGATGAAGATGCCTCCGCTTTGCCGCAGGCGCTCACGCCGGTCTATCCCACTACGGCTGGTCTATCGCAGCTTACATTGCGCAAAGCCATTGAAGCGGCTTTGGCAAAAGTAGATCTGCACGATACCGTGCCGGCCCTCTGGCGCAAGCGTTTGGGCTTGGTGGGTATTGAGCACGCGGTGCGCGGTTTGCACCACGTTGAGCCGGGCGAGTCATTGCCCGCGTTAGAAGCACGCCTGCAGCCGTCATGGCGGCGCATTCGTTTTGATGAATTGCTGGCGCAGCAAATTTCTTTGCGTAAAGCTTATGTGCAACGGCGTGAGCGTATAGCGCCACGCTTGGTCGCGCAGGACGTTGCACAGAAAATCACGCAAAAAAATACGGGCAAACAAAAAAGCAGCACAACACAGCCGACATTGGCAAAACAATTTCTGGCGCAGCTGCCATTTGCATTGACTGGCGCGCAACAACGCGTATCGCAAGAGATTGAACGTGATTTATCGCAGCCTTATCCTATGCAGCGGCTATTGCAGGGGGATGTGGGCAGCGGCAAAACGGTGATTGCGGCGTTGGCAGCTTTGCAGGCCATTGAAGCGGGTTACCAAACGGCATTGATGGCGCCCACCGAAATTTTGGCTGAGCAACACTACAACAAGCTGTCCGCTTGGCTCACGCCGCTGGGGTTGAAGGTAGTGTGGTTGTCGGGTTCGCTGGGCGCAAAACAAAAACGCGAAGCACGCGCGTTGATTGGCAAAGGCGAAGCGCAGTTGGCAATTGGCACGCATGCACTGATTGAAGATGCAATCGACTTTGCGCAGTTGGGTGTGGCGATTGTGGATGAGCAGCATCGCTTTGGCGTGCGCCAACGCTTGGCCCTGCGCGAGAAGCACGATGGCGGGCATTCGCCGCATTTGCTGATGATGAGCGCGACACCCATACCGCGCACGCTCGCTATGAGTTATTACGCTGACTTAGATGTGTCGGTGTTAAATGAGTTACCGCCGGGGCGTACGCCGGTACTCACCAAGTTGCTGTCTGACGCACGACGCGATGAAGTGATCGAACGGGTGCGTCATTCTTGCCTACAAGGGCAGCAAGCCTATTGGGTGTGCCCGCTGATTGAAGAGAGCGAAGCGCTGCAATTGCAAACCGCGCTCGATACGCATGCGCTACTCACTGCGGCATTGCCGGAATTGCGCGTGGGCTTGTTACATGGGCGCATGAAAACCGATGAGAAAAGCGCCGTGATGGCGCAGTTCGCACACGGGCAATTGCATTTGCTGGTGGCCACCACCGTGATTGAGGTGGGGGTTGATGTGCCCAACGCGAGCTTGATGGTGATTGAACACGCGGAACGTTTTGGTTTGTCGCAATTACATCAACTCCGCGGTCGGGTGGGGCGGGGCATGGCCGAATCGGTGTGCCTGCTCATGTATGCCACGCCCTTGTCTGACACCGCTAAAGCGCGACTCAAAGTGATCTACGAAAACGCTGATGGCTTTGAAGTGTCACGACTTGACCTTGAGTTGCGCGGCCCCGGAGAGTTTGTGGGCAGCCGACAAAGCGGCCAGCCCATGTTGCGTTTTGCCAATCTCGAACGCGATGCAGATTTAATTGAACCCGCACGTGAGCTGGCTGAACACTTGTTGCAGGCAGCACCGCAGGCGGCAGAGGCCCACTTGGAACGTTGGCTGGGTGTCCGCGCCGATTTGCTCAAGGCGTAGCGCGCTGGGTGGCGTGGCGAAACCAAGACAAGAATTTACATTCGCGCGACAATGCGGCTTGTAACGCCGAAATGCGCGCTAGGGAACAATGTGCGGCTTGTAATTGTTTTAGGCTGTTTGAAACTACGCCGTTTGATAAATGCTGTCGATGAAACGCACGCCATCTACATTCAAATTATTCCAAGCCGGATTGCAAGCCCCCAGTTGGCATGCTATTGCGCCGCGGGGCGCGTTGCGCGCGTATTACGATTGGATGGCACACGTCGGCTCACTCACTGCGCGTTTGCGTGCTTCAAGCCAACGTTTTTCAGTGCAGGTGCTGCGCCAGCAATTGCAAACGGTTAGTGCTGAGGAGGCTGCCACGCTTGGCCTGCGGCGCGGCGCGCAAGCTTGGGTACGCGAAGTATTGCTGCATTGCGATGGTCGGCCTGTGGTGTTTGCCCATAGCGTGGTCCCACAAAAAAGTGTGCGCGGTGCGTGGCATTTGTTTGCAGGTTTAGGTGCGCGTCCCTTGGGTGAGATTTTGTTTTCTGATCCATTAATTACGCGCTGTGCGTTTCAATTTGCGCGGCTGGATGCGCGTCATCATCTGCATCGACACATTGCCGTTGCCACCGGGATTAGCCACAACTTGGCAGCGCGCCGTTCGCTTTTTATTAAACGCCAGCAGCCGATGTTGCTGGTTGAAGTTTTTTTACCTGAGGTGCTTCAGCTCAAGCCGATCGCACCTGTACGCTCAACATGAATCTGAAACAACGTCTCAACGCTTACGAGCGGTTACTACGGCTCGACAAGCCAATCGGCATTTTGCTATTGCTGTGGCCTACTCTATGGGGCTTGTGGTTTGCAGCAGGCGGTCATCCGCCCATGATGGTGCTATGGATTTTTGTGTTGGGCACGGTGCTGATGCGTAGTGCGGGTTGTGCCATTAACGACTACGCAGATCGTGACTTCGACGGGCACGTGGAACGCACGCAGCATCGGCCCTTGGCAACGGGTGAGGTGAGTGGACGTGAAGCAGTAATGTTGGCGGCTGGCTTGGCGATCTGTGCGTTTCTACTCATTCTGCCGCTCAACAAAACGGTGATGCTTCTGTCGGTGCCAGCGGTTATTTTGGCGGCGAGCTACCCGTTCACCAAGCGCTTCTTTGCCATTCCCCAAGCGTATCTCGGCTTGGCATTTGGTTTTGGTATTCCCATGGCGTATGCCGCGTTTTATGACAGCGTGCCACCCGATGCATGGTGGCTGTTTGCAGCTAATGTAGTGTGGACCATTGCATATGACACCGAGTACGCAATGGTGGATCGGCCGGATGATGTGAAGCTAGGCATACGCACCAGCGCCATTACCTTTGGGCGATTTGATGTGGCCGCTGTGATGTTGTGTTACGGGCTAATGCTACTGATTTTGGCTTTGTTTGGACGTGCGCACGGCATGGGTTGGGTGTTTTACGCGGGCCTGATTGTGGCAGCAGGCTGCATGGGATATCACTACACCTTAATTCGTGGTCGCGAAGGCAAACCCTGTTTCCGCGCATTTCTGCACAACAACTGGGTTGGCGCCGCAATTTTTGCGGGCATTGCCCTCGACTTTGCGATGCGGACGTAAAGAGCCAAACAAAGCGGGAAACAAATCGCTAAATTTAGCGCTGGACGCGCTGCGTGGAGACTAGTCTGTACGACTAGTTGCAGAGTACCCGAACTGGTGAAGACTCTGTTTCATTTAGATGGCCTTTAATCTCGGCTGGGTCTTGCCAACTCCAGAAGAGAAATCTGCCTTGGCCGCCATGGCCTGATCCAGCCTGTGCGCCACGCACCTCGTTATTGTTACAACTCAAGGTCAGGCGCGCGGTCACTGTGTTGGTGCCGGCCGGTACGTTAACTTCATCAAATACCAACTGTGTGTTGCCCGCAAAAATGGCCGGACGAATACGCGGTGGCGGTGGACCTTGTGTGCCCACAATTAATTCGTTTAAACCCACCTTGTCACGGTTGATGGTGGCGGTCACGGTGTAGATTTCGCTGCTGCCGTTGCGAATGGTTGCTGGGCCCGTAATATCTACGCTCACCACAGCAAAGCGCGCATCGCGCAGCGTGGGGGTGCCTCCAAAACCGGTAGTCATGAGGGCGAGAAATGAGCCAGCGAGTAGGCTGACAAGCTTATGAGGGTGCTGCATCGTATTGCTGAAAACTCGATTCAAAAAATGAATGGGGGTGTTGCTCGACACGGCCATCAAACCTGTATGCACAACGACTTGCGTATCGATGTGCTGTGAATCGCCCTGGGTATTCGAGAGCACAGAGGTCTCGCGAAAATTTGAGGCGGCAGGAAAGATGGGTTTTTGCATGGCCGGAGCATGGCAGGCCCCTGCCCATGCGGCAATCGACCACATGGCTGATAAAGCGGGTGATCTAGATCATGCGGGTTAACGCGTGTGCAATTGATCACGCAAAATGGCTGACCTTCTGGATAGTGCTTTGGCGAGTGTGCACGCCGCAGGCATTACACAATTGGGCGCGGTCGAATTTCGCCTACGCAAATCCCTCGTGCATTATGCAAGGGCACGCGTAACCATTCGGCATGCTGTTTGGGCGTTAAGTCGGGCAACACTTTGAGATGTTGTAGCACTGAAAGTGCCGCCATAACGGGCGCGCGGCCGTTGCCATCGGCAATTTTGATGGCGATACCTAGGCCGTGTTGGGGCAACCCAATTGCCTGAATACCATCTGCGCCCATTTTGGCAATGCATGCGTCGGGCATAAGCTGCATTAAAAACTCATCGCCCCGACCTGTGCCAGAAACCAGGGTGGGGTGTGCCATCATGGCTAAGCCCAATTGACCTTCGGCTGAGTCGGGTGAAGCGGTGGTGGCTGCAGCGATACGTGCGTAAGCGGTTGCCAACCCACGCAATGGGAGTGCATAGGTGGGGGCGGAGCAGCCGTCGGTCGCCGCATGTACGGCGGAGGCAGCTTCACCACTCAATTCAACAATGGACTGCTGCACCGCTTTTTGCACGGGATGGAGCGGGTCTAAATAGTGTGCTGTGTCGGCCTGTTGGTGACACGCACAGGCTAAGAAGCCCGTGTGTTTGCCAGAGCAATTGTGATGTGTGGCGTTGTAATGACTGAGTGGCGGAAGCCCGTCGTCCATGTGCGCAACATCGTAATAAGGCTGATGCCGACCACATTGCAAAGACTGTGTATCGAGTCCTAGCTTGCCCAGCATTTCGCCAATGAGCGCGACGTGCATGGGCTGGCCGGAATGGCTGGCGCACAACATGGCGAGGTGCTGATTGGCAAAACCGTAGTGATCTGTTGCGCCGCTACTAACAGCAGGCAAAGCTTGCATCGGTTTGAGTGCAGAGCGCGGAAAGACTGCGCGTTCCGGGTTGCCCCAAGCGTGCACGATGTTGCCGAGGGTATCGCACACCACAGCAATACCGAAGTATTGGTTTTCTACAACGTCGCCGCGGGTCGATTCCGCCAGCAAATGCCAGTCGCTCATGCTTATTTGCGTAACGCCGGTTCAGGGGTGAGTCGTGCGCCAATCCAGCCGAGTGCGGCGGATGAACCTAGCAACAAAAGAGTATCGAGCGTGTCGAGTGGACGCAAATGAAAATCGAGGTTGTACAACCCGGCGAGTGCCCCAACCGGTTCGCTCAAGGCGTGCGCAACGCCCCATGCTATGCCCAGCGCCACGAGACCACCGAACAAACCTTGCAATGAGCCGAACCATAAGAAGGGGCGGCGAATGTAGTCGTCAGTTGCACCTAGTAGTCGGCTCACTGCAATTTCATCTTGGCGGGTTAGTGTTTGCAGTCGAATGGTATTGAAGGTGACCGCGATTAGTGCCACGCCCAACAATAGACCGATGACCAACACAGCTTGCTTTGCCAATCGCAGCAGCGCACCTAAACGTCGTGTCCATTCTGCATCGAGCTGAACTTGCTCAACGTCTGCTTGATGTTGCAACTCTTGGCGTAGCGCCAAAATTTCGCGCTCATCAAAGCTGGAGGGCGTAATCACCACCATGTCGGGAAACGGGTTGTCCGGCAACACTTGCAGCACTTCGGCTAAGCCCTCAGCCTGACTCAGGCGTGACGAGGTTGTTTCGCGTGTCACCAATTTAGCTTCTTTAACCCCCGCCATTTGCTGTGCGTGCCGTTGTACGGCAACACCCGCCTCGCGCGGCGCATTAGCGTGCATAAACACGGTAATTTGCGGCGCGGCGGAAACGTTACGCGAGAGTTGCTGCACATTGCTCAACAACATGTGTGCGGTGGTTGGCAGCGCTAGCGCAATGCCAATCGCAACAATGGTGAGGAGAGCAGCGAGAGGGCTATCGAACAGGCGTTGCAGGGCGTGTCGAACAGCGTCACGGTGATGTCTGAGCCAACTGTTCATTGCAGGTGTCCGTGATCAAGGTGCAGTTTGCGCGTGGCGTAACGATCAAACGGCGAGGTGTCGTGCGTGGAGACGATAATGGTGGTGCCAGCATGGCGAAAGCCGTCAAACAATTTGGCAATTTCGGCGGCGAGCGAAGCTTCAAGGTGGGCAGTGGGTTCGTCTGCGATTAACACTGCCGGGCGACTTACGATTGCGCGAGCAATTTGCAACCGCTGTTGTTCACCGCCCGATAGTTCTGCGGGGAACGCGCGTTCACAGCCGGCTAAGCCAACGCGTTCAAGCGCGGCATGCACACGCTGAGAGGCTTCTTTGTGGCGCAGGCCGGCAATCACCAACGGCAGAACTACGTTGTCGAAAGCGTTGCGATCATCCAGCAGCGTTTGGTCTTGCAGCATGAGGCCTAGTTTGCGGCGGAAGTACGGTAGTTCGCGGCGAGATAGCTTGGATACATCCTGGTCTCCGACACGCACTTGGCCGGTGGTGGCACGTTCAAGCGCTGGGATCAGTCGCATGAGCGTACTTTTTCCCGCACCGCTGTGGCCGGTGAGGAGGGCAAGTTCGCCACGCTTAATTTCAAAGCTAACGTTTTCAAGCGCAAAGGCTGCGCGCGCATGTCCGCTGCGCAAATGTTGTTCGGGAAATTTTTTGCAGACCTTGTCAAAAACGATCATGGCAGGTCGAGCTCGCTCAAGTCAGGGTTGGTGTTTTTAGTTTGGTGAGGCGCGATCCGGCACATTATTCGGCTTGATCAAATAGCGCATCGACAAACGCCTGCGCGTTAAACACTTGCAGATCGTCAATGCCTTCGCCAACGCCAATGTACCGCAAAGCGAGCGGGCTGGTGGTGGGCTTTTGTCGGGCGATGGCGGCAATCACGCCGCCTTTCGCGGTGCCGTCTAGTTTGGTCACGATGAGGCCGGTGACGCCAAGCGATTGGTCGAAGGCGCGAACCTGCGCTACGGCGTTTTGGCCGATATTGGCATCCAGCACCAGCAGCACTTCATGCGGTCCGGTGGGGTCGGCTTTGCCAATCACGCGCTTTACCTTGGCGATTTCTTCCATCAGGTGCAGTTGCGTGGGTAAGCGGCCGGCTGTGTCGGCCAACACAATATCAATACCACGCGCACGTGCTGCATTCACAGCATCAAACACCACGGCGGCGGGGTCGCCCGATTCTTGCGCGATCACCGTGACGTTGTTGCGCTCACCCCAAGTCATCAGTTGTTCGCGTGCCGCTGCACGGAAAGTGTCGCCCGCAGCCAGTAGCACGCTTTTGCCTTGCGCCTGAAAATGCTTGGCGAGTTTGCCAATAGAAGTGGTTTTGCCGGCGCCGTTAATGCCCGCGATCATGATGATGTAGGGCTTGTGCGCGGCAGTTTGCAGCGGCGCTTCGAGCGGTTGAATTAATTGCAGCAATAAATTTTGCAAGGCTGTGCGCAACTGCGCTGGGGTTTCGAGCTTGTCGCGCTTTACATGTTGGCGCAATTCGCTCAACAACCACTGGGTTGCATCGACACCGACATCTGCCATGAGCAATGTGGACTCCAAATCTTCTAGGAGTTCCTCGTCGATTTTTGTACGACCAAACAAGCCAGAAAGCTGGCCGCCTAGCTGGGCGCGTGTTTTTGCCAATCCAGCACGCAAACGGTCACGCCAACCGGTTTTGGCAACAGGCTCGGCGGCTTGTGCAGGGGCTTCGCCAATCGCTTGGCCTACGTTGGCCGGCTGCGCAGAGTTTTCGGTGAGGCCGTCTGCCGGTGGCGCTTTGTCTTTTTTGAAGAAACCAAACATGGATGTCGCAGTCGATACGCTGAGTCAATATGCAAAATGTACAAGGCGGAGAGGTTCGCTATGATCAACAACCAGTCGGTACTGTGTTGTGAGCTGCCGCGTTGCTTGATTCGCTCAGCGGTGACCAAAACAAGTGACCAAGCGTGCGACATTGAACTTTATGCGCGTGCCGCTGCCTCTTCGTTACCTTGCCACATCGAATTATGGCTGTGGCTGTTGCGCTACATAACAATACCGCATCAGCGGTTATGATTGCCGATATAAGCTTGCTGTGCTGACAATCGTTGCTTGGCGCAAAGACACTTCATACGAGGAATTTTAACAGATGCGCCCCTTCTCCCCATCTACTACTGCATCGGGCTTGCTGGCGCGATTGGCTTGGCCATTAGGTTTGCTAATGGCTGCCTGTACCGCTTTGTTTAGTGCCGGCAGCCTGGCGCAAGAAGGCGCCAAGCCGTATCAAACCATTTTGCCAAACGGCTTGAAGGTGGTGGTGCAAGAAGATCATCGCTCGCCTACGGTGGTGCATATGGTGTGGTATCGCGTGGGGGCGATTGATGAAGTGGATGGCAGTAGCGGGCTTGCGCATGTGTTGGAGCACTTAATGTTTAAAGGAACGCGCACGCTCAAGCCGGGCGAGTTTAATGATCGCGTCGCCAAAGCAGGTGGGCGCGACAACGCCTTTACCAGCCAAGACTACACGGCCTATTTTCAACAAATCCCAAAAGCCGCTTTGCCCCAAATGATGGCGCTGGAAGCCGACCGCATGGCAAACCTGCAATTTGCCAATACTGAGTTCGATAAAGAAATTCAAGTGGTCATGGAAGAGCGCCGTTGGCGCACCGACGATCAGCCGCAAGCTCTGGTGCACGAGGCGCTTATGTCCTCTGCGTTTGTTGAGCATCCGTATCGTCGTCCGGTGATTGGTTGGATGCGTGACCTTGAAAACATGACAGCCAACGATGCGCGTGAATGGTATCGCCGCTGGTATCACCCCAACAACGCCGTTGTAGTGGTGGTGGGCGATGTGCAACATGAGGCTGTGTTTGCCGAAGCGCGACGCACCTACGGCAAAATTCGTGCAGCCGCTTTGCCGACGGCCAAACCGTTGGGTGAGCCGCAGCAACACGGCATTCGCCGTGTGAGCGTTAAAGCGCCGGCCAAGCTGCCCTATTTGGCGATGGCGTGGAAAGTGCCCAAACTCAGCGATGTGAATAAGGATCGCGAAGCTTATGCGCTTGAAGTTTTGGCTGCGGTGCTGGATGGACATGAGGCCGCACGTTTAGGACGTGATTTGGTGCGTGCACAAAAAGTGGCGGTGAGTGCAGGTGCCGGCTACGACGGCACGCAGCGTGGCGAGGCCTTGTTTTACCTAGATGGCACGCCTTCAGAAGGCCATAGCGTGGCCGAATTAGAAGCCGCCTTGCGTACCGCAGTGCGTGAGATTGCCGAGCGAGGCGTGACTGAACAAGAACTGTCGCGCGTTAAGGTGCAGATGGTGGCTTCGCAAGTGTACAAGCGCGATTCCACGATGGGCTTAGCCATGGAAATTGGTGGCGCAGAAATGACGGGCTTAGGTTGGCAAAACATTAACCGTGTGCTCGAACAGTTGCGCAGCGTGACGCCGGCTGAAGTGCAGGCCGTGGCCAAAAAATATTTGGTGGATGATCAGCTCACCGTAGCGGTGCTAGATCCGCAGCCGGTTGATCCGAACGCGAAGCCGCGTGAACGTCCCGCAGGCTTGCTGCATTAATCGGACACGAAGGAAGATACATGAAACTGATTCAACAATTGTGTGGCTTACTGCTGTCCGGCGTGATGTGTCTAGCAGCGCTAACCACAACGGCGAGCGCTGCGCCGCAAATTCAGCATTGGACAACCACCAGTGGCGTGCGCGTGTTTCTGGTTGAAACCCACGTTTTGCCAATCGTCGATGTACAGATCGACTTTGCGGCGGGCGGTGCCTATGCGCCGGCAGGCAAGGCCGGCCTCGCCTCATTAACACATGGCCTGCTTACCTCAGGCACTGCGCGGTTGAATGAAGAAGCGATTGCCGAGCGACTGGCTGATTTGGGCGCGAATCTTGGTGGTACGGTGGATATGGATCGCGCTAGCTTTACCTTGCGCACCTTGTCATCTGCCTCTGAGCGCGATGGCAGCGTGAGCTTGCTGGCGGACATGCTGCAAACGCCGAGTTTCCCGGCTGACGTATTGGCGCGTGAAAAAGAACGCGCCATTGCGGGTATTCGCGAGCAAGACACCAAGCCAGAAGCGCAGTTATCACGTCGGTTTATGCAAGCTGTGTATGGCGATCATCCTTATGCCCGTAGCGCAACGGCAGAATCGGTTGCGTCCCTCACGCGTGATGATCTGGTGAGCTTTTACCGCACGCGCTATGGCGCGCGTCGCGCCAGCATTGCGCTCGTGGGTGATGTAACGCGTGCTGAGGCTGAACGTATTGCCAATCAACTCACACAAAGCCTGCCAGATGCGCCGGCTGATGAGGGCATGCCCGCTGCGTCATTGCCAAACGCCAACACTATTTATGTGCCGCATCATGCGCAGCAAAGCCATATTGCGATTGGCATGCCTGCCTTGATGCGTGGTGACTCAGACTTTTTTGCATTGCAGTTAGGTAACTACATTTTGGGCGGCGGTGGGTTTGCTTCGCGACTCACCAACGAAGTGCGTGAGAAGCGTGGTTATGCCTATAGCGTGTATAGCTATTTTATGGCGCAGCGTGGCAAGGGACCATTCCAGATTGGGCTGCAAACCAAGCGATCGCAAGCCGGCGCAGCGCTCAAGGTGGTGAATGACACGCTGAATACATTTTTGCGTGACGGCCCAACCGCGGCTGAACTCAAGGCCGCAAAGCAAAATTTGGTGGATGGTTTTGTGCTGCGTTTAGATAGCAATCGCAAACTGCTCGATTTGGTGGCGACCATTGGCTACTTTGGTTTGCCGCTCGATTACATTGAGCAATATCCGCAAAAAGTAAGCGCCGTGACCTTGGCTGATATTCGCGCTGCTTTTGCGCGCAAATTGCCAGCGGGTCATTTCGTGACCGTGGTGGTGGCGGGCGATGAGCCGGCAGCTGTGACGCCAACCGTTGCGCCAGCTGTTTTGCCAAACAAGCCCTAACCATGTCGCGTATTCGTATCATTGCCGGACATTGGCGGAGCCGCATGATTCATGTGGCTGATGCCCAAGGTTTACGCCCTACGCCTGATGCGGTGAGAGAAAAACTGTTTAACTGGTTAGGGCAAGATTTAACCGGTTTGCGCTGCCTGGATCTCTTTGCCGGAACGGGAGCGCTTGGGCTGGAAGCCGCTTCCCGTGGTGCTTCGCACGTTACCTTTGTGGAACAAAACCGCAAAGTCTTTCGTCATCTGCAAGACGAGGTTAAGGCCCTTGGAAACCCTGCTTCAGGCGTGGTTTTAGAGCTTTGCTGTGCGGATGCGGTAGAATTCGTACGAGACGCAGCTCAAAATTCTGCGGCTGCATACGACGTGGTGTTTCTAGACCCGCCCTACCATCAAGGTTGGTTGCAAAAAGTTGAGCCCTATTTGGCCTCATTGCTCGCGTCCGATGCTTGGGTTTACGCAGAAGCTGAGCAGTCTATTGAGCAGTTGGCGGGCTTGCGCGTAATCAAGTCGGGTAAGGCGGGACAGGTCTACTATCACGTGCTAGCGAAGCCGGAAGCGTAAGCGGACTGCCGCGAGGCTTGGGTAAAGACGCTGCAATTAAATAAAACGACAAGCATCAAGGAGTGTGCGGAGATGATGCGCATCGCCGTGTATCCGGGGACGTTTGATCCGATGACGCGTGGCCACGAAGATTTGGTGCGACGTGCGGCACAGTTGTTTGATCGTGTAGTGGTGGGGGTGGCAGATAGCCGCGGTAAAAATCCCATCTTTACGCTTGATGAACGGGTGCAATTGGCAAAAGAGGTGCTTGCCAGTTATCCGAATGTTGAAGTGCGAGGCTTTCGTGGTCTGCTGACGCACTTCGTGAAGGACTGTAATGCGCGCATTGTGGTGCGTGGTTTGCGAGCGGTGTCTGATTTCGAATACGAGTTTCAGATGGCTGGCATGAACCGTACCTTGATGCCAGATGTTGAAACGGTGTTCATGACGCCGTCAGAGCAGTACCAATTTATATCGGCCACCATGGTGCGCGAAATAGCGTTGTTAGGGGGGCAGGTAGACAAGTTTGTACAACCTTTAGTGGAAGCGCGAATTCAGGAGAAGATCGCACGGCTAAAGCGTCCGTAAAACTTGAAGTGTCGCGGCAACTACGTTGTCTGCGTTGTGTGTAGTAAAGCTTGTAGTGAAGGAACGACGATGTCCCTGATGATTACCGACGAATGCATCAACTGCGATGTGTGCGAACCCGAATGCCCCAACGGTGCGATTAGCCAGGGTGCAGAAATTTACGAAATCAACCCGAATAAATGCACCGAGTGCGTAGGACACTTTGATGAGCCGCAGTGTCGCACGGTGTGTCCGGTTGACTGTATTCCGAACGACCCCAATCGTGAAGAGTCTCAAGATCAGCTGATGGTCAAGTTCCTTAAGCTGACTGGCCAGCAAGCTTAACTGAGTAAAGTGGCGGTAGGCAGCTCAGCTGCCTACGCTGCGGGTGATCCTGGTTTTGTGTTGCGTCTGATGGTGTCGCGTCGTGGCTTACGCGGTGTAATAAGGCTTATTTAAGCCGCCTGCGCCACATCGGTTGTATCAGTGTCGGTGGTTTCTACAATCTGCTGCTGCAACCCCTTCAGTTCTTCCAACTGCTGCGTCGTGTGTTGATCGACTTGCTGCAAGTCGTGTAGCCGTTCGTCTAAAGAACTGGCTGCGGCATGCACGCGCTTCATGCTTTCTAAGCGACGGCGCAGCTGCATTTGATGTTCACGAATTTGGCTTTCAAGCGGGGCCATCACCGAGCGCAGCCACTGTTCTGCATCACGGTTGGCGACTTCGAATGTGCGTCGCAACTGCACTGCAATCGTCTCAAAAAACTTTTGCGTGAGTGTTGTTTTGCCAAGAGTCAGCATCGACTTAACGGTGCCGAACTGCGCGCGGAACGCCTTCTCTAAACGATCCACCTCGTTGTTATAGCGCGTAAGCGAGAACGGTAGCGGCGAGCCCAATTGCATGCGATGCTCGACTTGAAAGCGTTTGTGCATCACTTCAAGCATGGTGGTGATTTCGTTGGCATCGCTGGTAGCGCTGCGCAAATTGCCGCGTACTTCTTCAAACAGGTGGCCCATTGCGTCTTTGAGGCCGAGTGAGAAATTAGCGCCATACATGGCGTCACGCGTGACCGCAATTTGCTCGCGTAAGCGCGTCATGCCCAAGTCTGCGTAGAGCTTGTTGGTCAGGTTTGAAAACACACTGCGCGTAGCGTAGTAGCGCTTCAAGCTGGATTCAAACTCTTCCTTCTCTTGCTGTACCTTACCCATAATGTATTGCACAACGTTTTGGTTTTTGCCGCGTAGCAAATCCAATTCGTAACGCTGTTCGCGCAAATTGCCAAGGCGTGCTTCGAGTTGGGCGCGAGCGTGTTGCAGTACATCGCTACATTCGCTCATGACCGTGTCTTTAACAATGGCGCGCTTGGTGGGAATGAGCTCGTGTGCGAGAGCATGTTCCAAAGCAGGCAAACGGCTGCGTTGTAACAGTGCTACGTCATTGTTAATTTTCGCGGCGAGGCCTTTCTGCGCAGAGACCGGGTAGATGCAGCTTTCGGGCAAGTCGAGCGTGCGGGCGCAACTGGTAATTTGTTTTTGCACTTCGGCGTCAATTTCTTGCTCTGACCGAAGTCCATCCCACAAGCCATCAATTTTGTTGAGCGCAACGAGGCGTCCGCTGTGTGTGCCTTGCGAGGAGCGAACGTGATCGCGCCATACGGATAGATCAGATTGCGTGACACCGGTATCCGCCGCCAAAATAAACAGCACAGCGTGTGCGCTGGGGAGCAACGATAGTGTCAGCTCGGGCTCCGCACCGATCGCGTTAAGTCCTGGCGTATCAAGAATCACCAAGCCTTTTTCAAGCAGCGGGTGCGGAAAATTGATGATGGCATGTCGCCAGCGCGGTACTTCAACTTGATTGTCGGCGGTGGCTTGCAGACCATCTTGCCCAATGGCAAAGCCCATTTGCTCCGCCTGCTGCGTGCTCACCCAAATTTGCTCGCCCACCTTGCTCACCGCTTCTTGCATGGAGCTTAGACTTTCTGGGTCGAGCGTGGTGCGGTGCCATTGCGAGGCGTCCAATTTCAGGTCGGCTACGCTTTCACGTCCGGCGCGACTCTCGATTGGCAAAAGATCAATGCATGGCGGCATGTCCGCATTCCATTGCAGCTCGGTTGGACACATCGTCGTGCGACCGGCTGATGACGGAAGAACCCGCGCACCGTAACCTGAGAAAAATACGGCGTTGATGAGCTCAGACTTGCCGCGAGAAAATTCGGCCAAGAAGGCCACCACCAGACGGTCATCACGCAGTCGTTCGCGCATGCGTTGAAGCCGTGCTTCGACCTGAGCGTCAGACAGCTCGTGGTCGGACAGCCAGTCTTCTAATTGGTTGAGCAGGCGCGATAAGCGATCGCGCCACTCGGCATATTCAGCGACTTCTTTTACCAGGCTCATCTGAGTCTCCATTGGTACGGCCCTGTTTTTAGCGCGATGGCACGTTTGCGGCATCGGATTTGGGGGCTGCCCAGCCGTCTTTAACGGCGGTAAAACGCGTT
Source organism: Uliginosibacterium gangwonense (assembly GCA_005239635.1). Lineage (GTDB taxonomy): Bacteria > Pseudomonadota > Gammaproteobacteria > Burkholderiales > Rhodocyclaceae > Uliginosibacterium_A > Uliginosibacterium_A gangwonense_A. The sequence goes on from SBBQ01000071.1 coordinate 59,517, forward strand.
CCTAGAGGGTTTTCGTACCCCTGATTGCCGCATTATGCCGTTTATATGCACCTTGGGCAGGTGATTTTGCACAGAAGGGCGTGACTTAGCTTATGCTGCTGCAGTTTTTTGACGTGACGATCACGCTAACGCTGGCATTTTGGGCAATAAAAAGTTGAACGCTGGCCTTGCTGTATTTGCCGAATCGGGGTGTTGCAATGGCGGCATGCTTCACCCGTGCGAGCATAGGCGGCGTACTGTTGTTGAAAGTAGCCCGACTGCCCATCAGCATGAAAGAAGTCGCGCAGGCTGCTGCCGCCGGCTTCAATGGCGCGGGAGAGAATGGTTTTAATCGCCTCGGCGAGTCGTGTGCAGCGCGCCCGACTTAAGCGGTGCGCGGGTGTGGTGGGTCGAATGCCTGCCAGAAACAGGCTTTCTGATGCGTAAATGTTGCCCACGCCGACCACGATATGCGCGTCCATGATGGCTAGTTTGATGGCAGCTTGTCGGGTTCGCAGAGACTGATAAAGGGTGTCACCATTAAACGTGTCTTGCAAAGGCTCAGGGCCTAAATGCGACAGCAAGGGGTGCTGCATGGGGTCGCCGCTGTGCCAAAGCATAGCGCCAAAGCGACGGGGGTCGCGCAAGCGTAAGGCCTGTTCGCCGAACACCAGATCAATATGGTCGTGCGTCTGCGGTGGGTGTGCTTGCGGCACGATGCGAAGACTGCCCGACATGCCGAGGTGGCCGATGAGTACGCCGTGTTCAAAACGAAACAATAAGTATTTGGCGCGCCGCTCAAGTGCCAGTAGCGTTTGCCCTGGTAAAAACTCGGGTAATTGATAGTCCACTGGCCAGCGTAATTTGCCATTACGAATCCGTACCTCAGTGATGGCCTTGCCAATCAAGCTTGGCGCAATGCCGCGTCGTGTGGTTTCAACTTCAGGTAGTTCCGGCATGATAGTAAGTGAAGTACGGTTGAGTCGGCCTCGGGAGTGAATCGGACGTTGTTCCGCACGCCCATGTTACCTGCGCTGGCTAGGTTTGGCGTAGGCCTCAATGGGCACAACGGACATTGAACTGCGCGCGTTAGGCGAAATCAAATGATTTGAATGGGGCTTGGTGCGTGGAGGGTACGTGGATTGTGGTGCTTGGGAGACGAGGGTGTCGGATTGCCAGTCGCTTACACCGCTCGGCGTGGTTGCTGCCTTTTCGCAAAGCGCCTAACATCAACGCAAAGCCTGACGATTTGCCAATGGGGCTAATCGTATTCATTGTGCAACGACTCGATCCCAATTATTTTTAACGCAACGATTGCGCATTACACAAAACATCATGCCTCAGCGCACACAGCTCGCTCGCTTACTCACTCAATTGTCTTTGTTTGAAGCCCGCTGGCACTGGGGCTTGGTGCCTGTGGCGTTGTCAGCTTTGCTGTTGCCAGGCTGCGCCACGGTGCAGCCGTCTGCACAAGCAGCGTCGGGCGCAACTGCTGAGCAGCTAGCAAGTGAGGCAGCGGAAGACGATACGGCATCTGCCGACGACAAATTGCCAAGCCTGCCGCTCACGCCGGATATCATGTACAAAATGATGCTGGGTGATGTTGCGGCAAGCCGTGACAATCTACCCTTGGCGGTTTCTGCCTATTTGCAGCTGTCTCGCGAAACAGGGGATCCGCGGATTATTCGCCGTGCGGTAGAACTGGCGGTGCGTGCGCGAGATACTGAGTCTGCAATACAGGCCGCGCAACTCTGGGTGCAAGTTGATGCCAATTCGCAGCAGGCGAATCAGATGTTGGCAAGCGCGCTGTTGGGTGCAGGTCGCGTTGGCGAAGCTGAGCCTTATTTGACGAGGCTATTGGCAAGCGATGTGGTGCGTCGCCCGGCCTTGCTCATGCAAATTTCGCGTATGGCCAGCGCGGGTCCGCGAGGGGCAGACCGAAGCGCGCAAGCCGCCTTGGTTGATCGTCTGAGCGCACCCTACTTGGATTTGCCGGAAGCACGCTTTGCCCGCGCTCAGGCCAACATCGCGGCAAATCGTATACCGCAGGCATTGAATGAATTACAAGCTGCACTGCAATTAAAGCGTGACTGGGAGTCGGTAGCGCTCTTTAAGTCGCAACTTGAACAAGCGCAAGGCAGTAATGCCAGCGCGCTGCAAACGCTCCAACAGTTTCTGGCGGCCAATCCAGCGGCATCACAGGCACGCTTGCAGTATGCGCGGCTGCTAACGAGTGAGCGGCGTTACGACCAAGCACGCGAAGAGTTTCTCAAGGTGCTTCGAGCTAACCCAGAAAATCCGGATGTGATTTACGCAGTCGCTTTATTGTCGATTGAGTTGAAGCAGTACGACGATGCGCGGGAATTGCTGGAGCGTTTGCTCAGCACGACATTCCGTGACCGTGACCAAGTGTTCTTGTATCTGGGGCAAATCGAAGAGCAGCAAAAAAAATTGCCCCAGGCACTCACTTGGTATCGCGAAATTGGTGCCGGTGAGCGATATTTGCCTGCGCAGCTACGCATTGCAGCCATTCTAGTGCAGCAGGGTAAGCTCGATGATGGTGTTAATCATTTGCAGTCGATTGCCAATGCCAGCCCACCGCTGCGTAACAAAGCGTTGATGGCGCAAGCGCAATTGCTGCGTGAATCGGGCGAGCCAGCGCGTGCGTTTGATGTACTTGAAAAAGAACTCGCAGCCAGCCCGCAAGACCCTGACCTGCTCTATGACACTGCGCTGCAGGCTGAGCGTATGGGCAAGCCTGAAATCATGGAAAGGCATCTGCGCAAACTCATGATTTTGCGACCGGATAGTGCACAGGCTTTTAATGCGCTGGGCTACTCGTTTGCTGAGCGCGGCGTCAAGCTAGACGAGGCGCGCACATTGATTGAAAAAGCGCTCAAAATTACACCGGACGATCCGTTTATTATCGATAGTTTGGGTTGGGTGTTGTTTAAGCAAGGTGATACTGCCGGTGCGCTGTCGCAATTAACGCGCGCATTTAATTTGCGCGCAGACCCAGAAATTGCGGCGCATTTGGGCGAAGTATTATGGGCTGTGGGGCGTCGTGACGAAGCGCTCAAGACGTGGCGCGACGCGCAGCGCGATAGCCCAGAAAACGAAGCGCTGACCAAAACGATTCAACGATTCCAGCCGTGACTTTCTTGCAGCTAAAAGCGCACCGCACAGGGTTCGCGGTGCAGCGTTATTTTGTCTTGTTGACGGCGGCGGTGCTGTTATCGGGCTGCGCCGATCTTCCTTTTCTAAAGCGGGTTGAGTCGGCGAGTGCGGATCACTCATTACCGCGTGCCGCCATTTCTGCATTTGACTTGCAGGGTCGTTTGGCGGTGCAGCAGGGGCAAGATGGCTGGCAAGCAGGGGTGCAGTGGATGCATTCTGCAATACGCGATGAAATTGTTTTGTCTGGGCCGTTTGGACAAACCATGGCGACGCTTGTGCGTGATGCACAGGGGGCGCGGCTTACAGCTGGTGACCGCCACATTGAACGCGACACCCTTGATGCCTTAGCGGAGCACGTGTTTGGACGTCCCCTTCCGCTGGTCGATATGCAAGACTGGGTGCTGGGCCGCCCAAGTGGTGCGACGACCATTGTGCAGCGAGATGCATTTGGCCGTGCTGTGCATTGGCAAAAGCAAGCGTGGACGGTTGATGTGTTGTCGTACCAAGACGAACATAACGAGGCGCTGCCACGCGTTATACAACTCATCGCACCGGCAGAAGCCGGATTCCCTGCAGCGACCTTGCGTTTGCGGGTAGATGAATGGTCTTTGAATTCTTCTAATGAAACGCCGCCTGCGGCGGCCGCAGAACATGCAAATCACCCCTGAGTTGTTGAGTCAGCCAATTGTTGCGCAATGGGGTGTTTGGTTGCCCGCGCCGGCTAAAATCAATTTGTTTTTACATGTTGTGGGTCGCAGGCCCGACGGTTACCACCTTCTGCAAACGGTGTTTCGTTTTCTAGATTGTGGGGATCGACTGCGCTTTGGGCCGCGTCAAGACGGGTTGGTGCAACGCGTGAATGATGTGCCGGGGGTTCCGGCAGAACAAGATTTGTGTGTGCGTGCAGCGCGACTGCTGGCGGAGGCTGCAGAGGTTCGGGGGCTGGCGGTTGGCGGGGCGACGATTGAAGTAGATAAGCGTTTGCCTATGGGCGGCGGTTTGGGTGGTGGCAGCTCTGATGCGGCAACAGTCTTATTGGCACTGAATCAGCTTTGGCAAACCGGTTTTTCAAATGACGAATTGCAAGCCTTGGGTTTGCAGTTGGGGGCAGATGTGCCGGTGTTTGTGGGCGGGCGCAGTGCTTTTGCTGAGGGTGTGGGCGAGGCGCTGCAGTCGTTGAGCTTGCCGCCGGCTTGGTACGCGGTGGTCGTGCCGCCGGTTTCGGTGCCGACCCCGGTAATTTTTAGTGCGGAAGAATTGACACGGAACTCGCCACGCGTCAAAATATCGGACTTTGCAGGGCTGGTAGCGGCGCATGAGTTTGGCCGTAACGACCTGCAGGCGGTAGCGGTTAGCCGATACCCTGAAGTGGCAGAAGCGCTGGCAGTGCTGGCGCAAGTGGCTAATTCTGAGAGCGGGCTGTTAGCGCCGCCCCGTATGAGTGGTTCTGGGGCGTGTGTGTTTGCGGCATGTGGCTCGGCCTCAGTGGCTCAGAATGTGTTGTCGTCTGCCTTGGCAAAATTGCCATCAGGTAGTTCGGGATTTGTGGCGCAGGGGATGGATGTTCATCCGCTCGTAGCAAGCAGCTGACTACAGCAAGTTTTTTTGGGGAGTCGCCAAGCTGGTTAAGGCACCGGATTTTGATTCCGGCATGCGAAGGTTCGAATCCTTCTTCCCCAGCCAAAACGTATCGGGCAGGTCCATGTGGCCTGCCCGAGTTGTTTCTGCCGACGGAATGCTGCAAATTGGCTTAAGGCCGTGGCGTTTCTGGGCAAGGTTGATGTGGCAAGTTGCAATGGTGTGGCTTGCACGCAGGTTTTTCAAACGGTTCTCAAACGCGTATGTGGTTGTGCAGTAATTGCACGAGTACGCAAGGCACACAGGCATAAGCGACGGATTGCACGATGGCCTACGAAAGCATGATGGTGTTTACCGGCAACGCCAACCCCAAGTTGGCGGCCGATGTGGTCAAGCGCCTCAATATCTCACTCGGACGCGCTTCGGTCGGACGTTTCTCTGACGGCGAAGTCCAGGTTGAGCTATTGGAAAACGTCCGTGGACGAGACGTGTTCGTGCTGCAGTCAACGTGCGCACCGACCAACGACAATTTGATGGAATTGTTGATTATGGTCGATGCGCTCAAGCGTGCATCTGCTGGCCGCATTACGGCAGCGATTCCGTATTTTGGTTATTCCCGCCAAGACCGTCGTCCGCGTAGTGCGCGTGTCGCCATTACGGCCAAGGTTGTGGCCAATATGTTGCAAGCAGCAGGCGTAAATCGTGTTCTGACGGTGGATTTGCACTCCGACCAGATTCAGGGCTTCTTTGATATTCCGGTCGACAATATTTACGCCACACCAATTTTGCTGAGCGATGTGTGGAAGCAGCAGCACCCGGATGTGACCGTGGTGTCGCCGGATGTGGGCGGTGTTGTGCGCGCACGTGCATTGGCAAAGCGGTTGGAATGCGATCTCGCCATCATTGACAAGCGTCGTCCCAAGGCCAATGTGGCTGAGGTGATGAACATCATCGGTGAAGTAAAGGGTCGCACCTGCATCATCATGGACGACATGGTGGATACCGCAGGGACGCTGTGTAAAGCTGCTGCGGCACTTAAAGTGCATGGCGCGAAGAAGGTGGTGGCGTACTGTACCCACCCCGTGTTGTCTGGCACAGCAGTGCAACGTGTGTCGGAATCAGATTTGGATGAACTGGTGGTGACGGACACGATTCCGTTGTCACCGGCAGCGCAAGCGAGCGGTCGCATTCGACAAATTTCAATTGCCGAATTGTTGGGCGAAACTATGTTGCGCATTAGTAATGAGGAATCGGTTAGCTCCCTCTTTATGGAGTGATCGATTGCTTGTAATACCGGCAGGCATGGGGCCTGTTCGGAAAACCAGACCATCTGGTCGCGGATGGTCTTAAAACTGGAGTTGTCATGTCAATTGAATTTATTGCGTCCAAGCGCACGGACACAGGATCGGGTGCGAGCCGCCGCCTGCGCCATGCCGGCAAAATCCCGGGCATCGTTTACGGTGGTTCCGGTGAGCCGACCATGATTGAAATGGACCATAACGATCTGTACCACGCACTGCGTAAAGAAGCGTTCCACGCTTCCGTTCTGAATATGAATTTGGACGGCGCGAAAGAAACCGTGCTGCTGCGCGATGTGCAAATGCACCCCTTCCGCAAGATCGTAATGCACCTGGACTTCCAGCGCATCGATGCAGCCCATGCGATTCACCAGAAAGTGCCGCTGCACTTCATCAACGCTGACACATGCCCGGGCGTTAAGACCCAAGGTGGTATCGTGTCACACGTGATGAACGAAGTGGACGTGAAGTGTTTGCCGGGTGATCTGCCTGAGTTTATCGAAGCTGACTTGGCGGGCCTGTCAGTGGGTAACTCACTGCACGTAAGCCAACTCAAGCTGCCGAAGGGCGTTGAAGCGGTGCTGCACAAGGGTGAAGACCCGGTTGTGGCTGCTGTGTCGCTGCCCCGCGCTGCTAAGGCTGACGAAGCTGCCGCCGCGGCTGCAGCTGCTGACGCAGCTGGCGACAAGAAGTAATTGGCAATGGCGCACGCTGCGCCACCTGTGGCGTCGCCCAAGCTATTGGTCGGGCTCGGCAACCCCGGGCCTGACTATTCCGAAACCCGGCACAATGCCGGGTTTTGGTTTTGTGAGCGTCTCGCGCAGCAACTTGGTGTAACTCTTAATCGCGAAGCCCGATTTCATGGCGAAGCTGCCAATGTGCGCAGCGCAGGCGTGTGGATTTTATTGCCACAAACCTTTATGAATCGTTCCGGCCAAGCGGTCGGCGCTTTAGCGCGCTACCACCATATTCAACCCCACGAAATTTTGGTGGTGCATGACGAGCTCGATATTGCACCGGGCGAATTGCGTTTGAAATTTGGCGGCGGTTTGGGTGGGCACAACGGTCTTAAAGACATTGCCGCGCATCTCGGCACGCAAGACTTCTGGCGTTTGCGAATTGGCATTGGTCATCCGCGCCAGCTCACGCCCCCGAGCCAAGACGTGGCTAAATACGTTTTACAGCGCCCCCCACGTGATGAGCAGACCATTATTGATGAGTCTGTAACACGCGCCCTAGTAAGCTGGCCCGATATGCTGGCCGGCCAATGGGAAAAAGCCACGCGACAACTTAATTCACGACCCAAGCCAAATTCTGCATCGAATAAAAACGAGCAGAAGCCTGGCGTGGGCAAAGCGTCGGGCGAGACAGCCTGATCGCACGCCAACTATTGTTCAAGGAAATTTCACATGAGCCTTAAATGCGGAATTGTTGGTTTGCCAAATGTTGGCAAGTCCACGCTCTTTAACGCACTGACCAAAGCCGGCATCGCTGCTGAAAATTATCCGTTCTGCACCATCGAGCCCAACGTCGGTGTGGTGGAAGTGCCGGATCCGCGTTTAGGCAAGCTGGCCGAAATTGTGAAGCCGCAACGCGTGTTGCCGGCAACCGTGGAATTTGTGGACATTGCCGGTCTAGTCGCGGGCGCGTCAAAGGGTGAAGGTTTGGGTAATCAGTTTCTTGCCAATATTCGCGAAACCGACGCCATCGTTCACGTTGTACGCTGTTTTAATGACGACAACGTCATCCACGTTTCTGGCCGTGTAGACCCGATCGCGGATATTGAAACCATTGATACCGAATTGGCTCTTGCTGACTTGGGTTCGGCTGACAAAGCGCTCGCACGTTATCGCAAGCCTGCGCAAGCGGGCGACAAAGATGCCAAGATTTTGGTGGCGGTATTAGAGCGTGTTGTCGCTCAGCTGAATGAAGCAC
>SBBQ01000024.1 GCA_005239635.1 Uliginosibacterium gangwonense
GCAGCGCATTCTTGCAGCGCGCGAAAAACTGGGCAAACACGCCGTCATTTTGGCGCACCACTATCAGCGTTCAGACATCTATCGTCACGCCGACATTACGGGTGACTCGCTCAAACTCTCACGCCTAGCCTCGCAAACGGATGCGGAATACATCGTTTTTTGTGGCGTGCACTTCATGGCTGAAGTTGCAGACATTTTGTGCAAGCCCGGTCAAATTTCCATCCTGCCCGACTTAGCGGCCGGCTGCTCGATGGCTGACATGGCGAATTTGGCAAAAGTTGAACGCTGCTGGCGCGAGCTCACACAGGTGTTGGGCAAACCCGATGAATTGATTACGCCGGTAACGTACATTAACTCAGCCGCCGACCTCAAAGCGTTTTGCGGTGAGCATGGCGGCATTGTTTGCACATCAAGTAATGCACCCAAAATTCTTGAGTGGAGTTTTGCGCAGCGCGAGAAAGTTTTGTTTTTCCCAGACCAACACTTGGGTCGCTGGAGCGGCTACAAGATGGACATCCCGCTCGAGCAAATGGTGGTGTGGGATCCAGACCAGGAAATGGGCGGACTCACCGTCGAACAAATCCGCACTGCCCGCATCTTGCTGTGGAAGGGCCACTGCTCGGTTCACCAAATGTTCCAACCTGGCCACATCATGCGCTGGCGCACAGAACATCCGGACGGCTTTGTCATTTCACATCCGGAAGCGCCCTTTGAAGTTTGCCGACAGTCTGACCACGTTGGATCAACCGAAACGATTCTGAAAACTGTGAAAGCTGCACCACCCAACACGCGTTGGTTGGTGGGCACGGAGCTCAACTTAGTGAGCCGACTCGCTGAAGAAGTGAAGCATGAAGGCAAAGTGGTTGAATTCATGTCGCCCATGGTGTGTATGTGCTCAACCATGCAACGCATCGACCCGCAACATTTGGCGTGGTGTTTGGAAAACCTTGTCGAAGGCAAAGTGGTTAATCGTATTAGCGTGCCGCCGCACGAAGCTGAGTTGGCGCGACTCGCGCTTAATCGCATGCTGGATGTTTCTTAATCGACTGCATTCACAGGTTGACGCAGCATGCAATTGAGGGTCGTCACCTACAACATCCACAAGGGTTTCTCGCCCCTCAACCGTCGCGTGACCGTGCACGAAGTGCGCGACCAGTTGCGTTCGCTTAACGCGGACCTCGTATTTCTGCAAGAAGTTCAGGGCGAGCATGCAGTGCATGCACAACGGCATGAAGACTGGCCGGCACAAGCTCAACACGAATATCTTGCGGGTGACCATTGGCAATGCCGATATGGTTGCAACGCGGTGTATCCGCACGGACACCACGGCAACGCAATCTTGTCGCGCTTCAACATTACCGCCACACAATCGCGCGATATCTCGCAGCACCGCCTAGAACAACGCGGCATTCTTCACTGTGAAATGCACTTACACGCAGATGCACCAACCGTGCATGCGCTGTGTGTGCACTTTGGGCTCACACATCGTTGGCGCAGGCAACAGCTCACACAACTCATTGACCATGTTGCTGCACATGTGCCACCTGATGCACCACTGATTATTGCTGGCGACTTTAATGACTGGCGCAATCAACTCAATCATCAACTCGAACAATCGCTCGGTATGCATGAAGTGTTTACCCGCGCCACAGGTACGTCAGCACGAAGCTTCCCTTCGATTTTGCCAATCATTTCGCTTGATCGAATATTTGTACGAGGCTTTGAAATTGAACAGACCTCTGTTCATCACGGTGGCGCATGGTCACGCCTCTCCGATCACGCCGCATTGTGCACTGACCTGCGCCTCTCACGTCAACCATGAATTTCATCACCGGCCATCAACTGACTTTGCTCAAAAGTGGCCGCGAATATTTCGCTGCATTAGCGCAAGCCATTGAACAAGCCGAGCACGAAATACTGCTTGAGACCTACATCTTTGCCGACGACCAGACGGGCCAGTTTATTGCCAATCTACTCTGTGATGCAGCACGCCGTGGTGTTCGAGTACACGTCATGGTCGACGGGTTTGGCAGTCGAGAGTGGCTATCGCAATTGCGCCCTCCTTTTGCCGCGAGCGGCGTCAATTTTCTAGTTTATCGTCCTGAGCTACGCGGCTTTTCGTTTAGTCGCAGTCGATTACGACGACTACATCGAAAACTGTCTTGCTTTGATGGCCGTCTCGCATTTGTCGGCGGCATCAATATTATTGATGATCTGCATGAAGCCATGGAATCAACAACCATCGGCGATGAACCGTTACAACCTCGATTCGACTACGCAGCGCACATTCGAGGCCCCCTCATCAAGTCGATTCACACTTCCATGGCCAAGCTGTGGGAGACCGTGAGCTGGGCGCAATTCAAGCACAACAAATTTGCATTACGGCCGATTAAGATCGAGCATGATCGCGTGGGGCCTGTTGCGGCCATGCTAGCTCTGCGCGACAACATTCGTCATCGCCGTACGATCGAGGCGAGCTACCTACACGCGATCGCGCATGCACAAAGCAGCATCCTGCTGGCCAATGCCTATTTTTTACCGGGCAGACGCTTCCGCCGTGCCTTGCGCGATGCTGCGCGCCGCGGCGTGCAAGTGCGCCTGCTCTTACAAGGGCGACTTGAATACGCGCTTTTGCATTACGCAACGCAATCTCTTTACGATGAGTTGTTGCGCGAAGGCATTCAAATTTACGAATACCAACCCGGATATCTTCACGCTAAAGTCGGCGTAGTAGACAACCACTGGTCCACGGTGGGCAGTAGCAACATTGATCCGTTTAGCTTGCTCTTGGCGCGAGAAGCTAATCTCGTTGTTGATGATATTGAATTTAACCGTGAGCTCACTTCCACACTCGAAAACGCATTGCAGTGTGCGGTTGAGATGAAGCCTAAGCAATGGCGAAAACGTGCATGGCCTCATCGATTGGCTACGGGCTTAGCTCGCGGTTTGGTTCGATTGGCAATGGGCTTGGCGGGGTATGCAAACCGTATTTAACAAGCCGACATTCATGCACGATGCGGCCAATGCTGTATTGCCCACCCCAATTGTTCAGCGACAGGCCAGCGCTCAAGATCATCTGCCATTGGCAATTGCAGTGTCTTCATTGCCGCATAAATATCTTTTGATGCCTGCTCAGGAACAAGTGCTGGCGCTTGAGTTTGCTTTGACAATTTCTCGCCCGCCGCATTTAGCACCAAAGGCACGTGCATGTAGCTTGGCACGATATAGCTCAATGCCTGCAAGAGTTGAATTTGTCGTGGCGTAGAAGTGAGTAGATCGCGACCACGCACCACATGTGTCACCCCTTGCTCAGCATCATCGACCACAACCGCAAGCTGATAGGCAAACCAGCCATCTGCACGCAACAGAACAAAATCACCACAGTCTTGCGACACATCTAAACATTGCGTGCCCAGCCAGCGGTCATCAAAACACACCTCACCTGCTTGCACCTTAAATCGAATAGCACGACCTTCTATGCCTGCTGGCAAACCTTCACGGCAGGTGCCCGGATATCGCCTAGCACCATCGCTTGCGAGTGGCTGCCCTTCTAGCTGCTTGCGCGTACAGGCGCAAGCGTAGGCTCGTTGTCGATCCAACAGCGTTTCGAGTGCTGCCTGGTAATGTTGCGTGCGCACGCGTTGAGCAGGCACTTCATCATCCCACTCCAAACCACAGGCTAAAAGTTGCCGACGAATTTGATCCGCCGCGCCGGGCACACTGCGCGGCACGTCCACATCTTCAATCCGCAAAAACCACCGTCCACCATTTGCTCGCGCATCTAACCAACTTGCCAATGCCGCAACAAGCGAACCGGCATGCAATGGCCCCGTTGGACTGGGCGCAAAGCGGCCACAGTAAGGCGTTACCGGCATCTCTGTAATGTGGTCCATGTTGTGTGGCAATGTTTTTGGCAAAGGAATTTCATTGAGTTCGGGCGTTGTCTCCGCGCGATTCAGGTAGACTAAGCTCAATTGACAACGCGGCGATTTGATCATTGCGAGGCCCTGTCACGCAGACCGCCACTGATCACAATTTATCGCGCTTTAACGACCTAGGTGATGACATGGCTACCTTAGAGCTCACTGCTGAAAACTTTAACACCACAATCGACAACAGCCCATTTGTGATTGTCGATTTTTGGGCGGAATGGTGCGGCCCGTGCAAAGCATTCGCGCCAACCTTTGAAGCAGTTTCTGACAAACACCCAGACATTGTATTTGGCAAAGTTGATACTGAAGCACAGCAAGACTTAGCCGGCTCATTTGCCATTCGCTCTATTCCGACGCTAATGGCAATTCGTGATGGCGTGATTTTGTTTCAGCAAGCAGGGGCGCTACCAGCCTCAGCTTTAGAAAGTTTGATTGAGCAACTTCGCGCAGTGAACATGGACGACGTGCGCGCAGAAATCGCCAAGCAAGACAACCAAAGTTAATGGGTCATCTTGCGACGCATGTAACACATTAATGCGTGGCGGGTGGTGACGTAACCACACGCGTCTTGCCCGCCAAATCACGACGGCTCAGAATCGCGCTAGCCATCTGATAATACGAGACAGCTTCTTCAATCACCTCGCTGGCACGAGGATCATCATTGGGCACGATGTGTCCGTCTTGTTGACGACGCACGACCACGTGAGACTTCGGTCCAAGCTCAACGATCAGCCCGTCCTCCATATAGCCCACGGTTAGATAATTTGCCATGAAGGCGCGCTGATGATGTACGCCTTCAGTCAGAATATCCTGACCAAAAAACTGGCTGGTATATGAGGCATTCAGCAAGCCCAATATCGTCGGTGCAACATCAATCTGCGATGCGACTTGATCGACGTTCTGCTGTTCAAGTAATGCTGGCGCGTAAATAATCAGCGGAATACGGTAATTCTCAGGTGGCAGATCGGTATGGCCACGGCCGTTTGAAGTGTGATCCGCCACAAACACAAAGAGCGTATTGCTAAACCATTTGTGCTTGCGTGCCTCTTGCACAAATTTGCCAATCGCGTAGTCGGTATATTTCACCGCACCATCACGCCCACTGCCGGATGGAATGTCGATACGGCCATTAGGGTAAGTGAAGGGACGATGATTGCTGGTGGTCATGATGTGCGCGAATACCGGCCCTTGTTCGGTACGTGCATCCAACTCGCGCACTGCTAAACCAAACAAGTCTTCGTCAGCCACTCCCCAAATCGTTTCATGGGTTATTTGCTCTGGTTTAATCGCAGTGCGATCAACCACGGTATAGCCATTGTCACCAAAGAAACTTTGCATGTTATCGAACTGGCTATAACCACCGTATAGATACAAAGACTGGTAGCCCTGTTCTTTCAACACCCCTCCAAGCGTTTGAAATCCAGCGTGGTCGGGCCGCATAGGGACTGCATGGCCTGGCGTAGGGGGCACAGAGAGCGTAAGCGCCTCTAAACCACGCACGGTGCGCAAACCTGTGGCATACAACTGACGGAACAACATACCTTGCTTTGCCAATTCATCTAGATTTGGCGTGAGGCCAGGCTTGCCACCCAGCACACCAACATAGTCGGCGCCGAGGCTCTCGATCGACACCATCACGACATTCATTCGTCGCGCAGGACCCGGGATTTTGATTTGGCGCTCCAGCGGATGCTCACTGCCTTCAACAAACACTGCTGAAGACTGTGCTTCCGCGAACTCTTCGCGCACCATTTTCTTCACAACGTCTGGAGCTTCAGTTTTGTAGAACCGGAAATAATCTAGATTGTTGCTACGAAATGCATACACAAATTCTCGGTAACCATTTCCCGCCAATTCGCGCGCTTGTACGTCGCCCAACAGGTCTGCCGTTGCAGCAGTAAATTGCTGCGCACCCAGCGCGAAAACAGAAACGCTCAATGCAACGGCTATGCGAACCCACCATGGGCCCGCCAGACCTTCTGCATGCTTCTTTGCAAATCGATGAATGACGAAACAACCCGCCATTGCTGACCCCCCTATAACCGACAGAATTGTCGTTAGCGGGTAAGACTGTTTGATATTGCCGAAGACTTCGCGCGTATAGACTAGGTAGTCAACCGCGATGAAATTAAAGCGGGCAGAGAACTCATTCCAGAAAAAAACTTCCGCTGTGGCGATAAACAATATGCCAAACAATATCAGCGGCAACAAAACAAACCACGTAATGGTAAAGAGGCGTCGGCCCCTCGTAGAGTCTGAAAAGAGTACGGAGCACCATAGCAGTGCCGCCATCAAGAATAGCGCTGACACTAGGTCGTTGAGCAAACCAATGCCCAGCACCTCAGATAGTTGCAACCAATCCGGATGCTTGGCCGGCCAACTACGCCACATCAGAATGAATCGCAGAACCTCATTCACGCCAATAAAAACAGCGCTCAAAATGAGTAGGGCCCAATAGCGGTATGTGCTTTCTGACCTAGGCCACGCAGCAGATTTCTTATTCTTTCTTGGCATGACGGCTTGGTATATTTTTCCTGACGCTGATCAGATCAGACATTGAACAGGAAGTTCATTACATCGCCGTCATGCACAACATATTCTTTTCCTTCCGCGCGCATCTTGCCCGCTTCCTTCGCGCCCGTTTCGCCTTTGCAGGTAATGTAGTCATCAAAGGCAATCGTCTGTGCGCGAATAAAGCCGCGTTCAAAATCAGTGTGAATTACGCCAGCCGCTTGTGGCGCTGTATCACCCACATGAATCGTCCAGGCGCGCACTTCTTTTTCGCCAGCGGTGAAGTAAGTTTGCAAACCCAGCAGCGTGTAGCCTGCGCGAATGAGCCGATCCAAACCCGGCTCTTCTAAACCGGCATCGGCCAAAAACATGGCTTTGTCTTCATCATCCAAATCGGCAATTTCGGCTTCCATCGCAGCACAAAACTCAACGACGGGTGCGCCTTCTGCCTTAGCGTGGGCCTTAACGCGATCAAGCAGTTCGTTACCAGACTTGAGGCTGGCCTCATCCACATTAGCGGCATACAAAACCGGCTTAGCGGTAATAAAGCAGAATTGACGCAGACTGGCTTTTTCTTCTTTCGAAAAATCGAGCGCACGAATCGGTCGTGCTTCATTCAGC
>SBBQ01000023.1 GCA_005239635.1 Uliginosibacterium gangwonense
GGCTTGTGCCAGCATCGCCGTACCTGCTTGTTGCAGAATCTGAGCACGGGTCAGGTTGGCGGTTTCTGCGGCGAAGTCGGCATCCATGATGCGACCACGAGCAGCGGCTTGCTTTTCTACTGCGATTTGCAGAGAAGAGATCACAGCTGAAGAGCGGTTCAGCGCAGCACCGAACTTGGAACGGTTGGTGGTCAGCGTGTTGATCGCGCAGTCCAGGTTGGTAATGGCTGACAGAGCGGCAGCATTGGTTGAAGACTGCAGCGCTACGCTGGTGGAATCCACCGCCAGCGTAGAAGCTTGTACGTCAACCGTTGATACGGTGATCTGGTTGTCGGAGGTGGTGCCGGCGCCAACCTGGAAGGTGAAGGTTGCCGCGTTTGAATCCAACAAGCTCACGTTGGCAAACTTGGTGGCGCGAGCCAGACGGCTCACTTCGCTGCCCAGCGCAAAGAATTCGTCTTCCAGCTTGCCGCGGTCGCCTGAGTTGTAGGTGCCGTTGGCTGCTTGCACGGCCAGCTCACGCATACGTTGCAGGTTGTCGCCGATCTGTTGGGCGGTACCGTCTGCAACTTGCATCAGAGAGATGGCGTCGTTAGCGTTACGAATCGCAACGCTCATGCCTTTAACTTGGGTACGAATACGTTCTGCGATGGCCAAGCCAGCAGCGTCGTCGGCAGCACTGTTAATGCGCAGGCCAGAGGACAGGCGCTCAACTGAAGTTTGCAGCGCATTTTGGTTAACGCTGACATTACGTTGTGCAGAGAGTGAAAGTTGATTAGTTGCAATAGTAAGAGCCATGTGTCTTCTCCTAAAATAATGGTTACAGAGGCTTTTGTTCAGCCGTCCTGCAACCACAATCGGTTCGGTTCGGCTGCATCCCGCTGAGGATCAAACGTCGAATTGAACGTTAATTACCTCTTTGTTCTGCTAGACATAACTGTCATGGTTGGGCTAACGACCGCGTACGACATTCCTTTAGGCCTCAAACCACTTTGTGGCAAAAAAAACCGTAAATAAATCACACACCTCGCTGCCACCATGACTATCACCCCCGCTGCCAAAACCACCAAAACCCTCATCAGAAGGGGCTTTCAGCTATTCGGCAGCGTGCTTGCCGGTCTAACACTTTCAGTTCATTCGGAAGCACAAACCACGCTACACCCGACCCTACCCCCTTCGATTAGTAGCGCATTAAGCGCTGCTCACATCCCGCAAGGCGCGGTGGCGATGAGTGTGCAAAGGCTCGACCAAGCGCAACCGGCACTTAGTTTTCGGGCCAGCCAACCCATGCTGCCGGCCTCAACCATTAAATTGCTCACCACCTACGCGGCACTGGATTTACTGGGCCCGGCCTATACCTGGCGCACAGAGATTCGCGGGGTGGGCAGCCACGCCAACGGGGTATATAAGGGCACGCTCTATATAAAAGGGGGCGGCGACCCGCAATTAACGCAAGAAGCGTTTTGGCTCATGCTGCGCCAACTACGCGCACGGGGCATTCGCGACATTCGTGGCGACATCGTGCTCGACCACAGCTTGTTTAGCCCCGCCGCCTTTGACCCATCGGCTTTTGATGGCAAACCGATCCGTGCCTATAACGTGGGCCCGGATGCCCTCATGCTGTCTTGGAAGGCGCTGCAATTACGCATCACGCCAGACGCGATTAATCGGCGCGTGGTGATTTGGAGCCAGCCCGAACCCACCAATATGCAACTCGATAACCGCCTGCAATTAGTAGACGGCCCCTGCGGCGCATGGCGCGACCGCGTATCGCAGCGCATTGATGGCAGCAGCAAGCCTGCGAGGCTGGTGTTGGAAGGCAGCTTCCCTGTCACCTGCGGCGAAAAAGGCTGGAGCCTGTCGGTGCTAGATCACGATCAGTTTGTGGCCGGCGTGTTTGCCAATCTATGGGAAGGCCAAGGCGGCAGTTTTAGCGGCACCGTGCGCAGCGGCAACACGCCCAGCGAAGCTGAGTTGTTGTCGTGGAATGAATCGCCACCGCTGGCGCAAACCATTCGCGACATTAATAAGTGGAGCAATAACGTGATGGCGCGCCAACTATTGCTTACGCTTGGCACCACACGCAAACCACAGGGCGTGAGTGAGCAAGATGGCATAACCGCGATTCGTGAATGGCTGCAACGCCGTGGATTGGCAAAAGAAGAAGTTGCACTGGAAAACGGCTCTGGCTTATCGCGCCGCGAAATATGGACCGCTAACGGCATGCAAGCGTTGTTGCGCGATGCATGGAAAAACCCGCTGATGCCCGAGTATTTGTCGTCGCTGCCGGTGTACGGCACGGACGGTACTTTCCGTTCGCGCGATGGCGCGCCTGCTGTGCGTGGTCGCGCACACTTGAAAGGCGGCACCTTAGATGGCGTATCAGCTTTGGGGGGGTATGTGCTCGACCGCAAGGGCCGAATGTGGGGCGTGTCGTTTATAGTGAATCACGCCAATGCGGAACACTGCCATCCGGTGCAAGACGTGTTGTTGCGCTGGATTGATGAGCAGCCTTAAACATTCTCACCCGATCTATAGTTACATCGGCTTTTTATACCGCGCTTTTTACTTCACGCTTTATTTCTTCGCGCTCGCCACATCACGCTATGCACCACCCCCTCGTGCCGATTGGCAAAATCTTGCACATCGGCGCGAAGTAGCGTTATCGCGTTACATCGTTGTAGCGTTGTAGGGTTGTGGTGCTCAACGTAGCGGTGCTGCGCGGTGCGATATCAGGTTACAACCCAAACCGCATCACAACCCTAGTTGTTGCCACAGCGCATCCACACGCTGCTTCACGGCTTCATCCATCACAATCGTGCGGCCCCATTCGCGGTCCGTCTCACCCGGCCACTTGTTGGTGGCATCAATGCCCATCTTGCTCCCCAAGCCTGCCACAGGTGATGCAAAGTCGAGGTAATCAATCGGCGTGTTATCCACCAGCACAGTGTCACGCGTTGCATCTACGCGCGTAGTGAGTGCCCAGATCACTTCTTTCCAGTCACGCGTATTCACATCGTCGTCCACCACGATGATGAATTTGGTGTACATAAATTGCCGCAAGAAACTCCACACCCCAAACATCACACGCTTGGCGTGGCCGGGGTACTGCTTTTTCATGCTCACCACCGCCATGCGATATGAGCAACCTTCGGGCGGCAAATAAAAATCGGTAATTTCTGGAAATTGTTTTTGCAGCAGCGGCACAAACACTTCGTTCAACGCGACGCCGAGCATCGCCGGCTCATCTGGCGGCTTGCCGGTGTAGGTGCTGTGATAAATCGGATTTTTGCGCATGGTGATGCGCTCAATGGTGAACACCGGAAACTCAGCCTGCTCGTTGTAGTAACCGGTGTGGTCGCCATATGGCCCTTCGGTGGCCATCTCGCCCGGATGTATCACGCCTTCCAACACAATTTCCGCAGAGGCCGGCACTTGCAAATCGGAGCCCAAGCATTTCACCAGTTCTGTTTTTGCGCCGCGTAACAAACCCGCGAATTGGTACTCAGACAGTGAATCGGGCACCGGCGTCACCGCGCCCAAAATGGTGGCAGGGTCGCAGCCCAACACCACCGCCACCGGAAACGGCTGCCCCGGATTTTGTAGGCAATGATCACGAAAATCTAATGCGCCACCACGATGCGCCAACCAACGCATAATGACTTTGTTACGACCCAACACTTGTTGTCGGTAAATGCCGAGGTTTTGGCGTTTTTTGTTGGGCCCACGCGTAACGGTAAGCCCCCACGTAATGAGCGGAGCCACATCACCCGGCCAACAGGTTTGAATCGGCAGCTTTGCCAAATCCACCTCGTCGCCTTCCCACACCACCTCTTGGCAAGCACCATGCAACAGCACCTTGGGCGCCATGGTGAGCACCTGTTTGAGCAGCGGCAATTTATCCCAGGCGTCGCGCAAGCCCTTGGGTGGCTCCGGCTCTTTGAGTGCGGCCAGCGTGCGCCCCACCTCGCGTAACTTGTTTTGCCAATCGTCACCCGACTGGCCCATGCCCATGGCCACACGTTCGGGCGTGCCAAACAAATTACCCAGCACCGGCATGGTGTGGCCTTTGGGATGCTCGAACAAAATGGCCGGCCCACCTGCCCGCAAAACGCGGTCGCAGATTTCCGTCATTTCTAGACGCGGGTCGATTTCGGGTGAAACCCGTTTGAGTTCGCCCGCTTGTTCAAGCTGGGCGATAAAGTCGCGAAGGTCGTGGTAGCGCATGCGCGCAGTTTATGTGAAACACGCGTGGTACGCAGCATATTGCGCACCACGCAATCAAAACAACCCTCATGCCTTGCGCTTACGCGCCGCGGCCTTGGCCGGTGCGCTGGCCGGTGCGCTGGCTGGTGTCGGCACTGTAGTCGCCGCGACTTTGTTTGGCGCAAGCATTTTTGCCAAATAGTAACCAGTGTGGCTGCCCTTAATACTGGCGACTTGTTCTGGTGTGCCATTAGCTAAGATTTGGCCACCACCTTGGCCACCTTCTGGGCCGAGGTCGACAATCCAGTCTGCGGTTTTAATCACATCCAGATTGTGTTCGATCACCACCACGGTGTTGCCGTGATCGCGCAAGCGGTGCAGCACGGTGAGCAGCAATTCGATATCGTGGAAGTGCAAACC
>SBBQ01000053.1 GCA_005239635.1 Uliginosibacterium gangwonense
CTCGTACACAAGCCCTTGAAGCCTGCGCAGTTGCGCGCCTTGGTTCGCAATCTGTTACGCGGCAGCTAGGGCTGGCGTACTCTGTGTGCGTCAGCTATTGACTGCTTGTAAAGTCGGTGTTTGTGCACGAATGCCCAAACGGTTTGCAGCCACAACTGCCTCGGTGCGTGAGCGGGCGTTGAGCGCACGCAAGATCGCGCGCACATGAACCTTCACCGTAGCTTCAGCCAAGCCAAGCTGTCTGCAAATATGCTTATTGGATTTGCCTTCCAATAAGAGGTGCAATACTTGGGTTTGACGTTCAGTAAGGCCTAGGGTTTGGGCTGAAACAGGTTTTGATGTGCCGCGATGTAGCGTGAGATTGCCGCCGAGGGCCTCTGGCGGTAAGTAAACTCCGCCGGAAAGTACTAAACGTAGTGCCGATACGAGTACATCGTTAATGGCGGTTTTAGGTACAAAGCCCGAGGCGCCAGATTGAATTGCTCGTGTGACGGTTTCGGCATCGTATTCAGCTGACAGAATCACGACAGGTAAGGCAGGGTATTGGGGGGTGATGTTGTCGAGTAGTTCCAGGCCGTGGCAGTCGGGAAGTATCAGGTCGAGTATGAGAAGATCAATGTCGGGATTTTTACTTAAAGCCGACTCGACGCCAACACCACTTGCAGCTTGCACGATTTCGATATCGGCACCAAACGCCTTTAACACGCTGGTTAGGCCATCACGTATCAACGCATGATCGTCTGCAACCAATATTTTCATCACCCCTTCCTTTGAATCTAGTTAATCCCTGTCTTTGTTGTATAAGGGATAGTATTAGATTAATCCGGTCGAATTAGCTGGATCGGTAAAAGTACAACGTCATTCTAACTCCACTATTCTAGAGCTATGGTTGTGTAAATACCAGAAATATATGGATATATTTTTATTCTGAAAATTGCGCTGGTAATTACCCTGTCAGGTTCATATGAATATTTTATCGAGAGTAATTGCAGGAATGTATGAGGTTTCGCGATTATATGTCGCTTCTAATCTGGCTGTACCCTAGCCCAAAGGCTGAACCCTTATAATTTGAGTCAGATTTTCTTAGCCTGTTCGATGGAATGCATGGGGCAAATATTTAGTGATTACTGCACAGATTGAGTTGTGGGCCGCAATTATTTTTGCTGTGGCTGTTGTTCATACTTTTTTTGCTAGCCAATTTGCAAAACTTGCGCAGCGGCAAACCCACCATGCCGGCATTTGGTTGTTGTTGTCCGAAGTAGAGGTGGTATTTGGCTTTTGGGCAATGATCCTGCTGGCAGTGATCGCGCTCTATGCCGGTACGGGCGAAGCCGTTCATTATCTTGAGAGCCGTAACTTCACTGAGCCCCTGTTTGTTTTTGTGATTATGGTGTTGGCGGCTAGTCAACCTATATTGGCCGTAGTGCGTGCATTGGTGGCAGGCCTTGTTAAGCGCATGCCAATGTCGCCTGCACTGGCTTATTGCTGGGTGGTGTTGGCGATCGTACCGTTGTTAGGTTCGTTCATTACTGAGCCGGCCGCGATGACATTGGCCGCGCTGATGCTGCATGAAAAAGTGCTCAAACAACCACTGCCTGAGAGTTTTCGATATGGCTTGGTGGGCGTTTTATTCGTCAATATTTCGATCGGCGGTGTGCTGACACCCTATGCGGCTCCCCCGGTCTTAATGGTTGCGGGCAAGTGGGGGTGGGATACGGCTTATATGATGCAGCACTTTGGCTGGAAAGCTGCGTTAGCCGTCCTTTTCAATGCAAGTATGTTTTGCATCCTGTTCCGTAGCCGCCTGGGTAAATTGTCATATCGCCACGACCAGGGCCAGCGTGAAGTGCCGTGGCTAGTGTCTCTCATCCACTTGCTTCTATTGAGTGCAGTTGTGATGGCTGCGCATCATCCTGCTGTATTTATGGGGATTTTTATGTTGTTTTTGGGCATCGTGCAGGCTTATCCGCAATATCAGCAGCGACTTTTGCTCAAAGAAGGCATGTTAGTGGGGTTCTTCCTGGCGGGTTTGATTACTTTGGGTGGAATGCAGCAGTGGTGGCTACAGTCGCTGATCGCCTCACTCGATTCCACTGTGTTGTATTACGGCGCAACGGCTCTGACAGCAGTGACAGATAATGCTGCGCTCACTTATCTCGGATCATTGGTTGAGGGTGTGGATGAATCTTTCAAATACGCCCTCGTGGCGGGTGCAGTCACCGGCGGTGGGTTGACGGTCATTGCCAATGCGCCGAACCCGGCCGGTTTTTCATTGCTCAAAGGCCATTTTGCCAATGAGAGCATCCATCCGGGCAAACTCTTTATGGCAGCTTGTTTGCCCACCTTGGTGGCAATTATCGCGTTTCGGTGCTTGGGATGAAAAAAGCGGTCATATTATTTGCGCATGGTGCGCGTGACCCAGAGTGGGCCACACCGATTCATGCTGTGTGTGCCAAATTGAAGGTAGAGGCGCCCGATGTCTTGGTTGAGGTGGCGTTCCTTGAGTTTATGTCACCGTCGTTGGCTGAGGCTGTAGGTCATCTCGTTGCGCAGTTAGTCACTTCAGTGGTTGTCGTCCCCATGTTCATTGCGCAAGGAGGGCATCTAAAGCACGATTTGCCAAAGGAGATCGAGGCTTTGCGTGCAGCATATCCCAGTGTGCTGATCACTCAGGCTGAAACTGTTGGGTTAAATGAACATGTGCAAGCTGCAATGGCTGCGCATGCAATCAATACAGTGCGCTCATCCGATCGCTGATGTAACCACGCCAGTGCATTGATTTTAATACGCCAGATACCTGCCTAATCCCCGTCTGCCGTTCGGGGTAATCCCATGCTATCTGACTAAAGCGAGCCTGCTTGTAGGACGTAGATACCGTCAGATCGTCACCCGCCTGTAAGTTTGTGCGGAACACAATGCTAACCAACACGGTTGATTGGCACGTCATATTACTGTTAATGAATTGGGTGACGCTAAGAACTGCGCACAGAAAAGCCTTGCTTGCTAGGGATGCGTCCATGTGCTGTATGTAAAACAGACAAGGCAGGTGTTGTCGTGATTTATGTAGTGCTCTCGCTCTTAGTCGCGATAGCTTGTTGGTACTTGGTACGACGAGCTAGGCGGAGCCATGCCTTTGCTAATGATGGGCGCACGCCGAAACGAGATGACACTGAAATGAATGCGCAGGCTGCGAACCATCCTACCGAAGGACAGGCAGCGGCTATTTGGGAATATCAATACGGTTATCCCGACATTTTGTTATCTGCCGCCGCCGCAGAGATTTTGGGTTTGTCAGGTGGGGGCGTTCGGGTTCCTGTTCGCCATGTGCTGCGTCGCATGGATGTGGCCAGCAGAAAAGATTTTGTTCAAAAGTTGCGCGAGTGCGGCGTAGAAAACGCTCGTTACAACGTCGTGCGCTTTGAGTTTGTGGTGCGCTTCGTTTCGTTCCAAGGTGGCGAACTATGGTTACAAGTTATCGGCCAAATTGGCCAGGCTGCCGGTATGGGGGGGTTGCGTGCGAGCGGTACATTGCGCCGTCTTGGTCGCGAAGATCAACGTGCTGATCCTAGTGGAGAGAAGCCGCTTGTGAAACAGCTGCCTGAAGGGCCTTCTGCAACACAGCTTTCCGCTACCTTGGCAGACGCAAAGTGTGCTGTGGCCTTGTGTTCGCCACGTGGTGCTTTGCTAGATTACAACTCGGCTTTCGCTGAGCTTATTCAATTGGGGGCTGATCCTGTTCAAGACTGCGGACAATTGTTCTCACATGATTTTATTGAACATGTGCGCACGCAAGTAGAGCGGCAAGGCGCAAGTTTTGTCTTGTTGCCAATTGAAGAAACCTTGCGTACCTCGGCTGGTGTGCGACGGCAAGTGAAAGTGAGTGGGCATGCGATCCAAAATGGCGAGGGCGATTGTTCGATATTGCTGGTGGTTGATGATTTGTCTGCCGAACTAGTCTCTAGCGCTGAGTTGCAAGCCGCATATACGCGGATTGAATCGATTCTCATGGCGATCCCAGATGTAATGCTGGAAGTCTCACGGTATGGTGTCGTGATAGATTTTCAGGCACCACCGGACAGTGATTTCACCGGCATTAGTCCTGATATTTTGGGCTCGTCGATTGATCTGGCCGTGCCGCAGGCATTGGCTAAAGCTATTCATCAGTCGCTGGGTCATAGTGCTTCAAGCACAAACGCAAGCGTGGATTCGATCGAGTTTCAAGTAGATGACGAATCCGACTCAGACCATCTAGAGGCGCGCATCCATAGCATTCCGAGCGGTGGGTGCTTAGTCATCCTACGTGACATTACGCAGCGAAAACGCGTTGAGAATGCCTTGCTCGAAAATGAGCAGCGTTTGCGTACCATGGAAATGGTGGGACGCATCGCGTGTTGCGAAACATTCGGTCGCAGCGGTTTGTTGGCGTGGTCGCCTGAAGCCTCAAAAATTCTCGGCGGGCAACAAGCCGACCTACCACAAAGCTTGGATGAGTTTTTGCGCTGTGTGCATGAAACGGATCGGGCGCTCTTGGAACAAACGCTGCATGTGTGCCGCCAAGAGCAAGGGCGACCGGTCGATGTCACATGTCGTCTGCGTGATGCAGCAGGCGGTGTGCGTCATATCTCGGTGAGATGTCAATCGCAATGGAACACGCATGGTAGCGCCAAGCTTACCTTGGTGATGCATGACATCAGCGATGTGTGTAGTGCGTTAGAGCGAGCTATTCATGCAGAAGATTACATGACACGGTTGTTCGACATGATTCCTTATCCGGTGTCACTTACCCGCTTGGCGGATGGCTGCTTTGTGCGTGTTAGTGAATCGTACTTACAGCAATTTGGATATCAACGTGACGAGCTGATTGGCAGCATGTCGTCGCAGACCGTGTGGGATAGCGAGCAAGAGCGCAAGCGTATGGTGGGTTTGTTGCTGCAAGAGCCGCGTGTGGTGCTTGAAGCGCGTATGCGTTGCAAGAATGGGCGCCGCTTCGATGCCATGATTGCTGGAACCGTATTTGATGACGGCAATGAGCGCCTGCTTATAGCAACCGTGGTGGATGTGTCAGAACGCAAAAAGGCCGAGCAGGAATTGGCGATGCATCGCGACCATTTACATGAGCTAGTCGAGAGTCGCACGCATGCACTTGAATTGGCAAAGCAGCAGGCCGAAGAAGCGAATGAAGCGAAGTCAGCGTTCTTTGCCAATATGTCGCATGAACTGCGCTCACCGTTGCACGCCATTTTGAGCTTTGCGCAAATTGGCGCGACCAAAGTTACTGCGACACCCGAAAAGTCGCGCACCTATTTTGAACGTATTCAAACCAGCGGCGAGCGTTTGCTGGCCATGGTGAATGATCTACTCGATCTCGCCAAACTAGAAGCGGGGCGCATGACGGTGCAGTTCACGCAATTTGATATCCGCAAATTGGTGCAAGACACGATGGCCGAGTTTGAAGGCTTGGCTGAGAAAAAACAGATCGAACTGACTTTTGAGGTGCAAACCACGCAGTCTCAAGTGCAAGCCGATGCCTTCCGTATGGCGCAAGTGCTGCGCAACTTACTATCAAATGCCATTAAATTTAGCCCAGTGGGTGGGCAAATTGCGGTGCGCCTGCGGGCCGAGTGGGTGCATGCAGAAGTGCAGGCGATGCAAATCGAAGTTGAGGACGAGGGTGCCGGCATCCCGGCATCTGAGCTTGAAGCGATTTTCGATAAATATGTACAAAGCTCCAAGAACCGCCCTGATTCAGGTGGAACTGGGCTTGGGCTCGCCATATGTCGTGAAATTATGAGTGCTCATGGTGGCAAGATTTGGGCCGTTAATAACCCTGTAGCCGGCACGACCTTCGTGATCAGACTGCCACAACGTTGCGTGGCAGCCAATGAAGTCATGAATGGCGTAGCAGGGGAGAAGCGTTAATGGTGCAAAGAATATTGGTTGTGGATGATGAGCCATTCAATCTCGAGATCGTGGCTGAATATCTTGAGGAATTGGACTGCGAGTTGGTTTTATTGCCGTCAGGCCAAGAGGCCTTAGATACGCTGCTGGCTGACAATAATTTCGACCTCATCGTGCTTGACCGTATGATGCCTGGTGTAGATGGCATGGAAGTGCTACGTCACATCAAAGCTGATACGCAGCTACACACGATTCCGGTGTTGATGCAAACAGCAGCAGCAACGCCAGAACAAGTGAAAGAGGGGCTTGAAGCAGGAGCCTACTATTACCTCACCAAACCTTACGAGCCCGATACATTAATTGCGATTGTGCGTACAGCGCTCACCGAGCAAGCACACCGTAAAACCCTGTTGGTTGAGGCACAGCAAAGTGCCAGCACCATCCAATTGCTGCGTGAAGGTTACTTCGAGTTTCGTACGCTGGATGAGGCGGAGCAATTGGCCTCCTTGTTGTCTCGCTGCACCCCTAATCCGGCAGGCGTTGCCATGGGGCTATCTGAACTGCTGGTGAATGCGGTGGAGCATGGCAATTTAGGCATTAGCTATAGCGAAAAATCAGCGCTGAAAATGGAAGATCGCTGGACTCAAGAAGTGGAGCAGCGATTGCAAAATCCAAAGTACACCGACCGCTTTGCCAAGTTGTATGTCAGTCGCTGCAATGACGAAATGGTGTTTCGTATTGAGGATGACGGCGAAGGTTTTGACTGGAAGCGCTACTTAGATTTTGACCCCGCACGTGCTTTTGATCCGAATGGTCGAGGCATTGCAATGGCACGACAATTAGCCTTTGTGAGCTTGAATTATGAAGGCCGAGGTAATATTGTTGAGGCCAGAGTTAGCCTGAGTCAGACTGCTATCGGGAATTGATATGGATTTATACGAAGAAGCCATGAACGAGGCCCATTCCAGCGCAAGCTCTGCGCGGGTGAGTCCTTTGCGGGTTCTGGTTGTGGATGATACGCTGGCCAATCGAATGATGTTCAGCGTGCTGCTCAAAAAACTCGGTCATTCGGTGATCGAAGCAGAGAATGGACTCGACGCACTTGAGAAGTACAAAAACTATCGACCCGATTTGGTGTTGATGGATTTGATGATGCCGGTGATGGATGGGTATGAGGCCATCACACAAATTCGCCTGCTGCCCAGCGATCGTTGGGTGCCTATTATTATTTTGTCGGCACTCACCGAACAAAAAGACATGTTGCGCGGCTTTGAAGTGGGCGCAGATGACTACATGCCCAAGCCGATTCAGATGGAGGTGTTGGCGGCCAAGCTACGCTCTGTCAACATGTCGCTCACCTTGCAGAACCGTGTGATCGATGGCTTGCGCCGCACGCATGCCATTACCAACACCGTGATCGATAGCATCATCACGATTGATGAGCGCGGCACCATTCAAACGGCAAACGAATCGACGCTGTGGCTGTTTGGCTATCAAGAAGAAGAGTTGGTGGGCAAAAACGTTAAGGTTCTCATGCCGGAGCCTTACCACTCCCAGCACGATCACTATATTTCGCGTTACCAGGAAGAGGGTGATCCACGCGTGATTGGTCAGCGCCGCGAGCTGACAGGCAAACGCAAAGATGGCTCCACATTCCCCATTGATCTGTCGGTAACCGAGGTGCTGTTAGAAACTGGGCGCATGTTCGTGGGCGTGGTGCGCGACATTACCGAACGCAAACAGATTGAGGCGGAGCGGCAAGCTCAGACCGAGCGTTTGCAGGACTATCACGATACGGCAGAAGCGGAGAATCAGTTAGCGTGCAAAGTGGTGGAACGCCAAATGTTGCGCCCGAGCTTATCGGACCCATCTGTGCATTGCATGGTGCGCCCGGCGACTAATTTTAGTGGCGACTTGGTAGCTTGTTCGCGCTGCCCTGATGGTCGTTTATACGCCATGTTGTCTGACGCGACGGGCCATGGTTTGCCTGCAGCGATGACAGTGTTGCCGGTGGTGTCCTTATTCTATTCGCTAGTTCGTCGCGGACGTGAGTTGGGCGAAATTGTGGCGGATATTAATTTGCAGCTGTGCGCTTCCATGCCGCCCGGCCGCTTTGTGGCGGTAAGTTTTGTCATGCTAGACGATGCCAAGAAAAAAGGCGAAGTCTGGAATGGCGGTATGCCAGAAATGTTGTTGGTGAATGCTGATGGGAGCATCGGCCACCGCTTTAAGTCCACTCACGTGCCGCTGGGCATTACCGAATGGGACGATAGCGAATCCACACCCGAGGCATTCGATTGGCAAAACGATTGCCAAATTGTGATGTATTCAGACGGCCTTGTTGAAGCAACCAATGCAGCGGGCGATATGTTTGGTGATAAGCGGTTAGAGCAGGCTTTGGCTTCAAAGCCTGGACCCGAACGCTTTCAGGCGATTACTGAAGCGATGGATGCGCACCTAAGCGGCACGCCCGCGCACGATGACGTGTCCTTAATTGTGTTGGATTGCCACGCGGGCCGCTGAGCGAGTTGAGCGTACTAGCGCGTCGGTCGTACTATATTGCTGGCCTGCGCGAGATCATTCGCACGGCCGGCTAACACCAAACACGCCGCAAGTTGATCTAATACAGGTTGTGGCACAGCACGCGTACCCGCGAGCATGCCCTGAACAACCGCTACGTTTTCAGGCAAAGCGGCAGTCTCCGGCATGTTTTCAAGCGGTGGCGCGCCACCTACTTCTGCAGCAAACATTTCACACGCATGGCCATTGGCAAAGCCCAGTAAGCGCGGGCGACGTCGTGGATTGGCAAACGCTTCGCCTTCGGTGCCGCGTAGCAAGAGTGCATGGCCACCATCCGCAAATAAAAATTCTTCCATACGTTGCAAGTATTCTGGGTGCGTGACAGAAACTAGGCGCACGCTGTGGCCACGTGCTGGGTCGAGTAGTTTCACCATGCTGTGCGCACTGTTACGCACACCTAAACGTGCTCGCAAGGCTAGCAAACGTTGCAGACCCGGTAGTAGGGTTTCAGTACGTAAGCAGGTCAGCTGCTGAGTTGCCAGTTGCATGCGTGCGCTTTCAACACTGGCTTGAGCGGTAATGCCGAGTGCTGCGAGTAGTGCAAAGGGGTCGCTGCGCGAATCAAAATCAAAATGGCCATGAATCACGACCGGTACGCCCAACTGCTGCAAGCGTAATGCTAAGTACGGCATCAGGTTGGGTTGGCGTCGTGCACCGTTCAAGCTGGGGATGCATACGGTGCGAATACCTCCCGGTGCAACTAGTGCCGGTGTGCGTTCATCCAACGCCGCCTTAAAGCCGAGTAGCTCGGGCAGGTCCTCGCTCTTAATCCGCAATGCAATGAGTATGGCGCCCAATTCCATGTCAGGAATCTGGCCGTCGAGCATGGCGCCAAAAAGTGCGTGCGCCGTGGCTTGGTCGAGTGAGCGGGCGCCCTTGGCGCCACGGCCTACTTCTTTAATGAGTGCAGCGTAGTTCATGCCTGCATTATCGCCGCGTTTTGCCAATCCCGCACCCTGGTGCCCGGCATGTTTGGCTGAATTGCAGGCATTGGGCAACTCGCGCAAGCCCTTGTGCTTGAGGCACAATGATGCAAAAGAAGGGGCAACCTTCATCAAATGAAAGGGCGTGTGATGTCTGAATCTTCATCAACAGAAACCGGTACCGGCTTAAAGGCGCTCAAGCTCGGTCACGCCGTGTTGCGTGTGCGTGATCTGGAACGTTCGATCCGCTTTTATCGCGATGTGTTGGGGATGCGCGAAGTGGCGCGCTATGGCGGCATGATGGCATTTTTCTCGATGACTGAGAACCACCATGATCTAGGCTTGATGCAAGTCGGAGCACAAGCACCGGCCGCTCATCCCTCTTCGGTCGGCCTATATCACTTGGCGTTTAAAGTGGGCGATAACTTGGATACCTTGCGGGCGTGGGTGGCTAAGTTGGAAGCGACAGGCGTTCCTGTGCTGGGTGCATCTGATCATCGCGTGAGTCAGTCGCTCTACATTCGTGACCCTGACGGCATTGAAATTGAACTGTATGTGGATGCCGACCCTGCGATCTGGAAAGACAATCCGGGTGCAGTCGCGCACGTGGGTCCGCTGTATCTTTAATGCAGGTGGTCTCGAATTTTTTAGCGCTTCATTGGCAAGCGATGTCGCGATCAAGGTAGGTGCATCATGAAAATTGGTTTTATTGGCTTGGGCTTAATGGGCCGCCCCATGACGCTCAATCTACTTGCTGCCGGACATGAGTTACATGTGTGGGCGCGGCGCACGCAAAGCCTGCAGCCCTTTGCAGACAGAGCCACGCAACATGCGACACCGGCTGTGCTTGCAGCACAGGTTGATGTGCTGATTACCATGGTGGCCGATGCGCCAGATGTGGAGTCGGTCATCTTTGGCAAAGACGGGGCCGCATCAGGTGCGCGCGCAGGGTTGATTCACATCGACATGAGCACTATTGCACCCGCCGCCGCGATGGCATTGGCAACGCGTGAAGCCGAGCACGGCATGGTGATGTTGGACGCGCCGGTGTCCGGTGGCGAAACCGGTGCAATACAAGGCACGCTGACCATTATGGTGGGGGGCGATGAAGCGGCCTTTGCCAAGATGCAGCCTGTATTGGCGAGTATGGGCAAGCAAGTGACCTTGATTGGCAAAAGTGGTGCAGGCCAAGTTGCGAAGGCGTGTAACCAAATTTTGACAGGCGTCGGCGTAGTCGCTGTTGCCGAAGCACTGAACTTTTCAACACAACTGGGTGTGGATGCAGGCGCGGTACGCGCTGCCATTAGCGCAGGTTTTGCGCGCAGCAAAATTTTGGATAACCACGGCCAGCGCATGTTGGATGACAACTTTAAGCCGGGCTTTAAAGCGTGGATGCATGATAAGGATATGCGCATCGTGCTGGAACATGCGGGCTCACTCGGACTCGCACTGCCTGCGAGCCGTGCGGCGGCTGAACATTTTGAGGCCACCGTGCAGCAAGGTTGGGGCGAGCTAGACTCTATCGCTGTGTTGCAAACATTACGCAAGCACTCAGTTGGTAACGCTCAAGCACAGCACAATGTAGGGAAGCCCATAGCAGGAGACCTCAAATGAAAATTGGTTTTCTGGGGCAAGGCGTGATGGGGTCGCCTATGGCGATTAATCTGCTCAAGGGCGGGCATGAAGTCGTGGTGTTTGCCCGCCGCGAGGAAGCCGCTGCCGCTGCGGTGGCCGCTGGAGCCAGCTATGTGGCTACGCCAGCGGAAGCGGCAAAGCGCAGTGACATTGTGATCAGCATGGTGACCGCTGGCGCAGACGTAAAGGCGGTGGCACTGGGGCCGCAAGGCGTAATCGAGGGTGCAGCCCCCGGCAGTGTGTTTGTGGATATGAGTACCATTGCACCTGGTGATGCGCGCGAAGTTGGTGCCGCATTGGCAAAGCGCGGCATACACATGCTGGATGCGCCGGTGTCTGGCGGTGATATTGGCGCAATGAACGGCACGCTCAGCATTATGGTGGGGGGGGATGCCGCAGTGTTGGAACGCGTTAGGCCGGCTTTTGCCAATATGGGGCAGCGTGTCACACATGTGGGTTCGCTCGGTGCGGGGCAGGTGGCCAAAGCCTGCAACCAAATGTTGTTGGTGAATTTGGTAGAAGCCTGTGCCGAAGCCTGGATGTTGGCGGAACGAAGTGGCGTTGATTTTGCACGCGTGCGCGACGCCATGTTGGCGGGGTCTGCTGAATCACTCGCGCTGAATATGTTTGGTGCTCGAATGGTGCAACAAGATTTTCGGCCGGGCGTGCAAGCGCGCTTGCACTACAAGGACTACGGCATATTGTTAGAGGCTGCGCGTGGCGCAGGCATTCCTTTGCCAATCACTGAGGCGGTGATGCCGCAG
>SBBQ01000068.1 GCA_005239635.1 Uliginosibacterium gangwonense
CCGAGCAGCTTAAAAAAGATGCAAAAGGGCAAGACAAATCGACGTGGCTCGATTTGCGTGCGTACAACTTGCCCGGCGTACAAGTAGTAGACGACTACACGCTACGCATTACCCTGCGCAATAAATATCCGCAGTTTCAGTACTGGCTCACCATGCCGTTTTTTGCGCCCATGCCTTGGGAGGCGGATAAGTTTCATAGCCAAGCCGGCATGGCTGAGCGCAATCTCACGCTTGATTGGTACCCCATTGGCACCGGGCCATACATGCTGACGGAGAACAACCCGAATGCGCGCATGGTGCTCACGCGTAACCCTAACTATCACGGCGACACTTACCCGTGTGAGGGCGAAGCGGCAGACCGTGCAGCGGGTTTGCTGGCGGACTGTGGCAAGGCCTTGCCCTTTATTGACCAAGCTATTTTCACCCGCGAGAAAGAGCAGATTCCCTATTGGAATAAATTTCTGCAAGGTTATTACGATGCCTCGGGCATTAGCTCAGATTCCTTTGATCAAGCAGTGCAATTCGGCAGTGGTGGCGAGGTTATGCTTACCGATGAAATGCGCGCACAGGGCATACGTCTCAGCACCTCGGTTGCCACCTCCACCTTCTACATGGGCTTTAATTGGTTAGACCCCGTGGTGGGGGGGGGTGAGCCGACCACGGCCATTGCTAATCGCAAATTGCGCCAAGCAATTAGCGTGGCGATTGATCAAGAAGAATTTATTTCCATCTTTCAAAATGGGCGGGGCGTTGCTGCGCAGTCTGCAATTCCACCGGGTATTTTTGGCTACTTGCCCACGCAAGCGGGTATGAACCCAGTGGTGTACGACTGGGTGGATGGCAAGCCACAGCGCAAACCGATTGAAGAAGCCAAGCGTTTGTTGGCAGAGGCTGGCTGGCCGGATGGACGCAATGCCAAAACGGGTGAGCCCTTGGTTTTGTATCTCGATACCACAGATGGCGGCTTAGGCAGCAAGTCACGTATTGACTGGTACACCCGACAGTTCCAAAAAATGGGCGCGCAGCTCGTGGTGCGCAGTACGGACTTCAACCGCTTCCAAGACAAAATTCGCAAAGGTGCGGTGCAGCTTTTCTTCTTTGGTTGGAATGCTGATTATCCAGACCCTGAGAACTTCTATTTCTTGTTGGATGGTCAGCAAACCCGCGTGAAGCATGGTGGTGAGAACTCGGCGAATTACAGCAACCCAGAGTTTGATCGCCTGTTCGCACAAATGAAGGCCATGGAGAACGGCCCTGCGCGGCAAGATATCATCAACCGCATGAATGCCATTCTGTGGCAAGACGCACCGTGGATGTGGGGCTTTCATCCCAAGAGCTATGTTCTGCAACACGCTTGGTTGTTTAATCGTAAGCCCAGCAATGTCGGCAACAACGGGCTCAAATATCAGCGGCTCGACGTAGCGCTGCGTGAGCAGCAACGGGCGCGTTGGAACAAACCGGTGGTATGGCCACTTGTTGCAGGTGCGCTGCTATTGATCGCACTCGTGTGGCCGGCCATTCGACACTGGCGCCGTAGCGAGCAGGCGCGCGGTGCAACCTCCAATTAAGTGTGCTGCGGCTTTGCCAATCCCCCCCCATCATTGGCAAAGCGAGCAATGCAGCCCCTGAACTCGATTTAAAACACTGAACCATGGCACTGAAATCCACCATCTATAAGGCCAACGTCAATATTTCGGACATGGACCGGCACTACTATGCCGAGCATGCGCTCACGCTTGCGCGGCATCCTTCCGAAACGGATGAGCGCATGATGGTGCGCCTACTCGCTTTTGTGCTGAACGCCGATGAGGCTTTGGTGTTTGGCAAAGGCTTGAGTGCAGACGACGAGCCAGATTTGTGGCGGCGCGATTTAACTGGCGTGATTGAAGAGTGGATTGAAGTCGGCCTGCCAGACGAACGACGCTTGCGTAAAGCAAGTGGCCGCGCACAGTCAGTCAAAGTCTATTGCTATGGCCGCACGGCGGATATTTGGTGGCAACAAAACGTACGCGAATTGGCAAAGGTGCCGCGGCTGCAGGTGTGGCAACTCGGTGAGGGCTGCACCGTTGCCTTAGCGGCGCGTGCGCAACGCACCATGCAATGGCAAGTCACCATTCAGGACGGTGAGTTGTGGTTGTCAGACGGTGAGGGCGAGGCAGTGCACGTGGTGCCGAGTGCATTGTGATCGAACACTTAATACAGCGTTGTTGGGCGAACAGTGGGTACGCTGAAAGGGCCTGTCCTCATAGGCATGCTGCGTGAAGGCCACAAAGGAAAAACCCCGCCGAAGCGGGGTTTTTCCCTGGTGCACCTGCCTGTGAAGCCGGTTTAGCCACAACTACCAACTGCGCCGCACGCAGTACAGAAGTCACAGCCATCTTTCTTGATCACGGCGTTATTGCCGCATTCGTTGCACAGCCCGCCTTGCATGAGCCGTGGTTCGTTGTCGTTACGTGGCGCTTCGAGAATGCCCATCTCACGCACTGGGTAGCCTTCATCGGTCAGAATGCCGAGCATGGCGTAGCGGTGAATGATGAGCCGCGCGATATAAGCCACGGTACTGGGGTAGTTTTGTTGGCGACGGGTGCCCGGCACAAAGGCCATAAAGTCACCCAGCGGCTCGGGGTAGTTGAGTAGCTTGCGTAACTTCATGCCGATCCACGCCGGATCCATGACGCGCATATCGAGCGACAAGATGCGGGTGAGGCCATCGAGCGCACGTGGGTAGTTGCCGGACAGCCACACTGAGTACGGACGCGTTTCGCCACCGGGCAGCGTAATTTCTTTCAGGCCCAGCACAAACTCTTCGCTGGTGGCCGGATTGCTAATATCTACCGTCCAAGACAGCGTGCCGTCGCTACCGGTTTTAGGTTCTTGCACGGCAAACATGTTGTTGAGTACAACGTTGTCGTTTTCGCTGGCAAGGTCGTCATGTAAGGCACCGAGTTTTTCGCAGCGGTAACGCACGACTTGTGCAAATGCGGCAACGACACCGGGTGCGCGTTTGAGTTCGCCATGCGGCGGCAGCGGTAATTCAAACGCATCACCCACGGTTTTTGCCAATACATCGAGCTTGAGTTTGAGCCAGCCCGGGTCGTTGGCGCGCATGTCCATCGACAATGTTTTAGCGACTGCGCCTAAACCACGCGGTTGGTCTGCGCCATTCACCCACACTTCAAACGGTTTGACGTGCAAGCGGCCGTCATTGCTGTCGTTTTCAACGTGGCCTACAAACAGTGCAAATTCACCTTGCGGCGTTTTGAGCATGTAGGTCCAGCTCGGGTTGCCGTCCGGCATGTCGGGGCGGCCCGGCCAACGCAATGAGGCCAATACAGGCGCGGGCAACTGGTGACCAATGGAAAGACGCTTGTTGGCTTCGCTAATAAAAACGTCGTGCGGTTGTTTTTTGTCGTCTGCGGGTTTGCTCGGCTCCACAGACAGCACCGCGCCCAAAACAGAATTGGGGCGGTAGGTTGCCAAGCCTTTAAGACCCGCTTTCCACGCAGCGAGGTAGAGGTCCTCGAATTCTGCGTAGGGGTAGTCTTCCGGCACGTTCACCGTTTTTGAAATGGCGGTGTCGATGTAGGGCGCAACCGCAGCCACCATGTCTTTGTGTGCCTGCGCAGAAATTTCCAGCGCGGTTACAAAGTAGGCGGGCAGATTGGCAACGTCGCCACCAAGATGTTTGTACAAACGCCAAGCATAGTCTTCAACGGCATATTCTTTGAAAGTGCCGTCGGCCATGCGCTTTTTGCGCGAGTAGGTGTACGAGAACGGCGGTTCAATACCGTTGCTGGCGTTGTCGGCAAAAGCCAAGCTAATGGTACCGGTGGGTGCAATCGACAGCAGGTGCGAGTTGCGAATGCCGTGCTTGCGAATCTGCTCTTTAATATGCACAGGCAGGCGCGAAGCAAAGTTGCCGCCCGCCAAATACAGGTCTGCATTAAACAGCGGAAACACACCGCGCTCTTTTGCCAATTCAACCGAGGCTAAATAAGCGGCATCACGCATCACTTCAGAAATGCGGGAGGCCATGAGCCGCGCTTCTTGCGTGTCGTAACGTTGGCGCAGCATGATGAGCGCATCGCCCAAACCGGTAAAGCCAAGGCCCACGCGACGCTTGTTGGCAGCTTCTTGCTGTTGCTGCGTAAGCGGCCAGTTGGTGGCATCCAAGACGTTGTCGAGCATGCGCACCGATACCGCTACAGTGTCTTCAAAGGCGGCGAAGTCGAACTCGGCGCGCTCAGTAAACGGCTGGCGCACAAAACGTGTGAGGTTAATTGAGCCCAAGTCACAGCAACCATACGGCGGCAGCGGTTGCTCCGCGCACGGGTTGGTGGCTTCAATCGTCTCGCAGTAATACAGGTTGTTGTCGCGGTTAATGCGATCTAAAAACAGAATGCCCGGCTCGGCGTGGTCGTAGGTGGAGCGCATGATCTGATCCCACAGATCACGTGCGCGAATTTTGCGGTACACCCACACACCACCTTCGCCATCACGTTGGCTATCGCGCTGGGCTTCTCGTTGATACGCACCTGCGGCCTTAAACTCGGCAGACGGTTCTGCCTTATGCACCAACTCCACCTCGCCGTCGCATTCAACTGCCTGCATAAAGGCATCGGTAACGCCCACAGAAATGTTGAAGTTAGACAGATCACCTTTGTCCTTGGCGTGAATAAAGGCTTCAATATCAGGATGGTCGCAGCGCAGCACACCCATTTGGGCGCCACGACGTGAGCCTGCCGATTCCACCGTTTCACAAGAGCGGTCGAACACACGCATGTACGACACCGGGCCAGATGCACGGCTTTGCGTGCCCTTAACGTGCGCGCCAATGGGGCGAATGCTAGAGAAGTCGTAGCCCACACCGCCACCGCGACGCATCGTCTCGGCGGCCTCAGCCAAGGCCGTATAAATACCCGGGCGGCCATCGCTAAACTCGGTAATCGAATCGCCCACCGGCTGCACAAAGCAATTGATCAGTGTGGCGGCCAGCGTTGTGCCTGCCGCAGAGTTAATGCGACCCGCCGGCACAAAGCCCAGTTCCTGCGCTTGCAGAAAGCGCGCTTCCCATTGGTCGCGCTTGTGCTCAGATTCCACCGTGGCGAGTGCACGCGCCACGCGACGGCGCACTTCAGCGACGGAGGTTTCATTCCCCTTGGCGTACTTCTCAACCAGAACTTCGCCGGAAATTTCCTGCGCGGGCAGGACGGCGATTTTTTCTTCCTGGGAGAGGGGAACGAGGTCGATTTGTTGCATCTGAGGCTCCTTGTTGAACATCAGCATACCCCTCAAAAACTTGCTCCGAAAGCATTGACAGCCTCTTAGGTAGAGGTTCAGCCCCATGCTGTGGGCGATCCGAGCGCAAATGGCGCGGAAAGCCGCGTGTTACCGTTCAAGAATTGCTCAAACCCTGTTGCTGAGAGCATCTATAAATAATGCTGCATTGCGAAACTGTAATTATGTACAGTATAAGTGCAGGGCTAAACCAAGGCAAGTCGAGTCTGTTTTACCTAAAAACGCGCTTTTCAACGGGAGCAGAAAGAACGCGCCATCAGCTGTTGAGTGAGATTGGTTTCAGTGGGAGGATTAAAAGATGACAAATAAATTCTTGGGCGTGTTCGAGTGGTACGAGGCCATTGGCAAATGGCTTGTTGAGAATGCACCGGAGCCGTGGGAGAAGATCGTCATCGACTTTGAAATAGAGGAGATAGATGACGTATTTCGAATACTGCATCGTTTACTTTCCTCTAGGCTCATCAAAGACTGAAAAACAATTCTTTATCCACGATACAAATTTCTTTGATTGTTTTTATCAATTGGCTCGCTTCACCAGTACTCCCGAAAATGGGCTGTGCAGAAAAAGTAAATTCACGCTGAACAAAGATGGACGTTACGAAACAGATTTCGAATACTGAACCATGCGAACGTATTCAGGCCTCTCAGGAGTAGATTGGGCCTAACGCGATAAGTGCAGTTCGCAGAAGGTCGCGCCGACCTCACGCGAATGCGCGATCAAAGGTCTTGCGTGTCGTGACGGGTGCGGGTGACTTCGACGGAGAAGAGGTCAAACGAGCGACCAATTGGCAAACGATTGAGTACGCGTAGTTGCGCCGGCTTTTGGCGCACGGTGACGGAGAAGGTGAGGCCGCTGCTCAAGCGGCCGGGTTCTGCAGCCAAGGCCAAGCGGTTGTTGAGTTGTGGTGAGCGTGGCAGTAGAAATGCCGGCAGCGGTAGGTGACCGCCAACTATGTGGGCCGGAATGAGCAAGGGCATGGGCTCGGCCGACAAAACTTCAACTCCAATTTCAAGCGAGCGACGCATGCCGGTGTGCATGCGTTGCAACACGCCGAGCAAAACGTTGTTGCCGCTATGCGGACGCAAGCCGATTAACTGGCCCGGATACAGTTGGCCAGAATCACCCGAGATATAACGCAAGCCATAGCCGAGTGCGCTTTCGTTAAGAATGGTCCATTCACTAATGCTGCTCATGGCCTCAAATTCGCGGGCCATTGCCAATTCAGTATCCGAAGTATCAGCGTTGCGACGGCTGGCGTGAATGGTGGCCCAAGTGCTGCCAAAGCCGATCATGGCATCGGTGCGCGGCAAGAACATGCTGCGCGTGTGACGACGTGAGGGTGGCTGCCCCCAGCTGGTGGCGAGGTAGGCCAACAGGTCTTGATAGCCCGGTCGCTCTGCTGCTTTGGGTAAGCCCACCTTAATGGGCGGCACGCCTGCGGCGAGCGCGGCCATTTGGCCGCTGAGTCGAGTCAAGATAGGTGTGCAGTTCAGCAGCCAATCACCATGGTGTGACGCTTCAACGGCGCGACGTGCAGATTGCGCAGCCATGGGGCGGCGAGAATCGACCATAAAGTGGCCATCACCTAAGGCACGCAAGGCATTGCCTTGCGCGGGGGTGAGTTCGGCCATGGCGGCGTGACGTTGAATGTAAAACTGTACGTGGTCAAACATGCCCGGCGCTAAACGCGAGGGCTCTGCTAACGCTAGCAGAAGTGCGCGCACATAGGTTTGGCGCGGTGCTTCACCGAGTTCGCTTTGTTGAATTGATTCAATACCGGCGGCACACAAGGTGAGATACAACGAGTGCAGGGCGAGCCATGCATCACTGGGCGGACGTGCGCCCACGCGATACGCCAAGGTAATGCGGCGATAGCAGGTTTGCAGTGCTTGCACCAAACGTTTGCGTGTCTCGCCACCGTAGGTCACACCAATCCAACGCATGGGCGATCGCTCTGCCAACATCACATCATTTTGCGCGAGCTCGGACAACAATTTGTCGGCTGCGGCGTAGGCGCGATCGTGAATGTGGGAGAGTGGAACGGTGGGGTGGTGCAGCAGTTTTTCGATGGAGGCGAGAACAGGAACTGAAAATTCGTTGATGAGGTCCGCCATGTTTTCGAGGCGGCGGTGGCTCATATCGGGCAGGCGCATGTGCTCGGCTAAGCCTGCAATGCGCAGCGCGCTATCTGCGGGTTTGGCGTGTACCGGCAGGCTTTCAAGCCAGCCACGTAACGCGTCGCCATCCATGCGTGTACTTACGAATGCAGCGCCGAGCGGTGGCCGAAGAAAACGACGACTCATGCGCCATTTCCTCGTTGAAAGGCGCAGTACGCGACCAACTGGGCTTCGTGTTCCTGCGGGATCATCCTGCTCTCGTATTCGTCAGCTGCTGCAATTTATTATTGGGCGCCGTCGTCACACCGAGCGGCACTCTATTATACGAACGGATTAGTGAGCTTGTGTGCCTTGTAGTACATCGTACCCGTGCTTTATTTTGCAAATAACGCTCAAAACCAGCTCAGAATCGAGAAAAATCATGGTTTGCTTCATGGAGCAATACAGTCACGGTAAGCGTGCCATGTGGCGTGACCAATAATCGGCATGGTGAAAATGAGCCCCACGTAAAACGTGGCGAAGCCAATTACGGTGAGCAGCACAATTAAACTGGCCCACAGCATCATGGTGGGTAGGCTGCGCACCATGCAGCCAAAGCTCACGAGCATAGCGGTAATGGCGTCAGTGTCTCGATCAAGCATGAGCGGAATGGAAACTACGCTGGCGGCAAACACCAATGAGGCAAAGGTGAGGCCAACGCAGAAATACACGGTTAGAAATTCGAGATTTTCTGCGCTGAGGAGTTGTGCGAGAAATCCTTCAAGCGTGGGCATGTCGTTCGAGTAGAACAACGCAAACGTGACCAGAGATGCGCGAGCCCACAGCAGCATGAGTACAGCCAGCACCGCCGCAAAAACACCAATGTTGCCGAATTTTCCGTTCAAGGAAAGGATAGTGGGAATCAAGCCGCTGTCGGCTTGTTCGTGACGACGGCTCACGTCATACAAGCCCAAGGCAAGGAAGGGGCCGAGCAACAAAAAGCTGGTGGTGAGTGTGGAGACGTATTGGTAGGCATAGTTAAACACCATGCCCAAAATAAAGCCGGCAATGGCAAAACAGCAACCGTAAAACAAGCTTTGACCGGGGTTGTAGCGGAAATCAGACCAGCCTTGTGCCAACCAGCGAAATGGTGCGCTCATGGGCACTTCGCGGATGCGCGAATAGATGCTGTCGTTCGGTTGATCGACGGCATAGGCAGCAGCATCGTGTTCTGCGGGCGAACGGTTCTGGAGTTCGTCCGGTTGAATCTCCGTCATCATGCTCCCCCCTGGGACCGTTGCTTGCGCGTTGCGCTAACGGCCAGTGACTGCGGTACATGCGTGTGCACCGTTCTTGCGGCGAGTATGGCACCGGATTTGATGTGGCGCAAATTGTTTGCGGGCTGATGCACACGCACCAAAAATTTAGCGTGTGTGCTGCTGCAAAAAAAGGGCGTGGAAGTGTGGGGCAGGGTTAAGCGGGAATATCGGGTGTGAGCATGCGCTCAAGCAAGAGAATGCGATCTTTTAACAGCAGCTTGCGTTTCTTGAGGCGACGCAGCATCAGCTCGTCGGCAGGCGGGGAAGCCTGCAAGCGGGCGATCACCTCATCCAAGTCGCGGTGTTCGCTTTGTAATTGATGCAAGCGTACGCGCAAATCGTTATCGGGGAGCGGTGTATCCATAACTGCTTGATTCAGGCTGCGTCGTGAAGATGTTCATGGTAAGTCGCAACGCATATAAACACAATCTTCTCAAAGACAGCCTATAAAGAATGAAAGCACATTTTTTGCTGAATTTTGCTGTGTAGCGTGCTGAGTGGAGGTCAGACCCTTGGATGGTATTAAAACGGTATGTCGAGCTAAGCGAGGGGATCAATATATTTGTATTAGGGACTTGAACTGAATAGTTTTGACTCAATCTAATCATTACGGCACGCCAATGGGCAGGCCGCAATTCATAGGAGGTCATCATGGTCATCGTGTTCGATAGTCCTCAAGTGCATGTGGTTGAATATCCTGGGGTCGAAGGCCTAGAGGTCGTGGACAAACGCAGCGCTCGTATTATGTATATGCGTGAAGGCGTGGCGGATCAGTTTCGTGAACAGCTGGCCCAGGCCATTGAAACTGAAGATGATGACGTGATGGATGATTTGCTAGATCAGTACAC
The DNA here is from genome assembly GCA_005239635.1 of Uliginosibacterium gangwonense. Taxonomy (GTDB): domain Bacteria; phylum Pseudomonadota; class Gammaproteobacteria; order Burkholderiales; family Rhodocyclaceae; genus Uliginosibacterium_A; species Uliginosibacterium_A gangwonense_A. Next base: position 9,563 of record SBBQ01000068.1, read on the forward strand.
AAGCATGTTGTTGCAGCCGGCGGTTTATCACTAACTTGGATTGCTTGGATAATTGATTGTTGTTTGGGTGATGATTGGCAAAAGGCCGCGCATAGCGGCCTTTTTCTTGTGGGGCCGTTTATTGGGCGGTGCTGCAATACTTGCGATGCGCGCGAGCTTGCAGTACAAGGTAGGCGTTTTTTGAATGAGTACAAGTACATGAGTAAGGCTTTTACGCGCGAATCTGAAGGCGATGAAGATGAAGATCAGCCCGAAGGTGGGGCAGGGTTGCCGCCGGGTGCGCGCAATTACATTACGACCCGGGGCCACTTGGTGCTGCGAACAGAGTTGGAGTCTTTGGTAAAAGTTGAACGCCCGAAGATGGTGGAGGTGGTGTCTTGGGCGGCAGGGAATGGTGACCGTTCGGAAAACGGTGACTACATTTATGGCAAAAAACGATTGCGCGAGATTGATCGTCGCATCCGTTTTTTAATGAAACGACTGGAGATTGCTGAAGTTGTGGACCCTGCTGCGCAAGAAAATACCGACCAGGTTTTCTTTGGCGCCACCGTTGAGTTGGCGGATGAGCAGGGCGAGATACAGTGCTTTCAGATTGTGGGCATCGATGAGGCGGATGCGAGTGCCGGACGGATTTCTTGGATTGCACCGCTGTCGCGCGCGATTTTAAAAGCACGCGAAGGCGACCAGATTCGCTTTCAAAGCCCGGCCGGTATGCGTGTGCTCGAAGTGGTGGGCATTCGTTACGAGTAGTGCATTGTTGAAACTAGGTAGGCTCGTGTGCGTTACTAGTTTGTGGTTCTGGGTCTCCCAACCATACTTCAATGCTCATCTCACCACTTTGACCTTGATGCGCTTGAATGCTGCCGTGATGTCGTTCGGTAATACGCCTTGCTAATGCCAGATTAATGCCCGTATTGAACTGCCCGTGTCGTCCCTTTAAGGTTTGAAACGGCTCAAACAATTTGTCTAAGGTGGTGAGTACCGGCGGGCGCGGCAAAACAATACGGAAACCGTTTCGTGCGCTGAGCGTTTGAAGCGTCAGTTGATTATGCTCACCCACGCCCATTTTCCACGCAAAGTCGAACAGGTGGTCGAGCAGTAGTTGGCAATGCTGGCGATCTGCATAAACCGGCAATATGCTTGGGGCCGCGAGTGTGAGTGCTGACTCGTGTTGGCCGCGCTGATTGGTTTGCCGCAGGCTATCTTGTGCCAAGGTAATTAAGTCGAGTGGGCTGGCTTTTAAGGGTGCGCGCGAGAGGTCGAGTAAGGCCAACAAGTCGTCGATCAGCGTTTCCATATTGCCGCTCGCGCGTTGAATACGTACTAGCGCTTCTTTGCCAAAGTCGCTGAGTTTGGCTGATTCGTCATCGCGAATGATGCTGGCGAATCCGTGAATGGCGCGCAGCGGCGCGCGTAGATCATGCGAAATGGCATATGAAAGTTCGACCAGTTCGCGTGCATTACGACGCGTTTCTGCGGTACGCTCTTCAACACGTTGCTCCAGTTCAGCGTTCGTTTGTTCGAGCTGCGCACGCTGTTGGGCTTGGGTGCGAGCATCTCGATCTAACAACACCAATACCGCCGCTAGTAGCCCGATCAGTAGCGTATCGGCAAGCAATACACGCCACACTTCTCGTTGCCAACGCGACAAAATCTGTGTTTCCGGAATGCCCACCGTAACAATAAGTGGGTAATTAAGCAGTCTCTGAAAAGCGGTGAGACGAACCACTTCGTCAGCGGCTTGAGCGTTTGTAAAGCTGCCATCTTTTTGACGCGCAAATTTAAGAAAGACGGGCGAGGTGGCGAGGTTGCCACTCAGCTCGGTTTGACGGAAGGGGTGGCGAATCAGCAGTTCGTGATCTTCACGAATGATTTCGACAATACTGCCTTCTGGTAAGCCCAAGTCACGATAAAACCCTTCGAAATAAGCTTGGTTGAGTAGCGCTGCTACTGCACCTGCAATGTGGCCTTGGTTGTCGCGCAGAATGCGACTTATGGGTATTTGCCAATGGTCACTGACTGGGTCGGCCTGGGGGGAACCGATGTTGAGATCACCTCCTGGACGCTCAGTGATTGGTGCGATTACGGGCGGGTGTGTGCGTACAAACTCAGGATCCTGGCTCCACGCAAGCGCTTCGCCGCGTGGGTTGCTAATCATGAGGGTGCGCGTTTGCATCAGGCGCATCGAGGCAGATTGCACCATGCTGTTGAGAACACGTGGCGATACTGTGGCGAGACCACCGCGCGCTTCAACGCTGTCACACAATAATTCCAGAGTGCTATCAATTTCACCGAATGTGCGGGCCACGTGCTCTTCAAGTGCGCGAGATAAGCCGATGGCCTCGCGCCGTGCAGCGTCAAGGGTTTCTTGTCGCTCAACCCGTAGCAACCAAATAGACCCACCAATTAAGGTGGCTGCAATGAGGCAGCCTAGCAGCAGCAAGCGGCGACGAAAGCGCACGAGGCTGTCCAAAGGGCTAGCATCGACCTGAATGGGCGATGTTTTGCCCGTGAAGCGGATTAGATGTGTAAAACCCGATAGTTTCATTGCCTGTGCCACGTCCGTGTGCCTTCAATAGGTACTTTGCTGGCGCGCTATATTGCGTGCTTCATCTGTTTCAAATAATAGATAAGTTTGCAGGGTTACCCCTTGAAAAAACTTGGACAGCCCTTATACCTAAATGGTTTTCGAAATTCGGAGATTTTATGCAATGAGTACGAGTACTGATTCGGTAAATACAGCCGCAGCGGGGCAAACCCATGCGTTTCAGGCAGAGGTTAAGCAGCTACTGCAATTGATGATTCACTCGCTGTATTCAAACCGTGAAATTTTTCTACGCGAGTTGATTTCGAATGCCGCTGATGCATGCGACAAATTGCGCTTTGAGTCGCTTGATCAGCCGAACCTAATTGAGGGCGGCGGCAATTTTAAGATTGGCATTGCATACGATGCCACGCAGCACACGCTGACGGTGAGCGACAACGGCATTGGTATGACCGAAAGTGAAGCGATTGCGCACTTAGGCACCATTGCCAAAAGCGGCACGAAAGAGTTTTTTGCGCGATTAACGGGCGACAAACAAAAGGATGCAAACCTGATTGGCCAGTTTGGCGTGGGGTTTTATGCCTCGTTTATCGTGGCAGATCAGGTTACCGTGGTATCGCGTCGAGCTGGGCAAACTGAGGCGGTGCAATGGCAAAGTAAGGGAGATGGTGAATACACCATTTCTAGCGCCGAACGCACTGAGCGCGGTACCGACGTGATATTGCATTTGCGCGACGAACACCATGATCTGTTGAATGGTTGGAAGTTGCGCGAGTTAGTGCGTCGCTACTCTGATCACATCGTGCAGCCGATCGTGATGAAGAAAGAGGCGTTCAAAGATGGCGAGAGTGAGCAGCAAGCTGAACTTGAAACGGTGAATCAGGCCAGTGCCTTGTGGGCACGTCCGCGCAATGAACTGACGGACGATGACTACAAAATGTTCTACAAGCATGTCGCGCATGATTATGAAGAGCCTTTGGCTTGGCTGCATGCGCGCGTTGAAGGGCGGCAAGAATACACGCAGCTGCTGTATATCCCGGCGCATGCACCGTTCGATATGTGGGACCGCCAATCGAGCCATGGTATTAAGTTATACGTACGCCGCGTATTTATCATGGACGATGCCGAGCGCCTATTGCCAATGTATTTACGCTTTGTGCGAGGTGTGGTGGATTCGGCTGATTTGCCATTGAACGTGTCACGCGAAATCCTGCAAGAAAGCCGGGATATCGACACGATACGTGCGGGTTGTACGAAGAAAGTGTTGGGACTGTTGGAGGAGATGGTTCGTGACAAACCAGACGACTACACTCGCTTTTGGGAGCAGTTTGGCCAGGTTTTAAAAGAAGGCGTGGGTGAAGACCAAGCCAATCGTGAGCGTATTGCGGGACTACTACGTTTTGCGTCGACACATACGGATAGCGACGTTCAGAGCGTATCAATGGCTGATTACATTAGCCGAATGAAGCCAGGGCAGGACAAGATTTACTACGTGACCGCCGACGGATTTAACGCAGCTCGAAATAGCCCTCACCTTGAAATCTTCCGCAAAAAAGGCATTGAGGTTTTGCTGCTGAGTGACCGCGTGGATGAATGGGTGGTGGGTCACCTATCTGAGTTTGAGGGCAAGGCCTTGGTGTCGGTGAGTAAGGGTGGGCTGGATTTAGGCGAGTTGCAAGACGAGGCGGAAAAAGCCGAGCAGGCGCAGCAGGACGAAGCCTGCAAGGCGTTAATAGAGCGCATCCAAGCCAGTCTTGGCGAACGTGTAAAGGCGGTGCGGGTGACTCACAGGCTGACTGAATCACCTGCCTGCTTGGTAGCCGATGAGCATGATATTGGCGCGAATTTAGCGCGATTGCTAAAGGCGGCGGGGCAGACTGCACCGAATATGTGCCCTATTCTTGAGATCAACCCCAGTCATCCGGTTGTGGAACAACTGGGGCGCCAAGCGGGTGCGTTGTTTGACGATTGGGTTGCCGTGCTGTTTGATCAAGCTTTGCTAGCAGAAGGGGGAACGCTGGAAGACCCCGCAGGATTTGTAAAGCGTATGAACCAACTATTGCTGGGCATGGGGGCGGTGACTTAAAACGACAGCGTTTTATCGCTTGTTCAGGTGCCTAATAGACTTGGTTTAAGCGAACCTCAATGCACAACGGCTGCAAGGGCATTTTGCCTTTGCAGCCGTTGTGCATTATGGGTATGTTATCGGCTTGGCATCCGTGATAATTCGATCAACACGCGGCTGTTGTGTGGAATATGGCACTCGGCTATTGATTAATCGTTGCGGCTGGGCTTCTTGCCTTCATGCTTGGGGCGGTGTTGTTTCATGCAATCATGGAATGCAGCGCCATCCTGACCGTTGCATTGCTGATATGCACTCTCCATTTCGTGCATGCGTTTTTCACACTTAGCTTTGTCGGGGGCTTTGCTGCAATCCGGTTTCGGCATTTTGTCGTGAATGCATTGCTGCCGCTGATCGGCCGGCGCATCTTTACAGGCTGCCTTTGCAGCATGAATGGCCTGACGCATCTCGGCACGTTTGCCGTGATGGGCTTTGTCACAGTCGTGTGTGGGTGCAGTGGGTGGTGTTGGAGCGTTTGTGCTCGGCGCAACTTTAGGAGCTTCTGTTTTGCCTGTTACGGTTGTTGCGGCATCAGTAGCCGATGCTGTCATGGCAAACCCCGTAGTCAGCAAACCAGCTAAAAGTAAGCCAACAGATTTTGATCGGGCATTCGATGGAGCTAACTTCATGGCAGGAATCCTTGCAAGTAATAAATGCGAGTTGCCAGCTTAGAAGGACTAGATGCGGAAAGTGTGTGCAGAATGTGCTGAAGTGTTACGGCATGTTATGGGGCGGAATGTCTGTATGTAGTGAAGAAACATAATGCTCGGACAAATTATTGAATGAGGATCGGGATGTGTCGAAGAGAAAGTTCTCAATGAAAATAGGCATTACGTTTCGTCGAGTTTTTGACTCTTCATTAAGAAACGCACAGTACTTTGAAGGCAGAAGATTTGCTTTTGCTATCGTTGCCATCGTCGGCTTCCCTGCCTACTATTTTGTTTGGCATGACCTTATCCCTCAGCCCTATGAGAATCTCCCTTTAAGGTTGTTAGGTAGTTTGCTCTTTCTCCCTGTGGCTTTTGCTAAGTACTGGCCTCGGAGTTGGCGAAAATATCTCCCTGCATATTGGTACGTGGTATTGCTCTTCGCACTTCCATTCTTTTTCTCATTTATGTTGCTTAAAAACAATTCTTCCGAAGTCTGGGTGGAATCGATGCTTGTTGCAATATTTGTGATGGTGGTTGTTTTAGATTGGTTCATGCTTATCGTTCATTTTATTCTTGGTATTGCGTTGGGGTGGCTGGCGTATGTACAGACAACACATGTACCAACAGTGCCACAAGACATGCTTCCACATTTGCCTGTGGTTATTTTTGCAGTACTAATTGGAACGGTTGCAAACTATGCGACTGAGGTGGTGCGTTTGGAGCAAGAGAGGGCAATGATGGCTACTGCTGGTTACATTGCACATGAACTTCGTACGCCACTTCTAGGCATCAAAAGTGGGGCGCTGGGGCTAATTAAGTTTTTGCCTGAACTCATTTCTGGCTACTTAAGAGCGAAAGAGGCTGGTCTTGATGTTAAGCCTATACGAGAAGTGCACCTTGCGGATCTCAGGAAGGTGCTAGCTAGAATTGAATCAGAAGCTGATTATTCAAATGCAATTATTGAAATTCTCATTGCCAATGTCAGGCTAGATTCAATCAGATTGGATGATTGGCATAACTGCAGTATGCAAGATTGTATTAATGAAGCTGTCAGACGTTATCCGTTTGCGCAAGGGGAGCGTGAAAAGCTATCAATTGCCCCAGAGCTCGACTTTCAATTCAAGGGATCGAGGCTACTCATGGTGCATGTTCTTTTTAATTTAATTAAGAATGCACTGCGTCACATCCGTTATGCACAAAAAGGACAAATCACTATTTCATACATTAAGGGTCAAGTCAGTAATAAGCTTATATTCCGCGACTCAGGGCCGGGAATTGACCCTGAGGTTTTGCCCCATATATTCAAACGATTCTATTCTTCATCTGCTGAAAGCAGCATGATAGGATCAGGGATTGGCTTGGCATTTTGCAAAGATGTGCTTGGCGCATTTGGGGGGGCATAATTTGCCACTCAGTCAAAGGCGTATATACAGAATTTGAGTTAACAATTCCAAAGCTAGAATTATGACCAAATATCAGATTCAGCCGTTCTATTACCCTACAACAGTCATCTTTGTTGATGACAGTGCTGATTTTTTAGCTAATTTGTGTCTGCAGTTAAATAGCAACTTGGCTTTTCGTAGGTTCCATTCTCCGCATGATGCGTTGATAGCTATAAATGGCTCTTGTGTCAGCTCTACTTCAATAGATGATTTCTTCTCCCTGTACAATTCACGAGAAGACGATTTAATGGGACAGCATGTTATCAACGTCAGTTTGGGGCGAATACATCGAGAGGTTCACAACGACCAACGCTTTGAACAGGTTTCCGTTGTTGTTGTGGATTACGATATGCCGGATATGAACGGACTCGAATTCTGTAGGGGGATACACAATCCAAATATCAAGAAAATATTATTAACGGGGGTGGCAGATGAAAAAATTGCGGTACAGGCTTTCAACGAAGGAATAATCAATAGCTTTATCAGGAAGCACGATGTCGATGCGGTCGGCATTCTTGGTAATGCAATCCGTGAAATGCAAAACCAATATTTTGGACAGCTTGAACAGAAACTATCTGATGCTTTGTCTGTTGGGTCCCATCTTTTCTTGAGCGACTCAAAATTCGCACAGCGCGTTAGAGAAATTAAGGTTTCTTTAGGAATTGTTGAACATTACATAGTTTGTGAGCCTGAGGGCTTGTTAATGCTCGATGGAGAAGGGCGGTCGTATTTGTTAATGGTAAGGACAGCTGAACAATATCGGGCTGACTATGAGATAGCATATGATCAGAATGCGCCGCTGGACATTCTGAATCAATTGAGACGAGGGGTTGCATTACCCTATTTTGAACGCGATCAAGATAACTTCTCTCCATCCTATACCGAAAATTTGCCCAAAATGTTTGCGGCAGAGGAGTTTGAGGGAAAGCACTGGTATATGTATTCGGTTATTGATAGACCAGCCGCGTTTAATTTGAAGTATGTGACGAGTTACAACGATTTTCTTACGCGGCTGGATGATCAGGTCAAAGCACTAAATTAGGCAACGTTCACTGCGGGTGTCACTCTCGTTGCATATCTACTTCGTCTTGTAGACGCCCAGTTTTGCATGCCGACTTCTCCTCTAATTTCTCTACATACACTGATTATTTTCTCAACAGAGTAATCATCAAGATTGGCGTTTAGTGAGAACCGCATGAGCGCCCGATTTTTTGCAGTGGCGGGGGCGCAAAAAACAGAGCCGAATACCCCTCTTTTTTCTAAGGCATTTCTTAGGATGATGGTTTGTTGTTCTGTGCCCGACTCTAAAGAAATAATCTGAGATAGGCTGCCGTTGAGGTTGTAGCCAAGATCATCAAGACTTTCTCGAACCTTTTTTGAAATCTGCTGTAACTTGCTTCTTCTCCAATCTTCCTTTTGTATAACGTCGAGAGTTGCCTGCAGGCCGGCAATTTCATAAGGAAGTAGTGTCGAGCTGAAAATGGCTGGGTTTGCCTCGAATTTGAAGTAGTCGCTAAATTCAAGATTGCATGCGATGATGCCGGCCCTGCCTGCAAAAGCCTTTGCTAAACTGGCTGTTCGAAAATGCACTTTGCTGGTTAGATTTAACTCAACGACCAATCCAGCTCCGGCAGGCCCGTGTGTTCCCAGCGAATGGGACTCATCAACGACTAGAATACATCCTTCTTTTTCGCAGATATTTGCGATATCAACGAGCGGTGCGATGCTTCCATTTGTGCTGTACACCGAATCGATAACGACAACCCCAGGCCCTTTTCTAAGTATTTGTCGTTCTAGGTGTTCAGGATCGTTGTGAAAAATTGAGACTGCACTTGCCCCAGCGCTTCTAATTCCCTCCCACAGCGATGTGTGGGCCAAAACATCAATATAGACGGGTGTATGTTCACTTGCGATGGACTGAATAAGACCGGTATTTGCGCACCACCCCGATTGACTAATAATGCTTGATTCGCTTTGCATGAAGTTTGCAAACGACTTCTCAAGTGCTAATTGTTTATTGTCTCCATGTAAAAAAATGCCGGACATTAATGTGCCACTCCCATTCCTTTCGATCGAATCGGCGATGGCATATTTGATCTTGGGGTGTTGGGCTATAGAGAGGTAATCATTGCTGCTCAGAAGTGTGGAGTATTGATCAGGAGTGCGGCCGCGCATGATATGTCCGCCATCCCACGTATTCATGACCCGCTCTCGGTAGTAACGATCTATACGGTTTTGAAGAAAGGCCGGGTTTTTGGGTGACAGAAATGCCTGGCGGCTACGAATCGGGGTGACGTTGTTTTCCATGATGATCTCCGTACATTGGCAAAAAGTGTGTTGCGGTGGTGTTGTCAGGGTTTCGATGGTTTGGGGGTAAGAACGATTTTTACGGGGGGCCGGTTTGAAAAATGTCTATGGCATTGACTGGGGGCGCTGCGTGGTGCTGTCGGTGCGGATGCGTTCGACAGTGCGGTGTGCTAATTGGCAATCCAATGGTGCAGATACTGGTCTGCATATTCATCACGGTTTCATGGGTTTAGACCCGATAGAGACCTGCTTGAAACCTTAATTTTCGGTTTGAACATGTCCAAGTTTCTTACATTTGTCTATTCTCCTGAAGGGGTGTCGTAACCCTGCAACAGATTTGCCCTTTGTTGTTACAAGGTTTTTGTGGCGCGGATCGAGGCTTTACGGGTGGCGGCTGCGCCGCTAGGGGCGACGAGAGGGCGTTTACTCGGTATAATCAACGCTTTAGCCGGTAGGTGGAGAGCAAGTTTGAGTGCTCTGCCGACGGTATGCCCTTTCCTGTACGAGCATTCCCTTACATGTCCCACTTCATCAAATTGCGTGGTGATGCAGCGTATTCAGCTGCGCGCCTTGCCAGACTGACTGCTGAAGCACGTAAAGCAGTATCGAATCTCAAAAATCTGTCAGCTGAACAATGGTATTTCGTCGAGTGTGCAGAGCCCTTGGCTGAGCCAGAGCTGTCTCGACTCAAAGATTTACTACAGGCCTACCCAGTAAGTGCAGAACAACCCGCTGGCGAATTGTTTTTGGTTACGCCACGCGTTGGGACGATTTCACCGTGGTCGTCAAAGGCAACTGATATTGCCCGCAACTGTGGATTTGCCGGAGTTAAGCGCATTGAGCGCGGTGTGGCATACAACGTTGCGCTCTCACGTGGTTTAACGGGGCCAGGTAAGTTGGATGAGGCGGCGCGTGCGGCGTTGCTGGCATTGCTACATGACCGCATGACGGAATCTGTTTTGACTGCAGTGGATGAAGCCGATGCTTTGTTCGCGCATGTTGCGCCACAACCTTTACGTACAGTCGACGTGTTGGCCGGCGGTCGCGACGCATTGGCAAAGGCTAATGGCGAGTGGGGTTTGGCGCTGTCAGATGACGAAATTGATTATCTGAAGGATGCTTTTACAAAGCTGGGTCGCAACCCCAGCGATGTTGAGCTGATGATGTTCGCGCAGGCGAATTCAGAGCACTGCCGCCATAAAATTTTTAATGCCAGCTGGACGATTGATGGTGTCGAACAATCGCATTCATTGTTCGGCATGATTCGCGAAACGCATAAGGCGCATCCTGAAGGCACTGTGGTTGCGTACTCCGACAACGCCTCGGTGATCGAAACTTCAACAAATGAACCGGCGCAGCGTTTTTATCCGGATGCACAGGGGCAGTGGTCATTCCACCCACAGCTGACGCACATTCTGGCGAAGGTTGAAACGCATAATCACCCCACCGCAATTTCACCTTTTGCCGGTGCTGCCACGGGTTCAGGGGGTGAAATTCGTGATGAAGGCGCAACTGGCCGCGGTTCTCGTCCTAAGGCTGGCCTGGGTGGTTTCTCTGTATCCAATTTGCGCATTCCCGGATTTGAACAACCGTGGGAACAAGCCTACGGCAAGCCAGAACGCATTGCGTCTGCGCTGCAGATCATGATCGACGGGCCGCTGGGTTCCGCTGCGTTTAATAATGAATTTGGCCGCCCGTGTTTGAACGGTTATTTCCGCACCTACGAACAATCGTTCATGGGTGAAGTACGTGGCTATCACAAGCCCATCATGATCGCCGGCGGTTTGGGCAATATTGCCGACCGCCACAGCTTTAAAGAAAAGTTTACGCCAGGCACATTACTCATCGTATTAGGTGGGCCGGCGATGCTCATCGGCTTGGGTGGCGGTGCCGCATCGTCGATGACGACGGGCACCAATACTGCGGACCTTGACTTCGCTTCAGTGCAACGCGGCAACCCAGAAATTCAGCGCCGCGCACAAGAGGTGATCGACCAATGTTGGCAAATGGACGACAACAATCCGATCCTCGCCATTCATGACGTCGGCGCCGGTGGCCTGTCGAACGCCATGCCAGAGTTGGCTGATTCAGCGAGCTTGGGTGCGCGTTTTGAGTTGCGTGAAATTCCGAGCGAAGAGCCGGGCATGAGCCCAGCTGAACTGTGGTGTAACGAATCGCAAGAGCGGTATGTGTTGGCGATTGCGCCAGATCGCTTGCCGGAATTCCGCGCCATGTGTGAGCGCGAGCGCTGCCCCTATGCCGTGTTAGGCACAGCCTCTGATGACGGCCAACTGGTGGTGAATGACCAGCATTTTGCCAATCACGCGGTTGATATGCCGATGGATGTGTTGTTGGGCAAGCCACCCAAAATGCATCGCAATGTGTCACGTCGTGGTGTGCATGTGCCGCCGCTCGATACCACGCATACTGAGCTCACAGATGCGGCTTACCGCGTGTTGCGCATGCCCGCGGTGGCAAGCAAATCGTTCTTGATCACCATTGGCGACCGTACCGTTGGCGGCATGACTGCGCGTGATCAGTTTGTCGGTCCGTGGCAAGTCCCCGTGGCGGACTGTGCAGTCACCACGCTCGACTTTAGTGGCTACCGTGGCGAAGCGTTTGCCATGGGCGAACGTACACCCCTGGCTTTGCTTGATGGCCCGGCGTCGGGCCGCATGGCCATCGGTGAGGCGATTACCAATATTGCTGCAACCGATGTGCCTTCAATGAAGCACATCAAGCTGTCTGCAAACTGGATGGCGGCAGCCGGCCACAAGGGTGAAGACGCTGCACTATTCGATACCGTAAGCGCAGTTGGCTTAGAGTTCTGCCCGCAACTTGGCATCAGCATTCCGGTGGGCAAAGATTCTTTGTCGATGAAAACGCGCTGGCAAGATGAAAAGTCGGGCGAACAAAAAGAAGTCATCGCGCCGTTGTCGCTCATCATCACCGCCTTTGCGCCGATTAATGATGTGCGTAAAACACTCACGCCACAACTCGTGGTTGAGCAAGGCGTCGACACCGAATTGCTGTTGATCGATTTGGGTCGCCTGAGAAATCGTTTGGGCGGCTCAGTGTTTGCGCAAGCGTATAACGCGGTGGGCGAACACGCGCCGGATGCAGAGGTTGATTTACTCGCTAAATTCTTGCCGGCGATTCGCCAATTGGCAAATGACAATTTAGTGTTGGCCTACCACGATCGTTCTGACGGCGGCTTGTTTGCCACCGTGTGTGAAATGGCATTTGCAGGCAAGGTGGGTGTATCACTTAACCTCGACACCGTGGCATGGGACCCGTTGTTGGCCGATGTGGATTCGCTTAACAAGCGCCCAGATAGCGTGAAGGGCCGCATGAACGACAAGGTGTTTGCGGCCTTGTTTGCTGAAGAGTTGGGTGCAGTTATTCAGATTCGCGCAACAGATCGTGCGCGTGTGATGGACATGCTGCGCGATGCCGGTTTGTCGGGCGTTACGCATGCCATCGGCAGTCCGAATGACCGTGATGAAATCCGAATTTGGAATGCAGCCAAAGTTATTTTCAGCGAGCCGCGCAGCAAACTGTTGCAAGCCTGGAGCGAAACATCGAGCCGAATCGCCGCACTGCGTGACGATGCAGACTGTGTGAAAGAAGAGTTTTCTGCCCTGGCCGATAGCAGTGACACCGGCCTGTTTGCACAGCTGACTTTCAACATGGCTGATGACGTCGCTGCACCGTATGTTGGCAAAGGGGCACGCCCCAAAGTGGCGATTCTGCGCGAGCAGGGCGTGAATGGTCAGGTCGAAATGGCGGCGGCATTTGAACGTGCAGGCTTTGCACCTTTTGATGTGCACATGTCTGACTTAATGTCTGGCCGTATTCGTCTTGATGACTTTAAGGGACTGGCAGCCTGTGGCGGTTTCTCATACGGCGATGTTTTGGGCGCAGGTAGCGGTTGGGCGAAATCGATTTTGTTTAACCCCGCACTGCGCGACCACTTTGCAGAATTCTTTGCACGCAGCGACACCTTTGGTTTGGGTGTATGCAATGGCTGTCAGATGATGAGCCAGCTCAAAGACATTATTCCGGGTGCAACGCATTGGCCACGTTTTGTGCGCAATCGCTGCGAACAATATGAGGCACGCTTTGTGACTGTTGAAGTGCAGCAAAGTAACTCAATTCTGCTCGCCGGCATGGCGGGTAGTCGCATGCCGATTGTAGTGTCGCATGGCGAAGGTCGTGCCGATTTTGCCAATGCCGAGATGATGAGTAACGCCAAAGTGGCGCTGCGCTATGTTGACCACGCCGGCAATATCGCGACGCGTTACCCGATCAATCCGAATGGTTCGCCCGACGGCATTACGGGTCTCACCACCGAGGATGGTCGCTTCACCATCATGATGCCGCATCCGGAACGCGTGTTCCGTAGTGTGCAAATGAGCTATCGCCCGAACTTGGCTGATGGCCAAGTGTGGGGTGAAGATTCACCGTGGATGCGCCTGTTCCGCAATGCGCGCGTTTGGGTGGGCTAAGTAAAGGTCGGTAGCCTGAGTTAGGCTGACTAACTCAGTCGAGGTGCAAACAAAACAGGCCGCATATGCGGCCTGTTTTGTTTGTGACTGCTTTGTCGCTGCTTGGTGTTGTCGCTAGCTTGCTTCGTAGCTGGCTTGGTTCGTTACTGAACCTTAGCCTTTTGGCGAAGCTCCAAAATGTGACGTTCAACAGCGACTTGCTGCGCGCGTTGAATCAGTTGCGGCTTGGCTTCTTCGAAGCTCGGTGTTTTGAGCGTGCGAATGTCTTCCATCCAGATCACATGCCAGCCAAAATCACTCTTCACTGGGGTGGAGGTGTATTTGCCTTTTTCCAGATGTGTCATTGCATCCGCAAACGGTTTTACAAACGTGGCCGGCACGGCCCAACCCAAATCACCGCCGCGTGCCTTTGAACCCGGGTCTTCAGACAGTTCAGCAAGCTTTTCGAATTTTTCGCCCTTGCCCATGCGTGCGATAACGTCCTTTGCCGCATCTTCTGTCTTTAGCAGAATGTGGCGAACCTTGTATTCCTTATCACCCACGGCGGCTTTTGTCGCTTCGTAGTCACGACGCAAATCTGCGTCGTTGATCTTGAGCTTGCCCATGAAGTCTTGCAGGTATGCGCGTGCCAGAATGGTATCGCGCGCCATGTCCATGGCTTGCTGTACTTCGGGGCGCTTGTCTGTACCGGCGCTACGCGCTGCCTGCGAAATAGTTTCCATACGAATGATCTGCTCGCGCACGAGGCCACGCAGTTGGTCGCTATCAGGCGCGCCTTGAGACACTTGTTCACGCACCATCATGTCAGTGCGCAAAGCAGAAATCGTTTTGCCATTTACAACAATATTGCCGGACTTAGTGCCTGCGGCAGGTTGCGCTGTTTCTGCCATTACCGCGCCGGCGCTGCAGGCGAGCAACAGAGCCAAGGTCGTGCGGGAAAGCTGAATGAGCGGCTTGGAAATCATCTGGTTGTCCTTAAGAGGAAAGCGAGTAAAGCGGCATGTTAGCCGAATGTTTAGATTGTTGCTTAAACGTGTTTAGGTGTTGATGTAACAAAATATAGCCAAAAACCTAACAATTTATGTGTGGCTAATGTCTGCGCTAGCGCGGGTTGCTGGCACGCCAGATTGTGTATTGTGATGACGGATATCTGACAACAAGATGACACGAGAGTTCAGGGTGCGCAGGCTGCGATATGTCAGTAAAAATGCGTCAGTAAAAGTGCGTCGGCAAAAGTAAGTTGGTTGTATTTCGAGGTTCATTCCGGTGGGGTGCGTGCATCAATACTTAGCGCGTGAATTTTTGTTCTCATTAATTCGCCCAGTGCAGCATAAATGAGACGATGGCGTGCAACAGTGTTTAAGCCCACGAATGCAGCCGATACGATATGCATGCGATAGTGGCCACCACCACCTGCTGCACCTGCGTGTCCTGCGTGTAGGGCTGATTCGTCTTCAATGTCGAGTTGGAGCGGCTGCAGTTCGGTAAGCCGTTGGCGGATTAAATCGACCGTGCTCATTCCGGAAAGACTTTGCGAAAGGGTTTAACGGTAACCGAGGCGTAAACACCGGTGGCGATGTACGGGTCGGCATCAGCCCAAGCTTGTGCGTCTGCCAAGCTCGCAAATTCAGCCACAATCACGCTGCCACTAAATCCTGCTGGGCCTGGGTCGGCTGAATCAATCGCTGGGCAGGGGCCGGCCAAAACCATACGGCCTTCAGCTTGCAATGCGCGCAAACGTTCAAGGTGGGCGGGGCGTGCAGCAAGACGTTTTTCAAGCGAATTGGCAACGTCTTGCCCAATAATTGCGTACAGCATTACGACTTCTCCTGCTCATTGTTCGGGGTGCTCGTGCCTGCATCCTGCGTGGCTTCAACTGGCATGAGGCGCGACATCCATGCCGCTTGCGCCACAATAAAAACCAGCATGAGTGCAGTAAATCCATAAAGCTTAAATTCGACCCAAGCGGATTCTGAATAATTGAAGGCCACGTACAAATTGACGCAGCCCATAAAAAGAAAGAACAGGGCCCAGACCAAGTTCAGTTTGTCCCATGCTGGCTCAGGCAGTTCAACCTGAGCTTGCATCATGGTACGAATACCATTTTTGCCAAATACATAGCGGCCAACGAGCAAGCCCGCGCCAAACAGCCAATAGAGCACGGTTGGTTTCCACTTAATGAAAGTGGAGTCGTGAAAAATGAGTGTGGCGCCGCCAAAGAAGGTAATCACCCCCAGACTGGCCCATAGCATGGTGTCGACCTTCTTGCCGCGCAACAGTAGCCAAAGCACTTGGCCAATGGTGGCAACAATGGCGACCGCGGTAGCGATAAGAATGGGTGCTTGGCTTGGCGCTATGCCTGTGCCCAGCCATTGCTGCGCTAATTGCGTTGCTGCTTCGCTATTTCCGCCGGAAATTTTGTATGCGATGAAAAACAGGATGACCGGGAGCAGGTCGAACAGAAGTTTCATGTTGAGCGTGTTGAGCGATATGCCAAAGTGAACAGTAACTGCTGCGAGTGATTATGCCTGATCCGCCTTGGCTGTGTGTGTTCGCTCATAAGCTGCGAGCGTCACCATGTGGTGCATTCTGCTATATCCGCTAGGTTGAAGTATCAAAGCGCACAGAGGCGGAGTTAATGCAATAACGCAGCCCCGTGGGAGGCGGGCCATCTTCAAACACATGTCCTAGGTGTGCGCCACATTGTTTGCATAGCACCTCGGTGCGAACCATGTAGTGACTGCGGTCGACGGCTTCTTCCACATTCTCTTCGATTAAGGCGCGATTAAACGAAGGCCAGCCGCAACCGGCATTGAATTTGTCGCTCGACGAGAAGAGGGGCGAATCGCAACAAATGCAGCGGTAGGTGCCAGCCAAAAAAGTATCCCAATACTCGCCGGTAAAGGCGCGTTCGGTGCCTTTCTCTTGCGTGACTTGAAATTGAATTGGCGTGAGGCGTTGCTTTAACTGGCGTATATCAAGTTTGATTGCGCGCTCGACTGCTGGGGTCGTGGTCGCAAGCTCTTGACTGTTGCGCTTATCGTTGGGGTCTTGTGTCATGCCTGTCTCCGGCTGGCATTATTGTGTGTATTTGGAACGCTGAATGGGCAACAGGTTCCCGCGTATGCCGACGCGTGTGCTTATTGTGCCTATGAAGTCAGGTGATGTGTCCAACCAGATAAAGAATTTGTTGCAGCCTGAGAAGCTTGGAAGCTATGTGGCGTGGCAGCATAAGGCAATACCCCCAGTAGGCGCATGGGCAACAGCGACTGCAAGGTTGATAAATTTTCAGCAAACGCAGGCATGTCTGGTGCGAGGGTATTCGCCACCCAGCCGCATAACTTCAAGCCTCGCGCAGCAATGGATTCTGCCGTTAGCAGCGCGTGATTCAAACACCCTAAGCGCATGCCCACCACCATGATGACGGGCAAGTTGAGTGCTTGCGCCAGCATGGCGGTATCGGGTGCATCGGCGCAATTGCCAAGCGGTACGTGAAATCCGCCAACACCTTCTACCACCACAAGATCGGCGTGCTCGCAGGCGTGGGTTACGCAGCGAAGAATGGGTTCAAGTTCGATGGCCTGTTGCGTGTGCGCGGCGGCGATATGCGGCGCGATCGCCTCATCAAATAAATACGGCGTGAGTTGTTCGCGCGGGAGTTGAATCGTGCTGGCTGCGCGCAGTTGTTCAACATCTTCATTGCGTAGCGCACCGTCAATTAACTCAGTGCCAGCAGCAATGGGCTTAACGCCGAGGCAACGGGAGTGCGTTACTGCGGCTGCGCGCAACAACGCACAGCATGTGTGTGTTTTGCCAATACCGGTATCGGTGCCGGTGACGAAGCAAGCGAGGGTCATGGTTGAATCATGCCTCAAGTTTGCGTATGCGGGCCAGCAACAGGTCGTAGGTAACGGGTAAGCCGTCGGGTTCGCGTTGCGCTTCGTACTGACGCTCTACCTGTTGCCAGGCGGTACGCCCCAACATACGTCGGCGCTGTTGCGGACCACTGCTGTTGGCGCCAATGCCTTTCAGATCGTTCAAGATGGCGCGCAAATTAGGTCGGTGCACCACATACGGACTTTGATGCAACACTTCAATGGCGAGTCCAGCTTGCAGCGCGGCTTGCTGCACGTCTAGCAGATTTGCAAATTCGCGCACATGCGAAAACTGATCTAAACCCTGAAACGCTTTTCGCAATTGGCAAAGGGTGTCCGGCCCAAGTGTGGCGATCAAGGCTTGCCCATTCGGTTGCAATACACGCGCTATTTCACGCATAAACACATGAGGGTTGCACCACTGCAAGGCGAGGCTCGACCATGCAAGTTGTACGCTGTTGTCGGCTAGTGGCAACGATTGCATGTCGGCGCAAATTGCCAGTGCATGTTGGTTTCGCTGCTGTGCTTGCTGCAACATGGCCGGTGCAAAGTCGAGTGCGATGATGGGGGCGGCGAGTTGGCAGTGTTGGAGCCACTGCAATGCTTGGCCTGTACCGCAGCCTAAATCGAGTAGCGCACCGTTCGATGCGGGCAGTTTTTCCTGCAAGTAACAGCGCAAGTGTTGGGCGATATGGCGCTGAACCGCTGCTGCGGTGTCATAGCGATGTGCTGCGCGATCAAATGCGCGGCGCACACGCATACGTTCGAGTTGTGGACCAAGTTGGGTACTACTCATGCTGGTGAGGCGGAATGCGTCGATAAAAACGCATTATCCTCCAGCCAGGCTTGCACGTGGCTTGCACAAGCTATGGTGTGCGAAATTATCGGGGCATGACCACAACCCGCTAGCCGACAAACTGTGGCGTGTTGGAGCTGGTTTTGCCAAGCAGGCAAGGCGGCAGAAGGCATAAGCTGGTCTTGCTCGCCGTGAAGGATGAGGCAGGGTTGCGTGATCTGAGTCAACAAGGGTCGCAGATCAAGCCATTGCAGCAGTTGCAGGCCGATGGCGCGTGCAAGGCTGGGGTCTGCAAGCGTAAGTAACTCCCGACCGAGCTCGCGCGCATCAGGCTGCGTGCCTATGGCCTGCAACGTGCAAAAGCGTTTAAGTAATGCGTCAGGGTTGTTTTGCAAAGCTTGTTGAAACGCCAACAAGGTTTCAAGCGGCATGCCATTTTGCCAATCGCCTGCTTGCGCAAACTTGGGGGTGCTCGCCACCAGCACGAAGCCCGAGACCTTATGTGGGTGACGCTGCGCGATGTTCAAAACAAGTTGTCCGCCCAGTGACCAACCCGCTACCAGCGACGCATCAGGTAGTTGTGCGGCGAGTTTATCCGCCATGTCGTTTAAGCATTGTGTTGCCAATGCGACGGACGAAATATCTTGCGTCTCAACTGGTGACCACGGCAGTGCGTGTGTTTGAATTACAACACTCGGTATGTGTTGCTGAAAGTGTTGCTGTAGTGCCAGCCAACTGGCTGGCTGCATTGCCCAACCAGGAAGGCAGTGCAGCGTAGCGGTGGTGTGTGTGTTGCTCATTGCAAATCACGCAGCGCGTCGATCAAGGTTTGAACTTGTGCGGGCGAGTGAGCAGCAGACAGTGAAACACGCAAACGTGCGGTGCCTATGGGTACGGTGGGTGGGCGAATGGCAGGCGCCCAAATGCCGCGTTCCCACAAAGCATTGGCAACGCGCACCGCCTCGGCGTTGTCACCTAACACGATGGGCTGTATCGCGGTATCAGAAGGTAGCAATTGCCATTGAGCAGTCGTTGTTGTTCTCGTTTCAGCGCCAGCAGAAACGGATAAAGCCTTACGCAGCGTTGTAATGTGCGCACGCAATTGCGCGCGCAGTGCGTCGCCCTGTTCGATGAGCGGTAAGCAGGCGAGTACGCATGCCGCCAGCATGGGCGGGGCGGCCGTGGTGAAGATTCCACTGCGTGCAGTTTGCAGCAAATATTGAATGAGCGTTTCGTGCCCGGCGACAAAAGCACCATGCACGCCAGCGGCTTTGCCAAGCGTGCCCATGTACAGAATGCGTTCGTCTTGCAGGCCCAGGTGGGCGAGGCTGCCGCGCCCTTGCGGACCGAGCACACCAAAGCCGTGTGCATCATCCACGATGAGCAGCGCATCGTATTGTTTTGCCAATGCCAGCAACTCTTCCAAGGGCGCTAAATCGCCATCCATGCTAAACACGGCATCGGTGACAATGAAGCGGTGTCGAGCAGGCGTGTCGGCGAGCAGGCGTGTTAGTGCATCGAGGTCTTTGTGCGGATATCGTTTTACTTCAGCACGACAAAGCTGTTGCGCGTCGATGAGTGAGGCGTGATTGAGTTTGTCGGCGAAAACAACGTCGCCCCGATTCGCAAGTGCGGTGACGATGCCGAGATTGGCCATGTAGCCGGTTGTAAATCCAAGCGCAGCGGGCATGTCGACAAAACGAGCCAATGCCTGTTCCATCTCGGCGTGCACATCAAAATGCCCGCTCACTAAATGCGAAGCACCGGCACCCACACCCCATTGCTGCACTGCCTGTTGTGCAGCGGCGATCAGTTGTGGGTGGTTTGCCAATCCTAAATAGTCATTGGCTGCAAAATTAATGAGGGTGCGGCTATCGACCTTCACCTCCGGCGCGCAGGGCGATTGCAACGTACGACGCTTACGCAAACGCGATTCGGCATTGAGTTGCGCGAGTTCAGTTTGTAGGTCGTGCAGCAGCTTCATACGCTGCCCTTTAATGTTTGGTCGAGCGTGAGCAAAGTACGTTCGTACAGCAAGGCGATTTCGCCGTCATCCAAAATATAGGGCGGCATGAAATACACGGTACAGCCTTGCTCGGTGGTAATGGGACGCAACAAGATTTCATTGCGCAAGCCATTGGCAAAGAAGCGTCGCGCAAAATCCTTGGGCGCATTGGCAATGTCAAACGCCAAGATCATGCCGCGTTGACGCATATTGCTCACCGATGGGTGTGAGGTAAGCGAAGCTGCACATTGCAACATGTGCGATGCGCGTGTCACATTGGTTTGCAGCACATGGTCTTGCTCAAAAATATCCAGCGTGGCGAGTGCGGCTCGACACGCGAGTGCATTACCGGTGTAGGAGTGCGAATGCAAGAAACCACGCGCAACATCGTCAGCATAAAAAGCGCGATAAATTTCGTCAGTGGTGAGCACCGCAGACAAGGGCAAATAGCCACCGCTAATGCCTTTGGAAAGGCATAAAAAATCCGGCTGAATCTGCGCTTGTTCGTACGCAAAAAAAGTGCCCGTGCGCCCACAGCCGACGGCAATTTCATCAGCGATTAAGTGCACTTCGTACTGGTAGCACAGCGCGCGCGCACGTTTGAGATACAGCGGGTCATACATCACCATGCCGGCTGCGCATTGCACCAGCGGTTCAATAATCATTGCGGCTGTTTGCTCATGGTGCTCAGCGAGCCAAGCCTCAAGTGCGTGCGCTGCACGTTCGGCTATATCCGCCGCAGTTTGTTGTGTGTTGGCGTTGCGCGAGTCCGGAGCGGGAACCGTTTCACCCGGCGTGATGAGCGGGGCATAAGCTTCGCGAAAGAGAGCGATGTCGGTAACGGCAAGTGCGCCGGCCGTTTCTCCGTGGTAGCTGCCGGCTAAGGACACAAATCGCGTTTTGTTTGGACGGCCGTTGTTGCGCCAATAATGCATGCTCATCTTGAGCGCGATTTCAGTGGCGGATGCACCGTCTGACGCATAAAAACAGTGCCCGAGTGCTGCCGCGCTTGGGCAGGCTTGAGCCGTCAGTGCCGCCAAGCGTTCTGACAGTTCAACCACAGGGCGCTGGGTAAACCCTGCCAGCATCACATGTTCGAGTTGCCCGAGCTGGTCTGTAATGGCCGCGTTGATACGCGGGTTGCTGTGTCCAAACAGATTGACCCACCAAGAACTCACGCCATCAAGATAACGATTGCCATCAAAGTCGTAGAGCCAAGCGCCTTTGCCATGCGAGATCGGAACGAGTGGCAGCGCTGCATGCTGATGGTGCTTCATCTGCGTGCAGGGGTGCCATACGGCCGCTAAGCTGCGAGAGAGCCAGTCCTGATTGCGCATGTAAATGTATTGTCAGAAGTATGCAGATCGTCAAACGAGGTCGGCATAGGTTTGGCAATGATGGTGGTAAAGGGCGTATTATCGCCGAGATTGCAGTGCTTCATTCATGCGTCTGGCGTCAGTTCATGTCCGCCCCCATCCTGAACTAAACCGTACTAAATCCTAAAGCGTGTTCTTGCTGTGACTCAATTCGCTTTATTTCAGCCTTTACATGACCCGCTGTTTTATTTGCTGGCGATACCTGCTGTCGTTTTGGTGGGCTTGTCCAAAACCGGTTTAGGCAACGGGGTCGGGGCCTTTTTGGTGCCGCTCTTGTCACTAGCACTGCCGCCACAACAAGCTGCAGCCATTATGTTGCCGATTCTGTGTCTGATGGATGTAATCGGTTTGCGCGCCTTCTGGAAAAAATGGGATTGGCAAACGGTTCGTCTCATTATTCCGGCGGGTATGTGCGGCATTGTGCTGGGCGCATTATTGATGGGCCTTTTGCCAACTGAATGGTTGCGCCTACTGATTGGCTTGCTGGCAATTGTGTTTGGTATTAATCAGTGGGTCGGATATACGCGCAATTTGCCGCCACGCGCTACCAGTACTCCACGTGC
Organism: Uliginosibacterium gangwonense; assembly: GCA_005239635.1. Lineage (GTDB taxonomy): Bacteria > Pseudomonadota > Gammaproteobacteria > Burkholderiales > Rhodocyclaceae > Uliginosibacterium_A > Uliginosibacterium_A gangwonense_A. The sequence continues at coordinate 31,752 of SBBQ01000068.1, forward strand.
GCTGTTTTGGTCTGCAACCTCGGGCATGACCAGTACCTTGGCGCATGCAGGTGGCCCCCCGTTGATGATGTATTTACTGCCCTTGCGTATGCCACGGCACACATTTGTGGCCACCTCTGTGGTGTTTTTCTTTGCCTTGAATTTAGGCAAGCTCGTGCCTTATGCGTTGATGGGACAAATGAACGCAGTGAATCTATCAACCTCACTCATGCTGGCACCCTTTGCGCCACTGGGGATTTTGTTAGGCATTTACTTACTCAAGCGCATGAGCGACCGTTTTTTCTATTACTTCACCATCGTGATGTTGGTGTGTACGGGCGGCAAGCTGACGTACGATTCTGTGCTGAAACTATTTTTTGCCTAATTTTGTTCGAATGCTAATTACGTATGCTGTTGCTCATTTCCCCCGCCAAGTCACTCGATTTTGAATCGCCTCATCCCAAGTGCCGCGCCACCCAAGCGCGGTTTTTAGATGACTCTGCCGCGCTAGTAGATGTGCTGCGTGAATACAGCCCGCACAAGCTGGCGAGCTTGATGAGCATTTCTGATGCGCTGGCGGCATTAAACTTTGACCGCTTTGCCAATTGGCAAAGACCGATTCGTGCGGCGATGGGTCGCCCGGCGGTGTTTGCCTTTGATGGTGATGTTTATGATGGCTTGCAGGCGCGATTGATGGCCGAAGAAGAAGTGCACTACGCACAAACTCAGCTACGAATCTTGTCTGGTTTGTATGGGGTGCTGCGCCCATTGGATTTGATTTTGCCGTACCGCCTTGAAATGGGCACGCGACTCAAAAATCCACAGGGTAAAGACTTATATGCTTGGTGGGGTACTAAGGTCACAGACATGTTGCGTACTGATTTGCGACACTCTGCAGGTGAGCGCGTTGTCGTGAATTGCGCAAGCGAAGAATATTTTAAGGTGGTTAAGCCCGAGGCATTAAAAGCACGTGTCGTTACGCCGGTGTTCCAAGAGTGGAAAAACGGCCAATGGAAGATCGTAAGTTTTTTTGCCAAACGGGCGCGTGGCTTAATGGCACGTTTTGCCATTGAACAGCGCATTGAGGTGGCTGAAGATTTAAAAGCATTCGAGCTCGATGGTTATCGATTTGATGCAACGGCATCGCAGGGCGACGAATGGTACTTTCGTCGCAAGCAGGTGGTGTGATGTAGCGTTGCAGTATAAGGAGGGCGTGTGAGTACACAGATGCAGGTTGAGGGATTCTTCGATAAGGCGACTAACACCATCAGTTATTTGGTGGTTGATGCAGTATCGCAGACCGCTGCGATCATCGACAGCGTGTTGGATTACGACCCCAAATCTGGCCGCACTCGCCATGATTCCGCGCAACGCATCGTTGATGCAGTTCGTCAGCAAAACTTAACGGTAGCGTGGATTCTTGAAACACACGTGCATGCAGACCATCTTTCCGCTGCGCCTTGGCTGCGAGAGCAAGTCGGTGGGCGCTTAGGTATCGGCGAGCATATCCTCACGGTGCAAAACGTGTTTGGCAAACTGTTTAATGCAGGGCCAGATTTTCCGCGAGATGGTAGCCAGTTCGATGCGTTATTTAAAGATGGCGACACGTTTGTTATCGGAAGTTTGCAGGTGCAGGTGATGCACACGCCCGGGCATACGCCAGCTTGCTTGAGCTATGTAATCAGTGACGGAGCAGAGGCTGCAGCCTTTGTCGGCGACACCCTGTTTATGCCTGACTACGGTACGGCACGATGCGATTTTCCGGGTGGAGATGCGCATGTGCTGTATCGCTCGATTCGCCGTTTGTTGCGACTTCCAGCTCAAACCAAATTGTATTTGTGCCACGACTATATGCCCGGTGGCCGCGCCCCTGTTTGGCAAACGACAGTCGAGGCACAGCGTGAGCAAAATATTCATGTGCATGATGGTGTGAGCGAAGCAGACTTTGTTGCCATGCGCACTGCGCGTGACGCCACACTGGATATGCCCGTTTTAATGTTGCCTTCGGTGCAGGTCAATATGCGCGGGGGTGCCTTGCCACCCGCTGAAAATAACGGTGTGGCCTACCTCAAAATCCCCCTCAATGCGATTTAAACCATGCCTGATTTGATGGCTGTTTTATGCTTAGGCATATTGGTGGGCAGCGTACTCGGCCTCACGGGCGCGGGGGGTGGCGTGTTGGCTGTGCCAGCGTTAGTGTTAGGTTTGGGTTGGTCGCTCACCGAGGCTGCACCCGTTGCATTGCTGGCGGTTGGTTTAGCAGCAGCTGTGGGCGCTTATCTTGCGCTACGCCAACAGCAGGTGCGTTACAAAGCTGCACTGCTCATGGCGCTGGCGGGTAGCGTATGTGCACCAATCGGTGTGACATTGGCAAAGCAATTGCCCTATACCGTGTTAGTGAGCATGTTTGCGACGGTCATGGTGTTAGCGGCGTTACGGCTGATTCGCTCAGCGCAAGATGTAATCGATCCGGCTGACAACGTACCTTGTCGCATGAATCCGGAAACAGGGCGGTTGCGCTGGACCCCGGTTTCCGCCACGCTACTCGCTGCCGTGGGGGGCGCAGCGGGCATTGGTGCTGGAATGTTGGGCGTGGGCGGTGGGTTTATTGTGGTGCCTGCCTTGCGGCAATGGAGCGATATTCCGCAGCATCACGTGCGTGCGACCTCGCTGATGGTTATCGCTTTAATATCAGTCGGAACAATAGCGAGCCAGTTGTGGCACGGCACGACCTTGCACGCGGGTAGCGCAGGTTTTGTGGGCGGCGCCATCGCAGGTTTGTTTATTGGACGTGCGTTAGCCGGCCGATTACCCGAGCGAGTTTTGCAATTAGGCTTCGCGACATTGATGTTGCTTGTGGCGGCCAGCTTATTACTACGTGTCTTTTAATTGTTTTGAGGCCGCATTATGTCGATCATCATTTCGCCCCAATTTAGCCCGCTTGTCTCAAGTGTGGGCGGCCTATTCATTGGTCTTGCTGCGGCCATGATGCTGTTGCTGCTGGGGCGCATTGCGGGCGTGAGTGGCATCGTTGCAGGTCTATTAAGTGGAATTCGCCAAGGCGATGCTTGGCGCCTGGCTTTTGTGGGGGGCTTGTTGGCTTCAGGCTGGATTTTTTCACTGTTGCACCCTCTGCCTAGTATTCAAATGGCCGTGTCTCCACCTTGGTTAATTTTGGCGGGTTTGCTCGTGGGGTTTGGGACACGCCTTGGCTCTGGTTGCACCAGCGGGCATGGCGTTTGCGGCATTTCACGTGGGTCGGTGCGCTCGATTGTCGCCACGCTGTGTTTTATGGGCTCGGGTTTGGTCACGGTATTTATTGTTCGTCACGTTTTTCATTGAGGCACGCATCATGATGAATATTGTTTCAGGGTGTGCAGGGCTAATTTTTGGTTTTGGCTTGCTGTTGAGTGGCATGGCACAGCCCGAAAAAGTACTTTCGTTTTTAGACGTGGCAGGGGTGTGGGATCCCTCTCTAGCATTCGTTATGGTGGGCGCACTTTTTGTGAGCAGCGTGGCATTTGTAGTTGCACGAAAACGCCAAACGTCATTACTCGGCTGCAGCATGCAATTGCCAACTGCCAAGCTTGTTGATCAAAAACTGGTGCTCGGCAGCATACTGTTTGGCATCGGTTGGGGGCTGGCCGGTGTATGCCCAGGACCCTCGCTGGTCGTGGTTGGCCTAGGTGTAGAAGGCAGCGGATTGTTTGTGTTAGCGATGCTCGTTGGGATGTGGCTCTACCAGCGATTCTTTACTGCGCCATCAGGTCATGCGGCTAATAAATAACCAAATGGGCTTGGCAAAGCTTTATTGCTAGGTAGATCTAATTGATCTTCTACTTGTATTTAGTACTTCAATAGCCACCAGGCTACAGGTGCGCTGCACGCCAGCAATACGAAAATCTTTGTGTGCTTGAGTTGATTGCAAGATCTCAGCAGCAGCACTCCGCATAGTATGCCGGCCGCAATGCTGATGACTGCGACAAACAAACTCCAATTCCCCGTGACATAAGCGCTGCCAGGGTGCCGTTTTCCCGCAATGCTGATCCCTTGTTCAAGCAGTGCAATCCAGCCAAATGCATAAAAGAAGAGGCTCATGATGGCGAAGGCGATGCGTTCGCCAGTGCGGTCTGTTGGTGAATTCATAGGAGCCCCATCATTTTGCAACATTATCGAACCAAATAAGCCCATTGGGGGCTTATAAGGTAAAAGTGAGCGGCGAAATCGGCTGAAGTGGAAAATCTTTCGACACCATCATTAGCTTAAAAGCTAGATGCCGTGCGGCATTGCACAGGTTTGGCGAGATCGCGCATTACAACGATCGGCCTAGTCGATAACATGGGCTTGTATAAATGATCTCAGGCCATTTGCCATGTTTAGCGTTTGTGCCGGCCGGCACGTCTCCATTATCGTTGAGTGGGATAACTCCAGTCACACTGAGCTGGGGCGCTCTCGCACCATGCTTAAAATTGTTGCTGAGCAGACAGCTGATTATTTGAAGCGTAGCGGTGCGGCGGTTCAATTAATTTTGGCCTATGACAAGGCGGATGCGAGCGAAGCAGAAATCTTCCAAATTGTGCAATCAACTTGGGGGAATGTGCTTGCTCAGGTGGAGTTCTTGTCATTACCGCTGCCGGGTAGCAGTTATTACATTCAAAAAAACCTCGGTGCACAGTGCGCGACAGGCGACATCGTTGTGTATGTGGATTGTGATGTGTTGCCGCAACCGCATTGGTTAGAGCATTTGTTACAGCCCTTCGATAATCCCTCAGTGGGCGTTTCTCAGGGCGTTACATATGTCGAGCCGCATTCCACATGGCATACAGGCTTGGCCATGGCGTGGTTGTTTCCCTTGCAGTTGAGCAATGGGGCGCTGACGGAGCAACACAAAATTGTTGCCAACAATGTGGCGTTTCGACGTGAGGTGATTCGCCAATATCCCTATCCAGAACTTCCAACTTGGCGTGGGCAGTGCACTGAACAGAGGAAGCTGTGTGAGCAACACGGCATTGGAGTGCATTGGAGTGAACATGCTCGGGTGAATCACCCGTTCCCTTTGGGTTTGTTTGGCGTGATTGAACGTGCATTTTTAAATGGCCACGATCATGCAACACGCGATTTGTTGGCGGGAAAAACAGCGCATCCTTGGCGTACCGCTTATTGGCGCTTTGTGTCGTTATTACGTCGCGCTCGCCGGCGCAGACAGTTGATGGCGAATGAATTCCCGATGTCACGTTGGCACCAGTTTGCCTATGAAGCGACCGCGCTGTTGTATTGGGGTTGTGGCTTGTTGAGTGAATGCATGGTGCTGGCTTGTCCCAGAATGTGGCGGCGCTGTTTAAGTGACTTGCCTGCAAAGTCGCATGAGATTTAAAGGTGTACGAATGCGAATTTTGATGGTGACGAGCAAGCGATATTTGCCCCAGTTCTACGGTGGTGCGGAGGTCAGTATTCATTCGATGTGCCATGTGCTCAAGCAAATGGGGCACGAGGTGGCGGTGCTAGCCGAACTCATGCCCGGTAATGCACTTGCTTGGCAAAATCGACTTAAATACCTGCTCGGCGGACGTCGCAAAAACTTTCCGGCGGACCATGCATTGGGCTATCCAGTATTCCGTGGTTGGAAACCGACGGATTCGGTGAGCGAGGTTAAAGCTCGCTGGAAGCCTGATGTGGTCTTTGCTCAGTCTGGTCGCGTAATTGCTATGGCCGAAGCTTTTGAGGCTCAGCAACTTCCGGTGTGCGTATTCCTGCGCCATGCACATTATGACCATTTAGGCGGTTTGCCACGAACCAAGGCAGGCCGTGTCTTTATTGCCAATTCACAAGATACAGCACGACGTTATGCAGCAGATTTTGGTTTGCAGTGTTACGTGCACAGCCCGACGATTGTCGCGAATTTGTGTAAAACAGAGACAGATCGATCGCGCGTTGTGTTTGTAAATCCAATACCTGAAAAGGGCGTCGATGTCGTTTTGCAGTTGGCTAACACACGCCCAGATATCGGTTTTGATATTGTGGAATCTTGGGCTGTACCGGAGTGGAAAGTTGCGCCGGCCAAACAGCTAGCTGCAAGTTTGCCGAATGTGCGCTGGCTCAAACCAAGGCTTGATATGCGCAGCATTTATCAACACGCACGTTTGGTGATCATGCCCAGTGGTGTAGGGTGCGATAGTTGGACGGAAGCATGGGGCCGTGTTGCTTCAGAAGCGCAAGTGAGCGGTATCCCTGTGTTGGCCAGCAACTCGGGCGGATTGCCTGAAGCGGTGGGCGAGGGGGGCGTAGTCGTGCCGTGCGATGCGCCCTTTGCCGATTGGCAAAATGCATTTGGCCGCTTGGTTGATGATGCTGATTTTTATCAACAGTGTAGCGAAGCCGCCCGCAAACATGCAGCGCGCGAGGCAATTTCACCTGTACCACAGATGCAGCAGATTTTAGACTTGCTGCAATCAACGCACCACGGTCGATAACTGATTTGCCAATCTCTTAGTGCAGGTGCACTTGCTGGCTCGCCGCCTCTTCTGGCAGTTCTGCGTGGACCGGTTGGCCCTCTGGGTCTGGGTACATCGGCGCGCCACAATCGTCGCAGTACTCCATAGGCATGCGGTGATCAATCACCAGAATGTCATCTAGCCCACACCCACGCAACACGCGTTCAATTTCTTCTACGGTGTCGGTGTTCTCGTCTTCGGGCCCGAGCATGGCCCACACCACACCGTGCATCACGTCGTTGCTATCAGTTTGGGTAAAACCGATGCGATATTCTTCAAGTTGCTGGTCGTAAAACGGCGCAATGACTGCGCGTAAATTGTCTGGCTTGATCGACAGCGTGGCTTCTAAAAAGGCGACGGAGGCACGCAGGGAATAGGGGCGCGAAGCACGATCCGCCTCGCGACACACGTGGTGGTACGCGTTGGGCAGCAACACTTCTAACGCACAGGCAGGCAACATGGGTTGCAGAATCGCGCCGCCTTGTGTGCGCCATTGGGTAAGTACGGTTTCGCGTGCGCTACCTTGCATGTCTTCTTCTTGCCAGCGGAACATCGGCGCACCGCGTGGTGCAGCAAGTGCGCCTAGCACGTAGCGGGTGTCTGATAAGAAGTTGAGCGTCGTTTCAAGCTGCGCCGGGTCGATCGAAAGATCAAGCCCTTGTGTAAGGCAATTTGCCAATACGCCAACGAGTTGATGCGTGTCGGTATAACTACGCGGCAACTGGTCCGGGCTAAACAGGTAATTCACCAGAGTGAGACGCGTGTCAGCCGCGAGTACATGGGCCGAAAGCTGCGTGTGCAAATTTTGTAGGGCAGACATGGCAATGCTGCCAGCCTGGATAGAGAAGCGCGACCAAGCGAGTACGGGGGCAGCGAACAACAATACATCATGCGGCTGGTCGTTGATCAGTATGCTCATACTTTCAGCGCCGGCCTCGATAAAGTCAGCTAGCGCGTCATAGGTGCGAGCATCGGCACGCCATAGCTGATCTAATGCGGCGTTGAGCGCATCTTCGTTGCCAGCATCGAGCAGCTTTTGCACGAGTTCAGCCAAGTCGCGTTGCCAGAACAAGGTCTCAACGCGAGAGGCGGAAAGGGCGAGGCCGGTTGCTAAACGGGTGAGCCGTTCGGCATCGCGGGTAAGGCCGCCGCGGCGGGCGAATCGTGCGCGCTTCATGATCAATCAAATACCAAATAGTTGAACAACGTTGCCTATGAGCGGTTGTTCATGGGTCTAATGCTGCATTTTAACAGCCCACACAGTATTTGCCCTGCAGTTTGCAGGCTTATTAAAACACCCTTGAAACTCGTGTGGATGCAGACGAACTGTGCATACCTGCGTGCTTGATGGAATAATGCAGAAATGGTTTCAGTTGCAAATTCACTTGATCACACGCAAGACGTGAGTGGCACGCTAGATGCGCTAGCCGAAGGGCTGGATGACGCTAGCCGCGCGAGTCTTGAGCACGCCTGGCAACTCATGGCGCCGTTGTACGATGAGCACCAATTGCCAACGGGCGAACCCTATCTGCAACACGGCGTGGGGCAAGCGCTGTTGGCTGCAATGTTGCGTCTCGATCTTGAAACACGCTTGGCGGCACTGCTGTTTGCGTGGCCCGAGTTTATTAAGGGCACCGATCGTGATTGCCGCGAGCGCATTGAAAAAAACTTTCCAGGTGCAACCGCAGCGCTTGTAGAGGGCCTGCTTCGTCTAGATTTAGTGCGGCCAGTCTCACAAGATTTGGTGAACCGCGCGCAGCAAGCCAGTAGCGCCGACGAAGTGAAAGCACAGGCTGAGGTGCTGCGTAAGATGGTGTTGGCCATGGTGGACGATGTGCGCGTGGTAATTCTGCGCCTCGCCAGTCGCGTGCAGACTTTACGTTTTTTATCCGACAAGCCGGGGCCGCTACGCGATAACGTTGCGCGTGAAGCGCAGCAACTCTATGCGCCCCTCGCCAATCGACTGGGTATTTGGCAGTTGAAGTGGGAGCTTGAAGATTTGTCGCTGCGTTTTTTAGAACCGGCGGCATACAAGTCCATTGCCAAACAATTAGATGAGAAGCGTGCAGAGCGCGAACACTTTATTAGTGAAGCCGTGGCGCAACTGGTGCACGAATTATCTAAGCATGGGGTCGAGGCTGAGGTATATGGCCGTCCAAAGCATATCTACAGCATTTGGAACAAAATGCGCGCGAAGCACCTCGACTTCAGTGAGGTATATGACGTGCGTGCGTTGCGCGTGATCGTGGACGATGTAAAAGACTGCTACACCGCTTTGGGTGTGGTGCATCAGCTATGGACGCCGATTCCGCGTGAGTTTGACGACTACATCTCACACCCCAAGGGCAACAATTATCGCTCGTTACATACAGCAGTCTTTGCAGAAGATGGGCGTGCGCTCGAAGTACAGATTCGAACACATGAAATGCATCAGCATGCCGAGCTGGGTGTGGCCGCGCACTGGCGTTATAAAGAGAGTGGCGCATCGGTCAAGTCGTCCGGCAATTACGACGACAAAATTGCGTGGTTGCGCCAGCTTTTGTCATGGCGCGATGAAATTGCTGATAGCGAACATTGGGTCGAACAATTCAAACAGGCCGCGCTCGACGACACCATTTATGTGCTGACCCCGCAGGGCAAGGTGATTGATTTGCCACGTGGTTCGACACCGCTCGATTTTGCCTACCGTCTGCATACCGACTTGGGGCACCGTTGTCGTGGCGCCAAAGTAGATGGTCATTTGGTGACACTCAATACCGAGTTAGATACCGGGCAAAAAGTCGAGATCGTTTCGGCTAAACAGGGTGGTCCTTCGCGTGACTGGCTCAACCCACAGCAGGGCTATTTGGCAACCACTAGTGCGCGCGCTAAAGTTAAACGCTGGTTTGCACAACTTGAAGAAGCTGAGACATTGGCAACTGGCCGCGCCTTTGTGCAACGTGAGTTGCAGCGTTTAGGTGCAACGCAAACTAACGTAGACGATTTGGCGCACACGCTGGGTTTTGCCAATCACGAAGCTTTATATTTGGCTGCTGGCCATGAAGAAATTGGGCCACGTCAAATCGAGGTTGCGGTGCGAGGCGAGGCACCTGCAACACAACCCACACCTGAAATTGCCACGCGTCGTTCGCGTGCGGGAGCGCGCAGTGACGATGTGTTGGTGGTTGGCGTTGGCCAACTTATGTATCAACTGGGACGTTGTTGCAAGCCTGCGCCGCCGGATCGCATTGGCGGATTTGTGACGCGAGGCCGCGGCATTTCGGTGCACCGATTGGATTGCCATAACTTCATTCGCATGCTGGCGCGTAGCCCTGAACGTGTGATTGAAGCCACGTGGGGTGCGCCGCGTGAAGAGTCTGTTTTTCCGGTGGATGTGCAAGTGCTGGCACGAGATCGGCAGGGCTTGCTACGCGATATTTCTGAGGTGTTGTCACGCGAAAAAATTAACGTGACCGCTGTGCGCACCCAATCAAAAAATGATCAAGCCACAATGGGCTTTACGCTCGAAGTGCGCAGCGTGACGCAGCTCAATCGAGTGTTGGGGCTACTGCGTGATTTGTCTGGTGTATTTGAAACGCGGCGTGTGTAGCGTGCTAGGCCGATGGGCTGTCTAGATCACTAGGCGGTTTTGCCAATCAGCACAGTAGATGTCTTACATGGCGATTGCCTTATCACCATCGCCCGGTAGCTTACCCCTGTGTAGCGCGTGCTTAGCACCACGCGTATCCCCAGTGTTTTCGCCACTATCGGCGGATTCTGCTTTGTCTGCGCTGTCTTTTTTCTTGTCAGACTTCTCTTTGCTGGCGGATGAGTCTTTTGATTTTTTGCCCTTTTTGTCTTCGCTGCTTGCCTCGCCTTCTGCAGCGGCAGCCTCGTCTGACTTGGCTGAATCTTTATCCGCCTTGTCTGACTTCTTCGCGAGTTTGTCTGACTTCTCAGCAGCGAGTTCCGGTTTGACCTCAGCGATATTGTTTTCTCGCATGTAGTCATTCATTTCTTTCCAGCCGGTGAACATGGCGGCCTTGTTGGCGCGCGGGTTCATGGTGTAGCAATCTTCAATCGCACGGCCAGCATGGCGGCAGGCTGAACCGATGGCTTTGCCATCTGCTTCTTTAGCTGCGGCTTGCTTGGCGGGTGATTCAATGCCCAGTTGTTCACAACCTGCGAGCAGCACACAGGCTGCCAGCAGCAGGGCATTGAATAGATGTTGAATAGGGCGAAAACGGGTTGCAGACATAGTCAGGCCTTCAGGTTTCTCCCTGAATTTACGGCCTGACAGAGGGACTCTTGAGCCTGAAGGCAAAACCGCCATAGATGCTGGCTGGGGCTAAATATCTAGGCCCTCGGTCAAGTCTTTAAGCAGGTTGGCTTGTGCGCTTTGGCGGGCGCCGCGGCTGCCGCGTCGTAGGTAGTTGCCACTGCTATCTAGCAACCAAGCTTGTTGGTTGTCATTAAGGTAAGGGCGAATGCCTTCCTTCATCACGCGACGTTTTAGCTTCGGGTCCAAAATGGGGAAGCACACTTCAATGCGGCGGAAGAAGTTGCGCTCCATCCAGTCTGCGCTGCCTAAGTAAATTTGTTCTTCGCCGCCGGCAAAAAAATAGAAAATGCGCGAGTGTTCTAAGAAGCGGCCGACGATAGAGCGCACACGAATATTGTCAGACATGCCGGGAACGCCTGGGCGAAGTGCACAAACGCCTCGTACGATGAGGTCGATTTCAACTCCGGCTTGGCTGGCTTCGTACAGCGCCTGAATAATCTCAGGCTCTAACAACGAATTCATTTTGGCAATGATGCGTGCCTTGCCGCCATCGCGTGCGATTGCGGTTTCGTTCTGAATCATCGCCATCATGCACGGGTGCAGTGAGAAAGGTGCTTGTAGCAGATGCTTTAGGCGTGAGGCTTTGCCCAGCCCGGTAATCTGCTTAAACACTTCGTTGGCATCGCTGCCGATTTCTTCATTGCAGGTCATCAAGCCAAAGTCGGTGTAAAAGCGGGCAGTGCGAGCATGATAGTTGCCCGTACCCAAGTGCACGTAACGGCGGAAAGCGTGGCTGCCGTTACTGCCGGCTTCGCGGCGCACAATCATGAGCATTTTGGCGTGAGTTTTGTAGCCAAACACGCCGTACACCACGTGGGCACCAGCATGTTCGAGTTTTTGCGCCCAGTTGATATTGGCTTCTTCGTCAAAGCGCGCCATCAGCTCTACCACCACCGTGACTTCCTTGCCACTCTGCGCTGCACGTACCAATGCTTCCATGAGGGCAGAGTCTGTGCCGGTGCGATACACCGTCATTTTGATGGCAACGACATCAGGGTCGTTGGCGGCTTGTGTAACTAGGGCAATAACCGGACCGAATGATTGAAACGGGTGATGCAACAAAATATCTTGTTTGCGAATCGCCGCAAAAATGTCGTAACCCTTGTGCAAAACTTTGGGCAGCGTGGGCGCGAAGGGTGCGTACTTCAGATCAGGCCGGTCCACCCAGTCTGGCACTTGATTGAGCCGAACCAAGTTGACGATGCCTGGCGTGCGATACAAATCTTGCCGAGTGAGGCCAAACTGTTGCAACAAAAAGTCGGACATTGCTTCAGAGCAGTTGTCCGCCACTTCGAGTCGAACTTCGTCGCCAAAATGGCGCTGGGTGAGTTCGCCTTGAATGGCCTGGCGTAGATTTTTGACTTCTTCTTCGTCAAGGAAGAGGTCTGAATTCCGCGTAACCCTAAATTGGTAGCAGCCCTGTACCCGCATGCCGGCGAATAATTCACCCACATTCATATGCATGACTGACGACAAAAAGACGAAGCCGTGCGGTGTGCCGGTAAGTTCTTCGGGGAGCTGAATAACGCGTGGTAGGGCGCGCGGGGCTTGCACAATCGCATAGCCTACATCGCGGCCAAATGCATCTTGCCCTTCAAGTTCAACCGCAAAATTTAAGCTTTTATTGAGCACGCGGGGGAAGGGGTGCGCGGGATCCAAACCAATCGGGGTGAGTACCGGCAGTACTTCGCGCATGAAATAGTCGTGGATCCATGCACGCTGTGCGTCGTTCCAATGGTTGCGACGTAAGAAAACGATACCCTCGGCTTCAAGCGCGGGCAGTATCACGTCATTCAATAGCGCGTATTGTTCAGCAATAATGGCGTGTGTTTCGGCCGAAACAAGTCGTAGCGTTTCGGCTGGTGAGCGTCCGTCTATACCCGCACTCCGGCCACCGTGGTGAATTTGCTCAACTAAGCCGCCAATGCGAACCTCAAAGAATTCGTCTAGGTTGCTGGAAACAATGCACAGAAACCGCAGCCGCTCTAATAAAGGCACTTCTGGGTTGGCGGCTTGGGCTAGTACACGCCGTTGAAAGGCGAGTAGCGACAATTCACGGTTGATATAGGCCGGGGCAGCCATCTGGCCTGAGGTGGCAGATGGATTGGCGGGAGTGGCAGGATTTTGCATGCGTTCCATGCTTCTATGACGGCTCAGACTTTAAAGGGTTTAAGACTCAAGTGGCCCCAAATGCGACACAAGCGCGACCCACATGTGGCGCATGTGGGCATGCGTAAGGGGCGATATGCTTTTATGTTGATCTGTGTTGCAGTCACTGTCCAGTGACAATTGACGACGAAGTAGATTCAAAAGGCGTTTGTTGCGCCACATCAATCAGTATGTGACGACTGGGTTACCGCAGTGTTACAGCCGGGCGGATTTCATGGCACCATGATCCAAAAATGTCTGGGTTAGAGCATGTGGGCTCATATTGGTTCTAACCTGTTGCTGGGTGAGCGTGGGGGGGCAGTGAGCAAGCCTCATGCAGGATCCTGCCGACGATTGATTGGCAAAGCATACCTAGCATTGGATGCAATCAAATAATGTTTACGCGGTAATATCGGAGCCGTAACGGGTATCCAGCATGAAACACGAACTCTTAGCCGCTATTGACCTTGGTTCCAACAGCTTTCGCCTGCAAATTGCCCGGGCGCAAGGCGATCAGATTTATCCATTAGATGGCTTTAAAGAAGCGGTGCGGCTAGCCGCTGGGCTAAATGATAAAAAGTTGCTCGATGCCGAATCGCAACAGCGGGGCCTAGATGCTCTACGCTTGTTCGGCGAACGGCTCAGGGGTTTTGACCCAACCCGTGTGCGTGCAGTCGCCACCAATACGCTTCGCGTCGCGAAAAATGCGACTTCGTTTTTGCAAAAAGCTGAAGAGGCGCTCGGTTTTCCAATCGAGGTTATTGCCGGTCGTGAAGAAGCCCGCCTCATCTATATTGGTATCGCCCATAGCATTCCAAACCCAGGGAATCAGCAGCTTGCGGTGGATATCGGTGGTGGCTCAACCGAATTTATTATTGGCAAAAAGTTTCAGCCTAAAGCGCTCGAGTCGCTTTACATGGGCTGTGTGAGCTATTCCAACCTGTATTTTCCTGATGGGCAGATCGATAAACGTGGCATGAAAGCGGCCGTGTTAGCGGCGCGCCGTGAGATCGAAATCATTGCCCACGATTATTCTGTACTCGGGTGGGACGAAGCGGTGGGGTCGAGTGGCACAGCCAAGGCCATTGCCGACATTATTCAGTTGAACGGATTTGGTGATGGTGCCATCACCCGTGATGGTATGGAGCATTTGAAACAGGCCATGTTGCGCGCAGGTCGTTTAGATGCGCTGCAGCTAGCAGGTTTGCGGGCAGACCGCTTGCCCGTCTTGGCGGGTGGCTTGGCGATCATGATTGCTGTATTTGAAGCCTTTAATTTGCAACGCATGATCTACGCCGATGGCGCGCTGCGGCTAGGTGTGTTGTATGACCTGTTAGGGCGCTACAACCATCACGATCAGCGTGACACAACAGTTGAAGCTTTTCAGAGGCGTTATGAGGTAGAGCGTGCTCAAGCAGAGCGTGTGACGGACACAGCGCTTGCGTTGTATCAGCAGTTGCGGCCAGATGCAGATTTAAACGACGATGCTGAAGCGCATTATTTGTGTTGGGCTGCGCGGCTACATGAAATCGGCGTGTCGATTGCTCATTCTGGCTACCACAAGCACAGCGCCTATATTTTAAGTAATGCAGACATGCCCGGCTTTTCGCGCATGGACCAAGCGCGTATTACACGTTTGGTACAAGCGCATCGAGGCAAGCTGGAGCGTGTGCAGCAACTCCACATGGAAGCCAGTGATTGGCAATTGGTGTTGTGCTTGCGCCTATCCGCTTTGCTGCACCGTGCGCGCGAGCCGCAACGCAATTTAAAGCTGGATCTGCACACCACGACACAAGGGTTTGTGTTAGGTGTTGATGCAGATTGGCTTGAGGCTAACCCACTGACCTTTGCTGCGCTCAACGATGAAATTCGACAATGGAAGTCGATTGGCATTGAGTTTCGGCTCGACATGCGGGTGGCGAGCAGAGTGGCCTGATATGGGCGTGAATGGCAGATGTAAGTTTGTAGGCCTAGTCTGCTGCAGTATTGAAATATCATCCGGCACAGACCGGAGTGTTATTGAATAACAAGCGAATCTAGGGAGTAGATTATGTCGCATCAGTCATATAACGTTGATCTTGCCAAGTGCGAAGCCAACTACACGGCTTTATCCCCGCTTACGTTTTTAGAGCGCAGTGCCTACATTTATCCGCAGCGCATTGCGTTAATTCACGGTGCGCGCCGACAAACTTGGTTGCAAACGTATCGCCGTGCCCGCCGCCTGGCGTGGGCTTTAGTTGCACGCGGTATTCAACGCGGCGACACCGTCGCGGTGATGTTGAACAACACGCCTGAAATGTTTGAATGTCATTTCGGTGTGCCCGTGACGGGTGCGGTATTAAATACACTCAATACCCGCCTAGACCCAGACACTGTGGCCTTTATGCTGAACCATGGGGATGCACGAGTGCTGATTACAGACCGCGAGTACAGTCATATCGTGAAGCCGGCCTTAGAAAAAATTGGCCGTAGCATTATTGTGATCGACGTTGATGACCCTGAATACACGGGTAGCGGCGAGCGCTTGGGTGAAATGGACTACGAGGCGTTTATTGGCAATGCTAGTGAGTTGTTTCCGTGGACCATGCCGGATGACGAGTGGAATGCGATTAGCCTGAATTACACCTCAGGCACCACAGGCAACCCCAAAGGCGTGGTGTATCACCATCGCGGTGCTTACCTGAATGCACTATCAAATATCGTCAGTTGGGGCATGCCGCCTGCGTCTGTGTATTTATGGACGCTGCCCATGTTCCACTGTAATGGTTGGTGTTTCCCGTGGACCATGGCGGCCAATTCAGGCACCAATGTGTGTCTGCGTAAGGTCGACGCCAAACTCATTTTTGATGCGATTCGCGAGTACAAGGTCACGCATTACTGCGGCGCGCCGATCGTGCATGCCATGCTGGCCAACGCGCCAGAAGAGTGGCGTAAAGGCATTAACCATAAAGTTAGTGGCCTGATTGCCGCAGCGCCGCCACCTGCCGCAGTGATTGAAGGAATGGCAAAAATTGGTTTTGATGTCACGCACGTTTATGGCCTGACTGAAACTTATGGTCCTGCTGCTGTCTGTGCAAAGCACCCAGAATGGGAGCAGATGTCGCTTGCTGACCAAGTTACCAAAAATGGCCGTCAAGGCGTGCGCTACCACGCTGAAGAAGGCATCTCTGTGTTGGACCCTGCCACCATGCAACCTGTGGCGTGGGATAACGATGCCATGGGCGAAATTATGTTCCGCGGTAACTTGGTGATGAAGGGTTACCTCAACAACCCCAAAGCAACAGAAGAGGCCTTTGCCGGTGGTTGGTATCACACGGGCGACCTAGCCGTGATGCAGCATGATGGCTACGTCAAGATTAAGGACCGCAGCAAAGATGTGATCATTTCTGGCGGTGAAAATATTTCTTCAATTGAAGTTGAAGATACGCTGTACAAACATCCGGCTGTGCTGGCTGCTGCAGTTGTTGCAGCCCCGGATGAGAAGTGGGGCGAAGTACCGTGTGCCTTTATTGAATTGAAAGAAGGCTCGCAAACAACAGAGCATGAAATCATGCAGTTCTGCCGCGACAATATGGCGCGCTTCAAAATTCCGAAGCAGATTATTTTTGGTGCTTTGCCAAAGACTTCAACCGGCAAAATCCAGAAGTTCATCCTGCGCGAACGAGCTAAATCGACGACATCGTTCGAATAGGTCCGCAAACCGATTGCACAAATTTGCGTGGTAGCGGTCAGAGAGGGTGCGGTGAATGCCGCACCCTTTTATTTTTTATGAACTAGATGTAGTTCAATTGGTTGTACTCACTGAGTTGCAATCAACCGGGCAATCCAATCTCGTGTTTGCTGTTCATTGGCAACGTGGCTGCCGAATGTGAGTAGGCTAATCCCAAATACATACGAGTAGAGCAATACGCTGCGATGGTGCGCTTCTTCTGGGCTCAAACCGTGTTGCTCAAATAGCTTTGCGGCACAGTGTAGGCGTACTTTATCTACCTCGGCGACTACCGCTGCAGCTAAAGCATCGCGCCTTGCCCAGTCTCGCATGGCTAGTTCAATGGCCATACCGTGCCGATTGCGTGCCGCAGAATAGACCTCGATGACGTGCACCAACTGAGCTTGTTCCTGGCCTGCAGTTGCAGAGGTTTGTTTTTGAATGTCCGAGATGCGGCCGACACGCCATTCTTCTAGTACTGCCTGATGTAGGTCTTTACGGTCGCGAAAGTGCCAATAAAAACTGCCTTTGGTAACGTGCAGTTTCTTTGCCAATACCTCAACCCTTAATCCGCCTATGCCATCCTTGGATAATATGGCGTAGGCGGCCTTTACCCACCCAGCACGGTCAAGTGTCAGCTTGGCCGTTGCAGATGTTTTAGCTGTGGCCTTGATGAGGCCTTTTGTGGTGTCCGCTGTTGCGGGCAGCTTGTTGCGCTTCTTTTCCATACGCTAGCGTATTGACAAGGTGGTGTTGTGGCGTTAAATTTAGCTTTAACCATACGGGTGCGTATGGTTGGGCAATTGTGTTCGTTGCATGATGTGTTGTCAATGTGGCTTTTGAGGCGCGGTTCAATTTCGCAATTCAATGCCGTTAGCATTTGGAAATGTCTGTACAGTGTTGGTACAAGCACTATGCTCAGTGTGAGCGTATAGGTGATTGTTCTATAAGGAGTAGGCAGTGAAGATTCTGGTGCCCGTCAAGCGTGTGATTGATTACAACGTCAAGGTGCGCGTTAAGGCAGATGGCTCGAATGTTGAGACCGCTAACGTCAAGATGTCGATGAATCCATTTGATGAAATCGCAGTAGAAGAAGCTATTCGACTTCGCGAAGCCGGTAAGGCGAGCGAGGTTGTGGTGGTGAGCTGCGGTGTGACGGCCTGTCAAGAAACGTTGCGATCGGCAATGGCAATGGGTGCGGATCGTGCGCTGCTGGTTGAAATGGATGCCAGCCAAGCTGAGGGATTGCAGCCTTTGGCCGTTGCAAAACTATTAAAGGTTGTGGTCGATCAAGAGCAACCGCAATTGGTAATTTGCGGCAAGCAAGCCATTGATGGTGATGCTAACCAAGTGGGCCAAATGCTTGCAGCGCTGTTAGGTTGGCCGCAAGCAACTTTTGCTTCAAAGGTGGTGTTGAGCGAAGGTTCCGCCCAAGTGACGCGTGAAGTAGATGGCGGCCTAGAAACCGTTGAGGTGAAGCTGCCTGCTGTAATGACCACAGATTTGCGTTTGAATGAGCCGCGCTTTGCAACGCTGCCCAACATTATGAAGGCTAAGAAGAAGCCGCTCGATACGCTGACGCCGGCAGGGTTGGGTGTGGATGTTGCACCACGTTTGCGTGTGCTGAATATTGCTGAGCCGCCAGTACGTAAAGCCGGCATCAAGGTTGCTGACGTGGCCGATCTGGTGTCACGCCTAAAGAACGAAGCAAAAGTAATTTAATGACGCTTGCCGCTGGTAGCGACTGAGCTTCTAGCGCAGCCATAAAACCGGACTGCTCGTGCCGCCGGGGAGACAAATAATGAGTATTTTGATTGTTGCTGAACATGACCACGCCACATTAAAAAGCGCAACGCGCAATGTGCTCACGGCCGCCCAGCAAATGAGTGCAGGCCCAGTACATATTCTGGTAGCAGGGCACAACTGTGTTGCAGCAGCACAAACTGCAGCCGCACTGGCGGGTGTTGAAAAAGTGTTGCATGTTGATGCTGCGCATTACGCAGATCAGGCAGCTGAAAACTTAGCGCTTTTGGTAAGCGAGCTAGTGAAACAGGGCGCGTATACACATGTGTTAGCTGCGGCCTCTAGTACCGGCAAAAATATGTTACCGCGTGCAGCGGCACTGCTAGATGTGTCTGCTGTGAGTGAAATCACAGGCGTGAAATCCGCCGATACTTTTGTGCGGCCAATCTATGCAGGCAATGCATTGGCAACGGTGCAGAGTGCAGATGCGATTAAGGTCATTAGTGTACGTACCAGTGCGTTTGCTGCGACTGAAAATGGCGGTGCGGCGAGCGTGGTGAATACGCCGGCAGCGGCTGATCTTGGGCTAACGCGTGTTGTGAGTCGTGAAATGGCTGTATCCGAGCGTCCAGAGTTGGGAAATGCGCGTGTCGTAATTTCCGGCGGACGCGGTCTCGGTAGTGGCGAGCAATATCGCGCAATGTTAGAGCCGCTCGCTGACAAATTAAATGGCGCACTTGGGGCGAGTCGTGCAGCGGTTGATGCTGGTTATGTGCCGAACGATTATCAAGTCGGCCAAACGGGCAAAGTGGTCGCGCCTGATTTGTATATCGCGGTGGGGATTTCCGGCGCAATTCAACATTTGGCCGGCATGAAAGATTCCAAAGTCATCGTCGCCATTAATAAAGACCCTGATGCACCGATCTTCCAAGTCGCGGATTACGCGTTAGTGGGCGATCTGTTTCAGCTCGTGCCCGAGCTAACACAGGCGCTTTAATGCCTGTTGCAGGCAAGTGTTTAAGGACTTGCCTGCATCCATTCTGTGAGTGAATCAACCGCAATTACCAATACCCAGAAGAAGCATCATGAACTTTCCCGCCACATTGTTTGCCGCTGAATGGTTGTGGCTGTGTTGGCTGATCTTGGCAATCGTTGTGGTGTATTGCGTACGCATGGTGTTACGTGAAGACTGGCGTTGGTTGTGTGATACCCGGCATACGCATGCCTTCCTCGGTGCATTGGTGTGTTTGGCGGTGATGTGGGGGCTGAAAGCGGGTGTGAAGCCAGGATTAAATTTACATTTGATTGGCGCAACGCTACTTACGCTGATGGCAGATGCGCCGCTCGCGATTTTGGGTTTGTTGCTGGTGTTGGCGGGGATTACCTTAAATGGCCAAGCTGATTGGCAAAGCTATGCGCTAAATGGACTGGTGATGTGCGTTTTGCCGGTCATCAGTAGTCGCGTGTTAATGCATTGGCTTGAACGTCGTTTACCGGCGCATTTTTTTGTCTATATTTTTGTCGGCGCGTTTTTCAATGCCGCGCTGAGCATTTTGTTACTAGGTGCAGTCACCAACGGATTGATGCTCGCCAGTGGGGCCTACACGCTCGATTTGTTGCTTGAAGAGTACACCTTGTTTTTCTTGTTGTTGGCTTTTTCAGAAGCATGGCTAACAGGCATCGTCATTACGGGCATGGTGGTGTATCGCCCGCAATGGGTAGTGAGTTTCCAAGATAGTCTTTACATAAGTAATAAATAAGTTGCGAATACATTCAACGCCATAAATTAAGCACAGAAAAATTACACGATACTCGGCCCACGTTGAGGCAGAGGCTAACGACAAGCACGTTAAATGCAGAAGGAGTGGAGATGAGTTACCGAGCACCAGTGAGCGATATGCAGTTTGTAATGAAAGAACTGGCTGGCCTAGATGAAGTCGCGGCGTTGCCCGGGTGTGAAGATGTCTCTGCTGATTTGGCGGACGCGATTTTGGAAGAAGCTGCCAAGTTCGCCGGTTCAGTGTTGGCTCCGCTCAACTGGACGGGTGATCAACAAGGTGCGCGCTGGCATGAAGGCGAAGTCACAACGGCAGAAGGTTGGAAGTCGGCCTATCAACAATTTGCAGAATCCGGCTGGACTGCGCTGGCGTGTAATCCTGAACATGGCGGCCAAGGTTTGCCGCGAATTTTGTCTGCGCCCGTAGGCGAAATGTGGAAGTCAGCCAACTTGGCTTTCTCGCTGTGCCCCATGCTAACGATGGGTGCGATTGAAGCGCTGGAGTTGTGCGGCTCGGACGAGCTCAAAGCCATCTATCTCGACAAAATGGTGAGCGGCGAATGGACCGGCACCATGAATTTGACTGAACCCAACGCGGGTTCGGATTTAGCCTCAGTTCGTACCAAGGCAGAGCCACATGCCGACGGTAGCTACCGCATTACTGGCCAAAAGATTTTTATCACCTACGGCGAGCATGACCTTACGCCCAATATTATTCATTTGGTGCTGGCGCGCTTGCCCGACGCACCTGAAGGCGTCAAAGGGATTTCTCTATTTGTTGTTCCCAAGTTTTTGCCAAATGCAGATGGCACACCGGGTACGCGCAATGATGTGCGCTGTGTGTCGATTGAACACAAGCTCGGCATACATGCCAGCCCGACCTGCGTTTTAGCCTTTGGAGATCAAGGTGGAGCAACGGGTTACTTAGTAGGCGAGGCCAATCGTGGCCTTGAATACATGTTCATCATGATGAACGCAGCGCGCTTTGCCGTTGGGCAAGAAGGCATTGCCATTGCTGAGCGTGCGTATCAAAAAGCGCTGAGCTATGCGCGTGAGCGTATTCAAGGCGCTGAAGCTGGTGTAAAGAGTAGCAACCCGGGTGGAGGCAAAGTGGCCATTATTCGCCACCCAGATGTGCGCCGCATGCTCATGGTAATGAAGAGCCAAATTGAAGCGATGCGTGCAGTGGCACTTGTAGTGGCCGGCGCAGGTGATATTGCCCAACGCCACCCCGATGAAAAGACACGGCAAAGCAAACAAGCCTTTTTTGATTTGATGATTCCGGTTGTAAAAGGCTGGAGTACCGAGACGGGTATTGAAGTCGCCTCACTCGGCGTACAAGTGCATGGTGGCATGGGTTACATTGAAGAAACAGGTGCGGCGCAATACCTGCGCGATGCACGCATTACCACCATTTACGAAGGTACCACGGGCATCCAAGCCAATGACCTGATCGGACGCAAACTCGCGCGTGAGCAGGGTGTAACGCTCATGGCCGTCATCGGTGAAATGCAAGCCGTGTTAGCGCAACCACAGCAACAGTCTCAAGCGCAGCAAAACAACAACCTGCAAGCTATTCACGCGCAACTGCAACCAGCGGTCGCAGCATTGGCAAAAGCAGGGGAATACATTGCCCGCAACTACGCGACCGATTTGAAAAACGTACTGGTGGGTGCAGTGCCATTCTTGAGACTGTTTGGCATGGTCGCCGGTGGTTGGCAACTGGCGCGTGCAGCCTTGGTGAGTGCGAACCGATTGGCAAGCGGCGAGGCCGAGGCTGGCCTAGGTGCTAAATTCTATGAAGCCAAAATCGTGACTGCGCGTTTTTATGCTGAGCACATCCTCACCGCTGCGCCAGGTTTGGCAGCAACGGTGCAGATGGGAGGCGCGGCACTCATGTTGACTGACGATCAATTCGAGTAATTTGGTGCTGGCTCGACATTAAACCTTGCTGCTAATCCAAGCCGCTGTGTTGTTAATCAAGTTTCGCAAGACACTTGGCATGGGGAGTTGCGTAATCAATCGCTTGACACCCCTAAGTGCTCTGAACACACGTCCTGGCGGCGTAATAAGCCGATGGAAGTGATCGCGGTAGTATTGATTGGTACGCTGCGCGATAAAGTTCTTGAAAAATACAGACAGGTTGTACTAATAGTCCGTCCCATGATCAAACGTTTTAAGCAGGCTTTCTGCCTGACGGATGGGTTCAGATTGTTGCCAAGTTAGATCTGTAATGATCGCTGGAACTTTGTCTAAGCCAAGCTCAAGATAGGCGCGTACTCGGTGGTGGCCATCAATAATGAGGTGCCGGCCATTTTCTTCTCGTGTGAGCACGATCGGTGTAATGTCGCCACCCTGTTGAATGCGCTGCTTTAGGGTGTCAATGGCGGCCGCTTCAGGTTGCCAGTCGGTTAGCATGTTCTTATGCCAATGCGACGCAATTTTATTGACTGAAACCCGTTTGCGGCCCATGAGCGGCGTATCACATGCTTTGATGGCGGGATCCTGTTCCCAATTTGGGATAGCGCGATCTGGGTGATATTTTCTGTCGTATTGATTCGACTGCTCAAATTGATCGAGTTTTTTCCGCGCTTCGGTAAATGAGTCGGCAAGCGCTTTAAAGCATTCTCGATTCATGGCCAGACGTAAATCACGGTAATGCACGTGAATTTCATCGGTGATGTACTCTTCCTGCAACTCAATCGTCAGATCGTTATTGAAGTAATGCGAACGATGAGGTTCTGGCGAGTTTTCAAGAAATTTCATTTGGCGAGCTTTACCGCCGGCCACCATTAATGTGGTTTTGTAACGTCCTTCTTCGTAGTCCGAGTTCTGCGCTAGGTAGTTGCGCACATCGTCTGTCGAACGATTAACGATGTCCACGAACTCATAATATTCGGGCAGCGAAAACAACAAGCGATATTCGCGATAGTGAATATGAATGTTCTCGCATAGATCGACAAATAAGCGGCTGTTGTGCTTCTCACGATCTGGCAGATTACGCTCTGCCAGCATAACTTTTACGGCACCCATTCACATCTCCCTAGTTTTTGTGTGTATACAAGCAGCAAGCACAGTGAGCGGTGCAAACCTAACTCATGACTTTGAAATATTACCGTAATCACAGTGCAACAATCCGATTGTGATTTCAACGGTAGATCGCAAAATGAAGCATTGGTGCGGTTGGCGCTATTCTTGTAGTGCTTTTAACTTGTATAAAAGTTCAAGCGCTTCACGCGGACTGTGCGCATCGGGGTCGATGCTGCGCACCGCTTCGAGCAGTGGATGCTCTGCAGGCGGTTCGGGTTCTGGCACCGGCGCAAACATGTCCGGCTGGTAGCTATTGCCAATCTGCCGTGCATTGGGGTGCGCTTCAAGCGCTTGCAAGCGACGCTTGGCATCGCGCACCACGCTGCTGGGCACACCAGCAAGCGCCGCTACCTGAATCCCATAACTGCGGCTCGCAGGGCCTTCTTCCACGGTATGCAAAAACACAATGCCGTGGCCGTGCTCAACGGCATCAAGATGCACATTGGCGCACTCGGCAAAGTCTTGCGCGAGTTGCGTGAGCTCAAAGTAGTGGGTGGAGAACAAACTGTAGCTACGGTTTTTTTCAATCAGGTGGCGCGCGATGGAAAAGGCCAGCGCCATGCCGTCGAAGGTGCTGGTGCCGCGCCCAATTTCATCCATTAACACTAGGCTGTGTTCCGTCGCGCTGTGCAAAATGGCAGCGGCCTCTGTCATTTCCACCATGAAGGTGGATCGGCCAGAGGCAAGATCGTCAGACGCGCCAATGCGCGTGTGGATTGCATCTACGGGGCCGAGCCGCGCAGCACGTGCAGGCACATAACTACCGCAGTGAGCCAATAAAACAATGAGCGCCACCTGTCGCATATAGGTGGATTTGCCGCCCATGTTGGGGCCGGTAATCAGCATCATGCGGCGCGTGGCAGAAAGCCGGGCATCATTGGCAATAAAGTTGCCGTGCGCGGCATGGACTTGCCGTTCAACGACTGGATGTCGACCAGCCTCAATTTCTAAACCTGCGTGGTCTACAAACGCTGGCGCGGAATAGTCGTAGCGCACCGCCGCTTCGGCAAAAGCGCATAAGCCATCGAGTGTGGCGAGTGCGCGTGCGCAACGTTGCAAGCTCACAATGTGTGGGGCTAGCAAGTCGAGCAAGCCTTCGTATAAAAACTTTTCTCGTGTGAGCGCACGTTCTTGCGCGGACAGGGCTTTGTCTTCAAACGCCTTGAGTTCGGGCGTGATGTAGCGCTCGGCATTTTTAAGCGTTTGCCGACGCCGATAGTCTTCCGGAATGCGGTCGGTATTAGCGTGCGTGACTTCAATATAAAAACCATGCACGCGGTTGTATTCAACCTTAAGCGTGGCAATGCCAGTGCGCTCGCGTTCGCGTGCTTCGAGTTGTAGCAAAAAGCTGCCGCAGTCTTCATGCAGGCTGCGCAGTTCATCTAAGTCGGCATCATAACCACGCGCCATAACACCGCCATCGCGTAGCGAGGTGGCGGGTTCAGCAGCCACTGCATTTGCCAATAGCGCGGCAACTTCTCCCAGCGTTGCATGGTCGAGTTGCTGCGCAAGGTCCGCAAGCAAAGGCGCATCGCACGCTTGCAGTTGCGGCAACAGGCTGGGCAAGTTGAGCAGGCTATCGCGCAGGGCCGAGAGATCACGTGGGCGTGCAGAGCGCAGCGCAACACGTGAGCTAATGCGTTCAATGTCTGCAAAGCCACGTAAGGTGTTGCGCAGGGTATCAAGCCGCTGTGGTGCGCATTGGGGTGTGCACTGTGGTGCACTGTCATCGAGCAATGCGGCAAGCGCAACATGTCGACGCGCGGCTTCTTCGCGTTTTGCCAATGGGTGATGTAGCGCGTGGCGTAGCCAGCGCGAACCCATGCTAGTGGCGCAGGTGTCGAGCAGTGAAAGCAGTGTTGGCGCAGGCTCGCCTCGCAGTGTCTCGGTGAGTTCTAAGTTGCGTCGCGTGGCGGCATCCATGCGCAAGGTGTCGCCGTCGTATTCCACCTGTAGCGTGGTGACGTGCTTGAGCGTTTGCCTTTGCGTGTTGTGCGCGTAATCAAACAGCGCGCCTGCCGCGGCCACTGCAAGCGGTAATTCGTCTGCGCCAAAACCAGATAAGTCGCGTGTGCCAAAGTGCGTGCACAGTGTTTTGCTGGCGCTGGTGGTGTCAAACTGCCAAGGTGCGAGTCGATGGCAGGTGGTTTTGCCAATCACTGTTTGCAGCGTGTCGTGCAAACTGCTCGCTTGCGCGCTGGTGCCGATCTCGTCCGGCATCAGCACTTCTGCCGGGCGCAGGCGCTCAAACTGCGTGGGCAGTTGCGTGGCGGGGCATTCCATTAAACGCAATTCGCCATTGGCAAGGTTGAGCCATGCCAAACCCGCGCGAGCTTTTGCCAATGTGAGTGCAAGCAACAGACTGTCTGACTTGTCGTCGAGTAACGCAGCATCGGTGAGGGTGCCGGGTGTGACAATGCGCGTGACCGCGCGCTCTACCGGCCCCTTCGATGTGGCGGGGTCGCCAATCTGGTCGCAAATAACAACCGACTCACCCATTTTGACCAAACGCGCCAGATAGCCTTCAAGCGCATGAAACGGCACGCCCGCCATGGCGATGGGCTCACCAGAGGACTGCCCGCGCTTGGTGAGCGTAATGTCGAGCAGACGCGCAGCCTTAATGGCATCGTCAAAAAACAACTCGTAAAAATCACCCATGCGGTATAGCAACAGCAGGTTGGGGTACTGGACTTTAAAGCCCAAGTACTGCTGCATCATGGGTGTGTGTTGTTTTGTGGGCTGCATCGAAAATTATTAGATAAGTGCGTAAACCCATATTTTATCTTTGCTTTGGCTACGCGCATACCTAAACCCTGCCGCATTCTTGAATTGCTAATTTCAAGCTATCAAGAAACTCAGCGGCAGATGAAACGCCCGTTACACGTAAAATTATTCGCGCGCAGGCAGCAACGAAATATGTACGTAGGTAATTTACGTTCGCAGGTATCAGCGTGTGTGTCGGTGCGTGTATCAGCGCGTGCGTTGCTGTATGTTGCTGTACGTCGTTCCTGAATCGAGTTAGCTGATGGGGTCGGCGCAATCTACTCCTTAGCTCACCTTAAACACCTTCATTACCTCATCCCCAAGGTGATTGATAACCTTCACCGCGATGCGCCCAGACTTTGGTTTGGGGAATGGGCGTGAGGTATCGCTATTGAGCGAGGCCCAAGCCTCAGCATCAATCTCAGCTTTCAGTGTGGTCTTCAAAGCGTTGTACGGATCGTTGGCGCCGAGGAAGTAGGCGTGGCGCACGAAGAAACTTTCTTCGTTGTAGTCCGTGTCGATAAACCAGCAAGCAATGCCATCTGCGCCATCGCTAATCACTTCACCGGTTTGTGGCTTAAACACATCAACACCATTCACCTTCACGCGCAGGGTGTCGCCCGATTTTTCGTCATCTCGCAGAAGCGTGATATCTGGCTCGCCAAAGATCACGAACAGGTTGCCCTTGCCCGTGTTCTTCAGGTCTTCCGCCATGTGCAGGTCGGCGTTCATGCGCGCCTTGAGCACCGGCAGTTTGCCGAGTTTGGCAAATTCCGTGGTGTGCGCCTCAAAGTTGAAAGCGCAGGCAATGAGCACATCAAAACCGGCATCGGCCGCCTCGCGTGCCGCTTCCACCAAGTCCGCGCGTTGTACAGTGCCAAACTCCGGGCCGATAAAAATCGCGGCACGTTTTTCATTGCGCTCGGCTTCAAGATACCGCCCCTCGCCACACACCAGTTTTCCCGGCCATGCAGTGAGTGCTGTAAATATAATGCGGTCTTCCTTGTGTGCTTGTTGCACGCCCGCTGTTTTCAGGTTCTCCAAAATCATCTGCGGGAAGTTTTGCTTTGCCGCGTAGTCAGCGTCTGGCTGGCGCAGGGTGTCGATCAATTCATCGTCTTCATCCACGCCCAAAACACGATGCGGGCTCAGGCTTTCAACCGTAAAGGGGCCAGCCACACGCACGGCTTTTTTGTTGTGGTAGGGCTTGTCGTACAGGTATTCAAACTCCGCTTTGGCGGCGATGGAAGCGTCGATTTCTTTCTGCCGTGCAATGCGTGCTTGCCACCAATCGGCGTGCAGCTTCTTTGCCGCGTCCGACCATTTGGCCGAATTTGTGTCAGATGCCTCCCGGGGTACTTCCCACTCTTGCCAAGTTTTTTTCAACGCCGCGTTCAATTGCTCGCGCAGTGGTTCCAGCGTTTGTTGCCACTTGTCCCAGATCACGTCGATCTCAGCGTTATTGGCAATGGACTTCAGCGTGATGTGCGGCACCCGCTCATACACAAAGCCGTGGCGAATGTTGCCGTGGGTTGCTCGGCCACTGGGCGCGGTGCGCGTCACTTCGGCTTCTTTCATTTGCCCTTCACGAGAATCGGCGAGCAGATAGAACGGGTAGCGCGCACCCATAATGCGCGCACGGGCCAGCGCCAGCGCAACGCGCGACGTGTCGATGGTGATCCAGCGGCGGCCCCATTGCTCGGCGACAGTAGCGGTGGTGCCGGAGCCACAGGTCGGGTCAAGCACGAGGTCGCCGGGATCAGTGGACATGAGAATGCAGCGCTGAACGACAAGGGGTAATGTCTCAACAACATAATTCTTGTCAAGTGATGAGCCGGAAATTACTGTGTCCGTCCAAATATGATGAAAACTTGCAGCTATAAAATCATGCAGCCGCCTTACATAGCTCAGACTGTTTTTTGAAGCATTGAGACGGCCAGCTTTTTGGAGCCTTTCCATCCCTTGCTGATTGGTTTTCCAACGGACCTTATGACTGGGCAAAATTTCTCTGCCATTGATCTTCACGGGAAACCAAGATGCGGCGCCTTCACCTTTATCACGCCCTATGCTCTGCGACGTAATGTTGTCGAATCTAATGATGTCTGCGGTCACCCGCTCACCCTGCGTCAATTCCGCAAGTGGTCTGATTTCGCCATCTGGATAGCGCACCTTGTTATAAGCCTCGAATGCACCCGTACCGAGCTCTTTTGCATAAAAGGGCTCCCGAAACTTAAGTGCTTCTTTGCGCTTGCCGTACCACAGTAGGTAATCGCAAACATTCCCCAAGTAGTCCGAAGTGCTACTACTAGTTTTCAGAAATGTGATTTGATTGATGCAATTTTCAGTGCCAAAAACCTCATCCAACACTGCCCTGACCCGATGCACGTTCTCATCGCCGATTTGCACAAAGATCGAGCCCGAGTCCGTCAACAGATCGCGCGCCACCGTCAGCCGGTCACGCAGATAGGTGAGGTAAGAGTGAATGCCGTCGCGCCAGGTATCCCGAAACGCCTTGACCTGTTCCGGCTCGCGGGTGATGTGGCTGGCATTGCCGTCCTTGACGTCGCGGCTGGTGGTTGACCACTGGAAGTTGCTGTTGAATTTGATGCCGTAGGGCGGATCGAAATAGATGCACTGCACCTTGCCGCGCAGCCCTTCGCGTTCAGCAAGGCTGGCCATGACCTGAAGGCTGTCGCCAAGGATCATGCGGTTGGTCCAGTTCTGGTCGTGCTGATAGAACTCGGTCTTGTCGGCTCCCTTGGGAATGCCATTGAAGTCGGCGAAGAGGTCGGCAGTCAGCTGCCCGGCGCCGTGCTCGCGTTCTTTCGATTCACGCAGCAGTTCGTCGATGAGCGCCTTGGGGTGCACCTTTTCTTGAATGTAGAGCGGCGGTGCATGGACGACGAGATCGCTCCAGTCTTGCTCGTCCTTGCCGCGCCACACTAGTTGCGGGTCCAGATCGGTGTTCCTCGGGTAGCGCACCTGCTTGGGGTTTTTTTGCGCGTCGTCGAGTACCGACTGGTATTCGGCAGTGGGGATGTTCTTGCGCTTGGCGTCGTCGTGGGTGATCTGTTCGACGTTTTTGCTGGTGGGTTGTTTTGCCATTGTTTTTTATCTCTGCTCCGCCGGCATTGCTTCGCCGGTGAGGATGCCGTAGAGCGGCAGGTTGATGTAGTAGTTGCTGCGGCCTACCTTGCGCTTGACGAGAAAGCCACCGTCAACCAGCGCTTCTAAATATCGTGTGGCGGTGAGGCGCGTGACCTTGAGGTCATGTTCGATAAATTCGATTTTGGTGTAGGGGTGAGAGAACAGGTTGTTGATCAGGTCTTGGCTGTAAAAGCGGTAGCCTTCGCGAATTTTGTGCTTGGTTTGCATCAGCAGTGATTTGATGGCCTTGATGGTGGCGATACCATCGGTCGCGGTCTGCTCAACTGCTGTGAGCATGTAGAGCACCCATTCTTCCCATGCGTCTTGGTCTCGCACGGCTTGCAGTAGGCGGTAGTAATCGGCTTTGGTGCGCACGATGTGGCGGCTCATATACAAAACCGGAATATCGAGCAGTTTTTGCTTTACGAGGTAGAGCACGTTGACGATGCGACCGGTTCGGCCATTGCCGTCGTAAAACGGATGGATGCTTTCAAACTGGTGGTGGATGAGGGCCATTTTGACGAGTGGGTCAGCATCAAACAGATCGTCATCGTTGATGAATTGTTCGAGGCTTGTCATGAGCGACACGATTGCATCGGGGTGTTGAGGCGGTGTGTAAACTGTGCGTCCGCCGGTTCCTTTTAGTGCGGTGCCGGGCAAGGTGCGAAAGCCTGCATTGTTTTGTTCTAGTTCAGCCTGAATTTTTAGAATGATGCTGTTGGTGAGAAGCTTTTGCTTGCGTACCGCGTCGTAGCCTATCCGCAGGGCTTGCCGGTAGTTGGCTACTTCTTTGGCGGCCGCGCTGGCCGCTGCTTCTGGAAAGGCGGCTTCACGAAACAGTTCATCGTGCGTGGTGACGATGTTTTCGATTTCTGAGCTGTCTTTTGCTTCTTGCAAGCCGAGCGTGGTAATGAGGATGCCTTGGTTTGGCATGGATGCGGCCACCCCTTTTAGTTCGGCCAAGGCGCGGCTCGCTGCGTTGAGCTGCTTCAAGATGTCCGGGCGATCAAACCGGCTTGGGCTGAGCGCTGTGAGGGGGCGGATTTCACTCATTGTCTATACATGTTGCGGTTTATATGTATACGAATCGGCGATTTTTATACATATTCGCACGAGGTGCAAAGATTTTTTAGGGCATGTGCATTACTTTGCCAAGGTGGCGTCAATCATGCGGCCAAATTCTGTTTCGACCTTTTTGGCGAAGTCGTCCTGCATCTGAAACACGTCGGTGAACTCGGCGAAGGCCCAACGGCCATAGGTGCCAAGGTGATTTACGCCGGGCACCCAATAGGTGTCCATGGTCGATTTCTTTTCCTTGGCATCTTCACGCCGGTAACCCTTGATTTCGACGACCAGATGCAGGAGGTCGTCCGGTCCCTTACCGTCGTCAACCAACACGATGAAGTCAGGCAGGTATTTGCGCGTTTCGGAACCGAAGCGATAAGGTACCTCGAAGCCGAGGCCGTGGTTTTTGACGTAGGCGCGCACCTTTGGATGCGCTTCGGCCACGCGGCAAAACTCGCCTTCCCAATCGCTGTCGAGCACCACCCAGTTGATATGGCAGTGTTTGGAACTGGTTTCCCAGCGGTCGGGTTTGGAGGTGTTGAAGCGCACATGTTGGGTGGATCCGCTGGGAGTGTACGGATCAAGCAGGGCTTTGATCGGCCGTTCGCCGAGGAAGTGCCGGGTGATGGCAGCGGTGATCTTGTTGCACGCCATGTCGGCCAGTTCTTGGTACATCAGTAGTGCAGGATAGGTGCCACCTTTGCATTCCAGATGATTGTCGAGCCATTCTTTGGTGATGCGCTTGAGCTGGCCGAAGAGGTGCAGCTTGGGTTCCTCGCCGGGGTCGCGCCATTTGGTATAGAGCAAGCGCTGGGTGAGGTGAAACAGCAAGGTGGGGGATCGAACGTTATCCAGATGTTGGAGGGTTATGTCGGCTGACTGGCCGATGATCCCCGCGTTTTGAGTTTGCGACGGGCCGACGAGGTCGGGTGTTAGGGTTAGTGTGGAATCCTCGTTGAAGTTCGCCATGAGTCGCTCTTCGGGGAGTTCAACACGGTAGCCTTCGACGCGCGGGAAGGTGATTGCGAGCGCATCGCGGTCGGGACGAATGGCCTTGACCTGCACGGTTTCGCGCGGTGGCTGTGGTTTGGGAATGACCGGCTTGGCGGTGAAGTCGAAGGGAATACCAAACACGTCGGCGTATTCGACGTTGAATTGACCTTCTTCGTTGAGCTCGTAGGACTGGCGGCGCAGTGCGCGGCCGATTACCTGTTCGCACAGCAATTGCGTGCCGAAGGCGCGAATGCCGAGGACGTGGGTGACGGTGTTGGCATCCCAGCCTTCGGTCAGCATCGAGACTGACACCACGCAGCGAATCGAGCCGCCAAGCTGCCCCGCTTTGCCAACTGTGTTCATGACTTCGCGTAGCAGTTCCTGATCGGTGATGTTTGCACCTGCACGAGCGTCACCTGTGCGTTCAACGATTTCGCGGCGGAAGCGCTCGATCTCGTCGGCGGCCATGTCATGGAATTTGTCGTCGAGCGCGTCGCCGGCTTCAAGTTGCTCGCTATCAATTAGCAGCGTGTTAGGGCGCGGCAACGGGCTGTTGGTTACGTCGTCAAAATTTCGGAATAGCGCCAAACGACCGTTTTCGAGGGTCGATGTGCCATCGGCATTTTTGCGATGAAAACCCGAAATGAAGTCATACACGAGCTTGGAGATGGCGGTGTTCTGGCAGACCACGATGAAACAGGGTGGTACCTTGATCCCGGCGTCTTGCCAAAGTTTGTAAGTCTTCTCGTAGTGTCCATACAGTGCCAGCAAGGCAGTTTGCAGGCGGGTCGGTAGCATGAGTGGGTCGAGTTCTTGATTTGCGCCACGACCTTTTTTGGGCATGTCCTTGCGGATGTTTTCCCATAGATTGCGGAATACCGGTAGTTCGTCGCCGGGGATGTTCTCGGCCACCGGCACACGCGGCAGTTTTACGATGCCGCATTCGATGGCGTCCATCAGCGAGAAATCGCTCATGGTCCATGGGAACAACGTGCCCTCGGCGTAACCTGAGCCACGCAGAAAAAACGGGGTGGCCGAAAGGTCGATGACGCGGGATAGGCCTAGCTTGCGATTGACGGCTTCAAGGCCAGTGATCCATAAACGGGCAGCTTCGTTATTTTTTTCTGCTTCCTTTTTGTCGTCACCTTTCAGCTCGTCGTCGTCGATTTCTGGTGGTTTTTCGCGGTAGCAGTGATGGGCTTCATCATTGATGGCCAGGATGTTCTTCATGCCCATTAGGTCTGGCATTACTCGCTGCAACATTTGGCCTTCGGTTTCGGTAGTGACAATTTCTTCACCTGTGCGGCCTTTGAGTAATTGCCGCCCGCCTTTGGAAATTTCGATGCGCTCGCGCAACTTGAAAGCGTGGTAGTTGGTGATAACGATCTTGGCGCGCCCCATGTCGTCGAGTAAATCGCTCGGCACCAGTTCACGATCTTTGTAATAGCTATCAGGGTCGTTGGGCTGGAGAACACGTAAGCGGTCTTTGATGGTGAGACCAGGGGCGCAAATTAGAAAACCACGCGTGAATTGTTTACTGGCCGGGCGACGCACCGCATTGATTGTTTGCCAAGCAATTAGCATGGCCATCACTGTTGTTTTTCCCGCACCGGTGGCCAGCTTGAGTGCTAGGCGCATTAATTCTGGGTTGGCATCTTTATTTGCTGTTGCGAGATGTTCTAGTAGCCGCTTGCCCTGCTGACTGTTAGGAGCAACTTCGGTCAGCCAGATCGCAGTTTCAACAGCTTCAACTTGGCAAAAGAATGGGCGAACGCTACTAAAGCTGTGGTGTCGCCAGTGCTGGAGGAGCCTTGCTGTCTCAGGGGTGACTTGCCATTGGCTGGTGTTCGGAAGTGCACGCCAGGCTTCAACCTGCCGCCGGACCTCATTGATGATCGAGGTTGGGTCGTATTGCTGTGATTTGGTTGATAGCCCCTCGCCTTCATTAAATACGAAACCTTCTTGCTTGGATAAGCGTTTTTGCTTCTTTGGCTTTGGTATCGGTGTTATGAATTCTGCGCGTCGTCTGCGATAGACGATTTGTTGCGTAGGTTGACCTGTTTCATCTAATTCCCAATGTCGATTTGGGCATTCGTAGGGGGAGTTAAGAATGGGATGGTCGAAAAATAAGTCCGACATAGCGAATAGGTGCTAACAGATGTTGTAGTCAATTTTCACCGTATTGTGCAGCAATACGGTGGGTTGCGGGTCGGTCTATGACAAATTAGTGAGTTTGATATTTTTTCAAATTCCCGAATCGTATTTTTGTAGTTGCTCTAAGGTTTGCCTTTACCTCTGCGTCGAGCAAATTGTACTGATGAGGTTGTCTTCTCGTTACCCGAATTGCAGTTCTGAGACTGACCTCTGTCTCATTGTTCAAAGGGTGCCGTCATGTTAGGGTGGCGGCACAAATATGACGAGGGGGCAGAAATGACTTTCATCAAACGAGCTTCAACAGCCGCATCTCTATTGGCAACGCTCTGCCTAGCGGCCCCTGCGGTGGCGGCGCCATACACCACCATGTTTGTGTTTGGCGACAGTCTTTCAGACGTTGGCAATTTCAGCATTGCAACAGGTGGTGCCGCACCAGACCCCAGTCACTATTCAAATGGCCGTTTTACGAACGGTCTGAACTACGCGGACTATTTGTGGAATTCCTTGGGATTCTCTGGAAGTCTATCGCCCTCATTTGCGGGTGGTACCAACTATGCCATTGGTGGTGCGCGTACGGATTACAGCACGTTTGATGTCGGTCCCGGTGGTTTGCCGCCAGCGGTGCTACCCACGCCCGGCAGCACAGGCTACAACCTGAGCTTGCAAGGTGAGCTGTCTTTATTTAATAGTCGAACAGGTGGCGTTGCCGACCCCAACGCTTTGTATGTTCTGTGGATCGGTAGTAACGACCTGCAAGATATTTTGGCTTTGGCCGGTATTGGCAACATTGCTGCGGCGAATGCTAGGCTGGCTGTGTCTGTGGGTAATACAGCGGCCGCAGTGAATTCGCTCGTGGCACAGGGTGCGCGCAATATCTTGCTGCCAACGGTGCCCGATTTGGGTGTGGTGCCTGCGATATCGTCGCGTGGTCCTGGGGCGTCCGCAGCAGGTAGTGCGTATTCAAATGCCTATAACTCGCTGTTGAATGTGGCGCTCTCGGGTCTGATTTCAGGTACCACTGACCTAGATTTAATGCGCTTTGATACGTTTAGTTTGTTGGATGATGTAGTGACGAACCCGGTACGTTACGACTTCACCAATACCACCACGCCTTGCATGCAAAACTATTACGTGAATGGCCCGCTTAACCCAGGGCTGCCGGTGCCGCCTGCGTGTTCAAATCCTGATCAAGCTGTGTTTTGGGACATCATTCACCCCACCACAGCAACACACAATATCTTGGCTGATTTGATGTACACCGAAGTGCCCGAGCCAGAAAGTTTGGCGCTATGCGGAGTCGGCTTGTTTGGCCTAGGCGCAATGCGTCGTCGTCGTATGCAGCAGACGATGGCTTGAGACGCAACAGCGTAATAGCAGTGCAGCCTGGGTGCTTTTGAAGGCACTTCGGCACAAAATAAAAAAGGCGAATATTGTTCGCCTTTTTTATTGCTGACGGAGTTTCTGCTAGCGAAACTCTTCCAGCGAAACTCTAACCACACACGCGGTCGTTGAATACGCTAGCGGTATTCGATTAGCGTTTGTGCGCCTGGATGGTTTGCAGCAATTGCGGGAAAACTTTCGGCGTACCGGCCACCACGTTACCGCTGTTGAGCCATTCGCTTTCGCCATCAAAGTCGCTAATCAGGCCGCCGGCTTCGGTAATAAGCAAAGCCCCGCCGGCCACATCCCACGGGCTCAGACCAATTTCCCAAAAGCCATCTAAGCGACCGCAAGCTACATAGGCCAAGTCGAGCGCAGCGGCGCCCGGGCGACGAATGCCAGCACACTTCTGCATCACGTCTTTAAACATGCCCAAGTAGTTGTCGACATGCGTCCAGTCGCGGAACGGGAAGCCGGTGCCAATCAAACTATCTTGCAAACGAATGCGGCCCGACACACGGATGCGACGGTCGTTTAAAAACGCGCCAGCACCTTTGCTCGCCGTAAACAATTCATTGCGAGTCGGGTCGTACACAACGGCATGTTGCAGCACGCCACGATGCGCCTGTGCAATTGAAATAGCGTATTGCGGAAAACCGTGAATGAAGTTGGTGGTGCCATCCAGCGGGTCAATAATCCACTGATATTCTGAGCCGGACTCGGCGGAGGTGAGGCCGGTCTCCTCTGCTAGAATGCCGTGGTCTGGGTAGGCTTCGCGAATCGTGTCGATAATGGCTGCTTCAGCAGCTTGGTCTACCTCGGTGACAAAATCGTTGTCACGCTTGGTATGAACCTTAACCAAGCCAATGTCGAGGCTGGCGCGGTTGATAATCTGGGCCGCTTTACGAGCAGCCTTGACGGCGATATTAAGGGTGGGATGCATAGCATTTCATTCTTGAATTAGCCCGCCATTCTACCCGAAGCGGCTGTTGAAGTCGCCTGTTGGATCGTGTGTCTATCACGCTATGTTTTGTAGAAAACGATGTTTTTCAAGGCGTTTGCCTGCCTGTGGGTATGCCCCGCGTCTTCCTAATGGCTGAAATATGTCCCAAATAAGCGAATCAGATTCGAAGGTAGAACCGGTTGCCTGTGCCGCGCTCAGGCGCGTGCGCGTTGTGATGTCACACACCAGCCACCCGGGCAACATTGGCGCGGCTGCGCGCGCCATGAAGACCATGGGCTTGAGCCA
Organism: Uliginosibacterium gangwonense; assembly: GCA_005239635.1. Taxonomy (GTDB): domain Bacteria; phylum Pseudomonadota; class Gammaproteobacteria; order Burkholderiales; family Rhodocyclaceae; genus Uliginosibacterium_A; species Uliginosibacterium_A gangwonense_A. Next base: position 67,761 of record SBBQ01000068.1, read on the forward strand.
ATTGGTGCTCGTGAATCCGCGCCTGTTTAAGGTAGATGGACAGCTTCATGCCGATGCCGTTGCAATGGCTGCCGGTGCGGACGATGTATTGAATGAAGCACGTGTGGTGAGTTCGCTAGAGGAAGCGCTGCAAGGCACAACCTTAGTCGCGGCCATGACGGCACGTCGACGTGACTTAATGGCGCCGATGCAGTGGCCGCGTGATGCTGCGCCCATGTTGTTAGCCGAGATTAATCAGGCGGCGCAAAATTCGGCCGGGCAGGGCGATGTGGCGATCGTCTTTGGCAACGAGACCAGCGGCTTGTCAAACGAAGAGCTCGCGCGTTGCCAAATCCCCGTCATGATTCCGGCGCAAACAGGTTTTAGCTCTCTGAATGTGGCGGCTGCCGTTCAGGTGATGTGCTACGAGTTGCGTGTTGCGAGTTTGCAGCGCGATGCCGCGCCGCCTCAAACCGTACTCGAACGTGCGCCGCATGATGATGTGGAGCGCCTGATGGAGCATTTCGAGCGTGCCATGGTAGGGAGCGGTTTTCTTGATCCGGCTTCGCCAAAGCGCCTGATGTTGCGCTTACGCCGATTGTTTGCACGGACAGCGCTGGAACGAGAGGAAGTAAATATTCTGCGCGGGATGCTGGATGCGTTCGAGTTTCCCAATAAAGGCAAAAAATCTTGATGGGACATGGTGAGCTGAAAGCATGCCCCTAATCGTGTGTGCGGGCGGCTCAGTTTGCCAATCTCACATACTTGCACCTCCAACAAGCCATAGCCCATGCGGCTGGCTTACAATGCGCCAATACGACACTTCGCGGTGTCCCACACTGTTTGTCTGATAAGTCTAAAAGTCTCATGTTTGCCAATTTGCGAGAAGACATAGCCAGCGTTTTGCAACGCGACCCTGCTGCCCGTTCAAGCTGGGAAGTGCTGACCTGTTATCCCGGTGTGCACGCCTTGATCTTGCATCGGCCTGCACATTGGTGCTGGACGCATGGCCTTAAGTGGCTGGGGCGTTTTATTTCTCAAATTGGACGCTTCATCACGGGCATTGAGCTGCATCCGGGCGCAAAAGTCGGCCGTCGCGTTTTTATCGACCACGGCATGGGTGTGGTGGTGGGCGAAACAGCTGAAATCGGCGACGACTGCACCATTTACCAAGGTGTTACCTTAGGCGGCACGTCGCTTTACAAAGGCGTAAAGCGCCACCCCACGCTTGGCAAAGGCGTGGTGGTGGGGGCGGGTGCACAGGTATTGGGCGGCTTTACGGTGGGTGATGGCGCGCGGGTGGGTTCGAACGCTGTGGTAGTGAAACCGGTACCTGCGGGCGCCACCGCCGTGGGTAACCCGGCTCGAATTCTGCAGCCGGATGACGGCGTTGATCGTGAGCCCGGCCGTGAGTTGGCGCGCGAAGCCATGGCGCAGCAAATTGGCTTCACCGCTTATGGTGTTACCGTGAATTTGGATGATCCATACGCCAAGGCGATCCATGCGCTGCTTGACCATGCGGTCACCCAAGATCGTCGCATTAACCAGTTGGTGGCCTTGCTTGAGCAGCAGGGCATCAAAGTGGGTGATGCCGCTGAAGCCGGTGAAAAACTCGATACGGCTTACCTGAGTAAAATTGTTGACTAAAGTTGTGGGGCTTTATATAGTTGACTGAAAATATCGGGTATTGCGGCGCACCATTCTGTGGGCGGCAATTCCAATGAATCGGTCTGACTACTACCCAATCGAGAGGTCTAGCAATGCGGCTCACTACCAAGGGGCGATTCGCCGTTACGGCCATGGTTGATTTGGCACTACGCCATCAAGCTGGCCCCGTCACATTGGCGGGCATTGGCGAGCGTCAGCAAATCAGCCTGTCTTACCTTGAGCAACTGTTTGGCAAATTGCGCCGCAATGAGTTGGTCTCCAGCGTGCGCGGGCCGGGTGGTGGTTACTGCTTGGCAAAGCCCGAGGCTGAAATCACTGTGGCTGACATCATCATGGCGGTGGATGAGCCGATGGATGCGACCCAATGCGGCGGCCGTGAGAATTGTTTGGACGACAAGCGCTGCATGACGCACGACTTGTGGACCAACCTCAATCGCCACATGATCGAGTACCTCAAGTCCGTCACATTGCAGGATTTAGTTGAGCAGCAAAATCGTAAGCAAGCTGCAGCAAATTCTGGTGTTACGGTGCTGCAGGATGAGCGCAGTAAGCTTCGAATGGATGCTGTTGCGGCGATTAAGTAAAGCGCAAGCGTGAACCGGACATTGTCGTAATCGAGCCCACTATGTTTGCCCCGGCCTACCTCGATCACAATGCCACCACATCGCTGGATGCGCGGGTGTTTACGGCCATGCAGCCTTGGTTGCTGGAGCGTTGCGGTAATGCCTCATCGCGCCACGAATATGGTCGTGCAGCGCGTCGGGCGGTTGATGAAGCGCGGCAGCAAGTGGCGGATGCAG
>SBBQ01000026.1 GCA_005239635.1 Uliginosibacterium gangwonense
AAAACCGGCCTTTGCTTTAGCTAAGCTGGTTTTCTGTGTCATAACAATCAACTAAGAGATTTTTTCGAGGATTCCGCACGATTCCCGGCCGACCCTCTTATTGCCACCGCCCGGCGCCAACTCGATTGGCAGTTATCCGAAAAGTCATAGCCCCGGTCAAAATCGCGTGATTTCTTAGCAAGGCCGAACTCTGATCTACCAGTTCTGAGAGTTGCGTCAGGTCGCTGCGGATGTAGTCCAGGGTAAGGTCACTGGGCTTGGATGCAAGCGCATGCAGCCGAGCTGCAGTTCCGCCAGTGCCCCGCAGATCGGGGCTTCAAACCGCGAGCGGATCAGGTACTGACTGCCATACAATCACAGACCAAGGTTGTGTTTCGCCGCTCCAAAATTCGGCGCGAACTCGATACCAACAGCCCCGAGATCCTGCGCAATATCACCCTGAAGATGCCGGGTGTTCGGTGCAAAGTATTCCTTGGTGTTCGACGACGCAAAAACAATTGGCGCCGTCATGCCAGCTGCTCGCAGTTGGCTTGCCGCTTCGATGTATGCCTCGACAATCACGCAATCCTTCATCGACTCCTTGCCACGCCGAGCAGGAGTACGAGGCTCATTGACGCGCCTGAATGCCCGGCTGGCAACGCCATCGTTGTGTGGCACCAACTGGGCGACTTGTTTCCACCGATCGAGTACCGGCTGGGCTCGGCCGACATGTCCATCGAGATGGCGGACCTGGAGATTTCCTTGGGCTCCAAAAGCCATGGCCACATCGTGAATGCGCTGGGCCTGGGCGAGGAATTTTTGCAAGGCGACTTGCGCCTCCTGTTCCACGCTCGCAACGTTGCTCGCAATTTCCAGGGTGACCTGTTCCGCCATGAGGACGATCAGGTTGGAGCCCTCTTCGGCCATCGAGAGCAAGGCAAACCCAGCATTGACGTCGCCGGTCGTGACGGTCTCACGCGTGATGTCGCGAACCACATCAAGCACGGTGCATGTGTCGACGCACAACACCGGCAGACCCAGTCCCACCAGGTGGGAAACCTCTTGCAAACTCAAGCTCATGAGCGCGACTGATCATATTGCTCAAGAAGACCGAGGGCGAATTCATAATCGATCGCCAATTCGTGGGCTGTATCTTCAGACCAATGCTCCACCTCGACGAGCCATCGAACGAGTTGATCGGTATCCAGGCGCTTCGATGTGTGATGCGTCGCGATTAGGAAAGCGTACCACCGCGCCCTGTCCATAGGATGAGCGGCACCTGTGGACTTGTTGGCCGCGCGCGAAAAACGCCGCAATGCTGCCGCGGGCTCTGCATCGAGCCAATCATCCAGCGATTGATGGGGAGAAGTCAGTTCAACACCGAAGCCGCTGGCGCTGGCGCTGGCCGCAGGCTCTGCAATCCTAGCAACGAAATCCCGCAGGATGGCGTTGTACTTGGTGATGCCAAGTTCACCGACATTGCGGGGAACGATATTGGAGACTCTGTAGCCTTCCCCCTCCTGCCAAAGCACCATGCCAGATTCGTCAACGTCATCGAATTCATCCCGAACGAGAACGATCACATCCTCGCCATCGCTTGCGTGCCCTCGGATGTCGTCTTCCCGCTCCTGATCATGGTGCCAGGGTGCCTGAACCTGGGCCAGGATGCTGGCTCGGATAGATCTTGCCGATGATCGGCCTTTCAAATGCAGGTTTTGAAAAACCTCAATGCTTTTGTCTGTCATATCGACTAAACCTATCTCAAGGTAATGGATGTTTTCGTAAAGTTACCGTTTGCGCCGCTGCGGGGCCAGTAATTCAGAGCGACCGATCGTCACATGGGTTTGTTCGGGGGACTCGGGTTCGGAAAAACCAGCCGCGGCAATCGCGCCATCCAGGCCTCGGAACGCCACGGACTTCTTCGGGTCGCGTAGCGATGCCATGCCTTCATTCCAGGCATGCACCATTTGCTTGGCAATTGGACGCCAGTGCGGCTCGTTCTTGGCCGCTTCGATCACTTCTGCGCCGACCTCAACCGCCGATTCGCACAAGCGCTCGACCATGTCAGCATAGTCCCTTGGCGCAATGCCGAGCCGTGCATTGAAGAAGCGCTGCAGTGCCTTACCCGCCGTCCAGGTCTGCCGACCGTCGATGGACAAGCCAGGTGGATTGTTCGCATAGCGTGGGTAAGCCTGGGTGGTCACGATGTCATAGACCGGCGTAAAGGCCACATCGTCAAGCCGGGTGTAGTACAGCGCGACGTTCTTGGCGTGGCAGTCCGCATTGCGCACCACATAGTTAGCCAGCACATGCCAGCCAAATTGCTCCAACTGGACGCGCACGTGCGCGGGGGGAAGGTAGGCGCGCGTGGCGTTCAGCACCTTCTCGGTGGTGGTCGCGTACTTTTCGTGAGGGGGTAGGCCGAGCAGCCCGCAGGCATCTTCGAGCCCGTGCGTTGGCGCACCTTGTTCGTCCACATCGAAACGCTCGACCACCAGCACCCGACCATCGTCGGACATCCGGGTGCGGGCCACCGGCACGACGTTCAGGCGCTCCAGCACCCGCATGCTGTAAAACTCATTGAAGCCAAGGTAGGGCGTGCTGTCGTCCGAGCCCTTGATGATGTGGCGACTGGTACGCAGCGTAGGCTTGCCCAGCGGGCCCAGTGCCTCGTCGGGTGCCTCTTCCGGCGCGAGGAACTTGGGGACCACGCCCGAAATGGATGCGCGGGCATAGCGGCGCACCAGCGATGTGAAGTGCTCGGTGGTGTTGTCCGCCGTCAGCAGTTTGTCGATTTGTAGGGGCTCCATCTCGACACCGGGCTTGCCACCTTCGGGCGTGATCGTGACGCGGCCGATGCCGGTGCCCCCTACGACCGCCAGCAAGGACAAATCCGTGCCATCGAGCAGAGGCCCGAATTCCTCGCGGATGATGTTCAGCAGGTAGCCTTCGGGCAGGTTTTGGCGAAAGAACGGATGCAGGTCGCGCGGCCAGCGCCAGGGCTCGTCGCGCACCGGCATGGTCAGGCTGATGAAATCGGCCGCATCAGAGCCCGGTAAATACTTGAGTACATACTCGTCGCGTTCGCGGTAGAGTTGGGCAACGGTCTTGCCACTGACCTGGACGTCGAGCTTCATGGCAAGTCACCTTGGCGCTGCTCGGCTAGGATGTCCTCGACCGTGCGCACATGCCCAGGCTTGACCAGCCTCAAGTCGTAGCCGGCGGCTTCGAGCAGGCGTACTAGCGCGGACACGCTCATGTCGCCTTTGGCCAGGGTTTCCATGCGCGCCACGGTTGTGCGCGAAACACCCGCCCGCTGTGCGAGTTCATCCTGACTCAGTCGTGCTTCGCGGCGAGCACTCTTGAGCATCTCGGCAACATCGGAAAGCGTTGTCACTGTAGCCCCCAGGCGTCAAAATAGCATTTAATTGCCATTACTGTAGCCCTTGGGACACATAAATTCAAGTGAGCAATCCGACAAATCAGGAGCCCTCGCTTTTCCCAGCTCACAACACCGCCGTGCGCTTGCGCCACATTCGCGATCGAAGCAGCGGCTGACGTTCTGCTCCATCGACAGTCACTTCTGCCACCAATGGGGCGGCCACCCCCGCCCAAGCAGGAATGCCCGCCCAGTGATGTGTTTTCTCACACAGGCTGAACAGAAACCGCTTGGTGCTCCAACCCTAAACGCATTTCTGAAGAAAAGCTCAGATTGATGGGCTGAACAGGACTGGGCCCGTCCACGATCCATGAGTCGACCATATCGGCCCAAGCTTGAAGCATCACTCTTCGCTGCTCACCGTACTCGGCCTTGTTGTAGACAGCGCGTACTCCCCGCTGCTCGTGAGCCAAGCACTTCTCGATCCAGTCAGTGTTGTATCCAGCCTCATGCAACAATGTGCTGGCAGTTCGGCGAAGGTCATGTACTGTAAATGGTTCGAACTCCTCGCCGCGACCGATGATCACCTCTGTGCCGGCGACGACCAGACGGTTCAGAGTCCCATTGCTCATCGGAAAATCCGACTCATAGCGCCCGGGATGGAGGTATGGGCTAGCGCCATAGCAGGTCTTGAAGGCAACTAGAATGTCCACGGCCTGCTGGCTGAGGTAAACATTGTGCGGCCGACCAGCCTTCATCCGCTCCTTGGGAATTGTCCACACACCTGTTTCGAAATTGACCTCATCCCACTTGGCTTGGGTGAACTCACTCTTTCTAACCATCGTCAATAACATGAACTTGACTGCGAGGCGTAGCGTGGCTGCCGATGAGACCTCCTCAAGGGCATTGAAGAACTTGTGGATTTCTTCCGGAGAAAGCGCCCGGTCCCTGACCTCGAAGGTTGCAATGGCGCTTGGGCGAATCGCTTCTGCGGGGTTCTCGATCTTCAACCCTCTCGCCTGGATAAAGCGGAAAATCTGAAGCACGATATCCCGCGACTGAACCGCCGGTGCTGGCGCACCACGTTCCTTGATTTTTTCGCACCTCGCCAGCAAACGCGGCGGCGTAATTTCTTCCAGCTTTAGACGACCGAACTCCGTGGCCAAGTTGCGATCGTAGATGGCCTTCCGCATCGCACGCGTCGACTCTGCCAGCTTTGCTTCGGCAAAGTACTTTTCAGCCCAGCTCCCAAACGTCATTCCCTCGTTGGCTTCAATCCGCTTTTCCACTTTCGCGCGAGACGGACTCTCGCCCTGTTCGATGGCTCGTCGCGCATTTGCCAGGAGCTGACGCGCCTCGGCAAGCGACAACGACATACCGTACTCCAGGGTCGACACCTCTCGTGGATTCTTGGCCGCGAGCCCCGGATCGTACTGGCCGATCACAAGGGTTTCGCGACGACCGTTCAATCGATAGTCGTAGCGAAAGCTGATGTTCCCCGTACGCAGAACCGTTACGTACAGCCCATGCTGGTCGGCGACCTTGTAAACCTTGTCAGCTGCCTTCAGCGTCCTTAACTGCTTGTCGGTAAGCATCTTTTTCCTCCAAACTCGTACCGTCAGTTGATACCGTCAGACCATTTGACGGTATCAACTGCGGTAGTTGAAGGACCCGTTCACCGATACCGTCACCCATACCGTCAAATTCGGCGGGCTTGAGTGAGGTAGTGTGAAACTGTGTGAGACGCTAACCTATTGTCAGGACAAGGCTATCCAGCAAAACTGGGACGCCTTGGGATGTCCTGAAACAAAGCTAATTCATTCCCACTCAATCGTCGCGGGCGGCTTACCTGAAATGTCGTACACCACGCGATTGAGACCGCGCACTTCGTTGATGATGCGGTTGCTAACCTTGCCCAGCAAGCTATGCGGCAGCTCAGCCCAGTGTGCGGTCATAAAGTCTTGTGTTTGTACTGCGCGCAGTGCCACTACCCACTCGTAGGTGCGGCCATCGCCCATTACGCCCACGCTTTTGACGGGCAAAAACACTGCGAAGGCTTGGCTCGTCAGTTCATACCAATTTTTGCCGCTTTGCGGATCAACCGTACCGCGCAATTCTTCAATAAAAATGGCATCGGCACGACGCAGTAAATCGGCGTATTCGTGCTTCACTTCACCCAAAATGCGCACACCTAAGCCGGGACCTGGGAAGGGATGGCGATACACCATTTCATGCGGCAAACCCAGCGCAATGCCGAGTTCGCGCACTTCGTCTTTAAACAGCTCGCGCAACGGCTCTAGCAACTTCAGGCCCAAGGTTTCGGGCAGGCCGCCGACATTGTGGTGGCTCTTAATGGTTTTGGCTTTTTTGGTTTTGCCGCCGGCAGATTCAATCACATCCGGATAGATGGTGCCTTGCGCCAACCATTTTGCTGACTTGAGCTTTGCAGCCTCGGCTTGAAACACTTCCACAAATTCGCGGCCAATAATTTTGCGCTTGGCTTCAGGGTCAGTCACACCGGCCAAGTGGCTCATGAATTGGTCTGTTGCATCTACATGCACAACTTTCACGCCGAGATTTCGTGCAAACATTTGCATCACCATCTCGCCTTCGTTTAAGCGCAACAAACCATGATCAACAAACACGCAGGTGAGTTGATCGCCAATGGCACGATGAATGAGCGCTGCGGCCACGCTTGAATCTACACCGCCCGACAAGCCGAGAATGACCTCTTCGTCGCCCACTTGTGCGCGGATTTTTTCCACGGCTTCGGCAATGTAATCGCCCATTACCCAGTCTGCTTTGGCGCCACAAATGTCGATCACAAAGCGCTGCAACAAACGTGCGCCCTGTACGGTGTGTGTCACTTCGGGGTGAAACTGCACTGCATAGAAACGTCGCGTTTCATCTGCCATCGCAGCAATTGGGCATGATGGCGTCGACGCCATCACCTTAAAGCCCTCAGGCAGTTCGGTCACTTTGTCGCCATGGCTCATCCATACTTTGAGCATGCCGTGGCCTTCTGCGGTACTAAAATCTTCAATACCGTTGAGCAACTTGGTGTGGCCATGTGCGCGCACTTCGGCGTAACCGAATTCGCGTTTTGTGCCCGCCTCTACCTTGCCGCCGAGTTGCTGCGCCATGGTTTGCATGCCATAGCAAATGCCCAGTACCGGCACACCTAATTCGAATACCGCTTGCGGCGCACGATCTGTCGCTTCTTCGTAAGCAGACATATGCGAGCCCGACAAGATCACACCACTCGCGCCAAAGCTGCGCACAAAATCATCGCTTACATCGCAAGGATGAATTTCGCAATAGACATGTGCCTCACGCACGCGACGTGCAATGAGTTGAGTGACTTGAGAGCCGAAGTCGAGAATCAGAATTTTGGAGTGGGACATGCTATATCTCTAGCTATACCGCGAACGCTATTTCAAAAAGTAAAAAGGCGGCCGCAGCCGCCTTGACCTAATTTCGGTCGATCAATCCACGTGGTAGTTCGGTGCTTCTTTGGTGATCTGTACATCATGCACGTGTGATTCACGAATACCGGCTGAGGTAATTTCAACAAACTCAGCGCGTGTACGCATTTCGTCAATCGTGGCACAACCACAGTAACCCATCGAAGCACGCAAGCCACCCAGCAGCTGATGAATCACATTGACCACCGGGCCTTTGTAGGGCACACGACCTTCTACGCCCTCTGGCACCAGCTTGTCTGCGTTAGATGCGGGGTCTTGGAAGTAACGATCTGCCGCACCTTGTTGCATGGCGCCCAATGAACCCATACCGCGGTAGCCCTTATAAGAACGACCTTGGTAAAGCTCAATTTCGCCCGGTGCTTCGTCGGTACCGGCAAACAAGCCACCCAACATCACGACATTGGCACCTGCTGCGATGGCCTTAGAAATATCGCCCGAGTAACGCACACCACCGTCCGCGATCACTGCCACGTCGTAGCCTTGCAGGCCACGCACGACGTTATCAATCGCAGAAATCTGCGGCACGCCCACACCCGCCACAATACGTGTAGTACAAATTGAGCCGGGGCCAATACCCACCTTAACAGCATCCGCGCCATGGTCTGCCAGCGCTTTGGCAGCGTCTGCCGTGGCAATGTTGCCACCCACCACGTCAATTTGCGGGAAGTGCTTTTTCACCCACTGCACGCGCTTGAGCACGCCGTCAGAGTGACCGTGAGCCGTATCAACCACCAATAGGTCTACGCCGGCCTCGGCCAACAGCGAAATACGCTCTTCGGTACCTTCGCCCACGCCAACCGCAGCGCCAACGCGCAGGCGGCCTGCTTCGTCTTTGCTGGCGAGCGGGTGCTCGGTGGACTTCATCATGTCCTTAACGGTGATGAGACCCTTGAGCTCAAAGCCTTCGCCCAGTACCAACACACGCTCTAAGCGATGTTGGCGCAGCAGCGTGCGGGCTTCGTCCAAGGTGGCGCCTTCGCGCACAAACACCAAGCGATCGCTCGGCGTCATTACCGCAGAAACGGGCTGGTCGAGATTACTTTCGAAGCGAATATCGCGGTTGGTAACAATACCTACCACGCGACTACCTTCTACGACCGGAAAACCGGAAATACGGCGTGAACGTGTCAGACCGACCAATTCACGCACCGTCATCGTCGGCGGAATGGTAATCGGGTCTTTAAGCACACCGGCTTCAAAGCGCTTAACCTTGGCCACCTCAGCAGCTTGCTGCTGCGGCGTTAGGTTTTTATGAACAATGCCGATACCACCTTCTTGAGCCAGCGCAATCGCCAGTCGGGCTTCCGTCACCGTATCCATTGCTGCTGAAAGCAGCGGGATATTCAGACGAATGTTACGAGAGACACGCGAAGAAAGATTGACATCACGTGGCAGTATGGTGGAATGTGCGGGAATAAGCAGGACGTCGTCGAACGTCAGGGCTTTCTGCGCAATGCGCATGGATCTATCCTTCTGAACCAAAAGAGCATTATACGCGTGTTGAACGTTTGCCGCAAAAGTGGAGCTAGCATGAATCGTATGCATACCCTTCCCGCTACCATTTTGGTTGCTTTTGGCCTGCTTTTGGCCCCTGCCGCACAAGCTCAGGTCTATAAATACAAAGACGCCTCTGGCCGCACGGTTTTCTCTGATTCACCGCCCCCGGGTGTCGCGGCAGAAAAAACTGCGATTAAGTCGCGCAGCGTGCCCAATAGCGCGGCAGCACCCGCCAAGAGCGCATCTGAGCAGGAGCAAGAATTCAATAAGCGCCGCCAAGACGCCCAAGCTAAAGACAAAGAAGCACAAGAGAAAAAGGCCAAGGAGCAAGAGTTGTCAAAGGCCTGTAGTGATGCCCGTGACAGCCTGTCAGCACTAGAATCGGGTCAGCGTGTTGCCAAAACCGCCGCTGACGGCTCACGCAGCTTGATTGACGATGAAACCCGTGCGCAAGAAATTGGCAGTATTCGCAAGCGCATCAAGGAAAACTGCAAGTAAGGGGCGCATAAAGGGGCGGACAGAAGTTCGCCTAAAAAATGCGTCAGACGCAAAAAACAAGGGCTGCACATGGCAGCCCTGTAATTCGGATGGTTTTGACTACCCACCCAGCGCCGCTGCGGCAAAGCAGCCTGCATTACTGAGCCGGCCAACAAGACCTCTGAAGAAAACTACTCTTCGCCACCACCCTTTTTAAGCGCCTTGCCTTCAGCTGCGCGCTGGCGACGAACCTCTTTCGGGTCGGCAATTAGGCCACGATAAATTTCAACGCGATCCTTGTCACGCAAGGCCGCATCTAACTTTACCAGCTTGGCAAACACCCCAAATTTGTTGCCGCTCAAGCTAATCTCCGGGTACTTCTGCAGCATGCCTGATGCCTCAACGGCCTGCTGCACCGTGGCGCCATTAGATAATTTGAGGCTCACCGTGTCTTGCCGATTTGGCAAAGCGTAAATCACCTCAACCTGAATAGAGTCCGCCGTTTGCGACATCGCGTATCACCTACTGAATCACTTACCTAAGCCGCCAGCAGCAAGCTGATCAGCACGTTTAACGAATGAGTCCACAAAGGTATTGGCAATGTGGCCAAACACTGGCCCCACTACTTTCTCAATGAGCTTGTTGGAAAACTCGTACTGCAAATCAAACTCGACTTTGCACGCGCTGTCGCCCAATTGCACGAAGCGCCACGACCCTTCTAATTGCCGAAAAGGCCCATCTACCAAGCGAATTAGCATTGTATGTGGACGCTCTTTGGTGTTCTCGGTGGTGAAGTGAGCCTTAATACCGTGGTAGTTAATGTCGATTCGCGCACGGGTTATTGTCTCGGTGCGCTCCATCAGCTCTGAGCCGCCACACCATGGCAAAAACTTAGGGTAATCCTCCACCTTGTCCACCAGATCAAACATCTGGATGGTGGTGTGTTCAATCAAAACGCTTTTTTTAACAGATGCCATGTCGGAGCTAATTTGATGCTAGAAATTCTGAGGTAACACGATGTCGTACGCTCATGCACACGTATATTCATTGCGAAGTGCGACACAAAGTTGAGCGTACTCCTTTGCTGGCCTGATAAAATCAAGCCCTTGCACTGAATTTTAACCGATCCAAAGCCGACTGGTCTGCTCTCTAGCACCGCCCAAGGTGTTATTACTGAACCACACTTAATGGGCCGAGTATCATCGGCCACGCATCATTGGCCACGTATCATCGGCCACGTATCATCGGCCACGTATCATCGGCCACGTATCATCGGCCACGTATCATCGGCCACGTAT
>SBBQ01000039.1 GCA_005239635.1 Uliginosibacterium gangwonense
ATGGATTTGGCAAAGGAAGTTTCGGCCAAAGCTGCCTATCCTTGGACTGAAGGCGAGTGGCACTTGGGCCAAGGCTTTGCTGTGCAAAGTGACCCACGCTTCCATGTGGTGGCCTACGATTTTGGTGTAAAGCGCAATATTTTGCGCATGCTGGCGGACCGAGGCTGTCGTTTAACCGTGGTGCCTGCCCAAACACCCGTTGCTGATGTGTTGGCGCTCAACCCTGATGGTGTGTTTTTGTCCAATGGCCCTGGCGATCCGGAGCCTTGCGATTACGCAATTCACGCGATTCGTACCCTGTTAGATAAAAAAATCCCGTTGTTTGGTATTTGTTTGGGCCATCAATTGATGGGCCTTGCTGGCGGAGCCAAAACGCTCAAGATGAAGTTTGGCCACCATGGTGCTAACCATCCGGTTAAAGACCTGCAAACAGGCCAAGTCTTGATTACTAGCCAAAACCACGGTTTTGCTGTGGATGCTTCAACCTTGCCGGCCAATGTGCAAGTTACGCATGTGTCACTGTTCGACGGCAGCTTGCAAGGCATGGCTTGGACCGATCGTCCTGCCTTCTGTTTCCAAGGGCACCCAGAAGCGAGCCCAGGCCCGCACGATGTGGCCTATTTGTTCGACCGTTTTATCGCCTCCATGGAGGCGCAAGAAGCAAGCAAGCAACACGCAACAACCTAATTGCAAATTAGTGTCTGTGTTGTCTGGCGCACGAGGTCAGCACAGCACAGCAGGTAACGAAAAATGCCAAAGCGCACAGACATTCAGAGCATTCTTATCATTGGCGCAGGCCCCATCATCATTGGGCAGGCCTGCGAGTTTGACTATTCCGGCGCGCAAGCCTGTAAGGCGCTGCGTGAAGAAGGCTACAAAGTCATTCTGGTGAATTCCAATCCGGCCACCATCATGACAGACCCGGGTACGGCTGATGTCACCTACATTGAGCCAATTACTTGGCAAGTGGTAGAAAAGATCATTGCCAAGGAACGCCCCAACGCATTGTTACCCACAATGGGTGGGCAAACAGCACTGAACTGTGCGCTCGATTTGGCAAAGCACGGCGTGCTTGATAAATACAATGTTGAGTTGATCGGTGCCTCGAAAGAAGCGATCGACAAGGCCGAAGACCGCGAAAAATTTAAGCGTGCCATGACCAAGATTGGTTTGGGTTCTGCGCGCTCAGGCATCGCACATTCACTTGAAGAGGCGATGCAAGTGCAGGCTGGTTTGGGTTACCCCGCGATTATTCGTCCCAGCTTCACCTTGGGTGGAACGGGTGGCGGTATCGCCTACAACCAAGAAGAGTTCGTTGAGATTTGTAAGCGCGGTCTCGATCTTTCACCGACTCGCGAATTGCTGATTGAAGAATCGCTGCTGGGTTGGAAAGAATATGAGATGGAAGTGGTGCGTGATCGCGCCGATAACTGCATCATCATTTGTTCCATTGAAAACTTAGATCCGATGGGTGTGCACACGGGTGATTCCATCACCGTGGCGCCAGCGCAAACACTCACCGATCGCGAATACCAAATTTTGCGTAACGCCAGTATCGCCGTGCTGCGCGAAATTGGCGTGGATACGGGTGGTTCTAACGTGCAGTTTGCGATCAATCCGCAAGATGGTCGCATGATTGTGATTGAGATGAACCCGCGTGTATCGCGTTCATCAGCGTTGGCCTCCAAGGCAACCGGCTTCCCGATTGCCAAAATCGCCGCAAAGTTGGCGGTGGGCTACACGCTCGACGAGCTCAAGAACGATATTACTGGTGGTGCAACACCGGCTTCGTTTGAGCCGACCATCGACTACGTGGTCACCAAGATTCCGCGCTTTGCCTTCGAAAAATTCCCGCAAGCAAATGATCGCTTAACTACCCAGATGAAGTCTGTGGGTGAGGTGATGGCGATGGGTCGCACCTTCCAAGAGTCAATGCAAAAAGCTTTACGTGGCCTTGAGGTAGGCGTGTATGGCTTTGATGAAATCGAAGCCGATGAAGATGTGTTAGAGCACGAATTGGCAAGCCCGGGTCCGCAACGTATTTGGTATGTGGGCCAAGCCTTCCGCAATGGCATGAGCCAACAGCAAGTGCATCAACTGACCAAGATTGATCCGTGGTTCTTGGCGCAGATCGAAGACATCGTTCTGACCGAAAAGGCAGTGGAACAACGCAAGCTATCAGAACTTGATGCAGCGACCATGCGGTTGCTCAAGCGCAAAGGCTTCTCAGATCGTCGCTTGGCAAAATTGTTGGGCGAAGACGAAACCACCGTGCGTACTGCACGCCAAGGTTTGGGTGTGCGTCCAGTCTTTAAGCGTGTTGATACTTGCGCGGCTGAATTCTCAACTTCAACGGCGTACTTGTATTCCACCTACGAAGACGAGTGCGAAGCGCTGCCAACCAACAAGAAAAAAATCATGGTGCTGGGTGGCGGCCCCAACCGCATTGGCCAAGGCATTGAGTTTGACTACTGCTGTGTGCACGCTGCGCTTGCGCTGCGTGAAGATGGTTTCGAAACCATCATGGTTAACTGCAACCCTGAAACTGTTTCGACCGATTACGACACATCAGATCGTTTGTATTTCGAGCCGCTCACGCTCGAAGATATTCTCGAAATCGTTCATGTCGAGCAACCCGCTGGTGTGATCGTGCAGTTTGGCGGTCAAACTCCGCTCAAGCGCGCACGTGATCTAGAGGCCAATGGTGTACCGATCATCGGTACGACACCGGACATGATTGATGCTGCAGAAGATCGCGAGCGATTCCAAAAATTGCTTCAAGATTTGGGTCTCAAGCAACCGCCCAATCGCACCGCGCGCACGCCAGAAGCAGCCGTGCAATTGGCCGCAGAAATTGGCTACCCCTTGGTGGTGCGCCCAAGCTATGTGCTGGGCGGTCGCGCCATGGAAATTGTGCACGAGCAAAAAGAGCTCGAGCGCTATATGCGTGAGGCAGTGAAAGTATCGAACGATTCACCCGTGCTGCTAGACCGCTTTTTGAATGACGCGACCGAAGTGGACGTGGATGCACTGTCCGACGGCAAGCAAGTCATCATCGGCGGCATCATGGAACACATCGAACAAGCAGGTGTTCACTCTGGTGACTCAGCCTGTTCTTTGCCGCCTTTCACGCTGTCTGAAAGGCTACAAGACGAGTTGCGTCGCCAAACTGAGTTAATGGCCAAGGGCCTCAATGTGTGTGGTTTGATGAACGTGCAGTTTGCTATTCAAGGCCGTGGTGATGATGCAGTTGTGTATGTATTGGAAGTGAATCCCCGCGCATCACGTACGGTGCCGTTCGTTTCTAAAGCATGCTCGCTGCCATTGGCAAAAATTGCTGCGCGCTGCATGGCTGGTCGCTCCTTGCATGACCAAGGCGTGAAGGGTGAAGTCGTGCCGCCGTATTACTCGGTAAAAGAAGCGGTGTTCCCCTTCATTAAGTTCCCAGGTGTGGATGCGATTTTGGGCCCAGAAATGAAATCAACGGGCGAAGTCATGGGCGTGGGCCGTAGCTTTGCAGAGGCCTTTGTGAAGAGCCAAATGGCGGCTGGCGTTAAGCTGCCAACCTCCGGTAAGGCCTTTATTTCGGTGAAGGCACAAGATAAGCTGAAGGCTGTAGAAGTTGCTCGTCAGTTGCATCAACTGGGCTTTGCCTTGGTGGCGACGCGTGGCACCGCGAGTGCCATTGCCGACGCGGGTATTCCAGTCACGGCCGTGAATAAAGTGAATGAAGGTCGTCCGCACATTGTGGATATGATCAAGAACAATGAGATCAGTTTCATTGTGAATTCGGTCGAAGAAAAGCGTACTGCAGTAACCGATTCACGTTCAATTCGTACCAGTGCATTGGCAAATAAGGTCACGCTCTTCACCACAGTAGAAGGTGCGTTGGCGGCTTGTGCAGGCATGCAGTTGCTGCAAGAGTTTGATGTGTATTCGGTGCAAAGCTTGCATACCGAACTGAGCATCGGTGCGTAAGGGGTACATGGTATGAATAATGTTCCAATTACCGTCAATGGCGCCGCGTTGCTCAAAGAAGAGCTGCATCGTTTAAAAACGGTTGAGCGTCCTAATGTGATTCAAGCGATAGCTGAAGCGCGTGCGCACGGCGACTTGTCTGAAAATGCGGAATACGACGCAGCCAAAGAACGCCAAGGCTTTGTTGAAGGCCGTATCAAAGAAATTGAAGGCAAGCTGTCGCACGCGCAAGTGATCGATCCTGCTTCGCTTGATGCTGATGGCCGTGTCGTGTTTGGTGCTACGGTGGATGTGGAAGACTGCAATAGTGGCATCGCAGCGACCTATCAAGTGGTGGGCGACGACGAGGCCGATCTCAAGGCCAATAAGATTTCCTTTAATTCGCCCATTGCACGCGCCCTGATTGGCAAATTTGCGGGCGACGTGGTGGAAGTGCATACCCCAGGTGGTGTGCGCGAGGTGGAAATCGTCGACGTGCGTTACGTCTAATTCACGATGCCCTCATTACCGGCCAATTTGTTCGAAACGCTGTATCGCCTATCGATTTCCATTTGGTTGGGCGCGATGTGTGCCATTGGTTATTTGGCAGCGCCTACCTTATTTGCCCATCTTCTCGACAACAAAATACTTGCAGGTAACTTAGCCGGTGCGATGTTTAGTCGCTTGTATTGGCTGGGCCTCGTGTGTGCACTCGTGTTGATTGCAACATTGTGGCAGCGGCATCAGAAGCAACTCGCCAGTAATGCCGTATTCAGACTGTGCGTAGTGATGTTGGTGTTGTCTAGTATTAGCCATTTAGGGTTACAACCGTGGATGGCTGAACTTAAAGCGCAGGCGCTGCCACTCCCCGTAAGCGAATCAGCTTATGCCAAAACATTTGGCATGTTGCATGGCATTTCGAGTGTGCTGTTTCTGGTGCAAACGCTGTGCGGAATTGCGATGGTGCATTGGCAATCGCGTGCTTGGTCAATTAAGACTCAAGCTTGATCAGACGGTGCGCACGCACCCGACCAAACGGTTTGGGTGCGTGGGGGTGCTGCAAGGCGCAGCGCGCGTACAACTTGCTTAGCTTTTCTTACGAGCTGCAGCGGACCGACGCAGAGACTGTCTTCCCGCACCTGCAAAACTACGAGAGATCGAGCTGCGAGGTGCGCTACGCGGGACGCTACGAGAACCTTCGCTGCGAGCCTCACCTGTGCGGCTAGAGGTTGACCGGCTGCTTGTCGAACGACTGCTACCCGTACCCGTGCCAGTTCGTGAGCCAGTCGTGCTGCGAGACGAGCTTGAGCGAGAGTAGCCCTCTCCACTGGTACGGCTTCTGTTGGCACCCGTCGTGCTACGACCTGACGTGGTGCGTGAGCTTGTGGTGCGCGAGCCTGTGCTTCGATCATCCGATCGACGTGAGCTGGTGCCGGATTTGCCGGATGAAGATTGCTGAGTCGCGGCCTTTTTGGGGCTGGCTTTGCTCTTGGCATTTTTGGCCGCAGGTTTGGCGGCGCTTTCTGCGAGTGGCCGATAGACCACCAGCAAATTGCCAATCATTTGCACGGGAGCGGCATCCAGAGATTCGCAAATTTCCGTCATCCATGCGCTGCGGACTTCGCGGTCGGCACCATACACGCGGATTTTAATAAGCCCATGCGCTGCTAAATTGCGGGCGATTTCTTTGAGCACAGAGGGACTCAGGCCGTTATCAGCAATGCTGACAACCGGGTTGAGGTGGTGTGCGACTGCGCGTAGTTCGCGGCGCTGAATGGACGTAATATCGAGCATAAAATTAACAGCGAGAATAAAGCGTGAAGAGTAGGGCCGAGCAGGCGATGTAGCGCCAACTCATTCATGCATACGTGTTGTAATGCGAACGAGTTTTGATCGGTGTGATCTGTATTGAACAGGCAGTTTGCCTTAATGGGCAAAACTGGATAGGCAGGATTGTAGGCGATGGCGCGTACCAAGACCAGTAAGGCGTGGATGCAAGAGCACGTTAATGACCACTTTGTGCAACGAGCCAAGGCGGAAGGATGGCGTTCGCGTGCAGCTTTCAAGCTGATTGAGGTGGACGACAAGGATAAGTTGATTCGTCCGGGCATGACGGTTGTTGATCTGGGTGCAACGCCCGGCGGTTGGTGCCAAGTGGTACGTAAGCGCATGGGCGAGAAGGACGGTGTGCCAACCGGACGCGTATTGGCGCTTGATTTGTTGCCCCTAGATCCGATGTGGGGCGTCGAATTTCTGCAAGGGGACTTTCGAGAGGAAAGCTTTTTAGCGGAATTTGAAACTTTGCTCGGAAATGACGTTGTAGACCTTGTACTTTCCGACATGGCCCCCAATATGTCGGGTATCACCATTAGTGATCAGGCCCGTTCGATTCACTTGGCCGAGTTAGCGCTCGATTTTGCGCGGCACCACCTGCGGCCTGGGGGTGACTTAATGGTGAAGGTTTTTCAGGGCAGTGGTTTAGATGAATTGCGCGCTGAGATGAAGCAATCGTTTTCGAGCTTGTTAGTGCGCAAGCCGCAAAGTTCGCGCGATCGCAGTGCCGAATTTTATTTGCTGGCAAGGGGTTTTAAAGGCGGCTTTAAAGGTGCCTAGCCAATTTACGTGTGGTTCAATGTTCTGACAGTAATTGATCTGGGGCGAGTGAGTTGACAACAAGCGTTGGTAAGCAGAATTGGCAAAAACAAGGCCTGATGGGTAAAAGTCATGCTTTTCCCGTTTGCCCTATGGAACAATCGGCCCTAGAATGAGTCCATATAAGGTCGTTCGGCGTTAAAAAGTGGCGGAGTGAGGTTTGTTTTCCTCGCGCCGCATTTCCCCAGTTTGTGCCGTATGTGCCGTGAGTTTGGCCTGAAAGTGACGACTTTTAGGCAGAAAAAGAGGATCAAGTGAATAACCTGTTCAAAAACCTAGCGATCTGGTTGGTTATCGGCGTGGTGCTGATGACGGTGTTTAACCAGTTTAACTCGCGACAATCTGCCCAAAACACCATGGAATATTCGCAATTCCTGGATGAGGTGAAGGCGGGACGCATTGCGAAGGTTTCGATTCAGGGCCGCACCTTGGATGCCACCACATCAGATGGTCGCAAGATCACCAGCTATGCCCCGAACGATTTGTGGTTGGTATCGGATCTGCTCAAGAATAATGTCAAGGTGGTTGCCAAGCCGGAAGAAGAGCAATCGCTGCTGCTGAGCATTCTGATCAATTGGTTCCCCATGCTGCTGTTGATTGGCGTGTGGGTTTTCTTCATGCGACAAATGCAGGGCGGGGGTCGCGGCGGTGCATTCTCATTTGGCAAGTCACGCGCGCGTTTGTTGGACGAAGCACAAAACAGTGTGACCTTTGCTGATGTCGCCGGTTGTGAAGAAGCGAAAGAAGAGGTTTCTGAACTGGTCGACTTTTTGCGCGACCCGTCAAAATTCCAAAAGCTTGGTGGCCGTATTCCCAAGGGCGTGCTGATGGTCGGTAGCCCGGGTACGGGTAAGACCTTATTGGCAAAGGCCATTGCTGGTGAAGCTAAGGTTCCATTCTTTTCTATTTCAGGTTCTGACTTCGTCGAAATGTTTGTCGGTGTGGGCGCGGCGCGCGTGCGAGACATGTTCGAACAGGCCAAGAAGCAAGCGCCTTGCATCATCTTTATTGATGAAATTGATGCGGTCGGCCGTCAGCGTGGTGCTGGCTTGGGTGGTGGCAATGACGAGCGCGAACAAACATTGAACCAGTTGCTGGTTGAGATGGATGGTTTTGAGGGCAACGCCGGCATTATCGTGATCGCTGCCTCGAACCGTCCTGATGTGTTGGATCCAGCCTTGATGCGTCCGGGCCGTTTTGACCGCCAAGTGGTGGTACCGCTGCCGGATATTCGCGGTCGCGAAGAAATTCTGCGTGTGCATATTCGCAAAGTGCCGGTTGCGCCGGATGTTAGGGTGGATGTGCTGGCACGTGGCACGCCGGGTATGTCCGGCGCTGATTTGGCAAACCTTGTTAATGAGGCCGCACTGTTTGCCGCACGCGCCAACAAACGTCTGGTTGATATGGACGACTTTGAGCGCGCTAAAGACAAAATCTTCATGGGTGCCGAACGCAAGTCCATGGTGATGTCTGAAGAAGAGCGCATCATGACGGCGTATCACGAATCCGGTCATGCCGTGGTGGCCAAGCTGCTGCCGCGTGTTGATCCGGTTCACAAAGTCACCATCATTCCGCGCGGTCGCGCGCTGGGTGTAACGTGGACGCTGCCAGAGCGCGATAGCTTGGGCATGGATCGCGATCAAATGCTGCAACGTATTTCCATGGCGCTGGGCGGTCGTATTGCGGAAGAAGTGTTCATGAACCGCATGACAACCGGTGCATCAAGTGACTTTGAAAGCGCCACGCGAATTGCGCGTGACATGGTGACGCGTTACGGCATGTCAGATGAGCTGGGCACCATGGTGTATGGCGAAAACGAAGGCGAAGTGTTTTTGGGTCGTTCGATCACCACGCACAAAAACCTGTCTGAAGCCACCATGCAAAAAGTGGATGCAGAAATTCGTCGCATCATCGACACACAGTACAAGGTGGCGCGTGATTTGATTGAACAGCATCGCGACAAGGTTGAAATCATGACCAAGGCGCTGCTGGAATGGGAAACCCTGGATGCAGAACAGGTGACGGATATTATGGAAGGACGTCCGCCACGCCCACCGAAACCGTCTGTACAACCGCCGGCTAAGGGCGCTGACAACACACCGGGCGCTGCACCAAACGCTACGGCACCGGCCTAATACGCCTTTGCCAATTAACCGGGCCTGCGGGCCCGGTTTTTATTTGTGTTGGCG
This sequence comes from Uliginosibacterium gangwonense, assembly GCA_005239635.1. Lineage (GTDB taxonomy): Bacteria > Pseudomonadota > Gammaproteobacteria > Burkholderiales > Rhodocyclaceae > Uliginosibacterium_A > Uliginosibacterium_A gangwonense_A. The sequence goes on from SBBQ01000039.1 coordinate 8,799, forward strand.
CAAGTGTTGGCTTGCGAGCAGGCTGTATATGTATTTATAAGCTGATACACATTCATCAATATGGCAGCGAGCAAAGTCTTTCACTGTGGTCGATTTCAAGTGTCACTCGAGTCGGCACGGATTATGGGCATCGTCAATCTAACGCCGGATTCATTTTCGGGTGATGGCGTGGGTGCGAGCCAAGATGCTGCATTACGCCATGCAGAAAAACTGCTGGCGGATGGCGCGGATATGCTCGATTTGGGCGGTGAATCGTCGCGGCCAGGTGCGCCCGAAGTCAGTGTGCAAGAAGAGCTCGATCGCGTGATGCCGGTTTTGGAGTCGTTGCTAATGTGCGGCGTGCCGATCTCGATTGATACCTGTAAGCCTGAAGTGATGCGCGAAGCGTTACGCATAGGCGCTGATATCATTAACGACATTCGTGGTTTGCAGACAGCAGACGCGCTCGATGCATTGGCAAAAAGTCGCGCCGGAGTGTGCATCATGCACATGCAAGGCGAGCCGAGAACGATGCAAAATGCGCCCGCGTACCAAAATGTTGCGCAGGAGGTCGCGCAGTTTTTGGTGGCTCAAGCTCAGCGAGCAGAGCAGGCGGGTGTGGCGGCGAATCGCATTTTGTTGGACCCCGGTTTTGGTTTTGGCAAAACCTTGCAGCACAACCTTACGCTGCTGCGGCAGTTGCCCGAGCTGGTGGGCGAAGGCTATGCCGTGTTGGTGGGTTTGTCGCGCAAGTCCATGCTGGGCACGATCACGGGTCGCACAAATCCGTCCGATCGAGTGTCAGCCAGCGTGGCGGCTGCCTTACTGGCAGTGCAATGTGGTGCAAATATCGTACGAGTACATGACGTGGCAGCGACAAAAGATGCGCTGTCAGTGTGGAATGCGGTGATGGGGCAAAACCCGTGACTGATTGAGTGTGGATAAAACACATGAGCAGAAAATATTTCGGAACAGATGGTGTGCGCGGTTTGGTGGGTGAGCTACCCATTACCCCGGACTTTGTTATGCGCCTTGGCTACGCTGCTGGCAAAACGCTGGTTGCGCGCGAACGCCTGCGTGAAGGCGATCGTCCAGCTGTATTGATTGGCAAAGACACGCGTATTTCCGGCTATATGTTGGAGTCTGCGCTGGAAGCAGGTTTTGCAGCCGCCGGTGTAGATGTGCTGTTAGCAGGCCCCGTGCCGACGCCGGCCGTTGCCTATTTGACGCGCGCTTTGCGCCTGCAAGCAGGCGTGGTGATTTCAGCTTCGCACAACCCGTTTCAAGATAACGGCATTAAGTTCTTCTCGGCAGATGGCACCAAACTGCCAGACGAAGTGGAATTAGAGATAGAGCAACGACTCGATCAACCAATGGGCTGCGAGCCCTCCGCCAAGTTGGGTCGGGCTCGTCGTATTGATGACGCACGTGGTCGTTATATTGAGTTTTGTAAGAGCACCTTTCCGTCCGACATGAATTTGCGTGGGCTCAAGGTGGTGGTGGATTGTGCGCATGGTGCAGGTTATCAAGTGGCGCCAAGCGTGTTCCACGAGCTGGGTGCTGAAGTGGTGGCCTTGGGCTGCGAACCGAATGGACTGAATATTAATGACCAGGTCGGCGCAACTTCAACGGGGCAGCTCAGTCGCAAGGTAGTTGAGGTAGGTGCAGACCTGGGCATCGCGCTGGATGGTGATGGTGATCGCCTCATGATGGTTGGCGCGGATGGTTCCGTGTTTGATGGTGATCAGCTGCTGTACGTGATTGCACGCGCTCAAGCCCATGCGGGCACGCTCAATGGTGTGGTCGGTACGCTCATGAGCAATCTGGGTTTTGAGCATGCTATCGCGCGCTTAAATGCGCCGTTTGCACGCGCCAAAGTGGGCGACCGCTATGTGCTTGAGCTCATGCACGAACGTGGTTGGAAATTGGGCGGCGAGAACTCGGGTCATATTATTTGTTTAGACCGTCACACCACAGGTGATGGCATTGTGGCCGCCTTGCAGGTATTAGCCGCACTCAAAGCTAAATCTGAGTCGCTCATTGAAGCCTGTCGTGACCTCACCATGTACCCGCAAAAATTGGTGAATGTGCGCTTGCCGCAGGGGTTTGACTGGAAGTCTTTACCTGGACTGAGTGCGGCTCAACAGCAAGTTGAGAACGATTTAGGTGGGCGCGGCCGTGTTTTACTGCGCCCATCGGGTACCGAACCGCTTCTACGAATTATGGTGGAGGGGGAAGATGCCAGTCAGGTCTCTTCAAGCGCGGAATCCCTGGCGAATGTGGTGCGCGCCGCGATTGCCTGATGTCGTAAAACTGTCATTTTTGCCAATCTTAAAACCTAGTTCCAGCAAGGGTTTTCAAGGAAATGTTACAACTCGGCAGCGGTTGTAACATAATTGCAACCTGGCGAATTTAGACTGGCCTCTGACCGGCTAATTGGGCCGGGACTGTAGAGGAGAAAGTAATGCAAAAGCTGCTGGGCAAATTGGCCCTGACGATTGCAACTGTTGCGGTGAGCAGCAGTTTTGTTGTGCCCGCGCACGCCGCAGATATTACTGGCGCCGGCGCAACCTTCCCGTACCCGATTTACGCCAAGTGGGCGGCCGTGTATAAAGAAAAAAGCGGTATGTCCATGAACTACCAGTCCATCGGTTCCGGTGGCGGTATCAAGCAAATCAAATCCAAGACAGTTGATTTTGGCGCATCTGATATGCCACTCAAGCCTGAAGAGCTGGATAAGGAAGGCCTCACTCAGTTCCCTACCGTGATTGGTGGCGCAGTGCCGGTGGTCAATATCAAAGGCATTAAACCGGGTCAGCTGAAGCTGACAGGCCAAGTGCTGGCTGATATTTTCCAAGGTAAGGTCACCAAGTGGAATGACCCCGCTATCGTGGCCCTGAACAAGGGCGTTGCGTTGCCAGACCGCCTGATCGTGGTGGTGCACCGTTCTGATGGCTCGGGCACAACCTTTTTGTGGACCAACTACCTGTCCAAAGTATCTGCGGGCTGGAAGAGTGCAATCGGTGAAGGTACTGCTGTGTCTTGGCCGGCTGGTGTTGGCGGCAAGGGTAACGAAGGCGTGGCGCAATACGTTCAGCGTATGGAAGGTTCAATTGGCTATGTTGAATACGCCTACGCATTGCAAAACAAGATGACGGACGTGCTGCTGCAAAACGCCGGCGGTGAGTTTGTTAAAGCCAATGCAGATAGCTTCAAGGCTGCTGCTGCAGGCGCAGACTGGAGCAAGGCGCCCGGCTTCTACCTGATTCTGACCAATCAAGCAGGTAAGAGTGCATGGCCGGTGAGTGGTGCAACCTTCATCCTGATGCACAAGGCACAAGCTAAGCCAGATTCTGGCCGTGAAGTATTGAAGTTTTTCAACTGGTGCTACTCAGATGATGGCGACAAGCTGGCTGCCGCGCTCGACTATGTACCGCTTCCTGCTAATGTGATCAAGCAAATCCAAGATTCTTGGAAAGCGAACATCAAGGATGCATCCGGTAAGGCGCTGTTGAATTAATTTGTAGCAAGCTAGCAGTATCTGTTGAAGGGGGCCTAGCCCCCTTCATTGTTGTTGATCGAATGATTATTCCAAGCGAATGATATGAACGCCGTGCCATCAGAGATAACCGCTAAAGAAATGGTGCAGCCCATTAGTCAAGAGGCATTGGCAAAGCGCATGCGTTGGCAACGTGTGGGCGATTTTGTCGCGCATCGCGTCACCATGCTATTTGCACTGCTGGTGCTGCTGCTGCTTGTTGCCATTATGGCTTCGCTGGTGCTGGGTGCACTGCCGGCTTTCCAAAAGTTTGGTTTTGGGTTTTTAAGCTCAACAACGTGGGATCCTGTCGGTGAGGAATTTGGTGCGCTCAACGCCATTTATGGCACCTTGGTGACTTCATTTATTGCGCTGTTGTTTGGTGTGCCGGTTAGTTTTGGAATTGCCGTGTTTCTAACGGAACTATGCCCGAATTGGCTTAAGCGCCCGATGGGTGTGGCGGTTGAATTACTCGCTGGCATTCCCAGCATTATTTATGGCATGTGGGGCTTGTTCTTTTTTGCCCCATTCTTTGCCGAACATGTTCAACCGGTGTTGATGGATACCTTGGGCCAACTGCCTTATGTGGGTGGGATGTTTCAAGGCGCGCCCATGGGCTTGGGTACTTTGACGGCCGGTTTAATTCTGTCTGTGATGGTGATTCCATTCATCGCCTCTGTGATGCGTGACGTGTTTGAGGTGGTGCCCGCAGTACTGAAAGAGTCTGCGTATGGTTTAGGTGCGACCACATGGGAAGTGATGTGGAACGTTGTGTTGCCCTATACCAAAGCCGGTGTGGTGGGCGGTGTGATGCTAGGTTTGGGTCGCGCCTTGGGTGAAACCATGGCGGTCACATTTGTAATTGGCAATGCACACAACATTGATCTGTCGCTTTTCTCGCCGGCAACTTCAATTGCCTCCACATTGGCAAACGAATTTGCGGAAGCATCGGGCGAGCTGCATATGTCCTCGCTCATTGCACTCGGTTTGGTATTGTTCTTCATTACCTTTGTGGTGCTGGTGATTGCGAAGTTGATGTTGATGCGCTTGAGCAAGGGTGAGGGGCGTTCGACATGAGCTCAGCCATTTTTAAGCGTCGCAAAATCGTCAACAAGCTGAGCTTGGTGCTGGCCACGCTCACCATGATGATCAGCATGGTGTTCTTGGTGTGGGTGCTCGTCACACTGGTGATGAAGGGCTTTAGCGCGATTGCACCCAGTATGTTCACACAAATGACACCGCCGCCTGGAACAGATGGTGGATTGGCAAATGCAATTGTCGGTAGTTTGATGATTGTGGGCTTCGCCACGCTGGTTGCAACCCCTATCGGTATTTTGGCGGGCGTGTATCTGGCGGAATATGGACGTCGCGGATGGTTAGCGCCGACCACACGTTTTGTGAACGACATTATGTTGTCCGCGCCATCCATTATTGTTGGCCTGTTTATCTACACGGTGTATGTGGCCAACGTAAAGCATTTTTCCGGCTGGGGTGGTGTATTGGCGTTGTCGGTGATTGCGGTTCCAGTGGTGGTGCGCACCACAGAGAATATGCTGCGCTTAGTGCCGAATAGTATGCGCGAGGCCGCGATTGCACTCGGTGCGCCAATGTGGAAAGTCATTTTTATGGTGACGCTACGTTCGGTGAAAAGTGGCGTGATGACGGGCGTGCTGTTAGCGGTTGCACGTATTAGTGGTGAAACGGCGCCGCTGTTGTTTACTGCCCTGAACAACCAGTTCTGGAGTATGGATATGAATGCGCCGATGGCGAACTTGCCCACGGTGATTTTCCAATTTGCCATGAGCCCCTACGAAGATTGGCAACGCTTGGCATGGGGTGGTGCTTTGCTCATTACCTTTGGTGTATTGGGTCTGAACATTTTTGTCCGAATTGTGCTGCGTCAGCGTACTAACTAATTTGCCATTCACGTCATGAATACGATGAGCGAAGCGACCAAACTCCATATCGAATCTCCCAAAATTTGGGTGAAGAATTTAGATTTTTATTACGGCAGCCTACACAGTTTGAAGGGCGTTAACTTGCAGTTGGCGGCGAATAAGGTTACTGCATTCATTGGCCCCTCCGGCTGTGGTAAATCGACCCTGCTGCGTACTTTGAATCGCATGTATGACCTCTACCCCGGACAGCGTGCAACCGGTGAAATTTTGTTCAATGGCAAAAATATTCTGGCCAAAGACCAAGATTTAAATGCGCTGCGTGCTCGTGTGGGGATGGTGTTTCAAAAGCCGACGCCGTTTCCCATGTCGATTTACGACAACATTGCGTTTGGCGTGAAGTTGTATGAAAAGCTCTCGCGCTCAGATATGGATGATCGCGTGGAATGGGCACTTCGCAAGGCTGCGCTGTGGGAAGAAGTAAAGGACAAGTTGAACAACAGTGGCCTCGGTTTGTCAGGTGGTCAGCAGCAGCGTTTGTGTATTGCGCGCGGTGTGGCGGTAAAGCCGGAAGTGTTGTTACTGGATGAGCCGACGTCTGCGCTCGACCCCATTTCAACGGCGAAGATCGAAGAGCTGGTGGATGAGTTGAAGATTGATTACACCATCTGTATGGTGACCCACAACATGCAACAGGCTGCGCGGATTTCAGACTACACGGCTTATATGTATCTGGGCGAAATGATTGAATTTGGCCAAACCGATCAGATCTTCATTAAGCCACAGAAGAAGCAAACGGAAGACTACATTACCGGTCGTTTCGGTTGATTGGCAAAATAGCGCGACACGCCCGTAAGGAAGTGTTGCAATAAAAAAAGGGGCGCATCGACGCCCCTTTTTTATTTGCTGGCCTCGTTAGGTGTGGTCTAGTTGCGCTTGCTGATGCCAGCGGCTATTGGCATTAACGTGTCGCGCCAGAAAATCCATTTGATCAGCCAAAATGTGGCGATTACACAGGATTAAATACTCGGCTTTGTTCGGCACATAGGGGGCGTACAGCAGCTGCATATGCGCCTGCTCCGGCGTGCGTCCGCTCTTACGCTGATTGCAATTGCGGCAGGCGGTCACCACGTTCATCCACAAATCTTGCCCGCCTTGAGAAACCGGCATGATGTGGTCACGCGTGAGACGTGAAGAGGTAAAGCCGTGGCCACAGTAGGCGCAAATGTGGCGGTCACGATGAAATAGTTCGCGATTGTTAAGTGGGGGAATCAGTCCAAACTGTGAGCCGGCCAGTGCTTTGCCTTTGATGGCAATAATGCTGCTGGTGGTGATGAAAGAGCGTTCGCCCGTATCGCGGTTAACGCCGCCTACTACAGTAAATTCATGATCGCCTGCAGCCCACGCCACCTGATTTTTGACATAGTAAAACACCGCATGCTGCCAAGAAATCCAGCGGTGCGGAACACCCTGCGCGTCGAGCGTCAGAATGAGCGGCCTTTTGTTGGTGTACAACGTGGCCTTGTGAGCGGGCAACATGAGACTCATGAAACGACAACTCCCTGGCTTAAACTGGGGTGAGTGGTACCGTTTGCAACTGTCTTACTGTGAGCTACGCTACGGACTTGTTTGCTGCGTGCTGGTCTGGCCGGCGCAAAAACAAGTCCAAACTCTTCTTGCAGGCATTAGCTTAACAAAGCACCGTGGATTTTCAATCATCCTTGTCGCCATTTGCCATTCGAGCCCGATGGCGCTTGCTGTTGATCGGACTCGGTTTGTCGCTATTGCTGCATATTGTATGGTTATGGCCATCTATCTTGCCTTGGCACAACACACGTTCTGCTCCGACGGGGGTGGGAGCAGAAGCCAGCCTCAGTGCACGTCTGACCACGCCGAGCAGAAAAAGTTTGCCTAAAAACGTGGGGGGCGCAGGAAATTTAGATCCGCAGCGGACCGATGAGGAGCACTCGCCTGTCGTGTCAAACACAACGGGACAGGTGGCGCGAGCCCCGGCTAATCCATCGTTTGCGGCGCGTGAGGCGGCATCAATACTCGCTTCAAGTGCCGCGCGCGCAGTAGCCACGCCCAAAATGTTGCTTCAGACGACTGAAGCGCAAACTACGTTGCCAGCTCGCGCTCCGCTTGTCGATGTGGACGGTACGTCGCAAGGGGGCGACGCGATGGACGTGGCCGCATATCGCTTTGCGCTGCTAAAAGCAGACTTTGTTTCGCTGCAACGGCCCGGTCTGCCTGCAGGTGAGGTAAAGTTCAGGCTGCAAATTCGCGCAGGGCAGCCGACCACCGTTTTAATGGTGCAAGGTTCTGGACATGCCAGCCTCGATCGCTTGGCTTGGCAGTGGTTAAACAAAGCTGTGGCACAAACGCCATACCCACGCGCATTTGCCAATCGCAGCTTTGATATGGAAATGATTCTGCTTTCAGATTAAGTCGCTATGCCTGAGTACCGTCGAAACCTTGGACAGTTTTTAGCGCGCTTGCGCGGGACTCAGCGATGGCTGATTTTGAGCGCAATTGCCGCTGCGGTTTATCTTCCGCTTGCGTATGTGGGGTATGTTGCCGCCACCTCCGTGCACGCTTCTGTCTGGTGGCCCGCCGGTGGCTTTGCAATGGCAATGCTGCTGTTGTTCGGTCGAGCATGTTTGCCCGGTGTAGCGCTCGCCTCTGTCTTGGCGTCCACCTTCTTTGCGCCTTCACCAAGTTTACTCAACACGCTAGCGATGTTGTTGAGTGCGCTTGCTGCACCGATCACCACCAGCTTTGTCTTGCAGCGGTTGCGCGTGCGAAATGCCGAATTTGAACAAAGTGTTGCAGGCCGCACTTGGTTTGGTGCTGCTACCTACGCAGGCTCATTGGCAGGGGCATTGGCGCAATGCGTGGTGTTGGCATTGGTGCAGGGCTGGAATGCTGATTGGTTCTGGAACGATCTGGCGACTTGGACGATGGGCTACGCCCTCGGCGTGTTGAGTATCACCCCGCTCTTAATGGCTGGCGAACATCGTCATGCCTCTGTGCGTGCGAGAGCGTGGTCTGTTGCAGAAGCCGCTCTCATCGTGGTGCTCATTGTTGCGTTAGCGTGGGCAACTTTTGTAACCGGCGCACGTTGGCTACCCGATGGTTACTTGCAAAGTTACTTGCTCGTTCCACTACTGTTTTTAGCAGTGATGCGCTTGCCGACACGTTGGGTGTTGTCGCTCATGCTCATGTGCACCGTATTTTGGCTTGTCGGTGTGCAGCGCGGCAGTCACCCCATTGGCTCGGGCGACCGGGACATTGGCTTGTGGCTCATGCACGGGTTCATGCTGATCACCTACGCGGGCTTGCTACTGCTGACCGCACTGATTCACGAACGTCGCGTAGTGGTGAATGAATTGCACTCGCGTGAAGCGCACTATCGCGCACTCGCTGCGTTGTCATCTGATGGCTATTGGGAACTCGACGCGCAATTTCGCGTTAAGAACAATAGCGGCATCAATGCGTGGGGCGCACAAGATGCGGGCAATCTCTTGCTAACAGCCACGCCTCTTGATGGCGAAAGCAAAGGCACGCGTGCAGTGCGTGCCGCCATGCAGGCCAAACTCCCGTTCCGCGATCTGATTCTTCGGCAGCAAGATGGCCCAGGCCAAGTGCGTTATTTGCGCATGTCTGGCGAGCCGGTGTTAGACAGCTCCGGGTTGTTTGTCGGTTATCGGGGAGTATCAACCGATGTGACCAACGAGCTGCAAGCGCAGCGTGCGCTACGGCGTAGTGAATCTGAACTGCGTGCGTTGATTGATTCATTGCCGGATGTGGTGGTGCTGATGGATGCTCAAGGGCATTGGCGATTGGCAAACCGTGCCGTAGTGCAAATGTGGTCGCTCGAACAAATTGATTGGCAGGGTAAAACGACGCAAGAAGTGGTATCGCTTTTGCCAATCAAGTATTCCGGTGAAATCTTCGCGAGTGAGCAAGAGGCTGAACGCCTTGCGCAAGGCAAGGTGATTCGACTAGAGCAAATGTTGCCGCAGTTGGATGATGCCCCGCGCACCTATGATTTGATTTTGACGCCGATGCAAGATGACGAAGGTGTGTATGCCGGTACGGTGGTCATCGCACGCGACATAACTCACCTTAAGCAGTCTGAGCGTATTCGTCGCCAGCAGTTGGATGAAATTCAACGACTCAATGCGGAGCTGGAAACGCGCGTCAAAATTCGTACTGCCGCACTTGAAGCAGCAAACCGCGAACTTGAAGCATTTAGTTACTCCGTATCGCACGACTTGCGTGCACCGCTGCGTTCGCTAGATGGCTTCTCGCGCATGTTGGTTGAGGACTATGGCAACCAGCTGGATGCGACCGGGATTGATTACTTGCAGCGTATTCGCCGCAATAGCCAGCGCATGGGCGAATTGATTGATGATCTGCTCAAGCTCTCGCGCGTGGCGCGTGCTGAAGTAAGGCGCCAGTTGGTCAACCTGTCGAGCATGGCCACCGACATCATGAATGAGATGGCAGATGCCGATCCCGATCGTAAAGTTGAAATTGTTGTGTCGTCTGGTTTGTGGGTGGATGCCGACCCCGGCTTAGTGCGTGCGTTGCTAGAAAACCTACTGCGTAATGCATGGAAGTTCACCCGCAAAGAAGCGAGTGCGCGTATCGAATTTGTAGGCGTCGAGCGCAATCATGTGTCGATGTTTGCTGTGCGTGATAACGGGGTGGGTTTCGATATGGCTTACGCAGCAAGGCTCTTCTCGCCCTTTCAGCGGTTACACGCAGGAACAGATTACGAAGGCAGTGGAATTGGTTTGGCGATTGTGCAACGCATTGTGCGTTTGCACGGTGGCACCGTGTTTGCCGAATCTAAACCGGGCGAGGGCGCAGCGTTTTATTTTTCGTTGGGTTGAGCGGGTTGCTCGAAGGTGAAGTGGTGACAAGCAAATTGACCGCGGGCGCGATCTTCAAAGTATCGCTGTAGCGTCCAGCGCACTGTGCGGAAGGCAATGTCAGCCCAGGGGATGTCTGCTTCAGCAAACCAAGCCGTTTCGAGTGATTCAACACCCGGGGCGATGCCGGGGGTGGAAAGCGTTGCGAGATGGAAGAGGTGAACCTGATTATGGTAAGGAAGACTCACCGCTGAAAATAATTTGCCAATCGCAATATGGGCGCAAGCTTCTTCGCGTGTTTCGCGCGCGGCTGCTTCCGCAAGTGATTCGCCATTTTCCATAAACCCTGCGGGCAAGGTCCATAAACCATAGCCTGGGTGAATGGCCCGACGACACAGTAAAATGTTATTGTCATGTTAAACTAAGGCGCCGGCAATAATTTTTGGGTTCTCGTAGTGGATGGTGCTGCACTGAGTACAGACATAGCGGTGGCGCTGGTCTCCTTCGGGAATTAGCCAGTCGAGCTTGGCGCCACATTGATTACAATAGTTCACGGTATGGATCGCTGGTGATGGGTGGGCTTTGGGCTAAGTGTGCCACACGGTGAAATTTACCAGCAGATTGTGTGAGATTTTTGACGTACCTTTGACGAAAACTAAACGAATCCAAGTGTTCGAACTCAAGATAAGCCGTTAAGAGGCCGATATCCTCGAAGCCCTATAAGTCGCTTTAGTTGATGTTTTTTGAGACAGATGAGTAAGTCGTCCCTTCAAGTACCGATGAGTATTGCCCAGTTTGACGTGATTAAAGCGTCAGGAGAACTGCCGTCTGCCAAAGGCGTGGCTTTGGCCATTATTCGGCTGGCTCAACGTGACGACATTTCAATTGGCGAACTGGCACGTATCGTAAAAACGGACCCGGCCTTTGTGGGGCGCTTGCTGAAAGCTGCCAATAGTGTTGGCAAAGGAACGGGTAAAACGGTTTCAACTGTTCAAGATGCCATTACAGTTGTTGGCTTACCGTCTGTCCGTAATCTCGCCTTAGGGTTCTCCTTACTGACTTCTCATCGCTCGGGTTTTTGTACACAGTTTGATTACGACCGATTCTGGACTGGCGCCGCATTGTTTGCGGTTGCCATGCAATCAGTCAGTTTGTCCTGTGGCAGTTTGGCGCACGAAGATGCATTTGTTTTGGGCTTGTTGGCGCGCGTTGGCGAACTCGGTTTGGCGACCGCGTTCCCAGATGCCTATTCACAAGTGCTTGAAACTGCAGCAGGTAATCGGGCCGAACTTCGTTATTTAGAAGCGCGCCAAATTGGCATGAGTCATACGGAGCTGTCGTGTGCCATGTTGGAAGACTTTGGCTTGGCCAAGGTCTACGCGGATGGTGTGCGTTTTTATGAAGCGCCAGCGCAAAGTGGCTATGCAGAAGGTTCGCGGCCCTTCATGGTGATGTATTCGCTCGCATTGGCGCGCGCCATTACAGAACTGTGCCAAGCGTCAGAGGCTGAACAGCCAGAACTGATGTCAGAAGTATTACGTAATGCGGTGCGACTTGGCTTGGACGAGTCGAGTGTGATTGGCCTGTTAGACCAGTTGGCACATGACTGGGTGGATTGGAGTCATTTACTCCCGCTCACCCCCATTGCTTTACCGCCATTTAGCGCATTATTGGCGCGCACACGGGAAGGCAGCGTGTCGGCAGTCACGCTCACCGCCAATCGCAATGCGATGCGGATTCTGGTGGTGGACGACGACGCCAGTATGCGTGTGATGCTCAAGGCGATGCTTGAACGCGCCGGCCATGTTGTCAAAGTGGCTGAGGATGGTCGCCAAGGCTTGGAAATGGCAACCGAGTTCCAGCCACAATTAATGGTGGTGGACTGGCTTATGCCTGAGATGAGCGGCATTGAACTGGCCAGTGCACTACGCCAAACACGCGTAGGCCGCAGCATTTACATCGTCATTCTTACTAGCTTGGAAGAAGAAGACCGCTTGATCGAAGCGTTTGAGCATGGCGTGGATGACTTCATTAACAAGCCACTCAAACCACGTGTGTTGGCTGCGCGTATTCGCGCAGGTCAACGTGTGGTGTCGCTGCAGGAAGAAATCGAAGCAGACCGCGAAGAGATTCGCCGCTTCGCCGCTGAATTGGCAACGACCAATCGTCGCCTACAAGAAGTGGCACTCACCGATGCATTGACCGGATTCCCGAACCGTCGTTATGCGATGGAACGTATCGCACAAGAATGGGCTTCAGCGATTCGTTCTGGCCAAGACTTGGCCTGCATGATGGTGGATGTGGATGAATTTAAGAAAATCAATGACGTGTATGGCCACGATATTGGTGACCAAGCGTTACGGCTGACGGCACAAGCACTTAAACAGGGTTTGCGTGCACATGATGTGGTGTGCCGAACGGGTGGTGATGAATTCTTGATCATTTGCCCCAACACCACGCTTGATCAAGCATTGGCGTGTGCTGAACGTGTGCGTCGTGCAGTTGATGGTTTAGAAATAAATTTGCCAAATGCCGTGGTGGATTTAACTATCAGCCTGGGTGTATCGGTGCGTGATGAAGCCATGGCCGATTTCGAAGCGTTGATTCGTCGCGCTGATCAAGCCCTGCTGCAATCCAAACAACGCGGCCGTAATCGTGTAAGCCAATTTGCGATTGCTTAGTTGCTAATTCACATAGCGCATTTTTTTGTTTTGCCAATTCGCCTGAATATTGAATCGGCTATTGGTTAAACATGTGAAAAAAGCTTCGCCTTGCAGCATGCCTACCCCTAAAGGATGAGCATGCCGTGTCGATGCATACCTTAATAGAGAAATGCATCTCACGGTATGTACGACAAACCCAATACATCAACAGCTCGTTTGCTCCAATCCGCCCAGCACGCCGCTACGGTTTTGTTGGTTGAAGATTCGGAAGACGAAGCGCATCTGCTATATGCAGAGTTGATGGCGCGCGGCTTTAATATGGATTACACGCGCGTTCAAAGTCGCCAAGAGATGTCGCATGCACTTGATGCACATCAGTGGGACCTCATCATTTCAGACCATGTAATGCCGGGATTTGATTCGCTTTCTGCACTCGAAACCCTGCGCACCAGTGGCAAAGATATTCCTTTCATTATTTACTCCGGTTCGATCCCCGACGATTTAGGGCATCACGCTATGCTGTGTGGCGTAGGCGATGTGGTGCGCAAAGGTAATGTTGATCATCTATTGCCGGTACTGCATCGAGAAATTCGCGGCGCTCGTGCACGACTTTCAGCACGAGAAGCGGATAACCGCTTACAGACCATCATTTCTACCGATACGTTGTCGGGGTTGCCCAATCTCAGTCGCTTCTGTGCACTGATTGATGCGAATTGCGATGATGACAACGAACCGCACGGTGCATTGTTGTACATCGACATTGATCGTTTTATGCGCATCAACCAAAGCTTTGGTTACCAAGCGGGTGATGCGTTACTCACTATGATTGCGCGCAGGCTAGGTGAGTGTGTTGAATGCAACGCAACCCTAGGTCGACTCAACGCAGACAGATTTGGTTTGTATCTGCCCTCGGCAACCGACCATGCTGCCGCGCACACCATGGCGAATTGGGTGCTCAAGGCATTTGACATGCCTTTCAAACACGACAGCTACGAGCTTTGGCTCACGCCCAGCATTGGCATTGCGATGCTCCCAGATGACGGTGAAAACGCGCTTGAGCTGATTGCCCATGCTGAATCGGCGATGACGGTGGTAAAGCGTCAGGGCGGCAATGCAATTTGCTTTTTCCAGCCGGAACTCAATGTCGGCACGACCGAGCGCATGGCGTTAGAAACAGACCTGCGCTACGCCATTGATCGCCAAGAATTGGAAGTGCTTTATCAGCCGTGTTTGGATACCACGCGTCGTATTGTGGGCGTGGAAGCGTTGATGCGATGGAATCATCCGCTACGTGGCCCAATTCCGCCTACTCGTTTTTTGCCCATCGCAGAAGAAATAGGCTTGATCGTCGAATTGGGTGAGTGGGTGTTGTATCAAGCTTGTTCCCAATTAAGAACGTGGCAATTGATGGGCTTGGAACAGCTTACGCTTTCAGTCAACGTGTCGGCTGTGCAGTTTAGTCAGCCACGCATTGTTACCACGGTGCATCGTGTGCTGAAAGAAACGGGCGTTAATCCCGCCAATCTAATTTTGGAATTGACGGAAAGCGTGCTCATGCAAGACGCGGGGTCGACGATTTCAATGTTGCGCTCGCTCAAGAACTTAGGGGTGCGCATTGCGATGGATGACTTTGGTACGGGCTATTCCTCGTTGGCTTATTTGAAGCGCTTCCCCATTGATTTGCTCAAAATTGATCGCTCGTTTGTACAAGAGCTGCCGGGCAATGACGAAGATGCAGCCATTGTGCGAGCAGTGATGGCGCTAGCGAGTAGTCTGCAATTGCAAGTGGTGGCAGAGGGCGTTGAAACGGAAGACCAATATCAATTTTTGAGTAGTGAAGGCTGCAATCGCTTTCAGGGACATTTGTTCTCGCCGGCATTAAATGCCGCCAAATTGGCTGAAATGGCCGTCGATGTAAGAATGGGTTGCGTCAGGCGCCAATATTCAATGCTCCACTAATTCAATGGAATCATATGTTTACAGGCTTGTAGGAAAAACACCTACAGGCCTGCTGTCACTTGTTTGTACGAAACAATCCGAAACCGGCTGATTTTTCCGCTTGCTTCCGAAAGGCACACTGCGATCCATTGGCAATCCGCCAACGAGGTCAAAAATAAATCGGAGCAAAAAATGAAGAACGCCGAACTGAACAACGAAATTAAAGAACTCAACCTGGCCTACCTGATGCTGGCTCAGCAAATGGTACGTGCCGATCGCGAAGGCGCAATGTTCAAATTGGGCATCAGTGCAGAAATCGCCGATCTGATTGAAACGCTGACCCCCGGACAAGTTTTGAAAATGGCCTCCACCAGCATGGTGCTGTGCCAATTCCGTTTTGACGACCAACTGTTGATTGGGTTGCTGTCGGGACATCAGCGCGATGCAGGTACTTCACACCTGCATGCCAGCATTCTTGCTGCAACGCGCCCAGTTGAAAGCATCAACTAATTTCTCGTACACCACAAACCAATAAACAGGGGTCAGAAAATGAAAAACAAGAGCATCGTGAATGAAGGTCGTGAAATCGCGCTAGCCGTTGAAATGATTGAATTGGGCGCTCGCATGCAAATGCTGGAAAGCGAAACCCATCTGTCACGCGAACGACTGTTGAAGTTGTACAAAGAAGTCAAAGGCGTGTCGCCCCCGAAAGGTATGTTGCCTTTCTCAACCGACTGGTTCATGACTTGGCAGCCGAATATTCACTCTTCTCTGTTTATGTCTTTTCTGAAGTTCCTGCAGCGCCACACCGAAATGTCTGGCCTGCCCGCTATTATTAAGGCCTATCGTATGTACCGTAGCCATATCGAGCAACATGGTATGGAAGAGGTGCTGAGCCTGACACGCGCATGGACGCTGGTCCGCTTTTACGATGCCAAACTGCTTCAATCTACCCGCTGCACCTGCTGCGGTGGCGAATTTGTGGCGCACGCGCATGACCCGGTTAAGGGCTATGTGTGCGGCCTTTGCAATATCCCGGCACGTGCAGGCAAGACCAAGCGCGCCGCGGCAGAAGCGCTCGCAGCTTAAGTGTCACACGCAGTCTGACCGCAGGATTCGGTCAGATGGTCAAAAAGTTTTTTGTAGTGTTGTCTCCCTCCCTGTAGTTGTTGCATGACTGACCTCCTCTCTGCGTAAGTGGAGAGCTCGGCCGCCGCGGCTTATTGCGGCGGCATTTTTTTTGCCCAAGAAGCCGCATAAAACTTAGGTGGAAGGGGTTCAAGAATCTCAAAGCAAAACCGTTAACCGGGGTGATACGCAACAACCGGCACAACGTGCCAAGAAATACGAAGGATCACAGATGTTTCTCATCATCGGCTATGTCGTCATTCTTGCAGCAGCACTCGGTACCTACGCCGTGCACGGTAGTCTGGCCGCACTTTGGGTGCCGACTGAATACATTGCCATTGTGGGTTTGATGATCGGTGGCTTTTTGGCGGGTAACTCCGGCAAGTCAATTAAGGCCACCACGGCTGCACTGCCGAGCGTATTTAAAAATTCTCCGTACAACAAAGCGCTGTACATGGATGTGCTGGCGTTGCTGTTTGAAGTGCTGACCAAGGTGCGTAAAGAAGGTTTGATGTCGATTGAAGGCGACGTCGAGAATCCTGAAGCCAGTCCGATTTTTTCAAAATACCCCAATGTGATTTCAGACCATCATGTGGTCGAGTTTATGACGGACTACCTGCGCATGATGGTAGGCGGCAATCTCAATGCCTTTGAAATTGAAAGCTTGATGGATGTAGAAATGGAAACACACCATCAAGAAGCTCACGTTGCCCCACATGTCATGTCCAAAGTGGCAGATGGCGTACCGGCATTCGGTATCGTGGTTGCCGTGATGGGCGTGGTGAATGTGATGGGCTCAGTGGGCGAGCCGCCCGCCGTGCTTGGCAAAATGATCGGTGGTGCCTTGGTGGGTACCTTCCTCGGTATTCTGATTTCCTATGGATTCGTCGCGCCGATTGCGAGCCAGTTGGAACAGAAGTCAGAAGAGTCCGGCAAGATTTATCAATGCATTAAGTCTGTATTGCTAGCGAGCATGAACGGCTACGCCCCCCAAGTGGCGGTGGAATTCGGTCGCAAGGTGTTGTACTCATCAGACCGTCCGTCATTCTCAGAGTTGGAAGAAGATCTGAAAAACCGGAAAGGCAAGTAATCCGCGACGCGGATAGTGCTTAAAGAAACCACATAGGTTCCGGTGACATGTCAGACGATACCCAACAACCCATAGTCGTAAAAAAAATCAAAAAAGGCGGCGGCGGCGCGCACGGTGGTGCGTGGAAAATCGCCTACGCCGACTTTGTCACGGCCATGATGGCGTTCTTTCTGTTGATGTGGCTGCTCGGCTCAACGGCTCAGGGTGATCTCAACGGTATTGCCGAATTCTTTCAAAACCCACTCAAAGTGGCGCTGCCCGGTGGCTCCGGCTCGGGTGATAGCTCTTCCGTGATTCAAGGCGGTGGCAAAGATCTTACGCGCTCTACCGGTCAAGTTAAAAATGGCTCAGTGGCTGAGAAGCATCGTTCATTCAATCTTGGCGCAATGCGTGAACAGGGTGATAACTGGCAAAAAGATGATGGTGAGCGTAATCAAGGCCAAGGTGAGCAAGCTGCCGATGCGGCAGCGGCAGAAAAACAGCGCATTGAACAACTGCGACAAGAGCAGAACAAACTACTCGAACTCAAAGCAGAAATTGAAGCGGCTATTGAGTCGCAGCCGGATTTGCGTGCCTATCGAAATCAATTGTTGTTAGACGTGACTTCAGAGGGGTTGCGCATCCAAATTGTGGATGAGCAGAATCGACCGATGTTTGATTCGGCTTCGGCCGATCTAAAACCCTATACCCGCATCATTTTGCGAGAGATTGGGCACGCCTTAAATGGTGTGAGCAATCGCATTTCAATTGCCGGCCACACCGATGCCGCGCGTTTTGCTGGCGGGATTACAGGCTTTGGCAATTGGGAGCTATCGACCAGTCGCGCTAATGCCTCGCGACGGGAATTGCACGCGGGTGGTATGGACGATGAAAAGGTCATGCGTGTGGTTGGTTTGGCTTCGACGGTCTTGTTTGACAAGACCAAGCCAACAGCAGCGATTAACCGACGTATCAGCATTGTGGTGCTGAATAAGGCAACTGAAGAAGCCATCTTGAACGACGGCAAAGCAGTCGAGGTTCAGTCCCGATAACGGGGTGACTAATCCCTTGGTGGAAGCTCAAGGACTGCCTTAAAGCAGCCGTTAAGCGATGGGAAGGCTTTATGCCGCGCCAGCAACCAGAGAAATGGGTATCGCAATGATTTCAAGAAAGATTTGGGCGGTGGTATTAGCGAGTGCCTGGAGTTCGGGCATTCCGTTAGTGGCTGTGGCGCTCGGTGCGTCCGCAGCGATGGCGCTCAGTGTGTCTGGGGCCGTGGCTTTGGGTTGGTTTATGGCAATGTGGTTGGTGCTGCCATCCACCCGCAAACCAGATAATTTTTTGTCGTCGTCATCGACGGCAAGCAAGCCGATCGCTAAACCTACTGAAGGTTTAGGCGATGCAATGCAAAAGCTGGAAGAGATGCTGTCGCATTGCACGCATGCAGCGATTAGCCAGATCAATACTTCGCGCGGCGAAGTCGATCGTGTGAAGACGCTACTTCACAACGCGATTACGCAGCTGACCGAAAGCTTCCACGGTATGCACGGCGAAATCGAAATACAGAAACGTACCGCGCTCGAGATCTCTGGTGGCCACAAAGGTGAAGAAGCGGCAGAGAGCTCTATTCGCTTCGATCAGTTCATTGTCGACACGTCCGACACCATGCAACGCGTGGTCGATGGTGTGATCGAAAACAGTAAATTAGCAATGGAGCTGGTTGAGCACACCGATGGTATTGCGATGGCCTCAGAGGCTGTGCGCAAAATTCTGGGCGAGATCGGTTCGATTTCAAAACAAACCAACCTGCTTGCATTGAATGCAGCGATTGAAGCTGCACGCGCTGGCGACGCTGGCCGTGGCTTTGCGGTGGTTGCAGATGAAGTGCGCGACCTGTCCCTGCGTACCAACCAGTTCGCACAGCAAATTGTGTCGCTGATGGACAAGATGGCCTTGTCGATCACTGGCACTGAAGAAGCAATTGCGCGCATGGCCAGCCAGGACATGACCTTTGCGCTGGAATCTAAGTTACGTGTTCAAGAAATTATGGGTCGCGTTGAGCAAATCAACGAGGCACGCGCTGGCGCGATTGATCGCCTTGCAGCCTCGGCCGGTAAGGTTGATGGCGAAGTGGGTAAAGCCATTCTCGCGCTGCAATTCCAAGACATGACTTCACAGCTCTTAGGGCACGTTGAGACGCGCATGGTTGCGGTCGACGAATTGCTCCTCAAGCTTGACCAACTCTCGCATACCCTGCCGCAAGTTGGTGCGGGTGGGCACATTCCAGATGAAGCGATGGCCGCTGTTACCGCAGCCGTCTCGACATTGGATGACATGACTTCTAAAAACCCCGTTGCTCAAAAGTCGTATGAGCAAGGCGATATTGAATTGTTTTGATGCAACTTGATTAACAGGAACTGACATGGCCAAGACCGTACTCGCGATTGATGATTCCGCTTCCATCCGCCAGATGGTGGCATTCACGCTAAAAAGCTCCGGCTACGACGTAATCGAAGCAGTGGATGGACAGGATGGTCTTGATAAGGCCAAGAGTAAATCTGTCAATTTGGTACTGACCGACCAAAACATGCCGCGCATGGATGGGCTTACGCTCATCAAATCACTGCGCGCCATGCCGCAATACAAGGGCACGCCGATTCTGATGCTGACCACCGAATCTTCAGATGCTATGAAGGCGCAAGGTAAAGCGGTAGGCGCAACAGGCTGGCTGGTTAAGCCATTTGATCCGCAAAAGCTGGTTGATGTTGTCAAAAAGGTTATTGGCTAATTACTCCATATAACAGCGATAAAAACGACATACGGAGCGCGCCATGGCCATTGATATGAGCCAGTTCTATCAAGTGTTCTTCGAAGAAACCGAAGAACATTTGGCCAATATGGAACAGTTGCTGTTAGAGACTGATCCGGACGATTTTGACAATGAGCAGATGAATGCCATTTTCAGATCGGCACACTCCATTAAGGGCAGTGCTGGTACGTTTGGTTTTCAAGATCTCGCACAAGTCACCCATGAATTAGAAACGATGTTGGACTTGGTTCGCAAAGGCGAACTGGATCTAACATCAGAAATGGTTGATGCCAGCCTAGAAGCAGGCGACCTGCTGAAGATGATGCTAGATGCACATCGCGGTGGTCCGGCCGCTGCAACTGAAGACATCGAATTTATTTGTCGTCACCTGCGTGAGTTAAGCGGTGCTCAGGCTCCCGTTAAAGAAGAGTCAGAACCTGTCGCCAGCCAGGCAGAAGAGGCTATTGCTACCGCTGAGACGAGCGAAGCTGTTGAGCAAAATGTGTTTGTGGCGAGCTTTAAGCTCGACGCACGCGCTGTAGTCAATCCGGCTGTGATTGAAAACATGCTGGAAGACCTGCGCGAGATGGGGCTGGTTGAGATCATCACTAAACCAGCAGGTGAATTGGTCGAAGGCGTGTGGACACTAAAAATTACCACTGCCTATGCAGATTCAAGCCTGACCGAAATCATTGAATATGTTGCCGAACATGGCTCATTAAAGTTCGAGCATGAAGGTGCTGTGCAAGTCAGTGCAGCAGATGGCTCTTTCGGTCTGTTCAATGAGGGTCATGAAGTCGGTTCGACGGTAGCCGCAGCCGAGGCTGTGGTCGAAGAAGACGACTCCTTCGGTTTGTTCGAGCCGGTCGAGGCGCCTGCAACGGTTGAGGCGACACCAGCGCCTGCTGCCCACGTGGTGGCGGAAGACGATTCGTTCGGCTTCTTCGAGCCGCTGCCGCCGGTTGTTGAGTCAAACGATCAAGAGCTTGCAGTTGCAGAAGCTTCACCCGCAGCTGTAACGCCCGTCGCGCGCGCAACCGCCAGCAAAGAAGATCGTGCTGCAAAACCAGCGAGCAACGATGCCGGTTCAATTCGCGTCGGTGTGGAAAAGGTTGATCAGATGATCAACCTCGTGGGTGAATTGGTGATCACCCAAGCCATGATCGCGCAATCTGCCAGCACGCTTGACCCCGTTATTTACGAACGCCTGATGAATGGTATTGCGCAACTTGAGCGCAATACACGTGACCTGCAAGAGTCGGTCATGTCGATTCGTATGATGCCCATCTCTGTGACCTTCTCGCGCTTCCCGCGTGTGGTGCGTGACTTGTCGCGCAAGCTGGGCAAACAAGTGCGCTTGGTCATGAGCGGTGAAAGCACCGAGCTAGACAAGGGCCTGATTGAGCGTATCGCCGATCCGCTAACGCATTTGGTGCGTAACAGCTTGGATCACGGTATTGAAATGCCTGAAAAGCGTTTGGCAGCAGGCAAGCCCGAAGAAGGCACGATCACCCTGAAGGCATCGCATCAAAGCGGCAACATCGTCATTGAAGTCGGCGACGATGGTGGCGGCCTCAATCGTGACCGCATTCTGTCTAAGGCACGTGAACGTGGCCTGCCCGTGTCAGACAACATGACCGACAGCGAAGTGTGGAACCTGATTTTTGAAGCAGGTTTCTCGACCGCAGATCAGATTACCGAAGTGTCGGGTCGTGGTGTGGGCATGGACGTGGTGCGTAAAAACATTACTGCCATGGGCGGCAAGGTTGAGATTGATTCAGTGTATGGCGTGGGTACACGCATCACCGTACGCCTGCCGCTGACCCTTGCCATTCTGGATGGTATGTCTATTCGTGTCGGCCATGAAACCTACATCGTGCCGCTCAACTATGTTGTTGAGTCGTTGCAGCCAGCGCCGGGCCAAGTCCGAACCATTTCGGGTGCGGGCAAGGTCATTATGGTTCGTGGTGATTTCTTGCCCGTGGTGCCGCTGCATGAAGTGTTTAACTGTCATGGCGCAGAAACCGATTACGAGCGCGGCATCATGGTCGTCATGGAATCTGACGGTGCCAAGAGCGCATTGTTTGTAGATGAACTGTTAGGCCAGTACCAAGTGGTGATCAAGTCGCTCGAGGCTAATTACCGCCGCGTACCCGGTATTTCCGGGGCAACCATCATGGGCGATGGCAAAGTCGCACTCATCTTGGATGTCGCGTCTCTCATGAATGTTTCAAAGCTCATGGCTGAAGAAGCGGCGTGATTACACCCTAGATCGTATTTAAGACGGATACATAAGTGCCGTTAGTCCCGGAAGCAAGTTGAGGAGAGTGAAATGCTAGCCACTAACGCAGCAGGTAGTGCAGCAGTAAATGGTGCAGGGAATCCGACTGCAAGCGGTCAACCCGGCAGCCCCGCAAACGGTAGCGCGGCCAGTGCTGTTGCTTTGGTAGAGCACGGCCATGTGCAGGAATTTCTGACCTTTACCTTGGGTGATGAAGAATACGCAATTGATATTCTCAAAGTTCAGGAAATCCGTGGTTATGACGTGGTCACCACCATTGCCAATACCCCCGAATTCATTAAAGGCGTGATCAATCTGCGTGGGGTCATCGTTCCCATTGTTGATATGCGCATCAAGTTCAGCTTGGGTAGTGCTGAATACAATCAATTCACTGTGGTCATTATCCTCAACGTGGCCGGTCGTGTGGTTGGCATCGTCGTCGATAGCGTGTCGGATGTGATTTCGCTAACGGCAGATCAGATTAAGGAAGCGCCGATGTTGTCTGGTGTGTCAAACACCAACCACATTAACGGTATTGGCACGGTAGATGAACGCATGCTCATCCTGCTGGATATCGAGCGCCTGATGATGAGCCCAGACATTGGCTTGTTAGACGAACAACGACTGCAGTAACACCCCTAATTTCGGTCACCGCAGTGAGACGTGCGCGGCGGAACCAGACAAGTTCGAAAGCACGTCGCACGCAGAGATAAAAAAGGAGTTGAGCATGGAAACCAATGTGAATGAAAACAACGCTGAAGTGAAGGTCGCCAAGGCCAAGGCCAAAGCACCTGCTCGCAAAAAGACTGTACGCGCCGAATCATCACCGGCCTCTAAGCCGGCTGTGTCTGGCGAAGTGTTGGTACATGCGCTGAAGAGTAAAGATGCGCTACACAACATTAGCAACGCGATCATGATGATCGACCGCGACTTCAAGGTGACCTACGCCAACAAGATGACAGTACAAATGCTGACGGAAAATGCAGAAGTTTTCCGCAAGATTTGGCCGACCTTTGATGCAAGCCGCATCATCGGTACTTGTATCGATATGTTCCACAAGAACCCAGAACATCAACGTCGTATGTTGGCCGACCCGAGCCGTCTGCCTTACAAGACTGAAATCACCATTGGTGATTTCAAGTTCTCATTGAATGTGATGGCTTCTTACGACGCCAAAGGCAATTACGATGGCAACGTGCTGGAATGGGCAAACGTGACGGAACTGCGTAGCTCCAAGGGCCAGTTGGATGCGATTAATCGTGCTCAAGCCGTCATTCAATTCACGCCGGACGGTCGCATTCTGCACGCCAATGAAAACTTCCTGAATACGCTGGGTTACAGCCTGAGTGAAGTAGTGGGGCAGCACCACAGCATGTTTGTTGATCCGCAATATCGCATCAGCAACGATTACCGCATGTTCTGGGACAAGCTAGCACGTGGCGAATACGATGCGGGACAGTACAAGCGTATTGGCAAAGGCGGCAAGGAAATTTGGATTCAAGCCAGCTACAACCCGATTCTGGATGGTAACGGCCGCCCCTTCATGGTGGTGAAGTACGCAACCGATATCACCGAACAGAAGCTGAAGAGCGCTGACTTCGAAGGCCAGTTGTCTGCGATTGGCAAAGCTCAGGCTGTGATCGAGTTCAGCTTGGACGGCAAGATTATTACCGCCAACGATAACTTCCTGAACACCCTAGGTTACAACCTGAATGAAATTAAGGGTCAGCACCACAGCATGTTTGTGGATCCAGAATATCGCGCAAGCGGTGAATATCGTCTGTTCTGGGATAAGTTGGGTCGCGGTGAATATGATTCAGGCCAATACAAGCGTATTGGCAAAGGCGGCAAAGAAATCTGGATTCAAGCTAGCTACAACCCGATTCTCGATATGGACGGCAAGCCGTTTAAGGTTGTGAAGTACGCAACAGACGTGACCGAGCAAGTTAAGGCTGCACGTGTGTTGCAACAAGCGGTTGAGCAAACTCAAGCTGTCGTAGTCGCTGCGCAAGACGGTGACTTAACGCAACGTATTCCGCTGGAAGGCAAGTCCGGTTCAATTGAAGCACTGTGCGCAGGCGTCAACTCACTGGTTGATGGCATGGCAGATGTTGTGGGCCAAGTACAAGAAGCGGCAGATGTTATTAGCACTGCTTCTAAGGAAATCGCGCAAGGTAACAGCGACTTGTCTGGCCGTACTGAAAACCAAGCTTCTAGCTTGGAAGAAACCGCCAGTTCAATGGAAGAGCTCACCTCAACTGTGAAGCAAAATGCGGAGAATGCACGTCAAGCGAACCACTTGGCCGCAGGTGCATCTGATGTGGCACAGAAAGGTGGTGAGGTTGTGCGTCAAGTGGTGGATACCATGACGCAGATTTCAGAATCTTCCAAGAAGATTTCCGACATCATCAGCGTGATTGATGGCATCGCCTTCCAAACCAATATTTTGGCGCTGAATGCTGCGGTTGAAGCAGCCCGTGCCGGTGAGCAAGGTCGTGGCTTTGCGGTGGTGGCCTCTGAAGTGCGCAACTTGGCACAACGTAGTGCGGGCGCCGCAAAAGAAATTAAGACTTTGATTTCTGATTCGGCTGACCGCGTGAATGCAGGTTCTGCCTTGGTGGGCAAAGCGGGCCAAACCATGGATGAAATTGTCACCGCAGTTAAGCAAGTGACAGACATCATGGCGGAGATCACCTCTGCTTCTCAAGAGCAAAGCTCGGGTATCGAGCAAGTGAACCAAGCCATTGCACAGATGGATGAAGTGACGCAACAGAATGCTGCATTGGTTGAAGAAGCTGCCGCAGCCTCTGAAAGCCTGCAAGAGCAAGCTGCAACGCTGGTGGGCGCCGTGGATCGCTTCCGCCTGAGTGATGAAGAGCCGCGTGCCAAGTCTTTCAAGCCGAATGCACGTCCTGCTGCCAATGAGCCAGCGCGTCGCCCGGCATCCTCACGCGTTTCGCCTTCAGTTGGCAAGGTGAAGCGCGCAGTGAATGCTCCAGCACATTCAGCTGAAGACGAGTGGGAAGAGTTCTGATCCGCTAGACCGCAGACCTGCCTAAATTAAGGTGGGTCTGCCTTCCCCTGGTTGTGTGCGTGTAGAACAGAATTTTCAAAGAGCCAGAGCAACATGTCAGCACTATTGGCAAAACGTCCTTCTGCGATCAACCAGCCTAGTACAGCAGCTAAAGCTGTGCCCGGTAAGGTTTTGACAGCCAGCACCCAGCATCGTGAATTTGAATTCACGGATCGCGATTTCGACAAAATTCGAAAACTAATTTATGCGCATGCCGGTATTAGTCTTTCTGACCAGAAGGCTGACATGGTCTACAGCCGTTTGGCGCGCCGTTTGCGTCATTATGGCGACCGCAAGTTTTCTGATTATTTATCGCGCCTCGAAAACTCTGGTGAAGATGAGTGGGAGTTGTTCGTTAATGCACTCACCACAAACCTCACCAGCTTCTTCCGTGAGGCGCATCATTTTGATGTGCTAGCGCAATACCTTCGCAAGTTGCAGCACCGCCCCATTCGCATTTGGTGTAGCGCGGCTTCGACAGGTGAAGAGCCGTATAGCATTGCGATGAGTGTGTGCGAAACCTTTGGCACGCTCACGCCACCCGTCAGCATTGTCGCTTCCGATATCGATACAAACTGTTTGAATACCGCCAAGCAAGGCGTGTATGCGTCCGAGCGTGTCGAAAAATTGTCGAAAGAGCGTCTGCAGCAGTTTTTCTTGAAAGGCACGGGCGGCAAAGAGGGCTACGTACGTATTCGCCCAGAACTGCGCAAATTAATTGAATACAAACGCATCAACTTGCTGGATGCGCGTTATGACGTATCCGGTCCGTTTGATGTGATCTTTTGTCGGAATGTCATGATCTATTTTGACAAGCCGACTCAGTACGCCATTCTTAAACGCTTCCATCCCTTGTTAAATCGTGATGGTCTGTTGCTTGCCGGGCATTCCGAGAGCTTTATGCACGCAGCAGACTTGTTTAAGACACAAGGAAAGACGGTTTATGTCCGCACCGACTCCCAGCGCTAAGTTGCGAGTGGTGACGCCGGATGTGATTGAGCATCAGGCCACGAACCATTACTTTGACCGGAATTTCAACATTCAATCGGTCAAGGTTTTGCCGGGCGAATTTTTTGTGACGATCAAAGAGCAAATGATTGTTACCGTCTTGGGTTCCTGTGTGGCGGCGTGCATTCGCGATAAAGATTTAGGTGTGGGTGGGCTCAACCACTTTATGCTGCCGGATAGCGGCGGCGGTGTAGCCAGTACATCAGCACGCTATGGCGCCTACGCCATGGAGTTATTGATTAATAACATCCTCAAAATGGGTGGTCGTCGTCATCGCTTAGAAGCCAAGATATTTGGTGGTGGCCGCGTCATGGCGACATTGGCAAATTCTAATGTGGGCGAACGCAATGTGGCGTTTGTGCGCGAGTTTCTGCGGAATGAAAACATTCCCATCGTGGCAGAAGATTTGCTCGACGTGTATCCCCGCAAAGTCTATTTCTTCCCGTTTAACGGGAAGGTCAAGCTTAAGAAACTACTGTCTACGCACAACGACACGTTGGCGCAACGCGAGCAAGCCTACGTGGCGACGCTCAGCAAGCAGGAAGTTTCTGGCGATGTCGAATTGTTCTGATTCTGAAATTGGTCTTGAAATATGGCAATCAAGGTACTCATTATCGATGACTCGCCAGTGATGCGCTCGATTTTGAGCAAGATCATTGATGAAGCCGATGATCTTGAAGTGGTGGGCGCAGCACCACACCCGCTTGCTGCACGTGAAATGATCAAGCAGCTCAACCCAGATGTGCTGACACTGGATGTTGAAATGCCGCACATGGATGGGATTGAGTTTCTCAATCGCTTAATGCGCTTGCATCCTATGCCTGTGGTCATGATCTCTACGCTGACACAGCGTGGGTCGGACACGACTTTGCACGCACTAGAGCTAGGCGCATTTGATTTCATTGCCAAGCCATCAACTGATGGCGCAAATGGCCTTGCAAAATACAGCGATGATATTCACCGTAAATTGCGTGAGGCCTATGCTGCACGCAATAAAGTGGGCCGTCGCCGCACCGTGGCTGCGAATGACAACCATGCGGCCGGGCCTGTGTTGTCACCGCGCGTGCTAGAGCAACGCTTGATTTGCATTGGGGCCTCAACAGGCGGAACGGAAGCGATTAAAACAGTATTGATGAGTATGCCTGAACGTGTGCCGGGCATCGTCATGACGCAGCACATGCCAGAAATGTTCACCGGCAGTTTTGCCAAACGGCTCGATTCACTTTGCAAAATCGCAGTGAAAGAAGCTGAGTCGGGTGAGCGTATTTTGCCGGGCCATGCTTACTTGGCACCCGGCCACTCGCATTTGAAGGTTGTAAACCGTGGCGGTCATTATTACTGCGAGCTAGAAGACTCCGAGCCCGTGAATCGTCATCGTCCCTCTGTAGATGTGCTGTTCGATTCAGTGGCGCGCCAAGTGGGTGCGCAGGCAGTGGGCATTATTCTGACGGGTATGGGTAAAGACGGTGCTCAAGGCTTGTTAAAAATGCGCGAGGCAGGCTGTTGGACGTTAGGACAGAACCAAGAGACATGTGTGGTCTACGGCATGCCACGTGAAGCTGCCGAGATTGGCGCATGCGTTGATGTCGCACCTTTAGACGAAGTGACACGCTGTATTTTGCAGAATCTGGCCTCGCCTCAACGCTCTGCAGCGCGCGCTTGAGATGTGCTCAAGCGAACGAAAGCGCAGCCGTTAACAAACTATGGGCCTGATTAGACGGGCTAGAAATTGGAGTATGAATGGATACCAGCGTAAATGTTGAAGGTGCACGTGCTGTCATTAAACTGAACGGCCGTTTCGACTTCAATGCACACCGTGATTTTCGTCTTGCCTCTGAGAGTGTGATGACGCGAGCAGACGTTCGCGAAGTACAGCTCGACATGGCACAAGTTGCTTATCTCGACAGCTCTGCATTGGGCATGTTGTTGATGCTGCGTGACAAAGCAAAGGCAGGTAACAAACAATTAGCACTGACGAACTGCATGCGCAATGTGAAGCAAGTGCTTGAAATTGCCAATTTCAACAAGTTGTTTGATATTTCCTGACACCTTTCCTGGCACACTTCCTAGCACATCGGGCCTGTGCCTGTGCTCAGCCTAAACATGACTGCGCGCTAAGACGATGATCAAGGTTCTTCTTGTTGAGTCAAATGCAGCGGATGCCCAGCACCACAAAACGGCGCTGGAGCAGTGCGCGTGCGACATTACCGTCGTCACCTCTGGTACGGCGGCGCTCAACTATATTCGTGACCATCAGCCAGAATTTGTTGTCGCAGCCGACCAGCTCTCAGACATCGAAGGCACAGAGCTGTGCAAGAGCATTCAAGCCGCTTTGGCGCCGACCTGGTGTCCCGTACTTCTATTAGGCGAGCCCAATAGCGAAGAGCGTCGTGTGGTTG
The DNA here is from genome assembly GCA_005239635.1 of Uliginosibacterium gangwonense. GTDB lineage: Bacteria > Pseudomonadota > Gammaproteobacteria > Burkholderiales > Rhodocyclaceae > Uliginosibacterium_A > Uliginosibacterium_A gangwonense_A. The sequence continues at coordinate 37,459 of SBBQ01000039.1, forward strand.
CTTTTGAAGCAGGAGCCGACGCTTATCTAATCAAGCCTGTATCGAGCCGCATGTTTGCGGCACGTATGCAGCATCTCATGCGCAGCATTGAGCGTGAGCGTCGTGAGCGCCAACGCGCTGAGGCGCTATCGCGCTACAACACGATTGAAGAAGAAGACCGTCGTGTGGCCATGCACTTAATGGACCGACTGGTTAACCGCGAAAAGCTCAATGATCCGGCTTTGTCGTACTGGATTCAGCCTGCGGCTTCGTTTAGTGGTGATCTGATTGCCGCAGCGCGCACACCGGGTAAATCGTTGTATGTCTTGTTGGCTGACGGTACCGGCCATGGCCTAGCGGCCTCATTAAACGTTTTGCCAATTACCGCACCGTTCTACCGTATGGCTGAGCGGGGATTTTCGATTGATGCCATTGTGCGCGAGCTCAATAGCAAGGTGCGAGAGTTACTACCGAGAGATCGTTTTGTTGCCGCAACTTTGGCTTCAATTAATTATCAGGACGGCATCGTACAAATCTGGAACGGTGGCAACCCTTACCCCATGCTGCTGGTCAATGGCGGCACGTCAGCCGTCACCTGCGCGAGTCGACATTTGCCGCTGGGTGTGCTGGATCAAGAAGAACTCGATACCTCGCTTGAAACGCATCGCTTGCCTGAGCATGGCAGTTTGTTGATGTATTCAGATGGCTTGCTCGAAGCTGAAAATGCACAGGGTAGTGCGTTTGGACGCGCACGTTTGCAAACCGCATTGGCAGGGATCCGGCAAGAAGCCCGCATTGAACGCTTAAAGCGCGCGGTGTCGCATCATTTGGCGGGTGTGAATGCGCATGACGATATTTCTGTGGTGGTGGTGGACTGTGACCAGGGCATGAAGAGCGAAAGCCCTCAGACTTCAACACCGCCGAAGCGTGCCGCCAACCCGGCAGAGCGTTTGGGCGGCAGTGGCGGCCTGTGGCGCGTGAACATGTCGCTCACGGCACCTGAGCTCAAACGCCTTGATGTCATTCCGATGTTATTGAACTTGTTGCAGCAGTTCAAAATTCCGGAAGACCACGCGGGCAATTTATTTACCATCCTGTCCGAACTGTTCAACAACGCATTGGACCATGGTGTGTTGCGTCTGGACTCTGATTTAAAAGACCAACCGAACGGCATGGAAGAGTATTACAACGAACGCGCAGAACGACTTGCCAACCTAGAGTTTGGTTCAATTGATATCGGCATGTCACACATCATGCAAGGCGGCCAGGCCATCGAGATCATGGTGCGTGATTCAGGTGTGGGCTTCGACCATGAAAGCGCGGTCGAGAAAGTTGTGCACCATGCGCTGAATAACCCCTATGGCCATGGCCGAGGCATTTTGCTGCTCAAACGCATGTGCACCGAGGTCACCTACCGCCGTGGTGGTGCAGAAGTATATGTGCGCTACCCGCTTGAAGAAGCGGCGCGTCTAGAGCAAGAATCATCACGCCCGCCGGCAGATATTTTGTCCGGCATTGATGCTGCGGTACTCAGCGCATTGCATTGAGCCCCTGTTGTCCGCGCCTACTCCCTAGGGGGTATCACGCTTCAATTCCATTCATTTCTTAGCTGAATTGCCGTTTTTAATTGAAGTGCCGCAGCCAGCGAGCACCGAAGTAAAAAAACAATTCGGAGATGGGCAATGAACAAGATCAGGGCCGTCGGCCTGGTTTGGATGAGCATGTTGGGCCTCGGATTGGCAACAACGTGCATCACGTTGCTGGCCATGTTTCTGGTTGGCGTTAAGAGTGGCGTCGCCCTTTGGTCCGTGGCTTTATGTGCAGGGGTGGTTTCAGCCACCTTGGCCGCAATTCTGATCCACGTTTTATGGTCGCGCCCCTTGCGACAAATGCGAACCGTCATTGAACAAATACGTCGCGATGGTGATTTGGTGCGACGGGTTGGCAACTTGCCTGGCGAAGTGGGGCAGACCGCTTCTTCGCTCAATTTACTGCTCGAAAATTTTCAGAGCCTGATTGGCAAAGTCATTTTCAGCTCGCAACAATTTCTCAAAGTTTCCGAATCTATTGTGCAGGATGCCCGTCATATGGCGGATGGCTTTCATGTGCAAGAAGACGCTGCGCAAGGCACTGCAGTGGCGATTGATGCCATGAGCGCGGGGATTGCTGAAGTGGGTAATAGCGCTGCAGGTACAGAAGGCAATGCGCGTGAAGCACGCGAGTTGGCGGTGCGCGGCGGTGAAATTGCGCAACATGCCAAAGCTGAAATTGAACTCATCGCACAAACGGTAGAGCGTGCGGCAGGCGTGATCCATCAGCTCGGTGAGCGCTCAACCGAGATTGGCGGGATTGTTGAGACCATTCAAGCAATTGCCGAACAAACGAATTTGCTGGCCTTGAATGCAGCGATTGAAGCGGCGCGAGCAGGCGATGCGGGACGAGGCTTTGCCGTCGTGGCAGACGAAGTTCGTAAGTTGGCTGAACACACTTCAACTGCGACAGCTGAAATACGACATATTGTCGCTGCGATTCAAGATGAAACGCGCAATGCAGTACAGGCTGTGCAACTAGGTAGCGAACAGGCGCGCATTGGCGCAGGTCAGGCCGCTGAGGTGATGGCTGCGCTTGATCAAATTCGAGTCGGCGCAGATCAAACGATGATGCAAGTTGCCTCAATCGCCACTGCGATTAATCAGCAAGGTGCTGTGAGCGCAGATATTTCGGATCACGCGCGCAAGATTCTTCAGATGTCTTCTGAAAATGCTAAGCGTACGCGCCACACGGTTGAAGTTGCGGGGCAGCTCGATTACATGGGGCAAAACCTGCAAGAGGTGGGCAATGTATTTAAGCTGGGTGAGCAAGGTAAGCGTTCACTAGAGCTGCATGAGAAAACCACGCATCTCGTACAAGAAGCTGCCAGCAAGATTTCTGAGGTGCTGGAAGCCGCACTCGCACGGGGCGAAATTACGGTTGATGCCTTGTTCGATGAAAAGTATGTGCGCATTGAAGGCACGGATCCGCCGAAATTTCATACTCGGTTTGATGCGCTGACCGATCGCCTATTCCCCGCCGTTCAAGAATCAATCTTGTTGCGTATTCCAGATTTGGTCTATGCCGGCGCAGTGGATCGCAAGGGATATTTCCCCACACACAATAAACGTTTCAGTCAGCCTTTATCTGGCAACAAATTAGCCGATATTGCCAATAACAGAACTAAAAGAATATTCGACGATGCAGTGGGTAAGCGCTGCGGCGCTCACCGATTGCCTTTTCTGATGCAAACCTATCGCCGTGACACCGGCGAGGTCATGCACGACATTTCTGCGCCGATTATGGTGCAAGGCCGCCACTGGGGCGGTTTTCGTATTGGTTACAAAGCTTAGTGCAGCCATTTCATGCCACTTCTTTGTTCTGTTAAGTAGATCGAGATTGCAATGAAAGTCCCATTTATTTTTGTACCCGCTGCCGCAGTCATGAATCGACTGCGCTTTTCATTCAAGGTTGCGTTGGTTGCAGTCGTGGCACTCTCGCTCACAGCGCTGTTGGCGGGCATTATTGTGACGGACCGTATCAGTGAGATTAAATCGCTGCACAGTGAAGAAGCGGGCGCTTTATATATTGCCGAAGAAATTAAGCTCATAAATTTGCTTCAGCAGCACCGCGGTTTATCAACCAGCCTGCTTAAAGGCGCGAGCAATCTGACGAGCAAGGTGCAAGAAACGCAACAGCAAATTGAACAACAATTGGCCAAGATTGACGAACAGGCTAAGCACGCGAGCGTATATTTCTCAGTTACGGATGCCCTGGCAAAAAGCCGCTCTGCATGGTCTTCCATACGGTCTGGCTTGGCTAACAGCCAAGCCGATGCCAACTTTGCCAATCACACCGCGCTGATTGAGCAAAATATCGCTCAGCTCCGGGTTGTGGCCGATGCCTCTGGCATGAGCTACGACCCTTACCCCGATAGTTATTTGCTGCAAGAGTTGTTAGTCAATTATTTGCCGTGGTCTGGTGAGTACTCCGCACGCCTGCGTGGGCAGGCAGCAGGTCTTGCGGCTGTCAAACAGGCAAGCTCGGAACAGTTGCAACGCTTGGCCGTGACGACGGGTACGCTGACATTTGCTTATGACAAAGTGACCGCAGCGATTAGCCGCATCCACCCGCATTTGCATGCAGGTGATTACGAGTTGATTAATTCGCAAATGGTTGAGCAAAAGGCAGCACTCACTGGGGTGAGTCAAGTCATTGCGGATGACATTTATTCACAACGCTTTCAAATCGATTCTGCGCGCATGTTCAGTTTAGCGAGTGCCCCGGTCGCCGCGAATCAAAAACTTAGTGATAACGTGCGCGATGTATTGGTCACGTCATTGTCGGACCACATTCGCGAAGTACGCAGTTCTATGGTCGTGACGCTGGTGGCAACGTTTGTCGCACTGGGCCTCATGGCGTATCTCATGAGCGGCTGGTATTTCTCGGTGCTGGTGGCAGTAAGGCAAGCTGTGGATGGCGGCCACCGTATGGCGGACGGCGATTTAACGGCACGTGTTGAAATTGATTCGCGTGATGAGATGCGCGACATCGGTGATTCGTTTAATCGCATGGCGGATTCACTCCGCGTGATGGTCGCCAGTATTAAACATGGCACGGGGCAAATTGCGCGGGTGTCCGGCGAGTTGGCTTCGACGGCTGCACATATTAGCCACTCGACGGATATGCAGAGCGAAAGCGCCTCATCTATGGCAGCTTCGATTGAAGAAATGAGTGCCAGCATTCAAACGGTTGCGGATAGCGCAGCTGAAGTTGACCAATTATCAGCAGCCAGCCTAGCCGGTGCGCACCAAGGCACGCAGAGCACCACAGCGATGATGGCTGAGATTGGCCGTGTGGGCGAGGTGGTTTCAGAAATTGCCAAAACCACCACGCAGTTTGTGAATTGCACGCGTGAAATTTCGAGCATGACCAAACAGGTGCGCGATATTGCTGAGCAAACTAATTTGTTAGCACTTAATGCCGCAATTGAAGCGGCGCGTGCAGGTGAAGCCGGCCGCGGTTTTGCTGTGGTAGCGGATGAGGTGCGCAAGCTGGCAGAAAAGTCTGCAGCTGCCGCAAGTGAGATCGACAATATTACCCACGACCTGACCAAGCGCTCGGAGTCGGTGGATGAAGTGGTGAGTCGTGGTACAGAAGCCATTCAACAATCGCTGAGCTGTGTAGATAACGTTGTGAACGTTCTGCAAGGGGCGCATCGCTCTGTCGAATCGTCGCGCGCAGGGATGTCTGACATCACCTGTTCAGTCAGTGAACAAAATGTTGCGGCTCAAGAACTGGCTGGGCAGGTCGAAAGTATTGCCCATGCGGCAGAGGAAAATAGTATTTCAATCAGGGACTTGGCGAGCAGAACCGGGGCGCTCAAGGCCTTAGCCGAGGAGCTGGAAGGGCCCGTTGGAAAGTTTCGCGTTTAAGTCTTTGGTAGAGGTGCCGTAATAGGCATATCAGCCCCCTGCGACCGTCGTCGGAGAGTATCGCAATGTCAGAACTGCTTAAAAATATTGATGCCCGTACGCGCTTAGCTGGCACCAACAAGCTTGAAATTCTTATGTTCTCGCTTGGTGTCGATAGCCGAACCGGCCGTCGCGAAACCTTTGGTATTAACGTATTTAAAGTGCGCGAAGTGATGCGTACGCCGGAGGTGACTGCCGCGCCTGAAATGCCGAATGCGGTTAACGGTATGGTGAGCTTGCGTGGTGTTCTTGTGCCGGTGGTGGATTTGGCGCAGTTTGCCAATTTCCCCAGCGATACTCCGCGTGAAGTCATGATCGTGACCGAGTACAACGGTCATACTCAAGGTTTCCTCGTTGAATCAGTCGATACCATTTTGCGCCTCGACTGGTCGCAAATGCGTGTTCCCCCCGAAATGATGACTGCCAATATGGGTGGTCTTGTCACCGCTGTAACTGAACTGCCGGATGGTCGTTTGGTGATGATGCTCGACGTTGAAAAGGTACTGTCCGAAACCACTGAGGTGGATGATGACTATCGCTTCCGCGACATTCAGAACCTGGGCATGCCCGAAGCCACCGTGTTCTATTGCGATGACTCTTCGGTTGCGCGCAACCAGATTTTCCGCACGCTTGAGATCTTGGGCTTGCGTTCTCATTCAGCTGTGAATGGCAAGATGGCGTGGGACGAGCTGCGCAAGATTGCAGACTACGCCGAGGCTAATGGGCGCAAAGTTAAAGACGCGGTGCAACTGATTTTGACCGACGTTGAAATGCCGGAAATGGATGGCTACATCCTGACCAAAAACATCAAGAGCGATCCGCGTTTTGCGGGTGTGCCGGTGATCATGCATTCCTCACTTTCTTCTATGTCTAACCAGAGCTTGGGTCGTTCTGTGGGCGTGGATGAGTATGTGCCCAAGTTTGAACCGCAGCGTTTGGCCGAGGTCCTCGGTCGTCTGCTCAAGCGCGACACCCTTAAGTCCGCTGCCTGATGGAGAGTGCAATCGTGGATCGTACCGACAACAAATTGCTTGAATCAGTCGATGCCCGCACCAAGCTGGCGGGCTCTAACTGCATGGAAATCCTGCTGTTCAATCTGGGCAGCTCAGAAATTTTCGGCATTAACGTATTTAAAGTGCGCGAAGTTTGCCGCACCCCGATGATCACGCCGTCACCCAATATGCCGGGCGGCGTTGAAGGCTTGATCTCGCTACGCGGCAACGTCATTCCGGTGATGTCGCTGGCCAAGGTGATGGGCCTAGATGCAGAAGGCGATAGCACCGCCTCCATGATGGTGACCGAGTACAACAAGCGCGTATTGGGTTTCTTGGTACATGCGGTTGATCGCATCATTCGTGTGGATTGGGACCGCGTGCGCGCACCGGAAAGCGTGTTGTCAGGCGAACAGCATCACATTACCGCGATTACTGAACTCGAAGACGGCAAGCTGGTTTCCATCCTCGACGTGGAAAGTATTTTGGCACGCACATTTGGTGATGCGGTGGCAACAGAAATCGCGCCCATCGGAGGAGATAGGGAATACAACGTCTTTTTCGTGGATGACTCGACTGTCGCCCGCAAGAAAATTGCTGAAGTGTTGGATCAGATGGGTGTGCGCCACAAGCATGCACTCAACGGCATGGAAGCTTGGACACGTCTGCAAGGTATGGCCGCCCACATGGCGCAGTCTGGCGGCGATATCTCCAGTGAGATTGATCTCATTCTGGTGGACGCAGAAATGCCTGAAATGGACGGTTACGTGCTGACACGGAACATTAAATCTGACCCGCGCTTTAACGGTATTCCGGTGGTGATGCACTCATCTTTGTCGTCTGAAGCGAATCGGGCGATGGGCAAGAGTGTGGGCACGGATGCCTATGTGGCGAAGTTTGATGCAGAAGTTTTGTCGGACACATTGCGTCCGCTTCTGTTGAAGAAGAACTGAAGTCGAGTCAAAAAATTTTGCAGGGTTTTTGGAGTAGAACATGAGCGATCCCAAAATGAAATTCCTGGTCGTCGACGACTTTTCGACCATGCGCCGTATTGTGCGCAACCTGTTGAAGGAACTGGGGTTCCAAAACGTGGAGGAGGCCGAAGATGGCGTGGTTGCACTTCAAAAGCTGAAGGGCGGCGGTTTCGAGTTCGTCGTGTCAGACTGGAATATGCCCAATATGACCGGCATTGAATTGCTGCGCGCAATTCGTGCCGATGGAGAACTTAAGCATTTGCCCGTGCTCATGATTACGGCAGAGGCTAAAAAAGAAAACATCATCGAAGCAGCTCAGGCTGGTGCTTCTGGCTACATCGTCAAGCCCTTTACGGCAGCCACGCTGTCTGAAAAGCTGACCAAAATCTTCGAAAAAATGGAGAAGAAGGCAGCCTGATAACTTGCTCGAATGGGCAAGTTAGACGCACCGCGCAACAGGACTGCGAAGGATGATCATGGCAAAGAATCTGAAACTAGACGAATCAGGCGATTCCGAGGATCTACAAGCGTTGTTTGACGACATCGCGATCTCGGCGACCCAGAAGCCCAAGCTTGAAGTGGTAGCAGAGCCGCCTGCACTGGGTGACAACCCAGATCTCGAATCATTGTTTGACTCAATTGCGGCCGAGTCTGTGCCGGAAGTCGGCACAGTCAGTCCGAGCTTACAGCCGGCTGAGAATGATGCAGACGGCCATAGTGGCGACACCGTTTTCAATAAGGTGGGCACCATGACGCGCCAATTGCATGATTGCTTGCGTGGTCTGGGTGTTGAGGATGCAGTGCAACACGCCGCTGAACAAATTCCGGATACCCGTGAGCGCTTGGCTTATATCACACGCATGACGGAACAAGCCGCGAGTCGTGTGCTCAATGCGACCGATGTGGTGCGTCCGGTGATTAGCAAATTTGACACAGATCGTGCGGGCTTAGACGCACGTTGGGATGCCATGTTTGCCAATCAACTGTCTGTTGAAGAATTTAAAGCGCTGGCTGCTGACACTCGTTCCTTCTTGAAGGGTGGTGTAGAAGTCGGCAAGACCATGAACGAACAGATTACTGAAATCGTCATGGCGCAAGACTTCCAAGATTTGACCGGTCAAGTGATCAAGAAGGTGGTTGATCTGGTGCAGCAATTGGAGTCTCAACTGCTGCAAGTGCTGATCGAGAGCATGCCGGAAGAGAAGCGCGTCGAAGCTGGCGATGGCTTGCTCAATGGTCCGGTGATCAACTCGGTTGGCCGTAATGATGTGGTGACCAGCCAAGAGCAGGTAGACGAATTGCTAGAGAGCCTCGGGTTCTGAGGTTTGCTGCCGTTAATTGGGTAACACGGGTTAAAGAATCGCGGAGCTGGTTCCGCACAAAGTACAACCCATCTTGAGAGTGAGCGAGCGATGAGTGATTTCGCCGGAATGGAAGATCTACTACAGGATTTCCTGATCGAAGCCTCCGATTTGCTGTCGGGTGTCGACAACAAGTTGGTTGATCTGGAAAAGAGCCCGAGTGATCGTGGTCTGCTGAACGACATCTTCCGTGGTTTTCATACCATTAAGGGTGGCGCAGGTTTCCTGAATGCGACCGAACTGGTGACCTTGTGCCACCTCACTGAAAACCTGTTTGACAAGTTGCGCAACGGTGAGCTGCAAGTGACGCCAGAAATTCTGGACGTGATTCTTTCTGCGACCGCGACGGTACGTAATATGTTTGGCGAGCTCGAAGTTGCGAGCCAACCGGGCGCTGCTGATCCGGCACTGCTAGAGTCATTGAAGGCTGCGTTGTCTGGCAACCTAGAAGCTGTGGCTGCGCCTGCCGCCGCCCCTGTGGCAGTAACTGTACCGGTTGCCAGCGAGCATGGCCCTGATTGGAATACACTGCATCAAGCCGTGACGGGCGTGGTGCCGCAGGCAGCAGCGGTTGTCGCTGAGCCTGAAGATGCGCGTGCTGCCAATGAAGAAGCGACACCGATTCCGTCTGCACTGGGTCGTCGTGTGACGGATAAGCCCGGTTATTCTGGCCCAACAGGCCGTCGCGATGGCGAAAAGAGCCGTGATAACTCCATTCGTGTTGATACCGCACGTCTGGACCAAGTTTTGAATCTGTCAGGCGAAATTGGTTTGACCAAGAACCGTTTGACCTCGCTGCGTTCAGACATTCTAAGCGGTAAAAACGATACTGAAACGATGCATGCACTCGATGTGGCTGTGAGCCAACTCGACCTGCTGGTTTCTGATCTGCAAAACGCCGTGATGAAAACGCGTATGCAGCCAATTGGTCGCTTGTTCCAAAAATACCCGCGTATTGCACGTGACCTGGCGCGTTCGCTGGGCAAGGATGTTGAATTGGTGCTGGCCGGTGAAGATACCGAAATCGACAAGACGATGATTGAAGATTTGTCTGATCCGATCATTCACTTGATTCGTAACGCAGTGGATCATGGCATTGAAACGACCGATGAGCGTCGTGCTGCTGGCAAATCATCCAAATGTATCGTGCGTCTTGAAGCGCGTCAGGAAGGCGATCACATCGTAATCCTCGTGTCTGACGATGGTCGCGGCATGAACCCTGAGAAAATCCGTGCGAAAGCGGTACAAAAGGGCCTGATCACGGATGAAGAAGCCAACACTATGGATGAGCGTCAGAGCTTGAATCTGATCTTCCTGCCGGGCTTCTCAACCAAGGATGTGGTGAGCGACGTATCGGGTCGTGGCGTGGGCATGGATGTGGTGAAGACCAACATCCTTAAGCTGAATGGCTCCATTGAAATTAAGTCCACTCCGGGCAAGGGTTCAACCTTCACGATTTCACTGCCGCTCACCTTGGCAATTCTGCCGGTATTACTGGTGAAGCTGGAAGACCAACCGTTTGCAGTGCCGCTGTCCATGGTTCGCGAAATTCTGCCGCTGGAACAGCACGAACTGCAAGAAGTGGGCGGTCGCGCCACCATGGTGGTGCGCGGCGAAGTCCTGCCAGTAATGCCTTTAGCGCATTTGGTGGGCTGGCCCGCACAAAAGAATCCTGAGTATGGCGTGTTGATGCAAACCGCAGAAATCACGTTCATTCTCGCGATCGACAGCTTCGCAGGTCGCGAAGATGCCGTGATCAAGTCTTTGGACGATTTCCGTCCGAAGGGTGTAGCGGGCGTTACCACGCTGTCGAATGGTCAGATTGTGCTGATCCTAGACATGAAGGAACTGCTCAACGCACTGGGTGACCAACGTGGTGTGCCGCGTACCGTGCTGGTTCCGCCGCAACTGCGTGCTGCATAAGGAGTTGAATCATGGGATTGCCGCTGACCGTTGAAAAGCGCGAGCATGTTGCTGCGCAAGCCGCTAATGACACGATTGGTCATGGTGAGCAAATCAGCCAAATCGAAACTTTGCGTGCCAACATTGAAATGTTATCTGCCAAGTTGTCGTTGCTGGCACTCAATACGCAACTCGAATCGGTTGATAGCGCATCACTGGGCGCGCTGCTGCCGACCTTGCCCAATATGATGGGCCGTTTGCGCGAGGTCAGCTCGTTGATTCAAGAGTCCTCTCTGTCCGGCGAGATCATTCGTGAAGCTGAAGATCTCGACAGCCTGTTGATTGAACAACAGGCACGTATGGCAGAAGTGCCTTGGTCACAGCTAGGCGAGCGTTTTCAAAACGCTTGATATAAGCGGGGCCGGTGTGGCGGATTTAGCACTCGGCCGACCTTTGTGATCAACGCAGGCCAAATCGCTGGTGCACTTTCCCAAAGCATTCAAGATTGGACACACGACGTGCCCGAGTTCGACTTCGACTTCAATTTTGACCATTGGCAAACGCTCGCCAGTGGTGACCCCAAGCGTTACTTTGATGAACGCCAGCAGGTCATTGCCGATTTTATTACCAGCCAGCCTGAGGAATGTCAGTCGGCCTTGCTTGAAATGCAGGCGCAGATTGATGCATTACGTGCCTCGTCGGGCAGCCCCATTGTGGCCAGCCGTCAAATGGCACAGCTGATCGAAGATCACTTGCAATTGCTGTCATCGCAATTGCGCCAACTGCAAGATCAAACCCAAGCTTTACACCAGTCCTTGCTGAGCAACCCAGGTAGCTAAGCTGTCGCTGCCGTTTGGTGTGTTTCAGCGCCATTTCGACTGTCCCACCTAAATCACCTCAATAACAGGGTAATTCAACGCTTATTGGCCGCATTAGGCCGGTAGGTCGTCGACCACAATAGACGCTCCCCATTTAGTGGCGCGCGTGCCATGGCCGAGGAAAGCGATCTCGAGAAAACAGAACAGCCCTCAGAACGGCGGCTGCAACAAGCCCGTGAAGAGGGACAGGTAGCCACATCGCGTGAGCTCGCAAGCTTTCTCGTGCTCGCCACGGGCGTAGCCTGTATGTGGGTGATGGGGGGCTGGGTGGTTCAGCGCTGCCAAGATATGTTGCGACATGGCTTGGTACTCGACCGCCGAACCGTATTCGACACCGAAGTGGCGATGGGCCGCCTGCCTGAGTTTGCGTTGGATGCGCTGCTCAGCATGATGCCTTTTTTTGCCGCCCTCATTGTGGCTGGGGCAGCGTCAACGCTTGCACTCTCAGGCTTTAATTTCTCGGCCAAAGCCTTCTCTCCGCAATTTAGCAGGATGAGTCCGCTGTCTGGCATTCAGCGCATGTTCTCAGTACATAGCCTGATGGAATTGTTCAAGGCCGTTATCACGACCTTAATTGTGGGCTCAGTCGCTGCATGGGTGGTCATGCGTGACCAAGAGGCGGTATTCAGTTTATTTAGTTTATCGATCGAACAGGGGATGGCAAGTCTAGGGCACCAATTGCTCATGGCGTGCACCTTGTTGGTTGCAGGACTAGGGCTGATCGCTGCGATAGATGTGCCGTTCCAGCTGTTTCAGTACACCAAGCGTCTGCGCATGACGAAGGAAGAGCTGAAGCAAGAGGCGAAAGAACAAGACGGTAACCCCGAAATCAAAGCACGTATTCGTTCTATTCAGCGCGAAATGGCGCGTAAGCGCATGATGAGTGAAGTGCCCCTGGCAGACGTGGTGGTTACCAACCCGACCCACTATTCGGTGGCGATTAAATATGATCGTGAAAAGTCCGGCGCACCACGTGTGGTGGCCAAAGGCACCGGCGATATCGCACTGAAGATTCGTGAGATTGCCGCAGAAAATAAAGTGCCACGCCTAGAGGCGCCGCCGCTGGCTCGTGCCCTGTACAAGCACACTGAAATTGGCGACCAGATTCCGGTGGCGCTGTATCGCGCTGTGGCTGAAGTCATGGCCTACGTCTATCAGCTCAACGATGCGATAGCAGGGCAGGGCATGTGGCCTGACAAACCTGAGGATCTAGAAGTGCCGGCCGAGATGGACCCCGGCCCCGGTTAATGCGCTTCAGCATTTGTAGTCAAAACCAAAACGCCGTCTAAATGGACGGCGTTTTGCACATTAAGCCCCATGCAAATGTGCAATGAAAACCAGAAGAAAATGGGGCTGGCTGTAAAAAACGTTTAATTCTCTGTTTTGGACGGGTTCGCCAATTTTGAGGCCGTGATTGGCGAAAACTCAGTCTAGATCAGGGGTTGTGGTCAGATCACCACCACTTGGCTCATGCTGTCTATGAGAAATAAGCGGGTTTCCTCCGTCTTCTCGGGGCCTCAATCACCCTCAAGGATTTTGATAATGCGGCCATGCCCTCCTAGATGAGCGAGGGAGCCTTGAGGAGATCAACGTGGCAGGTGCAACAGCCAACACAGCGGCAATCGATCTGCGGTCCATGCTGACCGGTCAGAATGCTCGCGCACTGGCCGCGCCGATGCTCATCATCCTCATTTTGTCGATGATGGTGCTGCCGCTACCGGCATTCCTGCTCGACGTATTTTTCACCTTCAACATCGCCATCTCCATCATGGTGTTGTTGGTGGCGATGTATACCCGCAAGCCCCTCGAATTTTCAGTATTTCCCACCGTGTTGCTGGTGACGACGTTGCTGCGTTTGTCGCTCAACGTTGCCTCAACACGTGTGGTGTTGATTGATGGCCACTCTGGCCCCGATGCGGCAGGTAAGGTGATCGAAGCTTTCGGTCACTTCTTGGTCGGCGGCAACATGGCAGTCGGTATTGTCGTGTTTGTGATTCTGACCGTGATCAACTTTGTGGTGATCACCAAAGGCGCTGGCCGTATTGCTGAAGTCTCTGCACGCTTCACCTTGGATGCAATGCCCGGTAAGCAAATGGCCATTGATGCCGATTTGAACGCTGGCTTGATTGACGACAAGGAAGCCAAGCGCCGCCGCGCAGAAATTTCGCAAGAAGCAGATTTCTTCGGCTCAATGGACGGTGCGTCAAAGTTTGTTCGTGGCGATGCCGTGGCCGGCATCATGATCTTGGTGATCAATATTTTTGGCGGGTTCATTGTCGGTATCGCACAGCACGATATGGCGATGGCGCAAGCGGGTAAGGTCTACACACTGCTGACGATTGGTGATGGCCTGGTCGCACAGATTCCTTCGCTGATCATTTCAGTTGCCGCTGGTTTAGTGGTTTCACGCGTTGGCACCGATCAAGATGTGTCGCAACAGTTTATGGGTCAGGTGATGTCAGACCCGCGTGTGATGTTGCTTACGGCGGGCATTCTGGGTCTGTTGGGTTTGATTCCGGGAATGCCGCATTTCGTGTTCTTACTGCTGGCAGGTGTGTTTGGCATGCTGGCATGGAAGAAAGCGCAACACGTTGCTGATGAAACTACGCAAGAAATGGCCGCAGCAGAAAATGCTGCGCCCATCGTACCTGCTGAAGCACAAGAGGCGAGCTGGTCCGATGTGACGCCGGTGGATGTATTGGGTCTTGAAGTGGGCTACCGTCTCATTCCGCTGGTGGACAAAAATCAAGAAGGTGAATTGCTCAAGCGCATTCGCGGCCTGCGCAAAAAATTTGCGTCTGAAGTGGGCTTCTTAACGTCACCTGTTCATATTCGTGACAACCTCGAACTCAAGCCCACGGAGTACCGCATCACGCTCAAAGGCGTGCCGATGGGCGAGGGCGAAGCTCATCCGGGTCAGTTCCTGGCGATTAATCCCGGCCGTGTTGTTGGCGCATTGCCCGGCCGTGAAACACGCGATCCCGCATTTGGTCTGCCCGCGGTATGGGTTGAGCAAGGCCTACGCGAACAAGCTCATGCATTTGGTTATACCGTTGTGGATAGCGCCACCGTAGTGGCGACACACCTTAACCATGTGATTCTTGCTAATGCGGCCGAGCTGCTGGGTCGCCAAGAAACACAAGCGCTGCTGGATCACATTGCCAAAGAACAACCCAAGTTGGTTGAAGACTTGGTGCCCAAGCAAATGTCGTTGTCGACCTTGCAACGTGTTCTACAAAACCTGTTGGAAGAAGGCGTGGGCATTCGCGACATGCGCACCATCGTTGAAACGGTGGCTGAACACGCAGGCCGCACGCAAGACCCGACTGCGCTCACACAGCATGTTCGTGTAGCTCTGGGCCGCGCCATTGTTCAAAGTCTGTTCCCCGGCAATGGCGAACTCAATGTGATGGTGCTCGATCCCTCACTGGAACGTTTGCTGATGCAAGCCGTTGCCAATGGCGGTGAAGGTGCAGCGCTGGAGCCAGGTTTGGCCGACGCGCTGCTGCAACAAGCTGCTGAATGCGCACAACGCCAGGAAGCGATGGGCTTGCCTGCCGTGATGTTGGTGCCCACCCCGCTGCGCGCATTGCTCTCACGCTTTATGCGCCGTTCTGTTTCTGCACTCAAGGTACTTGCGAACGGCGAGGTACCTGATTCCCGAATCATCAAGGTGACCGCCGTTATTGGAGGTAAATCATGAACGCCAAACGCTATCTGGCCCGCAACGCACGTGAAGCGCTCAAGCGCATTAAAGACGAACTCGGCCCGGATGCCGTGATTCTGTCGAACCGCAGCGTAGACGGCGGCGTCGAAATTCTTGCGGCACCGCCCGAGGCGCTGATGCAAACCGCTGCGCTGGCGTCGTCTGTCAAACCGGCTACGCAAACTGCGCCAGCAGCACAGTCATCTGCGCGTCAGAGCATGGCGCCGTCACGCGTGCAAGCCGAATACGCAACCGATGATTTCCAAGTCAGTCTGTCTTCAAGCGCGCAACCGAACGCGGCCCAAGCCAAGATGACGCAACCCAAAATGGCGCAAGATTTCATCAACAACACGGGCGCTTTCCGCAGCTTTCAGCCGCGCCAAGCCACGCCTGAAGAAGCGCGTAATGCCTTCCGCTCAGACGCTGCACCCGTTGCAGCGCCCAACATGATGGATGCAACGGTTGAAGCCTACGACATGGCGCAACCGGCTGCTATGCAAAGCACTCGCCGTGTCGTGCAGCCCGCTGCACAACCTACCGTTGCACCGTCACGTGAAGCATTGGCAAACACCGTGGCTTCTGTTGACGCTGCTTTTGCCAATGTTGCGCTTAATAACCAACACGCGAACCAACATTCGAATCAACACGCAGGACAAAGTGCTACTGGCTACAACAGCGGCGTGATGGACGAGCTCGCCGCGCTGCGTGCGCTGGTTGAACAACAACTGTGTGGTTTCGCCTGGGGCCAAGTGGCGCGCGAAACGCCGGCTAAAAGCCAACTCACAGCCGAGCTGCTAGAAGCCGGTTTTTCAGCAGAGCTGACGCGCCGTTTGATGGACGGCTTGGTGAGTTCAGACACCGCGGCAACCGCACGCAATGAATTGAAAACGCTCATCGGTCGTCAATTGCGCACGCTCGATGCACAAAACGACATCGTCGATCGCGGTGGTGTGTACGCCTTAGTTGGTCCGACCGGTGTGGGCAAAACCACCACCACGGCGAAGTTGGCCGCACGCTGCGTGGTGCGTCATGGTGCCGATAGTGTGGCCTTGATTACGACCGATGGCTACCGGATTGGCGCACACGAACAACTACGCATTTATGGCCGCATTTTGGGCGTGCCGGTGCATGTGGTGCGCGACACGCAAGACCTGCAACGCAGCCTGCTTGAATTGGGCAACCGCCACATGGTGTTGATCGACACCGTGGGTATGAGCCAGCGTGATCGCATGGTGGCTGAACAAGCTGCCATGTTGTCTACCAGCGGTCGTGTTGCGCGTTTGCTACTGCTGAATTCCACCACGCGTTCAGACACGTTGGATGATGTGGTGCGCGCATACGCAGGCCCCGATTTGGCCGGCGCAATTATGACCAAGGTTGATGAAGCCGCAGGCCTGGGCCCGGTGCTCGATGTGCTGCTGCGCCATGAGCTGCCGCTGTACTACGTTGCCAATGGCCAACGCGTACCGGAAGACCTGCATCTGCCCAATCGCCCGTATCTGCTGCATCGCTCACTCAAGCGTGCTGAATCAGATTCACCGCATCACTTGCAAGACCACGAGGCCGGTTTGCTCATGGCTGCATCGCGTCAACGCCTAACTGCTGGTCATGGAGGCCTGTGAGATGACTGAAGATCAGGCAGCCGGCCTGCGCCGTATGTTTGTTCGCCGCCGTGCTGGCATGGCCAGTTTTGCGGGGGGGGCTGCTAATTGCGGCAGCACCTCATTGGTATTGGCAACCGCACAAGCGTTGGTTGAAGCCGGCGAGCGCGTGACGGTGATCGACGAACACCAAGGGAGTGGTTCGATCAGCGCACGACTGGGCGTGACGACGCGCTTTGATTTGTTGCAGGCCGTGAATCGCGATGCAGGTTTGGCATTAGTACGTCGTCGCGCCAGCAATGGTGTGGCGGTGGTGGCGGCTGCACGTTTAGCTGCACTGGGTGATGGTTTAACGCGTTTGCAAGTGCACGCCTTAAACGAATTGCTCGATGAAATTTATAGCCAATCTGATTGGGTGTTGGTGGATGCCGCTGCCTCGCGCGCGGGTATGTCACCGCTGGCGCGTCGCGCACAGCGTTGGATTATTTCCACCAACTCAACCGGACCTTCATTGACAGGTGCTTATGCGTTGGTAAAGCGCGCTAGCAACGAAACTAGTGTGGGTGTGGCCGTGCGCCGCAATCGCAATGGCCTAGAAGGCACCCGTATTTACACACAGCTTGCAGAAGTGGCCCAGGCACATTTGGGTCGTATGCCGGAATGGCTGGGCGAAATGCCTGCGCCGCCGCAATGGTGCGAACCGGGTCCGCTCCGGTCCGCAGGGGATACCAACGTTCATGTACGTGCAATGGGAGAAAAGCTCATGGCTTGGCTCGATATGCGGGGCGACAAAGCACGCCCAGCGGTCGAATCGGCCGGACAGGTGACAGTCGACTATTTGGTACAGCAGTTTCGGATGAATCAGCCGTAAACAACCCATGGCTTGTCTTGGGTTGCATTACGTTCAATAGCAACAGGGATCTCCCACTGAAATCAGCGGAAGGACGCCGAGTATGTACACCGCCGCAGGAACGTTAGACAAAGACCAGTTGGTCAAGCAATACGCACCACTGGTGAAGCGCATCGCCTACCACTTGATGGCCAAGTTACCGGCCAGCGTGCAAGTGGAAGACATCATTCAAAACGGAATGATGGGCTTGTTAGATGCCATGGGCCGTTACGAAGAAGGCTTGGGCGCGCAATTTGAAACCTACGCTGTGCAGCGTATTCGCGGAGCTATGCTTGATGGCTTGCGCGAAAACGATTGGCTACCGCGTAGTTTGCGTCGCGACATGCGTCGCATCGAACAAGCGATTCATCAGCTTGAACAACGCAATGGTCGCCAACCGACTGAAAAGGAGCTGGCAGAAACACTCGGCCTGCCGCTGCCTGAATACCAAAAGATGCTGCAAGAAGCGCGCGGCTATCAGCTGGTGTACTTCGAAGATTTTGGTGATAGTGATGAAGATGACTATCTCGAACGTCACTGTGCTGGAGATGAACTCGATCCGCTCGAAAAACTCATGGAGAAAAACATGCGCCATACCTTGGTGCGTGCCATTGAAGATTTGCCCGAGCGCGAAAAAATGGTGATGTCGCTGTACTACGAAGAAGATCTTAACCTTCGTGAAATTGGCGACATTATGGGTGTGTCTGAATCACGTGTTTGCCAATTGCACAGCCAAGCGGTGGCACGTTTGCGTAGTCGTATTATGTCGCGCCGCGCTGCTTGATCAGACGCATAGAACAATGAAGTTGAGGGATAAGGCGATTCGCTGAAGTTAGTGACGCCCGTACGAAACTCATGATCGACAAGCTCAGTATATTCGGCCTCATTCTGGGCTTGGCTGCCATTCTTGGCGGCCAAGCACTCGAAGGCGGCCATATTTCATCACTGGTACAGCCCACCGCATTTTTGATTGTGCTGGGCGGGACATTTGGCGCAGTTATGCTGCAAAGTCCTTTCCCTGTTTTTATGCAAGGGGTGCGTATGATGGGCTGGGCATTTCGTTCGCCCAAAGTGCAACAAATGCCAGTGGTTGAGCAAGTTGTTCGTTGGAGCCAAGTGGCCCGTAAAGAAGGTTTGCTCGCGCTTGAATCGCAAATTGCCTCCATGCCAGACCCATTTGCGCGCAAAGGTTTACAGTTGTTGGTGGATGGCGCAGAACCAGACCGTCTGCGCGAAGTACTCGAAGTTGAAGTCACGGTGTACGAAAACCATTTGCGCAACGCCGCCAAGATTTGGGATGCAGCAGGGGGCTATGCACCGACCGTAGGGATTCTCGGTGCGGTGATGGGCCTCATCCACGTGATGGAAAATTTGTCTGACCCGGCCAAGCTCGGTGGCGGTATTGCCGTGGCATTTGTGGCCACCATCTACGGTGTGGGATTGGCAAACTTGGTGTTTCTGCCGGTTGCCAAAAAACTGTTAGCGCACGTTGGCCGTTTAGTTTCTCTGCGCGAGATGATGATTGATGGCCTGGTGAGTATTGCCAATGGCGACAACCCGCGCATTATTGAAAGCCGCCTGCTCGGCTACCTAGAAGAAAAACCCAAAACAGTGGCCAAGGTAGCAGCCAAGCCGGCAGCCAAACCTGCGGCCCGACCCGCCGCACGCTAAGCATGTTGGGGCGCGCCTAGGCTGAAGGGCACCCAAACTCACCCAGCCAAATGGCAGGGTTAAGACCATCGCCAAAGTGTCGTTAATGGCGAATGGCCCGCAAAAAACACCACGAAGAGCATGAAAACCACGAGCGATGGCTCGTGTCTTATGCCGACTTCATTACCTTGCTGTTCGCCTTCTTCGTGGTCATGTACTCGATTTCTTCGGTTAACGAAGGAAAATATCGTGTCCTGTCAGACTCCATTACCCAAGCATTTCGTAACTTTCCCATCAATGCCAGTGGCGAAAAAGTAGACGTAACCGCCAATGGGCAAAACAATCCCATGCAAGCGTGGTTGATGAAAAAGCGCGCCGCCAAATTAGAAGAGCAGCAACGCAAGCGCAAAGAACGTTTTAAGAAAATGGCGGACGCGCTACACCAAGCGCTAGCGCCGTTGGAGCAGCAAGGCCAGGTGAATATCAACCAAGGCGCATTTGGGATCTCGATTGATATTGCGGCCGGTGCATTGTTTCAACCGGGCGAAGCCGTGCTCGATGAACAAGCGCAGCAGTTGCTGTCTGCTGTGGGCCAAGTGCTCACCTATACCGACTTGCCGGTGATGGTAGAAGGTCATACCGACAACGTACCCATCTCAAATACACGCTTTGCCTCGAACTGGGAACTCTCAGCGGTGCGTTCATCGGCTGTGGTGCGTTTGTTTGTTGAAAACGGCGTGCTGTCGTCGCGCCTTACCGCTGCGGGTTACGCCGACCAGCGCCCAGTGGCCGATAACGACACGGTAGAAGGGCGCTCGCGCAACCGTCGCGTGCGTATTTACATCGAAGCCCCGAATGTAACGGATGGCGAAGGTAAAGACCTTGCCGCGCCCGTTACACAGCCCGCGCCCGAGCATCAAGGGCAGTTCAACGGATCATTCCCGCGGCAGTAGTGGTGCGCTTGAGCGATTGCCTGAATAACGGAAAGTGCTACACAGTACAAAATAAAACAGCCGGGTGTGCGGTGCACACGCCGGCTGTTTTAGTGTTTGAAGCTAAATGCGTTGTTATGCGCTGCCGAAGCGGCGTGAGGCATTGAGCGAATGGGTGCGGCCATCGGCACCATAAACGCCGGTGCGGCCACTGGCGTGCATGAGTACGTCCAGTGTTTGGCGGTTGATGCGCATTTGGTCGTCGATGAGGCGACCATTGACGCGATTGGTTTCTTTGGCGTTTTGCAGGTCGGCCAGCAGGGCTAGCCATTCACCACGCAGGCGCTTGCCATTTGCTTGACGTCCCAGCCAGGTTTCCATGCCTACGCGGTCGGCGGTGAAGCCGAGCTGGGCCAAGGCAACTTGGCGTTGGCGCGTAAGGTCGGCCAACTGTTCAAACAGTTTGTTCTTTTGCGGCACGAGTTCGCCCAGTACTTCGGGGTGGCCTGTGCTGAGTGCTTCGCGCTCAGACAAAAGAACACCGAGGATCGAGCGCGTGAGCGCCCGTTCCTCGGCTAGGAGGGAATCAATGGTAAATGTTGATGCGCTAGCGTGTGTGTGCGTGTTCAAGTTTTATATGCCTGTGCTGAGAGCATGTCGCGCACACTTTGAATGAGACCGTCCGCGACTCGCTCAGGGTTGACCTTGAAACGACCGTCGGAGATCGCTTGCTTGATCTCTGCGACGCGTGCGTTATCCACCACGGGTACATTGGCAATGGTTGCTTCCAGTTCTTTTAGCGTGCCTGCTAGCCCTGATAAGGCAACCTTGGTGCCCGCGCTGGCGCTGGCGCTGCTTTTGGCAGCAGGAGTCTCGCCCGACGGTTTGGTGGTCGTGCTAGCGGGGGTATTCGGTTTTCCGGTTCCGTCGATTTTCACAGCGAAGCCCTTTCTGATTTAATGCGTTCGAGTGGACTAACGACGCGTGAAATCCGAACTTTAGGTTTTTTTGTAGGAATTTTTCCTACAAAACCGTGACGGATTTGTCAGCGTTGCCCAACCTCGACCGATGTTTGATCAGTAAGCAACCTCCACAGTTCCATCTACACGCGCAATTCCTGAAATACTTTGGCCATTGCCGAGCCTAACTTGTACCACTTGTCCTTCTGTTGCTTGTCCCACTGCGCGGCCGTCCTGGGTCACAGTAAAGCCGGGGCCGTGGGTAAACACCCGAACCTGCTGGCCGCTACGAACGGTAATCGGGCGACGCAGGTTTTCATTGCGCAGGGTTTGGCCCTGCATTAATCCAACTGAAAGTACGGAGCCGACTGCCTGTTGCATATTAGTAACGGCAGATAAGGGCTGTTGTGTAAGGTCGCCACGCACGGCGGTTATGTCGGCGGCGGTGAGTTGCATGCCGGCGGCCAGCGGGTGGGTGGTGGTGTAGTAGTCGCCCACCACTTTAATTTGGGCAGAAATATAACGAATCGAGCCCGTTACGCCGGGGCACAGCACGCCAATTTGGGTTTTACCCCACAGACGGCCCCCTTGGGTGGGCACCACTTCAGGGTTGGCGCATTCGGGCAGTACAGCATCGTCTTGCACATTCACCGCAAAACTCACTTCGCCCGGCAGGCTGCGTGTGTTGATGCGCAGGTAGTCCAGCACAGCGTCTTTCCAGCGTTGCAGATTATTGGGGACGCCTGCCTTGTTAACCGTGGTGAGGGGGGCAGCGAGCGCGGTATTAAAACTCGCCGGTGCGGCGTTGGCGCTACCTGCGTAGACATTTTGCCAAACACCCAGCATCAACAGCGTTAAGCAAGCCATTAAGCAAGCCAAATGGCGCGACAGTGAGCGCACGCGCTGTACTAGCTGTGGAGCTAGGCGCGTTACGAGCCGCGTTATGAGGCGATTTGCTTGATGGTTGTGTGATGCCTGAATCATTCCTTGCTCCTATGGTGTTGGAGGTGCCGGTGCTTGAGCTGCGGTACCTGAGCTGCGGTACCTGAGCTGCGGCGCTTTCTCCAACGCTGGAATATCCGGTGGGCAGATTTCAACAGCTTTTGCCAATTCACTAAGCGATAAACAAGCCAGATAACACCCCTTTCTTCCACGCTTCAGATTGCTAGACAACAGGCATTCTTGCGAACGTGAAAAAGGGCAAAGCTCGCCGGCGGCAATTTAAAAGCGGCAAGGGTTGCCGCCCAAGGTGGGCTGTGTAGCTTGAGTGGATGCTTTAGATGAGTGGCACGCTTGCTGCTCTGTTAAACGCAAAAGGAGATGGCGTATGTCAGCAAACAAGATTCAGGGAGCAAACGAACTCGCTAGCTTGCAGTCTGCGCTGAGCCTGCGCGCGCAACGGCAGCAGTTAATTGCATCGAATATTGCCAATGCTGATACGCCTAACTTTAAGGCGCGCGATGTGGACTTTAAGTCTGCCTTTGAAACAGCAGTGGGCAAGCGCGCCTCTGCCAGTATGGACGGCATGGCACGCACGAATGAACGACATCTAGGTGGCACGGGTGGGGCTGCAGGTGGTTTGGCCGCCAAGGCGCAATACCGCACGGGTAGCCAAGGCAACCTAGATGGCAACACGGTGGATATTGAAGTGGAGCGTGCAGCATTTGCTGAGAACGCGGTGCAGTACGAAGCGACACTGACATTTGTGAATGACTATTTCCGTCAGCTGACTCAGGCTACCAATGGTCAGTAATGTGGCAAGTATCGCAAGTTAGTCATGCAGCACTTGGCGAATTTAAAGGGGTAAAAAATCATGAGCCTATTTAACGTATTCAGTATTGCTGGGTCTGCCATGACTGCGCAGTCGGCCCGCCTTAATACGACATCGTCCAATCTGGCCAACGC
The DNA here is from genome assembly GCA_005239635.1 of Uliginosibacterium gangwonense. Lineage (GTDB taxonomy): Bacteria > Pseudomonadota > Gammaproteobacteria > Burkholderiales > Rhodocyclaceae > Uliginosibacterium_A > Uliginosibacterium_A gangwonense_A. The sequence continues at coordinate 60,691 of SBBQ01000039.1, forward strand.
AGACAGCGTGGTGACGAGTACAGGCCAACCCTACCGAGCCAAGCAAGTGGTGTTTCAGGCCAAGCAAATGGGCGGCCCCGAAGCGCAAGGCGTGCGTGTGACACAGGTGGTAGAGAGCGCTACACCGCCACGCATGGTGTACGACCCGAAAAGTCCGCTGGCGAACAAAGATGGCTACGTCAGCATGCCCAACGTGAATGTGGTGGAAGAGATGGTGAACATGATCTCGGCTTCGCGTAGCTACCAAAACAATGTGGAAATGATGAACACCGCCAAGAACTTGATGCAGAAGACGCTGCAGATTGGTCAGTAAGTCAGGCACGGTCATTGCTGTTAGTGGGTGAGTGGTACCCGATCAGCACAACGAAACAACAATGAAGTTACGGACAGGAGTCCAACATGGCAACCTCCGCAATTAGTAGTCAGTCATCACAGGTGCTCTCGCAATTGGGTTTGAATACCAATGCGAGCGGTAGTGATAGCGCAAGCAGCAAGGTGTCAGATCAGCAAAACCGTTTTTTGACCTTGCTCACCACCCAGCTCAAGAACCAAGACCCGCTGAATCCGATGGATAACGCCCAGGTAACGTCTCAGCTGGCGCAAATCAGCACGGTTGATGGCATTAGCCAGCTCAACCAAACGCTGCAAAAGCTCATCGAAAACTCGAATCAAGATCAAAACCTGCAAGCTGCGGCGCTGGTTGGTCAAGGCGTATTGGTAGCAGGGCATGGTCTGCAACTGAACAATGGTCAGGCGGTTGGCGGCTTTGAGTTGGCTACCGCAGCCGATGCCGTGAAGGTGACGATTACCGACGCAAACGGCCTACCTGTACGCGTGATGAATTTAGGCGCACAAGTCGCCGGCCCAAGCAATTTTGTGTGGGATGGCAAATCAGACAGTGGTGCCTCCGCTGCGAATGGTCAGTACACCATCTCGGTTGAGGCGAGCCAAAGCGGCAAGAGTGTATTGGCAACAGCATTGCAGGCCGGTGTTGTATCCAGCATCACGATGAATAACGGTAACGCACGTGTGAATGTCAATGGCGCCGGTAGTTACGGCGTAGGCGACATCAAACAAATTCTTTAATGAAGCAGGCAGGAGACTGACATGAGTTTTCAGCAAGGACTTTCCGGACTGAATGGCGCATCTAAAGCATTGGATGCAATTAGCAACAACGTTGCCAACTCCAAAACGGTCGGTTTTAAGTCGTCCGCCGCGCAGTTTTCAGACGTGTATGCAGCAGCATTGAGTGGCGCTGGTGCAGGCCAAATTGGTATTGGTACGCAAGTGGCTGGGATCAACCAGCAATTTACACAAGGTAACGTGACGGTAACGAACAACCCGCTTGATGTGGCGATCAATGGTTCGGGCTTCTTCCGTATGAGTAACAACGGCACGATTACCTATTCGCGTAACGGCCAGTTCTTTGCCGACAAAGATGGTTACATCGTGAATAGTAACAATGCCCATTTGACCGGCTTTCCGGCTGACTCTTCGGGCAACATTGTGCCGGCTACGCCGACAGATTTGCAGATCAATACGTCAGATCTTCAGCCAACCCCAACAACAGGTGCGACGGTTGGTGTGAATCTGGATTCGCGTATGAGCACGCCGTCAGTTACGCCGTTCAATATTAACAACGCGCTCACTTACAACAGCTCAACATCTGTCACAACGTACGACTCACTGGGCAATCCGCACGTGATGACGATGTACTTCGTGAAAGATCCGGCAGTGGCACGACGCTGGCAGGTTTACACCAATTTGGATGGTGGTGCGACCACGGCCAGCAATTTGGATTTCTCAACCAGCGGTACGTTAAGTACGGCCATGCCGCTTGCAGCAACCACCTTTGCCATGACGAATGGTGCGGCGAATATGAGCGTTGCGCTCAATTTCACCGGTTCCACTTCGTTTGGTTCCACTTTTGGTGTGAACTCCATGACGCAAGATGGTTATACCTCTGGCCGTCTGTCAGGCATTTCTGTTTCTAACGATGGCTTGGTGCAAGGTCGGTATTCAAACGGCCAAACGCGCAATATGGGCCAAATCGCCTTGGCGAATTTCTCCAATCCCAATGGTTTGTTATCGCTGGGTGCAAACCAATGGGCTGAGGCACCGAGTTCTGGTGCGCCATTGATCGGTGCGCCAGGCACTTCTAGCTTGGGGGTGATCCAAGCGGGTGCGGTTGAAGAGTCAAACGTGGACCTCACCTCTGAACTGGTGAACATGATTACGCAACAGCGCGCCTATCAAGCGAATGCGCAGTCAATCAAAACTCAAGATCAGCTGCTGCAGACCTTGGTGAACCTACGTTAATTGATGATTAACCGTGCTCGGCACGGTGTGTCGAGCAGACGGTTAAAACAGGAAAGCGGACTATGGATCGCCTTGTGTATGTCGTGATGTCAGGTGCTAAGTGGACGATGGAGCGTCAAGCTTCTGTCGCCCACAACCTTGCCAACGCATCCTCTACCGGCTACCGCGCTGAAGAGCACAAGCTTCGCGCGGTGAACACCATTTCTGATGGTTTGCCTACACGCTCTTATGCGGTTGAAGTGAGCGTGGGCGCAAACCAAGAAAATGGTCCGCTGCAACTGACGGGTCGTCCATTAGACGTGGCGATTAAAGGTGACGGTTGGTTTGCGGTGCAAGGCCCGCAAGGCGAAGGTTATACGCGCAACGGTCACTTCCAAATTTCCCCTGAAGGTGTTCTGCAAACGGCCAACGGTTTGCCGGTTTTAGGCGATGGCGGCGAAATCACCATTCCGCCTGATAACGATGTGTCGATTGGTGACGATGGCACGATTAGTGTGGTGCCACGTACAGGTTCAAAGAGCGCCGTTAATGCAGTGGGCCGTCTCAAGCTGGTTAATCCACAACAAGCGACGATGCTGCGCGGTGATGACGGTTTATTTCGCACTGCCACGGGCGCCCCTGAGCAAGACGACAAGGTGCGCGTTGCAGGCGGTTACCTCGAAGGCAGCAATGTGAATGTGGTGGACCAGATGGTGCAGATGATTGCGCTGTCGCGTCAGTTTGAAATGCAAACCAAGATGCTGCAAACCGCCGAGGCAGATGATCGTGCCGCGCAGCAGATTTTGAATAATCGTAGTTAAGACTAGGAGTCGCCCATCATGATGCGCTCATTGTGGATTGCCAAAACCGGTTTAGATGCTCAGCAAACACAGCTGGACGTGATTACCAATAACTTGGCAAACGTTAGTACCAATGGCTTTAAACGTGCGCGCGCAGTGTTTGAAGACTTGCTGTATCAAACACTACGCCAGCCTGGGGCTCAGTCTTCACAACGAAGTACGATTCCATCTGGCCTGCAAATTGGTACGGGTGCGCGCCCGATTGCAACTGAGCGCATTCAAACGCAGGGCAACTTAAATCAAACCAGCAACCCGCTGGATATTGCCATTTCTGGCCAAGGTTTCTTCCAGGTACAAATGCCGGATGGCACGTTGGGTTATACCCGTGACGGGGCATTCCAAAAAGATGCACAGGGACAACTGGTTACTTCTAACGGTTACCCGGTGCAACCTGCGATTACCATTCCTGCAAATGCTGTCACCGTCACGATTGGTCGTGATGGTGTGGTGTCAGCCACGATTGCCGGCTCAAGCGCGCCGACACAGATTGGCACCTTGCAGCTGGCCACCTTTGTAAACCCGGGTGGCTTGCAAAGTGCGGGTGAAAATATTTATCAAGAGACTGCGGCAAGTGGTACGCCGACCCCCAACACGCCGGGGATTAACGGTGCGGGGGTCTTGAATCAAGGTTATGTCGAAACATCGAACGTGAATGTGGTGGAAGAGTTGGTGAGCATGATTCAGACGCAGCGCGCTTACGAAATTAATTCACGTGCGATTCAAACCTCTGACCAAATGTTGGGCAAGCTGACGCAGCTGTAAGACGCGCGTTGAGCTTTTGATGACCTTGGGTGCGTGAGTTGGCAGGGTATTTGAAACAGCATTTGAAACTGGCACGTTAGACAAGTCATAAAGCGAGAAGTGGAATGAAACGCTATCAAACCGGAATTTTAGGACTGCTGCTGAGTGCCAGCTTGACGGGCTGCTTGACCACAACCCCACCCAGCATTGTGCAGCAGCCGATGACGGTTCGCCCTGAAAGCCGCCCTCAAGTAGTCGTGAACAACGGCGCGATTTTTCAGCCGGGAATTTCTCGTCCTTTATTTGAAGATCGCCGTGCGCGCTATATCGGCGACACGCTGGTGATCGATATTGTTGAAAAAACCCAGGCGCAGAAAAAATCTTCTGCCGCCGCAGAGCGTACCCAGACGATCGAAACTACGGTGCCGACGATACTGGGTGTGCCGGGTAAGGGTGCGCAAGGTTTGACGGTGAGCGTCGATTCATCGAATAAGTTTGCAGGCAAGGGCGATGCCGCAGCCAATAACGATTTCACTGGAACGATCACGGTGACGGTGATTGAGGTTTTACCCAATGGCAATTTGCTGGTTTCGGGTGAAAAGCAGATGGCCATCAATCAGGGCGAAGAGTTCATTCGCTTCTCGGGCGTGGTGAATCCGACCAACATCTCCACCTCGAATACAGTTAACTCAACTCAGGTGGCTGATGCACGGATTGAATATCGCCAGAATGGCTATATCGATTCAGCCCAAGTGATGGGTTGGTTGGGCCGCTTCTTCCTAACATTCCTGCCATTCTGAGGAGCTAATATGAACGCACAACTACGGATTTGGCGCGGGCTGTTAGGGTTGCTTGCAGCGCTGCTGCTTTGCCAATCGGCGCAGGCTGAGCGCCTAAAAGATCTCGCGGGTATTGGCGGTGTGCGGAACAACCAATTGCTGGGCTATGGCTTGGTCGTGGGTCTTGATGGCAGTGGTGACCAAACCACGCAAACGCCGTTTACCGTGCAGTCCATTATTAATATGTTGGGCACCTTGGGTGTGAGTATTCCGCCGGGTACCTCGCTGCAATTAAAAAACGTTGCGGCGGTAATGGTGACCGCAACGCTGCCGCCATTTGCACGCCAAGGCCAGCAAATTGATATCACAGTGTCGTCACTGGGTAATGCGAAGAGCTTGCGCGGCGGCACGCTGCTGATGACACCGTTGAAAGGTGCGGATGGCCAGATTTACGGCATGGCGCAGGGCAATGTGCTGGTAAGTGGGATTGGCGCACAAGCGGGGGGTTCATCTGTAACCGTGAACCAATTGTCCGTGGGTCGTGTGCCAGCGGGTGCCACGGTTGAGCGTTCAGTTGCCATGCCGGTAGGCGAAGGTGGTTCGCTCACGCTTGAGTTGAACAATAGTGACTTTGGTACCGCGCAACGTATTGTTGAAGCGTTGAATCAAAATCTGGGCACCGGTACGGCGCGTGCGCTGGATGGTCGCAGTATTCAAGTACGCGCACCAATTGATTCAGATGCACGTGTGGCCTTTATTGGTCGCCTGGAAAATATTGACGTGACACCGGCGCAGCCTTCTGCGCGTGTGATTGTGAATGCGCGTACCGGTTCGGTGGTGATGAACCAAGCGGTGACGATTGAGAACTGCGCAGTGGCTCATGGCAATTTGTCGGTCACTGTGAGCAGCGAGCCGGTGGTGAGCCAGCCGGGTGCATTGTCGAATGGGCAAACGGTGGTCACCGAGCGTAATCAGATTGATATTAAGCAAGAAGGCGGGGCGCTGATCAACTTGCCACGCGGTGCAAAGCTGGCTGAAGTGATTAAAGCGCTCAATGCGATTGGCGCTAAGCCCGGCGATTTGATCGCCATCTTGCAAGCCATGAAGGCCGCAGGTGCATTGCGCGCCGAGCTGGAGATCATCTAATGCAACAATCGCTGGCAATTGATGGCGGTGGGCTCAGTCAGCTGAAGCGATTGGCGCATGACCAATCGCCAGACGCGTTAAAAGCCGCCTCCAAACAATTCGAAGCGCTTTTTCTGCAAATGGTCATGAAGGCCATGCGCGATGCCACCCCGCAAGATGGCATGTTTGATTCTGATAGCAGTCGCACCTACCGCGACATGCTGGATCAGCAGCTCACACAGTCACTGGCCGAACGTGGGGCCACGGGCTTGGCCGCCATGATTGAAAAGCAGTTGAGCCGTTCTGCTGCCGTGAGCGACCCGGACGCACCGCTCAAGCAACTCAATAGCAGTATTCCTTTTACAGGCGTGGGTGCGTTGCCTGGGGCATCGGCATCGGATGCGAATTTGCCAATCAACAGTGGCAATGGAGCAAACAATAGTTCTCGCGTGGGTCGTGTTGGTAGCACGGGCGAGATTGCAGCTCGACCATTAGCGGATGCGATTCAATCTGCCGCAGGAGCAACACAGGGCGTGCCGGCGGACGTGAAGGCATTTGTGCAAAAGGTGTACCCGCACGCTGTGCAAGCAGCGCAAGCAACGGGCATTCCGGTGCAGTTCTTAATCGCTCAAGCGGCACTTGAAACTGGCTGGGGGAAAGGCGAAATTCGTCGTGCGGACGGTAGCCCTAGTTTCAACTTGTTTAATATTAAGGCCGGTCGAAGCTGGCAGGGTGGCACGGTAGATACCATGACTACCGAGTTTGCCAATGGCCAGGCCAGCAAATCTGTTGAGCGTTTCCGTGCTTACAACTCGTATGGTGAGGCCTTTGCCGACTACGCGCGATTGATGCGTAGCCAACCGCGCTATTCAGAGGTGTTGAATCAAACCGACCCAGCAGGGTTTGCGCGCGCACTGCAAAGTTCCGGTTATGCAACCGACCCGGCCTACGCAGACAAACTGCAGCGCATTATTGGCAGTTCAGTATTACGTGCAGGTTTAACGGGGTAAAAGCCAAGGCTGGTAAGTGCGCGTTTGCCTTGCTTTAGGGCGCAAGATAGTGATCAAACGCAATGCCGTTTTTGCCCTCGTGCTTCACGCGATACATTAGGCGGTCAGCTTGTTTAATGAGTTCAACTTGATTAGGCAGCATATCGGCGTTTTGGCAGCAAATGACGCCGATTGAAAAGGTGATCGGCCATTCTTTTTTGCGCATGCACAGCAACATTGAGTGGCGCAGTTTTTCGAGTGCTCCGCGCGCACCATCAAGATTGGTGTCCGACAACAAGATGGCAAATTCGTCACCGCCGAGCCGCGCCGGAATATCGGTAGCACGTAACTGATGGCGCATTTCTGCGGCAACCGTGCTGAGCGCTTCATCCCCTGCGTGATGGCCAAAAAGATCATTTAGTGGTTTGAAGTTGTCGAGGTCGACATAGGCAATGCAGAATGGGTGTAGGTCACGACGAAGTCGGTTGATCTCATGTTGCAGGTGTTCATAAAAAGCGCGTGAATTGGCTAGGCCGGTGAGGCTGTCTGTGAGCGCGTATCGGCGCGCGGCTTCGAGCGCCTCCTTCAGTGAGTTTTCGAGTTTCTTACGTTCGGAGACGTCACGTATCACACTGAGTGCGTAGCGCTCACCATCTAGGTTAACTGTGCGCAGCATGATGTCTACGGGAAAGAGTGCTCCCGTACTGCGCTGGCCGTTCAGGTCGATGCCTTGCCCCATTTGTCGCGTGCCTTGCTGAGTGAAAAAGGCTTTTAAATATGTGGCGTGGGTAGCATGCGCGCGTTGTGGCAATAAGATCTCGAGCGGCCTGCCAATTAGGGTGGACGGTGTGTATTGAAACAACGTGTGAGCAATGGTGTTGGCGGCAATGAGTGTGCCGTGTGAATTAACCAACAATGCCGCATCCGGCATGGTTTCAAGAAACTGCTGATAGTGAAATAGTTCGCTGCTCACGTTCCGCCCTTTTTGACCTAATGGTTGTTATGTTGGGTGGTGCTTTTCTTGCTCTGGCGTATTCAGTGTTGGATTCGATTGGCAAAAGACGATATATGACGTCGTAATGTACATTACGATATGGCATTAATAAATGCCTATATCCTTTCGGGTGGTTTGGGGGGTGGCGCCTATCTATTGAATTGGACGGTTTAATTCCCGCTTTTCTTAAGCTAAAGCTGGCACATGAATTGCTGTTAGAGGGTATCGGAATGATTCCCTTGAGGGGCAGCAAAATGGGTCTGAGTGCATTGAATATCGGGATTTCTGGCTTAAATGCCGCGCAGATCGGGCTGGCTACGACGAGCCATAACATTGCCAATGCCTCTACGCCCGGCTATAGCCGACAAACCGTGGTGCAGACCACGGTTGATCCTCAGTTTTCTGGCTCTGGCTATATGGGCCGTGGCGTGGCGGTACAAGATGTTCGCCGTAGCTATAGCGACTTTTTGAGCGCCCAGGTGCTGGCAGCGGATGCGCGTAGCAATGAGCTGACCACCTATAGCAGCCAAATTTCACAACTCGACAGCTTGTTGGCCGATACGCAAGCAGGTTTGTCACCGGCATTGAGTAGCTTTTTTAGTGCGGTGCAAGATCTTTCGGCAAACCCCTCGTCGGGTGCGGCGCGCCAATCACTCATTTCGTCCGGCAATGCGTTAGCTGCGCGTTTCAATGCCCTCGATTCTCGAATGGCTGAAATTAATGACAACATTAGTCATGAAATTTCGCGTTCGGTGGATAGCATCAACACGCTTGCGGCACAAATTGCCGATCTCAACACGCGCATTGTTGCCGCTCAGGCAGGTTCTGCCGGTGTGCGTTTACCGAATGATTTGCTGGATCAGCGTGATGAGTTGATCGGTCAGTTAAATCAGCAGGTTCGCGTAACGACTTTGAAGGAAGACAACGGCAACCTGAATGTCTTTATTGGCAATGGGCAGCCCATGGTGGTGGGCAGTAGTGCATTTAATCTAGTGGCCGTCGGCGGGCTCGAAGATGTTACGCGCACAGAGGTTGCCTATGCCAACAGCAATGGCACCACAACACGTCTGCAAGAGGGCTTGTTGAGCGGCGGAAGTCTTGGTGCATTGCTGAGCTTTCGTACAGAGACTTTAGAGCCCGCGCGTAATAGTTTGGGACGAGTTGCGGTGGGTCTGGCTGATAGCTTTAATGATCAGCATCAGCTTGGGCAAGATCTCTTGGGTAATTTGGGCGGCCTGTTCTTTGCTGCGCCCTCATTGCGCGCCGTGGCAGGCACAACGAATAGCAGTGCCGCTGCAGCGCAAGTGAGTGTAACGCTGGGTTCGGTCGACAAGCTCACAACGAGTGATTACCGCTTGTCTTACGACGGCACAAATTACACCTTGTTGCGCTTGAGTGATAGCACGAGCTGGAGTGCGGCAACCTTGTCTGGTGTGGCAACGGCCGCGGACCAAGGGTTCACTTTGTCGCAAAGTCCTGCGATGGCTTCGGGTGATACCTTCTTGGTACAGCCCACTCGCTTGGGCGCAGCTAACATGCGCGTTGCCATAACAGACCCGCGTTTAGTCGCTGCTGCTACACCCGTTCGCACTGCATCCACTTCTAGCAATACTGGCACGGGCGCTATTTCTGCCGGTTCGGTGAGCACCACAACGGGTTTGCCAATGGCGGCATCGCCGGGGGGTGATATCACCCTGACGTTTAACTCAGCGCTCAACCAATTTACGGTAACTGGTGGCCCCGGCGGCACCTTGGCTTATAACCCGGCAACGGATTCTGCCGGCAAGACGTTTAACTTTGCCACCGTAGGCGGGTTTAGTTTCACGATGACAGGCACGCCTGCCAATGGCGATACATTTGTTATTCAAGCCAATGCCAGTGGCGTGGGTGATAACCGTAATGCACTTGCACTCGGCGGTCTGCAAACCGCCAAGATCTTGGCGGGTAGCACTGCAGGTTTGCAGACTGCATATTCGCAGTTGGTTTCCGACGTGGGCAATAAAGCGCGCGAAGTACAGGTTACAGGCAAGGCACAAGAAACCTTGTTGTCATCTGCAAAAAGCGCACGCGACTCTGTCTCCGGCGTTAACTTGGATGACGAAGCCGCTAACTTGCTGCGCTACCAACAAGCGTATCAAGCCAGTGCCAAGACCATTCAAATTGCAGAGCAAGTTTTCCAATCCATCCTCGCGTTGGGTAATTGATTTAAGGGGTCATTGAAATGATGCGCATCTCAACTGGCATGGTGTTTGATCTGGGCGTGGGCGCCATGCAACGCCAGAACTATGACCTACTTAAAGTACAGCAACAGATTGCCAACAACCGGCGCATTGTTACGCCAGCGGACGATCCGGTTGGCGCAGCACGTGCATTGGAAGTGCAGCAATCCAAAGATGTAGTGGATCAATACAGCGTGAATCAAAAAGCCGCGACGAGTGCGTTGCAAGAACTGGATGCGCAACTTTCTTCGGTTACGGATGCGCTGCAAGAAGCACGTGCCACGGCAGTCAACGCCGCCAATGGCGCGCTGACCAATTCAGATCGAACTTCATTGGCGCAACATCTACGGGCTTCGTATGATCAATTGCTGTCATTGGCAAATGCGAAAGATGGCGCCGGAAATTACATGTTCTCCGGCTACAAAACAGACACCAAGCCTTACACAGCGGTGATTGGTGGCGCAGTCACATATAACGGTGATGAGGGGGTGCGCCAATTACAAACCGCACCTTCGCGTAACACCACAACTTCGGCCGCCGGCCCAGATGCGTTTGAAGGAATGTTTGAAACCTTGGGCGCACTGGTAACAGCGCTTGAAACACCGATTGTGGGGAGTGGCAATGCGGCTGCGGTGAGCGCGGTAACAACAGCGCTTGAAGGCATGGATACCTCATTGAATCGTGTGATGACGGTACGTTCCATGGCGGGGAGTCAATTGAATGAGCTGAATGCGCTCTCAAACCTCACCACAAGTTTATCGAACGACTATGCAGGCACCTTGTCGAGCATTCAAGATCTGGATCTGGCCTCGGCAATTAGTCAGTTATCACAGCATCAGTTGAACTTGCAGGCGGCACAGCAGAGCTTTAGCCGCATTAGCAATTTGTCTCTCTTTAACGTGTTGTCTTGAGTTGTTGGAGTTGGATATGCGAGCCCATCTCATGCAGAAGTTTGCGCTTTCCATGCTGATTGCCAACTTGGTCGGCTGCTCAAGTGTGTCGGGTACTTATCCGCGCCAAGGCGCCGTGATTCCCGATGCATCATTGAAGCTCACCACGAATCAAATCTGGAGTTTGGAAGATCTGATTGTGGTGGGTGGCGTCAGTTATGTGCTGTACAAAGTTATTGATCCGCTCGCGCCCAATTGGGACATCAGTGAAGCGCGACTCGCCGATGATCAAATTTTACTTACGATGAAAATGAAGCGCTTTTACACCGGTGGGGCAGGTGAGGCTCGACAAACATTTCAACGCCGCATTGAAACATTGGTGCGAGAGCGCGGTTATGCGGGCTATGAGATTCTGAGTTACAACGAATCTCTCGAGTCAGGTTTCGTACCGCAACGTAAGGGAGAGGGTGTTGTGCAGTTAGTGCGGGGCATGCAATAACAAACTAGCTACACCCCACAGATCAAGCTGCCACACATTCCGTGGTTCAGCGCACTGACGGCAAGCGTCAGCTAAGGCGCGCCCATTGTGGCAAGCTGTCCGACCGCATTGAGCCCTTGTTCAAATACCCGCATAAAACCCGGTGATAAGAACGGCAATGATAGAAAAACCAAGCCAAAACCGACGGTAATGGTGACGGGGAAACCCACAGCAAATAGGTTGAGTTGTGGTGCAGCGCGAGTCAATACGCCGAGCGCCAGATTCACAATGAGCAATGCCGTAATGATTGGCAAAGCCAACAGTAAGCCGGAAGAAAAAAGCGAAGCTCCCCAGCTTACGACTGCCGCAGCGTGTAATTGACTGCCAGAACCGACGGGCCACCAAGTGAAACTTTGCACCAAGAGCTGCAACAACATGAGATGGCCATCCATGCTCATGAAAATCAGCACGGCAAGAAATCCCAAGAACTGTGTGATGACAGAAACGCTGCCACCTGCGTTGGGATCATAGAATTGCGCGAACGATAAACCCATCTGAAGCCCAATCAGCTCACCCGCAAAATCAATCGCAGCAAATGCGATGCGCAGCGAGAATCCCATCGCAACACCAATTAAGATTTGCTGAATTAGCAGCAGCATGCCTTCCCAGCTGCCCGGTGAAATAGCGGGCATGGGCGGAAGTGCAGATGAAACGGCAACCGTTAGGGCAATGCCGAGTCCTAATTTAACTGTTCCGGGAACACCGGCCGTCGAGAAAACGGGTGAGGTCGCAATGAGCGCGAGAATACGCGCTAATGGGAAGAAAAAAGCGACAAGCCAAGCGTCGAGTTGCGTTGATGTGATGCTTAGCATGTCGCCCAGGGGAGGTCGTTACAAAAACGGGCCACGATACGGCGTGGCCTGTCCGTTATACCGTTACGTTGGATGACAGGTCAGCGACCATGCGATCCAACGAGTCTACAACTTGTAGGCTCGCGGCTTCCATCTTGCTCAGGCTGTTGGCGCTGTCATTCGGGCGTCCTGCGTTGAACTGCGAAACAGCATCGCGGCCCAGACGGTGGAATTCTTTGTGCGCGCTTTCCAAATTGGCATAACCATCCAGACCTGCAAAACGCGTGCGACCTTCGCCTTCGTAATACCAATGACCCAGACGGCAGTTGGTATGCGAACCAATTTCTTCTGGTGTCTTGCGGTTGGTACCGAAGAACACTTGGTACACATCAAACTTGAAGACCAGATGATCAAGCTTTGCCAATTCAACAAAGCCGCGCAGTTGTGCGAGATCTGAAGAAGCGGAAATGCTATTTGTGAGGGTGGCGACTTCTTCCAAACGGCTGGCCGCACTATCGCCTTCGGTGGCAAAACGACCGGCTTGACCTGAGAGGTTCTCAATGCTGGACAGTGCAGATTCGGTGTCTGACTGAATTGACGTCAACAATTGACCAATTTCACTGGTGGCGGAAGTGGTGCGTTCGGCCAGTTTACGTACTTCGTCCGCAACCACCGCAAAACCACGACCCGCTTCGCCTGCGCGAGCAGCTTCAATTGCCGCATTCAATGCCAGCAAGTTGGTTTGGTCGGCAATGTCTTTAATCAGCGCCAGAATGTCGCTAATTTTTTGTGTGGAGGTGTTCAGGCCACGCACTTGTTCCATGGTGGAACGTGAATCGTTCGATAGCTCAGCCAAGTTGCTATTAAAAGCATTCATGGTGTTGCGGCTGGCATCGGTAATTTCGATGGAGCGGGCGGCGTCATCACGCTTAGATTCGAGCGTGCTGTTCATTTCGGCCAGGCCCTTTTGTGAAGTCAGCATGGACTCGCCAAATTCGCCCAAGCTACGGCTCACCAGCTTCAGCGTGCCGACAAATTCTTCTGCTTCGTTCGTGCGTGTGCGCAGATCACGGGCTTCTTCTTCGAGTGCGTGATTTTCCTTGCGCAAGGTGGTGACTTCGCTCTTGAGTGTATGCAGTTGTTCCTCAAGTTCTTCTTCGCGCATTGATTTGCCAAACAAGCCCATGTGAATCTCCTTGAATTTTATTCGGTGCCGCTAGAAAAGCTGCTCGCAGGTTCTACGGCACTTCTCACGAATTCTTGAATCTCTTTAGTCCCAATTGGCAAACACGTGCCCGCTTGGCAAAGTAGGCCCAACCCTGGCCATCACAGCCTTTTGGCAGACAATGACAAGGCTTTGCCTGTCAACCTATCAGTCCCGGAATGCTCTCAAATAGACGGCGAATATAGTCGGTCAGTAACGTGAGCATCCATGGGCCTGCCAATACGAGTACGCCAAAAATCACCACCAACTTCGGTACGAAGGTGAGTGTCATTTCATTGATTTGGGTCGCAGCCTGAAAAATGCTGACAATCAAACCCGTCACAAGTGCAGCGATAAACATCGGGGCCGAAACCAGCAACATCACTTCAACGGCTGAACGGCCGATTTCAACAACGGTAGCGGGGGTCATCACATTCTCCGTTTAACCAAAACTGGCGACCAAGGTGCCGACCAGTAAATTCCAACCATCGACCAACACAAACAGCATGATCTTGAAAGGTAACGAAACAATCACCGGCGACATCATCATCATGCCCATCGACATCAGCACCGAGGCCACCACCATGTCGATAATGAGGAAGGGAATGAAAATAACGAAGCTGATCTGAAAAGCGGTTTTTAGCTCCGAGGTTACAAATGCGGGAATGACCACGCGCATCGGTAACTCTTCTGCTTTATTGACCTTGGGTGTGTGCGTAATACGCGAAAACAATTCCAAGTCGGGTTGGCGGGCTTGCTTGAGCATGAAGCCTTTGAGTGGAACGGTTGCACGATCCAGTGCCACATCGAAGTTAATTTCGTTCTTCGATAGCGGCAAATAGGCCTCTGCGTAAATCTTTTCGCCTACAGGTGACATCACTGCAAAAGTGAGAAATAACGCCAAACCAATCAGTACTTGATTGGGGGGGCTTGTCGTCGTACCCAGTGCTTGGCGCAACAAAGACAATACGATGATGATGCGCGTAAAGCTTGTCATCATGAGCAGCACGGCGGGCAAAAATGACAATGCCGACAAAATCAGCAGTGTTTGAATAGACAGAGAATAGGTTGTGCCACCTGCGCCTTGCGATGTGGTGAGCGCCGGCAACGCTTGCGCGCTTGCGGCGTTCGCAATCAGCACTGACGCCAAGGCCAAAGAAGCTAAAACAATACTGCGGAGTTGCATTCGCATCATGATGCATCTCCGTTCGTGCCTTTGTTGGCCTTGTTGCCAACATCTTGGCTGCGACGTTCAATCACATTCTTCAGCCAACCCCCAAAATCAGGTTGGTTCGCTAGGGGACTGCCCGCGGTTTTTGCATGCTCTTGTTGCTTGGGGAGTGTGTGTAGCGTGCTGATCTGTCCGGGCGCTACACCCAGTACGAGCCATGTTTCACCCACTTCAACAATCACCACCTTTTCACGTGTGCCAATGCCAATGCCGCCAATGACGCGCATCAGTCCACTAGGCAAGCCCCGTGCAACACCGATGCGCTTGAGTACATGCAAGGCAGCAAACAGCACAATGATCACAGCAGCGAGGCCGAGCAGCATTTGTACAACGCTGCTGCCCGTACTGGGCGGATTGGACACATCTGCTGCGTGTGCCCAAACCGGCAAGGCGGCAGCCACTGCGCTAGCGCAGCAAACCAGCGGTGATGTGCGGAAATGTGTTGGGGTTTTCATGTGACGTAGCATAGTGGCGGGGCGCACAATGCTTTAGGGCAATAAGACGGGGAAAAAGGCGGCAATTTCTGCCACTAGAGGGCAGAATGCCCTGCCAATAGGACTTGCGATTTGCCAATAACCGTGGTGCGGGATAAAAAACGGGCAGGCCCGTGAGGGACTGCCCGCGTGGTGCAGGTGCTGTGCAAGCACAGCACAGGGGGAAGACTGAGTGCCTTGGCCTGAGTACCTTACCGATTAATCTTACGCATGCGTTCTGACGGCGTGATGATGTCGGTGAGGCGAATACCAAACTTGTCATTCACCACCACCACTTCGCCTTGCGCGATAAGCGTGCCATTCACCAGCACATCCATCGGTTCACCCGCCAGTGCATCCAGCTCAACCACTGAGCCGTGGCCCAGTTGCAGCAGGTTGCGAATGGAAATGCGGGTGCGACCGAGTTCGACGGAGAGCTGAACAGGAATGTCCAGAATCATGTCGAAGTCGTTCATGCCGCCTGCTTTATTGGCGGCTTCACCAAAGCTTTGGAAGATCTGCGCAGGCTGAGCTTCTGCTTGTGCTGCGGCGTCCACCGTGGCCTGTTCGGCCATGGCGGCGGCCCAATCGTCTTCCGCGCTGGTTGCTTGATCGTTGGTTTCGGCAGCGTCTGTCATGGCCTTCTGCTCCGTTTACTTGGTTTGTAGCGCTTCTTCGGCGCTCATCAGAAATTTTTCGACACGCAAAGCATATTTGCCATTCTGGATACCGTAACGGCAATCCAAAACAGGAATTCCAGAAATCCGCCCCTCGACAGTTTCTTTAATATCCAACGGCAAAATGTCGCCCACTTTAAGGTCGTTAATGTCGCGCAGCGTTGCCATGCCCGTACCCAACTCAGCGACGATTTCAACTTCGGCTGTTTGTAATTGGGAGGTGAGCGTGGTAATCCAGCGGTTGTCGCTGGAAACGGTGTCGCCTTGCATGGCGCTGTTGAGCAAATCGCGAATCGGCTCCAGCATGGAGTAGGGCACACACAGGTGCATTTCAGCGGACGCGCCTGAGAACTCGATTTGGAAGGTGGTGGCCACCACAATTTCAGACGGGGTGGCGATATTGGCAAATTGCGAGTTCATTTCCGACCGCACGTATTCATAGTGCAGTGGGTACACCGGTTGCCATGCTTTTTGCAGTTCGGTGAACACCACATCGAGCATGCCGTGAATGATGCGCTGCTCGGTCGGCGTAAAGTCGCGACCTTCTACACGGGTATGAAAACGCCCGTCACTTCCAAACAGATTGTCGACAACCAAGAACACAAGGTTCGGATCAAACACTACCAGCCCTGTACCGCGCAGGGGTTTGATCTGTACCAGGTTCAAGTTGGTGGGTACCACCAAGTTGCGCACAAACTCGCTGTACTTTTGTACGCGGATGGGGCCGACGGAAATTTCTGCGTTGCGACGCATGAAGTTGAATAGACCGATGCGCAAATAACGTGCAAACCGTTCGTGAATCAACTCCAGCGTGGGCATGCGCCCACGCACGATGCGTTCTTGTGTTGCTAGGTTGTAATTGCGAATACCTTCTGGGTCGTCATTCCCCGCCTCGGGTTCGTCGACTTCTCCCGTGACGCCCTTGAGCAGAGCATCAACTTCATCTTGTGAGAGAAAATCAGACATGGCGGGGTTCCTAGCCGGTATCAGATTACTGAATAATGAATGAGGTAAACAACACGCTTAGCACGGGTTCTTCCGGGTCCCCAGAAACCACCTCGTTAATCGCTTCACGCATGGCACTCGCCAATTCTTCACGCCCCTCGGGCGGGTTAATCTCTACCGCCTTTTTACTCGACAGCATAAGCAGAATCTTGTGCCGAATTTCTGGCATATATTCTTTCAGCTTATCTGCAGAAGTCGGGTCTTCAACTTTCAGCGCCACCACAGCTTGCAAATATTGCTCAGCGTTGTCTTCTGTGCGCAGATTGACCGTAAAGGCTTCCAGGTTCACGAAAGCAGGCGGATGTTCTTTGCCATCTTTCGCTTTGCCTTTCTTGCCCTTCTTGTCATGGCTATCACCGCCATCGGCTTCTGCAGCAGCAGCTTCTTCTTCAGCGGCCTTCTTTTTGGCCATCATGAAGTAGGCTGCGCCCCCACCGCCAAGGACTAATACGGCCACGGCGATCAGGATAATCATCATCTTGCCCTTTTTCTTCGGGGCTTCGGCAGCGCCTTCGCCTTCGGGGGCAGTTGCGGCTTTGGACATGAAACAGCTCCTTATTCATCACGATTCTGCCCTGAGTAGACAGAGCTTCATCGTTGGAATAACGGCACGCAATACCCTTTAATTAAGCGCTTTCTACGTCTTTCTCTATTTTTCGTGATTGAGCCATCAAGTTCGAGGCTCAATTAAGCAAACAAATCGACCATGCCCAATCGTGCGCGGGGCACTACTGCTGTGGGGGCACTGCTCGCTTCTTCAACACGACCAATGTCTTCCGAGTTTGCGTTGCGGCTACTGCGCGAAGCGGTTTCACCTTGTGAAGCAGACGATTCGTGGCCTACGAACGCTTGGCCTAATTGAATACCGGCATCTGCCATGGTTTCACGCAAGCGCGGCAAGGCTTGCTCAATTGCATCTCGCACAGCGGTACTGGGCGAAACGAAATAGGCCGTGGTCTGGTCGCCTTGTACGGTAATGGAAACTTCCACGCGGCCAAGGTGTGGGGGCGTGAGTACTAACTCAGCTTTAGAGAGGTTGTTATTCACCATCCAGCTCAGTTGTGTGCCAACGTCCTCTGCCCATGCTCGCGTTCCCGGCGGGGTGTGAATCGGCAAATCTGTGTTGGCGCGGGCCGCTGTTTGCGCAGCACTTTGTTGCTGCAGTGCTTGTTGTGCAGCCAGTTGAAGCTGCAACTCACTCTGGATCGTGCGTTCACCACTAAGCGTGCTTAAGACAGTTGCTGACTTAACGTCGGCACGTTCGCTCAATGATAGGCCCGCGCTGGCGGACAGAGGATCTGGCTTGCCTTGTACGGGCTCACCTAAACTTTGCAAGGTATCTTGGAAATGTTTGACAGGTGTTGCCTTGTCATCCTTCATTGCCACATTCGTGGGGGTTGTTGTCGTGATCGCGGCAGATTTATCTTGCCCAGCTTGCTGCGTTTGCAGCCATTGCATCAACGTTTTGTCATGGCCATCACCAACTTGTTTTCCGCTTTTGAGCAGATCGAGTCCGTCTGGCAATGCCACATCACTGGCTTTGCCAGTGTCACCCAAATCAGGGCCTACAGTATTTCCTGCGCCGCTAGCGCTGACACCGACTTGGGTTTGAGCTATTGCGGCTTGTAATGCTGCCAAAGCTTCGGGGGTGAGCGTAATGGTGGCGCCAGTTTGTTGGGCGGCCTGTGCGGCAAGTATTGCCGCTTCATCCACCGGTTGGGCGGATTCTGCCGTGTCATCGGCAGAATTTTGTGATTGCGATGAGCTTTTGTCTTGCGCCGTTTGCTGACGCTGGAGAATGCGCGAGAAGCTGTTTTCGGCCGCGGTGTTATTGGCACATGCGTCGTTGCTGTTGCCTGTGGCGCAAGCGGCGTTGTTGCCTTGTTCGTTGGCATTAACGCGGGTGGGCTGTGCAACGGCATTTACCGGGCTAACAGATTTGATGCTGGCGTCAGACATGGTGTGCATCCTTGTTTACAAACGAGACGTGCTGCCTAGAAGTCATGGTTTTGAGCTTTATCGCCTTTGCTGTACATGACATCGCAAGTGGCGTGCCAGTTTTTGCAAAGTCCGCCTAATATTTGGAATTACGATTTGCTGGTGTGTTTGGCTGCGTGCTCGTCGGACTGTTTTTGCTCCCCCTTGTTTTGCTCTTTTAAGATGAGGGCTTGGTGTCGATCAGACAATGTGTCGAATGCACGGACCTTATTGCGCTGGTCTAACCAACGTTTTTGGCCTTCACTGGTTTGGTTGCGCGAGACCTCAACCATGCCTTGTTGTTGCGCAATGGCATCGTCTAGTTTGGCAATAAAGCTTTGGTAGTTTTGCCATTCGCGTGGGGAAATGCCACTTTGCGCGGCGCGCATAAAGCGGCGCTCATATTCGGCACGATAATCAATCAAAAGCTGTAGTCGCTTGTGGCCTTCTTGCTCTGTGGCAAGAAGCTGCGCCAGTTGCTTGGCCGCGTCATCCATACGCGATTGCGAGAGATCGAGCAGACTTTGCAGGTGAAACTTGGGCGGCATGATCGTTCGTTATTCTTGAGGCAATTTAATTGGCAAAACGAGTCTTACTTCTGTGCGCCTTCTACATGGGCTGCAGTGCTGCTTACGGCTCGGCATTAAACAGGTGATGTAATTTCACCACCGCGTCTTCATAGCCTTCCCGTTCCAACATGTTCTGCTGCAAAAATGCTTCTAGCTGCGGGTACATCTGTACGGCCAAATCAAGTTGCGCATCTGAGCCGGGTGCGTAGGCACCCACCGAGATCAAATCGCGTGAACGCTGATAACGTGCGTACAGCGACTTAAACTGCTTAATCAAATCGAAGTGCGAAGGCTTGATCAAGCTGGTCATGGCCCGTGAAATTGATTGCTCAATATCAATGGCGGGGTAGTGGCCCGCATCTGCCAACGCACGGGTGAGCACAATGTGACCGTCTAGAATGGCCCGTGCCGAATCGGCAATCGGATCTTGTTGGTCGTCGCCTTCAGCCAGCACGGTGTAAAACGCGGTAATCGAACCGCCGCCTTCTGGGCCATTGCCCGCACGTTCAACCAACTGCGGTAAGCGCGCGAATACAGACGGGGGATAGCCGCGGGTCACGGGTGGCTCGCCAATTGCCAATGCAATTTCACGCTGTGCCATGGCGTAGCGTGTGAGCGAATCCATGATCAACAGCACGTGCTTACCTTGGTCACGAAAATGTTCGGCCACGGTGGTGGCGTATGCGGCACCTTGCAAGCGCATTAAGGGACTTGTGTCGGCTGGTGCTGCAACCACGACAGAGCGAGCCATGCCCTGTTCGCCCAAAATTTGTTCAATAAATTCTTTAACTTCACGGCCCCGTTCGCCGATCAAACCGACCACCACCACATCGGCCGCGGTGTAGCGCGCCATCATGCCCAGCAAAACAGACTTACCAACGCCGGAGCCTGCGAATAAACCAACACGCTGACCGCGACCGATGGTGAGCATGCTGTTAATGGCTCTCACGCCAACATCTAAGGTGCGGCGAATCGGCTCACGTTGCAGTGGATTGTAGGGACGGCTGTGTAGTGAGCGTTGATGCTTGGTCACGATGGGACCCATGCCATCGAGCGGACGACCCGCGCTATCCACAACTCGACCTAACAAGCTGTCACCAACCGGCACATGCTTGGCGCGGTCTGAGGCACGGCGTCGTGGTTCTAAACGTTCATGGCAACTTGGGCGTGGGGGTTGCGCTTCGTTCGGCACCACTTGTGCACCAGGCGCCAAACCAATTACGTCATCTGTTGGCATCATGAACAACTTGTCGCCACTGAAACCGACCACTTCAGCTTCGACAGGATTGATGCCGGGCACGACAACTCTGCAACCTGAGCCGAGCGGCAGTTTCAGGCCGGCTGCTTCCATTACCAGGCCATTAATGCGCGTCAGTCGTCCCGATAATTGGAAAGGTTGTGCGGATTCAGCCAGTGATTTGCAGTCAGTTAGAAACTGCTTGAGCTGGCTTGAGTAGGGGTTGGCGCTAGCATTGGGGTTGGCCTCGGCCTTAATTTCTGTGCTCATTCGTGGCGCTCCACCCATTGTGCGTTCTTGGTTAAGGGTTCCACTACACGGCGCCAGCGTGTTTCAAGCGTGCCATCAATCTGGCTGCCCGAAGCTTCAACACGACAACCACCGCGTGAGAGTGCAGCATCTTCAAAAATGCGATGACCTGCGTGGCTGAGTTGTTCGCCAATTTGTGTGCGGACTAGCGTTGCATCTTCAGGATTGAGAAACACGCTGGTATGTTGTTGCGGTAGTTGTGCAATCGCTTCGCGCACCACTTCGGTAACCGCTTGTGGGTTAATCACGAGCGACTGATCAATCACTTGCCGCGCAATTTCAATCCCTAGCTCGGCGACTTCACGTGCCACACCATCATTCCAGTCCGACAGCGCTTGTTCTAATTGCTCGAACAGCGTATGCAAACGTGCGGCTTCCATACGCACGCGCGCCGTACCTTCTTCATATCCGGCGGCATAGCCTTCGCGGTGCGCGTCGTTGTGAATCTGTTCGAGTTCACCGGCTGTGGGCCAGCGCAGACTTGGGTCAGGTTGGTCTGCATCGATGGTGGCCGAGTGCGCGCTGCGTGCGGCAGTGAGCGAACTGGTGCTGCCAAGCGAGGGCGGCGTCCAGCGTTCGTAGTCTGTGTTCTTATCAAACAACATACTGTTGGCCATGGCGACTGGGTTCCGTGTGGTGTTTTAGGTTTGATGGAATACGGATCAAACCATCTGTTCTTCTGAACCCTTGCCGCCCATCATGATCTGGCCTTCTTCTGCCAGACGACGTGCGATTTTGAGGATTTCTTTCTGCTCGGTTTCAACTTCGGAAAGTTTGACCGGGCCGCGCGATTCCAAGTCCTCGCGCAACATTTCTGCAGCACGTTGTGACATGTTCTTGAAGATTTTTTCGCGCAGGGCTTCGGACGCACCCTTGAGTGCCAGCACCAATTGCTCGCCTTGTACTTCGCGCAGCAGGGTTTGGATGCCGCGGTCGTCGATATCGAGCAGGTTTTCGAATACGAACATCTGATCCATGATGTTCTGGGCCAATTCGGGGTCGTAATCACGCACCGCGTCGAGCACCACAGTTTCATTTGCGGTGCCAATAAAGCCCAAAATTTCTGCAGCGGCTTTGATGCCGCCCAGATTCGACTTCTTCATTTTTTGTGAACCAGACAGCACGCGCGCCATGGCGTCATTCAGTTCTTGCAAGGCGATGGGCTGTACGCCGTCGAGGGTGGCGATGCGCAACATCACGTCGTTACGCAAACGCTCTGTGAATTGCTTCAGAATTTCTGCGGCGTGATCAAACTCAAGATGAACCAAGATCGTGGTAATAATTTGTGGGTGCTCATTCTTAATGAGGTCCGCCACCGTCGGTGCGTCCATCCACTTTAATGATTCAATACCGGCCGTGTCGGAGTCCGACAAAATGCGCGACAACAAATGGCCGGCACGCTCTTCGCCCAGTGCCTTGGTCAGCATGCCGCGAATCAGTTCTTCATCGGCACCGACCTTGGCACCGTTCGCTGCTTGTGACTCAAGCTCAGTGAGTACAACCTCAACACGGTCACGCGGCACACCTTTGATCTGCGCCATGGCTTGGCCAATCTTCTGCACCTCGCGCGGGCCAAGATGCTTGAGCACCTCTGCAGCCTCCGCTTCGCCGAGTGTGACCAGTAGCAATGCTGCTTTTTCGATGCCGTCATTGTTCATGTTCAGCTCCCTTCAGCGCCGACCCAATCTTTGATCACGCCTGCGATCATCTTGGGGTCGCTCTTGGCCATTTCACGGGCCTGTGTCACTTTTTGTTCGTAACTCAGTTGCGCTTGCATCTGCGGTGTCATTTCACCGCTGGCTTGCATTTCAGCAATTTGATCTGGCGTCAGCTCACGCAGCGGTGGCGGCGGTGGCGGTTCCATCAGCTGCTTTGCCAATGGCTTGATGACACCAAAGATCAGGTATCCAGCCAAACCGATTGCTAAACCGTACTTGAGCAAGTCACGCAACATGCTGCTAATGCCAGCGTCTTTCCAAATCGGTGGGCTATCACCTTCAGGTGTTTCAACTGCGCGGAAAGCAGTGTTTGCAACGCTCACCGTGTCACCGCGTTCTTTGTTATAGCCCATCGCTTCACGCACCAATGCATCAATCTGTTTCATCTCTGGGGGGGTAAGGGGTGTAGTCTTGGTCTTACCATCCGGGAGCTTTTCTACTTTGTGGTTCACCACAACAGCGACAGACAGACGCTTCACTTGACCAACCGCCTGCTTCACATGGCGTACAGTTTTATCGAGTTCGTAATTAACGGTGGAGTCCTTACGTGCGCTTTGATTACCGCCTGCGCCACCTGCTGCAGCAGCGCCGGCTCCTGGGGCGGGTGGGTTGGTGAGCGGGGCGGTTGCGGGTGACGGCGGCTGATTAGACAGCGCGCCCGGCACACCTGCTGCGGGGCCACTGCCTGCATCGTTTGATGACTCGCTGATTTGTTGGCTGCGAATCGCTGCGTCGTTGGCAGGATTCGGTTTGTAGGTTTCTGCTGTTTGCTCGGTTTGGTTGAAATCGAGATCGGCGCTGACCTGGGCTTTTACATTGCCGCGACCGACAACCGGTTCAAGAATCGTTTCGATACGTTGAACATAACTTTCTTCCATGTCGCGGAGATAACCCAGCTGACTATCATCGAGTCCGCTTGCGCGCGCCGTTTTACCATTTCGCCCAGACAGTAATGAGCCTCGCTCATCAATCACGGAAACATCATCGGGCGACAATTGCGGCACGCTGGATGCAACGAGATGCACAACCCCTGCTACTTGCGCAGGGTCGAGCACGCGACCGCCCAAGGCCAACACAACCGAAGCGGAGGGCTTGTTGTCGTCACGCAGAAAGCCGCTTTGGCGTGGAATAGCTAAATGCACACGCGCAGAGCTGACGGCAGACAAACTGGTAATCGTGCGCGACAACTCACCTTCTAATGCGCGCTGGTAATTCACTTGCTCGGCAAATTGTGAAATACCGAGCTTTTGGTTTTCCATTAACTCAAAGCCCACAAAGCCACCCTTTGGCAAACCTTGCGAAGCCAGTTTTAAACGCACGTCGTGTACCACATTGCTGGGAACCAGAATGGCGCCGCCACCTTCCGAGAACTGGTAGCCCACATTCATTTGTGTCAGCGCTTGCGTAATCGCACTGCTGTCTTTCTGGTCGATGTTTGAAAACAGCACCGTGTAATCCGGCTGGCGGCTCCATAACCAGAGGCCGACGACCACAGCAATGATCAACGCCAGAAGTCCTAGTAAGGAAATCTTCTGGTTGATGGGCATTCTGCCAATCTGATGCAGCGCGGCGGCGGGGCCGGCAGGAACAGGATAGGTTTGATCAGCCATGTTGGATTCCAGATTCTCGTTTGTGCTGCTTAAAAGTAGTGTGTGACCGATGTAATTCGCCGGCCTAAGCTGGCTTGATGCTTGCTGCTACGGCGCTTAGTGCCGCTTGCGCCGTGTTACTCAGGGGGCGCAGGCAATTTTTGCCGCTTTTCACGTGGGGCGATTGTGCGACTGCCGATGCCTGGCTGTAAGGTCGAATAAAGGGCAAAACCTCCTGCTAATCGTGCTCAGGCGAAGGGTGGCGGGCTGTTAGGCTGCGAGCGTCTGAAAAACCGGAACCCGACTATTCATATGAACACTGGTACCGCACATACGGCAGAACCTGCCGCCGCCAACGATTCCACCGCCCCTGGCCTGCCCAGCGCGATGCCGGTGGATGGGGCTGTGGACGTGCATAACCTGTTGTCACCCGATTTTGAGCACCTGCCAGAAACCGGTATGGAATGCATCAACACGGGAGTGGCAAAACCCGTACCGGATGAAAAGGCGGGCGGCCATAACGAAGAAGAAGTGCAGCGCTTGGCTGAAGCGTTTCGTATCTTCAACCAAGCTTCAGAAGAGCTGTCGGGCGCTTATAGCGCGCTACAAACACAGGTTGAACAACTGACGGGCGAGTTGGCCGAGGCCAACGGCAAGCTGCGTCGGCAGTATGAAGAAAAAGCCCATCTCACAGAAAAGCTCACCACGCTGTTGAATGAGCTACCTGCGGCGGTGGTGTTGTTAGATCGTAAGGGTCTGGTTGATCAAGCCAACCCTGCGGCGACGCAGTTGTTCGGGACGCAAATGCTAGGCAGCGATTGGCAAAAGCATGCAGCGCGCTTGCAGGCAACCGAGGCTGCGCATGAAATGCAGTGCGAGGCCATCGGTGAGCAGTCCGACCCGCTCGGTGCGCTACGTCGCTTGTCAGTGAATGAAGTAGAACTGGCTTCCGGCGAAGGTCGTCTGGTGCTGCTGCATGACGTAACCCAAGCGCACGAACTTAAAGCACAAGCAGCCCGCAATGAACGTTTGGCCGCAATGGGTGAGTTAGCGGCTGGCTTGGCGCATCAACTTCGTACGCCCTTGGCGGCGGCATTGCTGTACGTGGGCAACCTGCAAAACGTGGCACAGGTTGAAGATGCCGAGCGTCAGCGTATTGCAGGCCGTGCGGTGGATCGGCTCAAGCATTTAGAACAACTGATTCGCGACACACTGTTGTTTGCGCGGGGTGAAACGCTCGGTCGCGTGCCGGTTAACGTACAAGCTATGCTCAAAGAAGTGGCCGGTACGATTGAGCCGTTGGCACAACAACACCGCGTGCAGTTTGAGGTAGAGATTCCCGCGCAGCCAGACATTCAATTGGTTGGTGATGAAAAGGCACTGGCGGGGGCGATTGCCAATCTGCTGGAAAACGCCTTGCAGGCAGCCAGCGCCGCGGCATTGGCAAATGCGCCGCAGGTCGCACAGGTTCGCCTCTCTGCGCAGTGCGCAGAGGGTTTGTGGCGGATTAAGGTGTGCGATAGTGGTCGAGGGATTGACCCTGCATTGCAAGAGAAATTGTTTCAGCCATTTTTTACCACCCGTAGTGAAGGCACCGGGCTGGGCTTGGCCATTGCACGCGGTGTTGCCCGCGCACATGGCGGTGATATTTCAGTGAGCAGTCGGCAGGGTGAAGGAAGTTGTTTTGAATTGCGCCTTCCCTACATTGCGCCGAATGTGACTTCTCAGGAGCATGCGTCATGAAGACCGCATCAAACTTGCCCGCAACACAAGCCGCGCTCTCCATTTTAGTGGTCGAAGATGATCCGGATTTGCGCGATGCGCTGGGGCTTACCCTCCGTGCCGCAGGTCATCAGGTGCAGCTTGCGGATGGCGGCCCAATGGCGCTAGAGATGTTAGGACGTACCCCGCTGCATTTGGTGGTGTCGGATTTACGTATGTCGCCCATGGATGGGTTAGAGGTATTGAGCCAGGTGCGCAAACTCGAGCCGCAACTTCCCGTGTTGTTGATGACTGCTTTTGGCGATGTCGAAAAAGCCGTGGCTGCTATGCGTGGCGGCGCCTGCGATTTTTTGATGAAACCCTTTGAGCCCGATGTGCTGCTGCAACACATTGCGCGCTATGCCTTGGTGCCGCCGCAAAGTGAAGGATTGATAGCGGTTGATGTGCGTACGCGTAACTTGCTGGGCTTGGCATCGCGCGTTGCCGGTTCAGATGCCACCGTGTTGTTAGCCGGCGAATCTGGCACCGGTAAAGAAGTATTTGCGCGTTACATCCACAGCCAGTCTGCCCGTGCTCGCGGCCCCTTTGTGGCGATTAACTGCGCGGCGATTCCGGAGAACTTACTTGAGGCCACGTTGTTTGGTCACGAGAAGGGCGCCTTCACTGGGGCACAAACTGCGCAGCCCGGTAAGTTTGAACAAGCGCAAGACGGCACCATTCTGCTCGATGAAATTTCAGAAATGCCTTTGCCCTTGCAAGCCAAATTATTGCGTGTGCTACAAGAGCGCGAGGTTGAGCGTGTGGGTGGTAAAAAGCCTATTCCGCTGAATATTCGCGTATTGGCAACGACTAACCGCAATATGGCAGGTGAAGTTGAGGCAGGTCGCTTCCGCGAAGATTTGTATTACCGCCTGAACGTTTTCCCCTTGGCTATTCCTGCGCTGCGCGAACGTGCAGACGATATTGTGCCCTTGGCTGAACATCACCTTACGCAAGCGGCACAACGCTCAGGTCGGCAACTCAAATTGTCGGCAGCGGCAGCGGCAATTCTTGCCGCTCATAGCTGGCCGGGCAATGTGCGCGAGTTGGTGAATACCATGGAACGTGCGGTGATTTTGGCACCGGGCAATGTGGTTGAGGCAGAACATATTCTGCTGCCGAGCGCGTTAAAGCCCACCACAACCAACACGGTGTCTCCGCAAACGGCGCAGCTACCTGCCGCGAATGAAAGTGCGGGATTGGCAAATACGGGGGCTGCATCGCCCGAGCGCATGAAAGATTTAGAGCGCGAACATATTTTGGCGACGCTGGCCTCAGTGGGCGGCTCACGTAAAAAGGCCGTTGAGAAATTGGGGATTTCTGAACGAACGCTGCGCTACAAACTTGCGCAGTGGCGCGATGAAGGTTTGTTCGAAGAGAAACAAGCCTAAATACAGATGAGGAAAGACAGTGCCAGTTTCGCTTTCAGGCACATGGATTGCTAGGTTAAAGATATAGAAACATGTGCGGCAATTTTTGCCGTGTTTGTGTAGTGGAAAAGTCTGTAGTGAAAAAAGTGTGCGGTAAAAGCAGGCGTGAAGTGTGCAGCACAGTTATGCTGAAAATAGCCGTTAATCACTGAACAGCGAGTTTGTGCGGTGGTCGATGTACACAGCGTGTACCGACTTATCGATAACGCGAGGCAATGACGATGGATACGCGAGGAATAGAACAGATGCTCGGCGAGTTGCGCGCCACCTCACAGGTGGCAGGCGCCCGCACGGGTGATGCAAAGGCTGCGCAAGGCGCAGACTTTGGTCAGGTTCTGAAAAGTGCAATCGACCAAGTTAATCAAGCGCAGCAAGATGCACACAAGATGACGGTCGACTTTGCATCTGGCAATCCTGAAACGAATCTGCAAGATGTGATGATCAATTTGCAGAAGGCCAATTTGTCGTTCCAGCAAATGGTGCAGGTTCGTAATAAGCTGGTGTCTGCCTATCAGGACATCATGAACATGCAGGTTTAAGTCAGACTTGGCTTTAAGTCATAACATTGGCAAAAAGGGCAGCCTAGGCTGCCCTTTTTATTTGTGATTACGGAGTAAGCGATTGCAATCCGTTAATGCGTGCCGACTTTGCGGGCTGGCCTATTTGCGGATGATCGAGCCTGGCCTTGACCAGGTGTATGGCGTGAGGGTTTGTTAGACGCAGGCTTGTTTGATGCCTGCTTTGGTGCATGATTGTTTGACGGCTTGCGAGCTCCATTTGCCGGCTTTTGTGCAGGCCGTGGTGCACGGGCTTTTTGAATCGGCTCCGGCTTGGCATTGGGATCTGGCTCAAAACCGCTAATGACTTTTTGCGGCAAGCTGCGTTTGGTAAAGCGTTCAATATCTTTCAGCAGTTGATGCTCATCGACGCAAACCAGTGAGATGGCTTCGCCACTTGCACCTGCGCGACCGGTACGGCCAATGCGATGCACGTAATCTTCCGGCACATTGGGCAAATCCAAGTTCACTACATGCGGCAGCTGGTCAATATCAATGCCGCGCGCAGCAATGTCGGTTGCCGCAAGTACCCGTAGACTGCCCGCCTTGAATTCTTGCAGGGCCTTGGTGCGGGCGTTTTGGCTCTTGTTGCCGTGAATCGCCATGGCACTAATGCCTGCATTTTCCAGCTTTTCTGCTAAACGATTTGCGCCGTGCTTGGTACGGGTGAAGACGAGTACCTGCGACCAGTCGTTCTGCTTCACTAAGTGAATCAGGAGCTCAGTTTTGCGGTGACGATCGACCGGATGAATGGTTTGGGCGACAGTTTCAACCGTTGAATTTCGACGTGCAACTTCAATCAGCGCCGGGTTTTTCAGCAGGCTATCTGCAAGGGCTTTGATGTCGTCCGAAAACGTTGCTGAAAACAAAAGGTTTTGTCGTTTGGCCGGTAACAGGGCCAATACCTTGCGAATGTCGCGAATAAACCCCATGTCGAGCATGCGGTCGGCTTCATCAAGCACCAGAATTTCAACTGCCGACAGATCAATCGCATTTTGGCTGTGTAGATCCAGCAGTCGCCCTGGCGTGGCGACGACAATATCGATTCCTTTTTTGAGCAATGCGATTTGTGGGTTGATGCCCACGCCACCAAAAATGACGGCCGAACTGAGGCCTGTGTATTTGCCATACGTGCGCACGCTTTCTTCAACCTGTGCCGCCAATTCACGTGTGGGCGCTAGCACGAGTGCACGTGTGCAGCGTGAAGGTGTTTTGCGCGGGTTGCTAACCAGTCGCTGCAATAAGGGCAGGGTAAAGCCGGCTGTTTTGCCGGTGCCGGTTTGTGCGCCCGCCATTAAATCTCCGCCACCGAGTACAGCGGGAATAGCTTGCTGTTGAATAGGGGTGGGGGAGGTATAGCCGTATTCAGTTACGGCTCGAACGATGTCGGCTGAAAGGCCGAGTTCTGCAAAATTCATGGGATTCAAAAAACCAGTTATGTGTAAAACGCGTCTGCGCTATGGCAATGCACGGGCAATACTTGCCGCGTTGAGGCAGCCAAGGTAATGCCTAAAATTATGTAGGGGGGCGCGAGAGAAAGATTTTTGTGCTGACTATAAGCACAAACCTTAACCACCGAACCGACACGTATGCACAGTGTCGGCGTGTAAAACACGACGGGCTGTTGCAAAGCAGCTAACTTGAAGGGCTATGCGTTCATGAGCTAGCAGCACTGCTTGAATTATACAGGTTTGAAGTAATGACAGGCCAGCAAACTACCAGAAACTACGGGCAATTTAGTATTACCCATTGCGGTGCCTCACCTAGTGTATAGGCGCGAGCGGGGCGCGTTAGACTTCGTCGTCGAAATCATCCTCGTCAATGAGATCTGACGAATCATCGCTGTCTAGTGAACACTTTTGACGTTCTGCCTCTTGGCTGCACGCTTGAATTTGCTCAAGCAAGCTCGGACGTCCCGGGACGGCTTCGTTCGGGTTGAGCGAACGATGTGTGTGACGAAAGGTTTGGCCCGGAGTCAAAGGAATGGTGCGCATCATGTTGCTGCCTCCTACGATGTTGCATGAACAATCGAACTGACAACTTCACTAAACGATAACGGCGTTACCCTAAATATAGTGCGTAAACTCCGCTACGGTATAAGCAATTGCCGCTAAATGTCAGGTTGTTTAAACCTATAGCGATCCGCCTGTGAACGATCGTTCGCACAACGTATTTTGCCAATGCTTTAGCCGGTGTGCGATGTGGCGCTAGCTACATGTGCACTATCGGCAATGTTTGAGCAATTTCAAGAAAATTCTTGAACCCCTTTGTGATCACCTGTGCCGCTTATCACGGTATACGGTTAAGACAGAGGGCCTGCCTTAACGCACCCATTCGCTTAGCGGACTAATTCACTACGTTCGCGCTCAACACGCATGATGTAACGTTGAATGGCACTCCGCATTTGTGGAGCAAGTCCAACAAACTGACAGCCTGCGCGGGTGCGAGTGGTGCCATCACGCTGCGTAATGGTAAATACATTGCACACTTTAATTGAGGCGGAAATCTCGCCTTGTTCCGGCAGGGCGATGCGCACATTGGTGAACACCGTATCGGGTACAAAGCTCAGACCTACCGGAGGAACGAGCACGCCCACACCACCACCACTGATATCCAGCAAGTTCATATCGATGTGCTGTTCACGGCCGTTTTCGTCCTTAACAGACATGACACAGTGAATACGTGGGTTGGCAGGTGCCGTCAGGCGGAAGTAATCGCGGCGTTGCAAGCGCACCATCTGTCCGGGAATGGCACCCTTAAAGGCGGGGCCGCCGATATAGTCGGTGAGTTCTAGCGCGGGCAGTGTGAATTGAATTCGCACCTTGTCCAGTTGTGTAATGAATACGAGCAAACGCGAGGCGAGGGCTTTCGCATTGTCTTGCTCATTCTGGCTGGGGTCAAAAATGAGGTTGCCTGTTTTTTCATCAATGGCGAGCAAGCGCGTTAAAAAGGCTTGCGGACCTTCGCCCGGATAAACAGAAATCATGGCGCCCTTTTGTTGCAGCGAGCGCAGGTAATACAGAATATCGGTGCGATCCTTGAGTAGGTACTTGTCATCATCGCTGCCCGGCCGAATTTCAAAGCGCAAGGTGGCATCAGGTGAGTCCGCATTCGATGCGTCGTGACCTTGCGTTCCGGGGGTGATGGCGGTGTCCTGAGTCATGTGTGTTGCCTATTTCAAAAAATCACGGCGAGGTGTTAAAGGTAGTATGCCCGAGCAGCGTTTGTGCTTGGGGCTTTTCTTGCTCAATGCGATACACCCAAGCAAGTAGTTCGGCGATGGCAATGTATAACTGGGGTGGAATCCGTTCATCTAGATCCAAACCCATTAATAAACTGACCAATTCCGGTGATTCGTGTACAAACACGCCCGCCTCACGTGCGCGCACAATAATCTCTTCGGCAAGAAGGCCCTGACCTTTAGCCACCACACGCGGCGCACCGTCGCTTTCAGCATAGGTGAGTGCCACCGCATGGCGACGCGGGTTGGGTTGTGCGTCTGGTAACTGGTTAGCCATTTGCTTGCGTTCCGGTTACCGCTGCATCAGATTCACCTACCGCGAGGTTAAGTGCATTAACCTGTAATCCAGCATTGGCAAAAGCTTGTTTAAGTTCAGTGAGTAGTGGCGCCATCTCGCGTGCTGCATCGGGTGCAGCTTTGAGTGCGAGCGAAACGGTATCGCCTTGAATCTCAAACGAAGCCTGCATATTACCGAGTCGCGGAAAACTCAAACGTAAGTCGCTCTTCCACAATTCGTTGGGTTCGTTACCACCTTGCGCGCTTTGCTGGCGATCATGTTGCTGGGCATGACGCTCGGGGTCGTCAATTTGCCAATGCATTTCAACACCCGGCCACAAGGTCAGCTGAACTTGCACTTGTTGTGATGACAAGCTGTGTAACTGGTTTTGCACAAGCGGCTTTAATTCTGCCGGAATGTCGTGCGTGCTTTGTTCTTGCAAGGTTTGAGATGTAACCTGCGTGGCGGTTTCTCGTTGCGCAATGCCTTTGCCAATGGAGTCCGCCGCGCTGCCGGCATTGGGCTGAGCGGCATGCTCTTGCACACCCTGAGCTTGTGTTGTGGTGGTGACAACATGTGCCGCATGCGGCTGTTGCTCAAGTGGCTTACTGCCGATTGCACCCTGCGCCCACCGTGCTAATTGCGATTCGTAGAACAAACCACTATTTGAGAGGGTTTGTTGTAATGCACTGGCGATTTGCGCGGGCTGGCTACTGTTGGCAGCCAAAACCGCACTTTGTGTAATTGACAATGCGGGAATCCCTTTGCCATTCTGGGTCGTATTGGCAAATAAGTCGGCAATGGTGCGTCCGGTCTGGCTTAAACGCGTTTGGCTGGAGGCTTGTTGGTTGGCTTCTGCACTAGCATCGGACTGCTGCGTTGGGGTGGCGTTAACCGCCTTGGCTGATTGCGACAGCGTAACTTGCGTCGAAGTCGGCGTGCTATTACTTGTGTGTGTGGGATTGGACTGTTCGCTAGCCGCTTCAGTTAAGACACGATTGGCTTCCGGTGTAATAACCCGTTCCGCTTGAATGGCCCCGTCTTGAACACCGGTAACGCGTAATTGCAAAACCTGGCCCGTATTGGCCGGTTGATTTAGCTGAACCTGAACGAGTTGTTGATTGACTCGAGCGGTGTAGGTTGCAGTATTGCTAGCTGCCTGTGGGTTAGCCTTGGCCTGCGCGGCGTCCTTGGGCTGCGCGGCGTCCTTGGGCTGCGCGATAATTCGCGCAAAAAAGGTGTCGCCAGGATTAAAAGGCGGCGGGTCGCCTGAGATCGGTGCGACCTCAAGTAGCGCATTAACCGTATTGAACTGCATGGATTGCAGGCGCGCGATCAGATTATTCGGGATCATGATTCGCGCCTGCAGTCAGCGACGGCCCGATGGGCCGGTGTCAGCGAAAGCTCGACAGGGCGCCGTATGCTTGTTGCACACGACGATTTTGGCGTTGAGAGCCGAGGAATTGCTGCACGTTCTGCATCCAAGGTTCGGTGTGGCGACGCACTTCTGCATCATCAGCCAGAATTTGACGAATCATGCCAATCTTCTGTTCGCGTTGATGTGCGTTCAAAGGCGTGGTGACAGAGCCGTCTTCATCGTTCGCAGCTAAGCGGTCTCTCAGGCCCGCTACTTGATGCTCTAAACCGGTTAGCAATTCCCAATCGTTATCACGTGCGGCAACCACCATCTGGGCAGACAGTTCGCACATGTTTTTATATAACGCCAATGCGCTCATTCAGTTCTTCTCCAATTACGCTTCGTGCGTACCAATTTCTTCCCAAGCAGCCTTGAGCTCTACTAAGAGGCGAGTAGCTTCATCAAGGGCGGGGCGATGTTTGTGAAGGCTTGCATACAACAGTCGTGAGCAAATGTAGTCGTACAGCGCAGCCAAACGGTCAGCCAGTTCTGCATCGGCATTGCGATCCAGGCTTACTTTCAGACCGTTGCTAATAATGTCGTTTGCACGCGTAATGGCTTGGGCGCGCGTCTCAATGTCATTCCGATCTAAGGCAATGGACGCTGCTGATACAGCGAGTAATGCGCCATCAAACAGCATTAGGATCAATTGATGCGGATCTGCCGTGGTAATGCCGACGTCAACACCTGCTTGTTTATAGGCCTGCTGTGGATTGGCAAGGGCAGTGAACATGTGATGCTCCAGTGATGCAAAAAGTTACAGTCGGGCGAGTTGCTGTGCCAGATATGTGCTGGTTGTTTGCATGCTCGATATCATCGTATCGAGCGCGCTAAACTGAGCTTCATATCGAGCTTGTATCGCATCAAGACGAATTTGTAAGTTCGACTTTTCGTTGTCTAGATTCTTAATCGTTGATTTCAAGCCATCGGTACGACCGGCAATAATGCCTTCGATATCGACATAGCCTTTTGCAAGCGCCTCAATCGCTGATGCAACTCCCGTCGTACTACTTCCTTTTACGAACAGGCCAGCTACATCTTTAGAGGGAGTATTGAGCGCGGTTGTTAATTTCGTGCTGTCTACGCTCAGCGTGCCATCTTTTGCCGTTGTGATACCTACGTCAGCTAGCGTGGCAACGCCACCGGATAAACCCGAGAAGGACTGTGCGACGGTGGAGCGCAAGGTGGAGATAATGTTGCGTACGGTACTGTCGCCCACTAAGGGGCCACCCGTTTTAGAGTTGGTGTCGAAAGTGCTTTGTTTGCGTAGTTGCGTAATGGTGTCGTTGTAGGCTTTAACAAAATCATTAATTTTGGTTGAAATCGCCTCGGCATCTGACGCAATCGTGACCGGTGTTGTACTGCCGGTGTTTGTGGTCTTGAGGTTGAGCGTCACGCCATCGATCGCATTCGTAACCGAGTTTGAACTTGACGTGACGGTGACTCCGTTAACGACAACCGTGGCATCCTGTGCGGCACGCGTATTCGTGATATTGCCAAGCAGTGTTGCCAAATTGCCATCCGCATTGGATAGGCTAAAACTACCGTCACTGCCCGTTTTGGTCGAGGTGAGGAAGAGTTGCGCTTTGTCGATCCCTGCAATCTTGCCGGTAATAATGGTGGCGGATATGCCTGCCCCAGCTGAATTGATGGCGTCTCGTAGATTCGAGAGCGTGCTACCCGCAGAAACAGCAACGTCAACAGATGAACTTCCAATAGTGACCGTGAGCGTACCGGCACTGCTCGCCACCACATCCGTGCTCGCGTTGTAGGCAGAGCCGCTGGCGTTTTGTTGTGCGAGGGCTAAACCTTGTACTTCGACATCATAAATTCCACCCACAGCTGAGCTGGTTGCGCTAAGGCTCATTACATCCGCATCGGCAACACTTGCCTTAAATGAGGAAAAATTTGCCGGTGTGGCAAGCGCTTTTGCCGCCGTCTGAAGTGAGGAGAGCGCGCTCTTAATGCTGCCAAAAGCAGAGAGCTGGGTGTTATAGCTACTTTGTTTGGTATTCAGGGCCGTCATCGACTGATTTTCAATCGACATCAATCGTGACACGATTGAGGCGACGTCTAGTCCTGACCCAACACCTGCAGACGATATGGTTGCCATCTTTGAACCCCCGGCCTCGCTATGCTCGTTGTTGCAGTAGCAGGCCTTTCAGTTTGTCCAGTGCTTTGGCTATTCGTAGTGCTTCCTCAGTGGGAATTTGGCGAATAACCTCATGTGAAGAACTGTCGATCACTTCAATAACGGTTCTTCCCAGCGATTCATCAACACTGAAATGCAAAGACTGTGCCACCGGCTTCAATGCCTCTGAAATTTCACGTGCGACCGCTGCCATTTCTGCTGGGCTGAGCGTAGGTGGAGTTGATGCCGCCGTGGCTGCTTTTGGAGGCTCAGTGGGATCGGAAACAGATGAAGCAGTCGTGGCAGGCGTGGACGCCGCCAGAGGGGGCGCCGGAGGTCGCGCAGCAGAACCTAAGGGCAAAATTCCCATGGTCTTCTCCTTGTACAAATACCCTGGGCAGCAGGCTGCCCAGGGTCTTCAGAATGGATGCCTTATTCAGGCATCACTCTGATTAACGCAGCAGAGACAGCACGTTTTGCGGTGCAGCGTTGGCTTGTGCCAGCATCGCCGTACCTGCTTGTTGCAGAATCTGAGCACGGGTCAGGTTG